>CAIZLD010000017.1 GCA_903933715.1 uncultured Spartobacteria bacterium
CGCTCCGTTCCTTACCCTCAGCCCTGCGGGCTAAACAGGAACGAGATTGGGAACGAGGCTGGGCTTGTCTCTTTACCCATCGCTTAACGTGTGACAGCCCACTAGCTGAATCGACATTCAAAAGCCGCCGCAACCCGCAGGGTTGCCAGCGAATAGCCGGTGGTTGAGCGTTAGCGACACCACCGGTCAATGCAAAACCGCGCCTCACCCCTAAAGGGGTGGCAGAAAACTAGGCGATGGCTCTGCCACCCCTTTGGGGGTGAATTCTTCCAACACCTCATCCGGTGGTGTCGCTAACGCTCAACCACCGGCTATGGGCTTCAAACCCTTTGGGTTTGGCTCGATCTGAATGTCGATTCAGCCTAATCCTTAAGGGTGAGTTTGCGGGCCAGCTTCATGTCCGTTTTGAGGACGTTATCATGGACCACGACGACCACGGTGTATTCACCCAGCGGGTCGATGGCCTCGAAACTGATCACGCCGCGATCTTTGGCCAGATAGACCAACTCTGGCGCGGGCGGAGTTCCTTTCCAGGCCACGCGCTGCTTGTCAGCCAGACAGACATTGGCGCCCGGGGTGATGAGAAACAAATCAAAGGTGACATCGCTGGAGCATTTTGGCTTGAGCGAGTTTGCTGTCACGACCCGCCGGATTCCCGGGTTGGCCAAAAACAATGCGAAATAAACCGGCGTATTCCGTTTGATTTCGGTGATCGGTTTCAGGTTGCGAAGCATACCGGTTTTCATCCAGCCGGCAAAGATCTGCTCGTCGGCAGTCAACCAAAATTGGGCCGAAACCCCGTTCTTGGTTTCCATTGAGCGAATCTGGGTAACCGTTTGGTCTGACTCCATGTTCTTCGAAAGAATATCTGCCCACCCCCCTTGGAAAGGGAGAATACAAAGCCCTGCAACGGCCAGTAACTTGAGCATCGGTTTTCGAATCAACATGGGCAGGCAGTCCCGTCCTAAGCTCCCAGAGTTTGCTCCATTTTTTGGAGTTGCGCCAGCTTTTCGCTCCAATCAATTTCGCGTTTGCGATGTTCATCGACCACGGCGGCGGGGGCGTTCTGGACAAAATTGGAGTTGGAAAGCTTTTTGCGGACGGTGACCAGCTCGGCCTCCACTTTGGCAATCTCTTTCTTGATCCGTTCCAGTTCCGCAGAAGCATCGACCAATCCTTCGAGCGGCAGATACAGCTCGCCCAGGGGGGTCAACACCCCGGGTTCGCCTCGCGCGGGCTCGTAATCGGGTTGCAGCCCGACGGATTCCGCATTGATGAGCCGTGCAAACGTTTCGCTTTCCTGGGCGACCCATTCCGGCTGCGGTTTGAGATGGAAACGGGCTTTCTTGTTGGAAGGAATCCGCACTTCGGCCCGCAGATTGCGCGCCAGTCGCACCGCCTGGTAAACCGAGGCCGCCCGTTCGCTGCCAGAGGCAAGCCGCTGAGGGGCGATCCCGGCCAGCAAGTCGGCGTTGGGCCATGCGGCATACATCAGGTGTTCCCTCCCGTGTTGAGGCGCTTGGAACCCGAAAGTGGCCCAGAGTTCCGCCGCTAAATGAGGCATAAACGGTTGCAACAAACGGAGAAAATGCGAGAGCACAAAATCCATCACCGCGAGCGCCGAGGCTTTGGCCGACGGGTCTTCGCTGAAGATTTCGGTTTTGGCGGCTTCCACGTAATTATCGCAATACTCGCTCCAGAAGAAGTCATAGAGCGACTGCGCGACTTCGTTGAAGCGGTATTCGTCGTAAGCGGCATTGACGTTGACAATCAACGCCTGGAGTTTGCTTAAAATATCAAGCGAGTAGCTCGAGAGCGGCAATCCCTCGAGATTGACCTCCGGCGCGCTCGGCCCGTGCATCTGGCGGAACCGGGCGGCGTTCCACAGTTTGTTGGCAAAGTTGCGGCCTTCCTCGACTTGTTTTTCGTCGAAACGGATGTCCTGACCTTGCGGCGCGATGCGCAGCAGGCCAAACCGGATACCGTCCGCCCCGTATTTGGCGATCAAATCGAGCGGATCGGGCGAGTTGCCCAGCGACTTGGACATTTTGCGGCCCGACATGTCGCGGATCAACCCGGTGAAAAAGACGTTGGCAAACGGCTCCTGGCCGGTGAACTCGTACCCCGCCATGATCATCCGGGCGACCCAGAAGAAAATGATATCCGGGCCGGTCACCAGGTCGGCAGTTGGGTAAAACTTGGCGCGCGTTTCGGCGTCCATCGTGGCAAACGGCCAGAGCCAGGAGGAGAACCAGGTGTCAAGCACGTCTTCCTCCTGGGTCCAGTTTTCCGGATCGGCCGGAGCCGTGGTGTCCACATGCACACAGGCGGGGTTATCGTTGCGGTACCAGACCGGGATGCGGTGCCCCCACCAAAGCTGGCGGCTGATGCACCAATCCTGAATGTTCTGCATCCAATGGTCGTAGACGTGCGCCCAACGTTCCGGGCGGAATTTCACGATCCCGCTGTTGACGGCTTCGAGCGATTTGTCCACCTGCGGGTATTTGAGGAACCACTGTTCGCTTAAGCGCGGCTCGATCGGCACATCGGCCCGCTCGGAATAGCCGACGTTGTTCTGATACGGCTCTTCTCTGACCATCAACCCCATCTCGCGAAGCTTCTCGACCGCCGCTTTGCGTGCGGCAAACCGGTCCATCCCCGCAAATTCCGGCCCCGCCAGCTCGTTCAGCGTGGCGTTGGGGTGGAAAACGTCGATCACTTCGAGCCCGTGGCGCTGGCCGATCTCAAAGTCGGCCTTGTCGTGGGCTGGCGTCACCTTGAGCACGCCGGTTCCAAAAGTCGGGTCAATATGTTCGTCGCCGATGATCGGGATGGCCGCCTTCGGGAACGGGCGCCAGACGTGGCTCCCGATCAAATGCTTGTAACGTTCGTCGTGGGGGTGAACCGCAACGGCGGTATCGCCCATCAGCGTCTCGGGCCTCGTGGTGGCGATCTCCAGGAATTGCCCCGGATGTTCCACCAGCTCGTACTTCATGTGGTAGAGCGAGCCGTTTTGCGGCTTCATGATCACCTCTTCGTCCGAAAGCGCCGTGAGCGAAACCGGGCACCAGTTGACCATCCGTTTGCCGCGGTAAATAAGCCCCTTGTTGTAGAGCTTGACGAAAACCTCCTGCACCTGCCGGGAATAATCGGCATCCATCGTGAACCGTTCGCGAGCCCAATCGCAGGTGCATCCGAGCTTTTTGAGCTGCGCGATGATGATCCCGCCATGCTTCTCTTTCCATTCCAGAACACGCTCCAGGAACGCCTCGCGACCGAGATCCCGGCGCGTTTTGCCTTCCTCCTTGCGCAGTTTACGTTCCACCACCGTCTGGGTGGCGATCCCGGCGTGGTCAGTCCCCGGCAGCCAGAGCACTTCGCGACCCAGCATCCTGGCGCGGCGCGCCAGGATATCCTGGATCGTGTTGTTGAGCACATGGCCCAGCGTCAACATCCCGGTGACGTTGGGCGGCGGGATGACAATACTGTAGGCAGGCTTGGGCGAGGCAGGATCGGCCGCAAAGCAACGGTCTTCCAGCCAACGCGCGTACCATTTTTCTTCAACTGCTTGAGGTTCGTAAGCTTTCGAAATTTCTGACATGGATCGCCAGATTTTCGGCGAAACTTCGCACTTGGCAATCCTGGACTTGCAAACCGCTACGCTTTTTAGCGATGACTGCGGTCAAACATCATCTTGGCGATGAGCAAGCCGATAATCGCCAGCGCTCCGCCCAGGTAAAGCATCGGATGGTCACGGATGGAGTCTTCCAACTGCTCCTCCCAGTCTGAAACCGCCTTTTGGCCACGCTCCCAGCTTTCTTTGGTTTGCTCTGCAAGGGCGCTGGCCTGGTCGGCGATGGCGCTGGCCTGGTCCTTTACCGTTTCCTGCAACTGCCCGGCCGTATCTTGCAAACCGTGCATTCTACGACTAAAACGTCCGCGAAAAGTTTTTTCTCGATTCATTTGGACCCCCTTTTTTCTCTAAAAATAAATCGGGGCGAAGATTCAAATTGGCTGGCAGGCGCGATATTGGGATCAAAAGCCGTTGTCAACGGATCAAAGTTCACCTAATCTGAATAAACTCCTCCCATGAAAATCCTTCGTTTGCATTCCCCGAAGCTGGCCACCCCGGCTTTTACCCTGATCGAGTTACTGGTGGTCATCTCGATTATCGCCGTCCTCGCCAGCCTTTCCATCCCCGCCGTCACCGGTGTGATGGTGAACGCGCGCAAAGCCCAAGCGAGAAATGACATGGCGCAAATTGCCAGCGCGATCAAATTATATTATGCGGAATACGGGCGTTACCCGATTGATCCGGCGCTCAACGAAACCACGGATGTGGCCTATGGCGGCGTAGATACAGCGAAAGGGAACCAACAAATCGTATCCGCTCTGCGTTACAAGCCGATTGGAGTCACACAAACCACGCTGGATTCCATCAACCCGCGTCAGATCAAATTCATCGAACCCAAAGTGGCAGAGTCAACCAAAGGCTGCGTCAACATTTCGAGCGGGAAATGGTATGATCCTTGGGGGACGCAGTACATCATCTTTATCGACTCGAATTATGAGGATGACATCAAGGCATCCCTTGCGTTCTCGAACATGCCCGATCCGTCGGCGAGTGTCGGAGTAGCTTCCGTGGGTTATTATTACGTGAAGAATAAAACAAAACCGGCCGATTCCCTGGCAACCGCGAGAGCATACGACTCAAAAACCGACTTGCTTTCCTGGCAATAACCTGCGCATTCTTTGCGCTCGCTTTTTAGCAGGTTGGGAGTCGGGATTAAAATACCGGGCCGGGAAATGGAAATTTAGGGACTGCTGGAAAGAAAAGATTTTTAAAGCGGGTGTAGTTCAATGGTAGAACGGCAGCTTCCCAAGCTGCATACGAGGGTTCGATTCCCTTCACCCGCTCCACTCTTAAATACTGTCTATATCAAAGTTTGGGGACAGATTTGGGGTTTAAGGTGGGACTGATGCCGGATCAAGGAGCTTTTTTCTTCCGGAATCTGATAGGAGACACTCCTGATAACCGCCGAAACCAATTGCAGAAATACTGGGGGGATAACCCGCACAGGTCCGCAATTTCCTTGATCGAGAATGCCGGATCGGAAAGCAGATCGCACGCGCGATCGTAGAGGATTTTATCCAGATACTCGCTTGGAGTGCAGCCAACGTGCTCACGAAAGAGACGGTAAAGAGTAACTCGGCTAACCCCCAGTTTTTGGGCCAGTTCGCTCACATTCGGCAGCTTGGGTGTCGTATTTTCTATAAAGCTACGAGCTTGGTCAATCAGCGGTATGGATACTCCTAAAGAGGAATTGTCGTTCCTGGTCATGTGGATGCTGGAGAGCAACTCCCAACCAGAGGCATAGGGCACGAAAGGTTCCTCAGGATAACTTTGAAGGTTACGAAAGATCTTGCGGATCCGCATTTCGAGCGAATCTATATCGCTGATATGGATTAAAGGGTGTTTCACGGAGACCCCCATCAGCTTCAAACTGGTATCAACGGCAGTCCCGCAGATTTTTCCCCAGAAATATTCCCACGGCTGCTCTCCCTTATTGTAGTAATGGACGCGCTGGCCAGGAAAGAAAAACATGGCCGTTCCGCGACCCGCGTCAAATTTCTTACCATCTACACAGAATATTCCTTCGCCTTTCGTTATGAAATGCATGAAGACAAAAGAACAGAACAGGTATGAACCGTCGTTGGGGCCGCACTTGGTCATTCCAAATTTTTCAAGGTGGAGACTGTCGGCGCCCAGCAGAAAGCTATCGCGATGCCAGAAATTGTAATCGGAAGTGGGGAGCATAGGGGGGCGGTAGCTTAAAGAAGTTTTCCGAACAAAATGATGCCGTTCATTATACTGTCAAGCTGGCGATTGAATGGCGATTCTGCTTAATTCAGGAATTGCAATAGGGCTTTGGCATTAAACTGCTCCGCAAAAGTGCGCAATTTTTGCGCTCGGAGGGGATCCAGAGAGGCGATTTCGTCGATCAGTTTTTCCACATTTTCGAAGTCCGCGAGCAAGACAGCATTTCTCAATTCCGCAAGCCATTGCTCGGACAGCCCTTGCTTTGAGAGGATATTCTCTTCGGGCTGCAGACCCAGTTCCGCGATCGGCTCTGCTTTTTCGAATCTAAATTCTGCGACGAACAGGTTTTGGAGTACGTCGATGAGTTCCTGGTATTTTATTGGTTTTTGCAGGAAAAAGTCGGCTCCAGCAGCCAGCGCCGCTCGCTGATCATCTTCAAACGTGCTGGCAGAATTGACCACGATTTTCACCGCCCCCCCGTTTGCGCTTTTACGGATGTGCCGGATCGCTTCACAACCGTCCATTCCAGGCATGCGCATATCCATGAGAATAAGGTGGGGATTCCATGCCTTGAACTTGTTGATCGCTTCGCCTCCGGTTGCAGCTTCCCTGAGTTCAAAGCCAGCAGGGGTAAGCATGTGCATCAACAACACCCGGTTTTCTTCCTTATCATCCACGATCAGGATGCGGCACGGTTTTTGCCCCGGATGCAAGCGCAGGCATAAGCCCGACACGCGGCTCCGTTCAGAGTCAGGAGCGGCATCGGCCCGATTTAATTTGATATGGAAGCGGAATAAGCTGCCTTTCTCCGGCTGGCTTCGCATGGTGATGTCGCCGCCCATCATCCGG
Organism: uncultured Spartobacteria bacterium; assembly: GCA_903933715.1. Taxonomy (GTDB): domain Bacteria; phylum Verrucomicrobiota; class Verrucomicrobiia; order Chthoniobacterales; family Chthoniobacteraceae; genus UBA695. The sequence goes on from CAIZLD010000017.1 coordinate 6,671, forward strand.
ATAAACTCGTGGGTGATCGCCAGGCCGAGACCAGTGCCTCCCCCCTTTTTGCGTCCGCTTTGGGTTTGTGAAAAACGCCGGAAAAGAATCGATTGTTCCTCTTCGGAAATGCCGACGCCGGTATCTTCTATTTCCACAATCAAACGCAACTCGTCGGGATCGCCGTCGTCCATATAAGCACGCACCGCGACCAAGCCTTCGTTGGTAAATTTCACCGCATTGCCAAGCAAATTGAAGAGCACTTGACGCAGCTTTTGCTCATCCCCGACAACCCATCGTGGAATATGCGCGAGTTTTTCCACGGAGAGCCGCAAACGTTTGGCGGTCGTTTGCACAACAAATATTCTCTCCAAGTCCTTGAAGAGTTCATGGAGATCAAAAGTAACAGGTTTTAACGTTACCCGACCTGCTTCGATCTTTGCCATTTCCAGAATGTCATTGATCAGGGAGAGCAAAAACTTGCCACTGCGATTGATGATTTCCAAATGCTTCTGCTGCTGGGGCGTTGTGGAGGATTCGCCTTGCATCAATTGGGTAAAACCAAGGATCGCATTCATTGGCGTGCGGATCTCATGCGACATGTTCGCAAGGAAGGCGCTCTTGGCGCGGTTTGCGGATTCTGCGGCGTCCTTGGCCTGGCGCAGTTCGATTTCTGCGGCCTTGAGTTTCCCGATGTCAACCAGCCAGCAAAGAATCCCTTTCTGGCCCTCAAACTCTGTGTTGAGAAAGGTTCCCATCGTATCCCGGATTTCCCCATGAGGCCCGGGCATTTTGAATTCCATATCCTGAACGATCCCGTTCAGGTTCAGAATCTCGAGCATCCGTGCGCGGTCTTCGAGATCGTTATAAATGCGGCGAACCGAGTCGCCCACCTTCAGATCGACAAGTTCCGCCATGCGGGGGTTGGCGAATCGGATGACGTTATCGACTGAAATGCCTACTCCCACCGGGGCGGTATCCAGCAAATGCTGGAGTTGCTCGTGCTGTTTGGCGAGCGCCTGCTCGGTCCGCTTGCGCTCGGTAATGTCTTCTTTGATTGCGGCGTAATAGGCCACCTTCCCATCAGCGTCCTTGATCGGTGTGATGACCGTCCATTCCACATAAAGATCGCCGTTCTTCTTGCGGTTGGTGTTTTCCGCCTTCCATATCTCGCCACTGCCGATGGTTTTCCAGAGGGCAACATAGACTTCCGGCGGGGTTAAACCCGATTTGAGAATCCGGGGGGTTTTATGAAATACCTCCTCAAACGAATAACCAGTCAACTGCGTGAAAAAGGGGTTCACATACTCAATCTCCCCATTCAAATTGGTGATGAAGATGGACATCGGGGCATTCTCAATGACGCTGGAGAGCTTGCGCATTTCCAGCTCCGCGCGTTTGCGTTCGGTGATGTCGCGGCTGATCCCGATCACGCCGATCGTTTTTCCATTCGCCTCCCGGTATGGAGTTTTGATGGTGTCCACGAGTTGCCTCCGGCCATCGGCATAGGTTATCCATTCTTCATTATGCTGTGGCTGGCCGCTCTCCAGCATGCTCCGGTCGTATTTCCTGAAGGAATCCCCGATTTCCTCGCCAAAAAGATCCCTGTCGCTTTTTCCAATGATTTCCTCCGTGGGGCGTCCCACAAATTCGGAAAAAGGCGGGTTGCAGCCCAGGTATTTGCCATCCATGTCCTTAAAGAAAATAAGGTCGGGGACGGAATCGATCAGCAGCTTTACAAAGGCGGCCTGCTGCTTGCGTTCGGCAACTTCCGCCTCCAATTCAGCCGTGCGTTCAATAACCCGCTGTTCCAATTCCTCGTTGGCTTGAACCAGCGCCTGCGCAGCCCGTTTGCGGTTGGTAATGTCATGAAGAAAAGTCACGAAAGAGTGGTCGGAGGCCCGGTATTGAACACTGACTTCGACATCAAAAAGAGACCCATCCTTGCGCCGTTGGACTGACTCAAAACGGTCGCTGCCCTGGAGCATGATTTTCTGAATGCGAGCCCCGGTTTCCTCAATGCTTTCGATGGCTTCCAAATCGGAAATACGCATCGTGAGCAGTTCCGGAGCGGCATACCCGACCATGCGGCAGTACGCCTCGTTGACTTCCAGCATGCGCCCTTCCTCGTCCACCAGAACGAAGCCGTCCATGGCCGTATGGAGAATGGCTTTCATTCGTGATTCGCTCTCACGCAACGCTCGCTCGGCCTGCTTGCGCTCGTCTTCGCGCAGGAGACTTTCCAGGGCAAAGCTGATGTCGTTTGCCATTCCATCCAAGAGCTTGCGCACTTCGCCGTCGAATGCCTGAACCACATTGCTGTAGATATTAAAAGCACCGACCGGTTTTCCCCTCACACATAACGGAAGTGAAGCCACGGAGGCCCAGCCGAAACGCTTGCCGGCCTCTTGCCAGGGAGCCGTGCGTGGGTCGTTTTGGAAATCCTGACACCAGAACGGCCGGTTTTCCCGAATCGCAGTCCCTGTCGGCCCGCGTCCTGAGGGATCATCCTGATTCACCGAAATATTGATTTTTTCCAGATACTCGACTCCTTTGCCAAAAGATGCCTCCGGACGAACCATCCCGGTTGCCTCGTCAACAAAGCCGATCCAAGCCATTTTCATTCCGCCGAGCTGGACGATGCCACGACAGATTTTCGGCAATAATTCATCCGCATTGGCCGAATACACGATGTCCTGATTGCATTGGCTTAACGCGGTATAAAGCTGGGTCAGGCGCGAAATTCTGGCTTCGGAAGCGCTGCGCTCGGTGATGTCCCGGACAACACTCAAAAGCAATTCCCGGCCTTCGACAGTGACCTTGTGCGAGTTCACCTCCACCGGCACGGCGGATCCGTCTTTGCAACGATGCGTGGCTTCAAAAAGAATGCCTTGAGCCCTCGCCTGCTGCATCTGGCTCTTCACCGTTTCGGGCGATTCATTTGTGCGCAATTGTTCAATATGCAACTGCAACAACTCTGCCCGGCTGTAACCGTACAGTTTTTCTGCGGCGGCATTTGCCTCAACAATCCGCCCATCCAGAGTCACCAGAAGCAGCGGGTCACGAGCTTCCAGTGCGATCAATTGGAACTTTGACATCTCCGATTGGGCCTGTTTTCGCTCGATCACTTCCGATTCCAATTCGCCGATTTTCTGGCGAATCGCATTTTTCATCGAATCGAGACTTTTTTCGAGTGAGACCAGTTCCATGGGGCCGCCCGCCACATCCGATTCCGGGTTATTCATCTCTCCCTGGGCGATATGGTCTGCCATCCCGGCCAGGCGAATAATCGGGTCGGCGAGAGTTCTGGAAACCCGAAGGGCCACCAGCAACCCGATTGCAAGAAATCCGATCCCGATGGCGAGCGAGTAGGCCAATGTTTTTCTCAACGCAGCCTCGATGGCGTCGAAGCTAACGCTTGCGCCAAAGCAATATTTCCTGCCCTGGTGATCTTTGTAAGGCAATAAAACCATCCTCCCATGGCCCCATTGGTTTTGGAACGAACTGAAAACCGGCCGCATGGTTTTAAAAACTTCATCGAACGCATGAGGGTCGCGGTGGACCTCCAGGAAGGAAGCATAATCCTTTTTGCGCAGATCTTTTCCGGGAGAGGTGGCGGTGGTGAACACGATCCGGCCCCCGAGTTCCATGCAACTCCAAAGGTATTGCAGCCCGAGTTGGAGGCACAGTTTGTCATGGTTTTTCACAATGCCGGTGAACTCCTCCGGGGAGACGGACTGCTGATCTACGATGCGGTCGTGGTAATCCTCGGATATGCTTTCCTTGGCAAGCTGCGCCGAAACCAGAATCTTTTCATCAAGCGCATTCAATAACTGATGCCTCTGCACGAAGTAACTGGCCGTTGCGGAGGCGATGGAGAGGGCAATCACAATCAACCCAATTGCCGTAAAAAGTTTCTTCCTGATAGTCATACTCAAGGGGGATTGGAAGTTTTGAAAAAGGGTGCCTGCGCCGAGTATCGCACAAGCAATGAAGCAAGAAAGGCTAAACAAGCATTTGCGACGCCGCTTTGCGTTTCGCACTCAGAAACTTGCGTAAGTCTCTATCGGGAGGAACTGCGCCCGTCAGGAGTCGAACCTGAAACCTTCTGATTCGTAGTCAGATGCTCTATCCAATTGAGCTACGAGCGCTTTGTTCCACGGACGGCTTTTCGCCGTCAAGGGACGGAAAATAAAGCATCTTGCCGCGAGAGTTGCAAAACCTTTCTTCTTTTTTTTCGCGCTACCGGCCGATCACTTCCACTCGAGAATGCCTTTGGCCCATGCCCAGACCAGACTTTCAACCAAGAGCAGTAAAAAAAGCATGATCGAGAGGAATCCCACGACCGGGATGTTCACAAACCCCATCGCGGCAAATGGAAGCAGGAAAACGGTTTCCACGTCGAAGACAAGAAAGACGAGCGCGTAAAGGTAATAGTGCGCCTGAAATTGGATCTGCACCGGCTTTTCCGATTCGAGCCCGCATTCGTAGGTGGCTTGCTTGTCGTGACCGGGCTTGGCGGGCGAAAGGGTGCGTGCCCAAAGCCATGCGAGTCCCAGCGGGACGAGCGGAAAGATGAGGGCGATCGCCAGAAAAATGGTCAGGAGCAGGTAGTCGTAAGACATGGCAAAATCGTTATTTAGGTTGGACGGGGGCAGCCGTAACCGGTTTGCGGTTTGCCGCTTGGGCAGCGGCTCGGAGCGGGTCCAATAGCACGCCGGGGTAGAGGCCGATGGCAAAGACACTCACCGCGAGCAGACCGGTCACGAAGGTCGCGGCGTTGCGACGGGTCACAGGCTCGGCCGGATGCGTGGCCGGGGTGACAAAGACGTGCTTGAGGACAATGAGATAGTAGTAAAGGGAGACGGCATTAAAGGTGATCGCGATGGCCACGACCCACAAAAGCCCGAGATTACCGCCTTGCGAAGCCGACCCGAGCGCCCCGGCAAAAAGATAGAATTTGCCAAAAAATCCGGCCAGGGGCGGGATACCGGCCAGCGAGATCATAAAAACCCCCATGCAGAGGGCGAGGCCGGGCGCGCTTTGGTGAAGCCCTTCAAAATGATGCAGTTGTGAGCCGCCGCGCCGTTGCTCGACGTGCAGGACGACCCCAAACGCGCCGAGGGCGGTGAGGGCGTAGACGACCACGTAGAAGAGTACGGAGATGAGGGCGGTTCCGCCGGTGGCGCTGAGCCCCAAAAGCATGTAGCCCGACTGCGCGATGGCGGAGTAGGCGAGAATGCGTTTGACGTTCGATTGGCTCAATGCGGCGAGATTCCCCACGACGATGGAGATGGCGGCGATAACGGCCAGGAGCGGCAGCCAACCGGGTTGCAGTTGGCTCGATGCCGCGCTGCCGGCCGCGCCCGCAAGTCCGATGGCGAGGAATTTGGCGAGAATCAGGAATCCGGCGACTTTGGAACCGGAGGCGATGAGGGCGGCCGAGGAGGTCGGCGCGCCTTCGTAGACGTCCGGCGCCCAGAGATGGAACGGGACGGCGGCGACTTTGAACCCGAACCCGACGATCGCCATCACAAGGCCCGCGAGGAAAAGGGGATCGCGGGTGACGGCGGGGGCGCTCTGGGCGAGATCGCGCAGGGAGGTGGCGCCCGTGGTGCCGTAAATAAGGCTGATACCGAAGAGCAGGAATGCCGCGGAGACGCCTCCCACAAGGAAATATTTTAACGACGCTTCCGCAGAGGCGCTGCTTTGTTTCAGGAATCCGGCAAGCAGGTAGAGCGGGATGCTGACCATCTCCAGGGCGATGAAAATCATGAGCAGATTTTCGGTCCCGGCCAGCAACATCATCCCGATGGCCGTGAAGAGGATGAGCGCGAGGTATTCGGCGAAATGCTGCCGGATGTTGGACTGCACGGCGTAAACGGCGGTGATGAGGCTCAGGCCAAGGACGACGACTTTGATAAAGCGCGTGAGCGGGTCGAGCACGGCCATTCCGTTGGCGATGTTGCCGTAATGCGGCTGGAAGATGAGCATCGCTCCGGCCGTCACCCCCCCGATGAGCGTGAGGCTTAGGAGCATGTTGCGCTTTTGGGCGGTGGCTTTAAAAAGCCCGGCAATCAGGACGACGAGAATGGTCTCGACCAGGATCGATTCCGGCGTGAGGAGGTGAAGCAGGTTGAGGGCGGTGTTCATTTCGTCACCTCCCGGATGAGATGGTGCATGAGGGATTGCGGGCTTTCAAAGCTGCGCAGGATGGGGTCCATGAGGATTTTCGGGAAAAGACCGACACCCAAGGTCGCCGCCATGAGGATCGCTCCCCCGAGCCGTTCGGGGAGGGAGATCGGCGCGTACGGGTGCGGTTCGATTTCGATTGCGCTTTCGTGCGCCGGGAAAAAGCTCCGTTGCAGGGCACGCAGGGTAAAGGCGACGGTGATGATGGCTCCGATGGCCGCAAAGATCAGGAGCATTGGGAACGCTTTCCAAGCCCCCAGCAGGATCGAGATTTCAGCGATAAATCCGCTGAACCCGGGCATGCCCATGGAGGCGGCGGAAGCGATGACAAAGGTGAATGCGGCGAACGGGAGCGCCTTGGCCAGCCCCATTTGGCCCAACGCGCCGAGGTCGCGGGTGTGGGTCCGGTCATAGATCATCCGGCCGACGACGGCGAAGAGCAGCCCGCCGATAATCCCGTGGGAGAACATCTGCAACACGGCACCGCTCAGGCCGATGGTGTTGAGCGTGACCAACCCGAGCAGGACGAATCCCATATGGTTGATACTGGAATAACCAACGACAAATTTGAGATCGCGCTGGGCCAGTGCGACGAGAGCGCCGTAGAGCAGCCCGACCGTGGCGAGGATGGCGATCGCCATGCGCCATTGTTCCAGGCCGTAGGGGAAGAGGGTCATGGCGACGCGCAACGCGCCATAGGAACCGAGCTTCATCACAATGCCCGCGAGCAGCATGGAGACGGCGGTGGGAGCGGCGACATGGCCGGTGGGAGCCCATGTGTGGAACGGCCACAGGCCCGCCAAAATGCCGAACCCGAGGAACATCACCGGGAACGCCCAGAGCTGGAATCCGTGCGGGAATTTGTATTTCGCAAGCGCGATAAGATTAAGTGAGACATCCGGGTTGACAACGTAAATGCCCAGCAGGACCAGCAAAATCAACGCGCTTCCGGCAACCGAGTAGATCGTCAGTTTCATCGCGCCGTATTCGCGATTGGTGGAGCCCCAGTTCGAAATGAGAAAATATTTCGGGATGATGACGATCTCGTAAAATACGAAGAGCAGGAACAGGTCCAGGCTTTGAAAGACGCCGTAGACGCCGCCGATGATCGTGAGGAAAAGCGCGAAAAAGGCTCGCGGTTGTTGGGTCACGTTCCAGGAGAAGAGGACGCCGGCCAGAGCAATGATCCCAGTGAGCAGAATCAGGACGAGGCTGATGCCGTCTGCGCCGGTGATGAATCCGATGCCGAGCCGCTCAACCCACGGCAGGTTGATCATCGACTGGATCGGATACGCTTGGGGCGTCATGTCGTAGCCGCGGAACGCCGCAACGCCGAACCCGAAACCGAGCAGGGCCGAGAGGAGCGCAATCCATTTGGCGGCTTGGCCCCATCGCACCGGGAGGAGCAAAATGAGGGCGACGCCCAGGAACGAGGATAGGAGGGTGGCGGTCAGCATTATGGCAAAAGATTGAGGACCGTTTGGTTAAACAGGGTGATGAGAAGTTGCGGGCAGATGCCCACCGCAAACATGAGCGCAATGGCGGGCGCGACGGTGGCGCGCTCGGCAAGGCTCAAATCCGGGAAGCTGGCCCAGCGTGGATTGAGCGGGCCGGTGAAGACGCGCTGGATCATCGTGAGCAGGAAAAGCGCGGTGATGAACAGCCCGATGGCGGCGAGGGCGGCGGCACCGGGGGTCAGCGCAAAGGAGCCTTTGAAAATGAGAAATTCGCCCACAAAACCGTTCAGCCCGGGCAGGCCGAGCGAAGAGAAAAGGCTGATTCCCATGAGACCCGTCAGGACCGGGGCCAGCGTTCGCAATCCGCCAAAATCGTTCAGGCCTCGCAAGCCGCCGCTGCGGGTTTCGATGAAGCCGATAAAGCAGAAGATCGCAGCGGCGGTGAGACCGTGGTTGAAGATTTGGAGCAGGACGCCGTTCATGGCGGCGGCGCGATCGCCCAGCGTCACCGAGGCATGCCCGGCGGCGGCGATGGCGAAGATCCCCAGCAAGCAGTAGCCCAAGTGGTTGATGGAAGAATAGGCGACGATGCGCTTGAGATCGCGTTGGCCCAGCGCGGCAAAGGCTCCAAAGATGATCGTGACCAGCGCGAAAGCGAGCAGCGGCTTTTGGAGGTGGAACATCAACCCCGGGAAGAGCGGCAGCAGCAACCGGAGCAAGCCGTAGACGCCCATTTTGGAAAGCAGCCCGGTGAGCAGCATCGAGACCGGGGCCGGAGCCTCGGTGTAAGCGTCGGGAAGCCAGGTATGGAACGGGACCACCGGCACTTTGACGGCGAGCCCCAGGAAGATCCCGCCAAAGACCAGCAAGCTGATCCATTTCCAATGAAACGCGGCGGAGAGGGCGTGGCCGAGCTTGTTTTCGTGCGCGAGTTTGGCGAGGTCGATCAGGTTAAACGTGCCGGTCGCTTGATGGATTGCCAGGAAACCAAGCAGCATCGCGAACCCGCCCAGCAGCGTGTAAATAAACATCTGCGTCGCGGCGGCAGTGGCCTTGGCGCTTCCGCCCATGCGGATCAGGAAGAACGCGGGGACGAGGCTCAGTTCGTAGTAAAGGAACCAGTGGATGAAATTGAGCGCGGTGAACGTCCCGAGGAGCGTCGTTTGCAGAAGCAGGATGAGAGTGACGTTAAATTTCGTGGAGCGTTCGCCCAAGGCCAAAAGCGCAAACGGCGTGACGATGCAGGTCAGGAGCAGGAGTAGCAAACTCAGGCCGTCCGCCCCGAGGAAATATTGAATGTGCAACGCCGGAATCCAGTCACGTTGCTCTATAAATTGCAAACCGCCCGCGGCGCGGTCGTATTGCAACGCCAGCGCAACGGTCGCGGCGAGGGTTGCGAAGGCGAATCCGAGCCCGCCCGCGCGAATGAGGGCGCGTTTGTCGGGAAGGAGCGCCACCAAAAGTGCGCCCGCCAGCGGAATGAACGTGAGGAGTGTGAGGTAAAAATTGCTCATGCTTTGTCTACACTAAAAGCCATCCAAGAAAGGCGAGGAGAACGACCATCCCGACACCGAGGACGCGCAAATATCCTTGCACGCGCCCTCCTTCGCATCCGGCAATGCCGCTCCCGTATTCGCGCAAGGCGTTGCAACTATGGTCGAAGCCGAAGTTAATGAGAAAACGGTCGATCCCGTCGCTCAGGTAAGAAATCAGGAACGAGAAGCCTGCCGTGGCGTTCACCGCGCCTTGGAGAATCGTGCGATCGATCCACGCGGAGATTTCACCGGTGAGCGCGACCAAGCGGATGATCGTGGCATCGTAAAGTTCGTCGATGTAGCAGCGGTTCGCCAAAGTGTTGTAAGCCGAGGCGGAAGCGGCTTCGATCGGATCGACGCCGGAAAGCGGGCGGCGTCCGTAGATGAACCAGCCGAGGAGCAAGCCGGAAAAGACGATGGCGGTGGAGGTCAGGGCGACGTGGAGGAAACCCGGTTCACGCAGCGCGGCGAGTTCAAACCCAGCATTGTGCCCCGCGAGGAAATCTTCAAACCACGGCCAAGCGGGAGTGGCGACCAGCGAGAAAAGCACGGCGGCGGCGGCGAGGATCACGAGCGGCAGCGTCATGACGACCGGGCTTTCATGCGGATGGGTATGGCCCCGGTAGCTGCCGAAGAAGACATAGAACATCTGGCGCGTCATGTAGAAAGCCGTCAAGAACGCGGCGGCGGCGGCCATCTTAAACGGGAGCTGCGAGACAGGCCACAGATTCGCGGCATGCAGGACGGCGTCTTTGCTCCAGAACCCGGAGAATGCAAGCGGGAACCCGGCCAACGCGAGCATGCCGATGGCATAGGTGGCAAAGGTGAGCGGCATTTTGTTCCATAAGCCCCCCATGGCCCGGATATCCTGTTCCTCGTGGACGCCGTGGATCACGGAGCCCGCGCCCATGAAGAGGAGCGCTTTGAAAAAGGCGTGGGCAATCAAGTGGAGCATGGCGGCTCCAACGCTGCCGACGCCCAGAGCCAGCATCATAAAGCCGAGTTGCGAGACAGTGGAGTAAGCGAGGATGCGCTTGATGTCGGTTTGCGCGACGGCGATCAACGCGGCGAAAAGGGCCGTGAACGCGCCGATGCACGCAACGACCGTCAGGGAAACCGACGGCGCACCGGTGGCGGTGAAGATCGGGAAAACGCGTGCGACGAGGTAGACACCCGCCGCGACCATCGTGGCGGCGTGGATCAAGGCACTGACCGGGGTCGGGCCTTCCATCGCGTCCGGCAACCAGACGTGCAGCGGGAATTGCCCCGATTTGCCCGCCGCGCCGCAGAAGATCAAGAGCGCGATGATGTTGGAAACGGCGAGGCCGCCGACCATCGTCTTGGCCATCGTGGCGAGGGCGGCTTGTTCGAGACATCCCGCGCCATTGTCATAAAAAAGAAGCGTCCCGGCGGCTTTATAGAGCCAGAACATGCCAATAAGAAATCCCATGTCGCCGACCCGGGTCGTGATGAACGCTTTTTTGGCAGCGGCGGCGGCGGACGGCTTGTGGAACCAGAACCCGATGAGCAGATACGAGGCGAGCCCGACCAGTTCCCAGCAGATGAACGTCAAGAGGAGGCTGTTGGAATAAACCACCCCGAGCATCGCGCCCGAGAAGAGGCTTAAAAAAGTGAAGAACCGGGTGAAATTCCGATCCTCTTTCATGTAACCGACGCTGTAGATGAAAATGAGCAGGGTGACAAACGAGACCATCGCGCCCATGCCTGCGCTGAGCGGATCGAGGAGCAAACCGAGGCGAAGGGTGTCATTGCCGAAGGTGAGCCACGGGAAATTGTGAACGATGGCTCCGCTTTTGGCGGTGATGGCTCCCGCGAACAAAAAAAGACTGATCGCACAGGCAACGGTTTGCGCGCCAATGACCAGCGTGGCCGAAAGCCCCCGCTGTTCGCGTTTTAAAAGCGCGGTGATTCCCGCCGCCAGAAACGGCAGCAACGGAACGAGCGCGAGTAGCAAAAAAGTATTCATAACAGGGAAAGGAAATATTCTCTCGCAAAGACGCAAAGGCGCAAAGGGGGGAGGAATCCACCCTTTGTCTTTTCTTTGCGTCTTTGCGTCTTTGCGAGAAACATAAAAATAGAAGGCGTGGGCGTTTACCCTTTCAATTGAGTGGCGCGGTTGACGTTAACACTGCGCAAGCGGCGGTGGACCTGGATCACGATGGCCAGCCCGACGGCGGCTTCGGCGGCGGCAAGCGCGATGGAAAAGATGGCGAACATGATCCCGGTGAGCAGTTCCGGGTGCGTGCTGAATTTCCAGAACGCGATGAAATTCAGGTTCCCTGCGCCAAGCATCAATTCGATGCCGATCAAGACCATGATGGCGTTGCTGCGGGTCAGCGTGGCAAGCAGACCAAAGCAAAAGAGCACGGCGGAAATGGCGAGAATGACTTGAAGCATCATGATTTTTTCTCCTCCTTTGCGAGCAAGGCGGCTCCAATGAGCGCGGCGGTGAGCAGGATGGCGGTGGCCTGAAGCGGCAGCAGGGTGTGATTTAGCAAATTCTCGCCAATCGCTTTGACCGGCGCGATGGCGGCTTGCGCTGGCGGCACAACGGCGCGGGCGTGAGGGCTAAAGAAAATCGCGCCCAAGAGCGAGACGAGCACCAGGAGTGCTACAGTGGCTCCTCCCGCAGCAGCAAAGGCGCGGGAGAACTTGAAATTGCGCAACGGATTGTTGCTGGCGGCGACTTCGCCCGCCGGGGTGAGCAGGATGGCGAAGAGGATCAGCATGGCAACCGCGCCGACGTAGACGAGCAGTTGGACAAATCCCACGAACTCCGCGCCTAGTGCCATGAACAGAACGCCCAATGCAATAAAGCTCAGCGTGAGGCAGAGCGCGCAGTGAATCAGGTTGCGCAGCATGACGGCGGCGGCGGCTCCCATCAGCATGACAAATGCCGGGATCAGGAAAAGCCATTGCGGGGCTTGATCCCAGGGGAGAGCGATAATTTTTTGGAAGAGCTCGTGCATGTTACTCGGAGAATAGGTAACGGCGGTTATCGGCGGAGTGATGCCGGGTGAAACAGAAATAGCCCAGCGCGAAATAAGGAATCGCGACGAGAACGGCTGAAATCCCCCATCCAAGAAGCCCCCGTCCGGCATAGTGCCAGGCGGCGGCGGAGAAGAGGGCGGCGAAGCTCATCGGGAGCATGAATTTCCAGGCGAACTGCATCATCTGGTCGATGCGGAACCGGGGCATCGTGGCGCGGACCCAGACCAAGCTGAACGCCAGGAACGCGAGCTTGATAAAGAACCAGCACCAGGACGGAATGAAGGTGAGGAACGGCAGAGGCGCTTGATAGCCACCCAAAAAGAGCGTCACCAGAAGTCCGTTGATCGCAAACATGCCGACGTATTCCGCCATGAAAAAGAGGGCGTATTTGAACCCGGAGTATTCGGTCAAATGCCCCGCGACGAGTTCGGATTCCCCTTCGGGAAGATCAAACGGGCTGCGGTTGGACTCGGCGAGGGCGCTGAAATAAAACAGCACGCAAGCGACAAAACCCCATGGGGTAAAGACGAACCAGTTGGGGAAAAATCCGAACTGATAACCGCCTTGCGCCTCGACGATGCCCGTGGGCGAGAGCGTTCCGGCAACCAGCGCGACGATCACCGCCGACATCACCAGCGGCAATTCATAGCTGATCATCTGGGCGATGGCGCGCATCGCTCCGAGGATCGAATATTTATTGCGGCTCGACCATCCGGCCAGGAAAATCGCCACTTCGCTCCCCGCGCCCACGGCGAAGAAAAACAGGATGCCAACGGAAAGATCAATGGCAACCATCCCGCGTCCGTAAGGCAGGAGAACGGGCAGAATCAAAGCCGGGACGAGCATCACGATCGGGGCGATAAAATGGACCACCTTGTCGGCATTGCGCGGCACAATATCTTCCTTGGTCAGCATTTTGATCCCGTCGGCGACTGGCTGGAAAAGTCCCCACGGTCCCACGCGATTGGGGCCGTACCGGTTCTGCGCGCGGGCCAGGATTTTGCGTTCCCACACCGACATCAGCGCAAACATAATCAGGAAAACGGCAATGATTGCGACGATCACGACGAGGATATTGACGAGCGTCAAAACCCAGGGCGGGACCGCGATTCCGACGAGCGAGCCGAGCCAGGTCACGAAATCGAGGATCAGCTTTTTGCCTTCGAGCGGCAAGGTTTCCGGGGTTTTGCAGATTTCCGGGATGCGTTTTAAGAGATCGATAAAATTCACGCTTGAGACTCCGGTTGAGAGGATTGTTCCGCGGCGGCTTTGGCTTCTGCGGCAGCTTTGGCTGCGGCCATTTTTTGCGCGGCGGCCTTGGCTGCGGCTTCTTTCTTAAGGCGGGCGGCTTCGATCCGGGCATCGGTTTCCGCGGCTTCGGTCGGGTGAATACTGTGGTAGTATTCGTTTGATTTAAGGAGCTTCTCTTTCGGGAGCACCAGCGAGTCAAACCGGTCGTACGAACTCACCTCGTAAATGTTATCCATGCGGATCGACTCGAACGGGCAAGACTCGACACAGATCTGGCATCCCATGCAGACGGAAATATCGATGTTGAACACCTTGGGCCGCCGGAGCAATTTGCCGTTCTCATCCCGGTCTTGCTCAATCAAAATGCACTGCGGCGGGCATTCTTTTTCGCAAATCTTGCAGGCCACACAGCGGATGCCTTTTTCCGGGTCGCCATCGAACACAAGGAACGGGAAGCTGCGCGAAGCCTCGGGGAGCGTGGGGCGCTCCTCGGGATATTGTTCCGTGATGAGGCGCTTGGCGTGGGCGCGGTCGAAATAGCTGCCAAACAGGTTGATCGCGCTGACCACCATGCCTTTGAAAATGCCTGAGCCGGGAAAGTTCATTCTGTAAAAAGGGAGGCCGGAAAAATTTCACGCAAAGACGCAAAGGCGCAAAGGGGCGGAATGCCTTGCCTTTCTTTGCGTCTTTGCGTCTTTGCGTGAGTCATATTTCAAAGCGTGTTTCGGGTTAACGGTCGACTTCGCCCAGAACGATGTCGATGGAACCGAGGATCACCATGACATCGGCGATTTTGGTTCCCACGCACATCTCTTCGAGCAGGGTGAGGTTGATCAGGCTCGGGGGCCGGATGTGGTAACGATATGGTTTTTCACCGCCGTCGCTGACGAGGTGAAAACCGAGTTCCCCCTTGGGCCCCTCGATCCGCCCATAGGCTTCGCCGACGGGGGGCTTGAAGCCGCGTGTCTTGACGGCGGGGTTGAGGATCGGGCCTTGCGGGATTTGCGCGAACGCCTGTTGGAGAATCTGGATCGACTCCCGGATTTCCAGGATGCGGAGCATGAACCGGTCAAAGCAATCGCCGACGGTTCCGCGCGGGACGCGGAATTTGAGCCGGGGATAGACGCCGTAGCCGTCCACCTTGCGGATATCGTAATCGACCCCCGAGGCACGCAGGACGGGGCCGGAGAGGCCGCCGTTAATGGCCCGTTCGGCGCTCATAACGCCAACTCCTTGGAGTCGCGAAAGCAGAATTTCGTTACCGGTGAGGAATTTTTCCATTTCATCGAGGAACGCCGGATAGGTCTCGATGTAGGCGCGGGCTTTTTCGAGCCAGCCCGCCGGGAGATCGCAACGGACCCCGCCAAAACGCATGTAATTGGCCATCATCCGGGCACCGGTAAGCCCTTCGAAGAGATCGAGGATTTTTTCCCGCTCCCGGAACGCATACATCAGCGCCGAACCCCACGCCCCCATGTCTCCCAGGATGAACCCAAGGAACGCCGTGTGGTTTTGAATACGGGTCATTTCGCCGACGATGACGCGGATGTATTCCGCCCGGTCGGGCACTTCGATCCCGGCAAGTTTTTCCACCGCCAAGGCGTATCCCCAGTTGTTGGTGATCGGGCAAATATAATCGAGCCGATCGGTGAAAGGCATGGAGCCCAGCCAGCTTTTGCCTTCGGCCAGCTTTTCATGGTTCCGGTGCAGGTAGCCAAAGACCGGCTGCAATTTGACCACAGTCTCCCCATCCATCCGAACGTTCATGCGGAAGACGCCGTGGGTGGAAGGGTGTTGCGGCCCGAGCGAGACATCCAGGGTCTGAGCCCCGGCTCCGTCAGCTTCGGTCATGGAGGAAGTGTGCGATAGGAAACTCATGCTTGGGAAGCGGGGGCGCTAATTTTGGCAAGGATCTCGCCATGGGGCGTCGGCTCGTATTCGTAATCTTCTGGGGCGACGTAATCTTTGCGCAGCGGGTGATCGACAAACTCGTCCCACATCAACAAACGTCGCAGATCGGGATGCCCTTCAAAACGGATGCCCAGGAGGTCGAATGCTTCCCGTTCCTGGAAATCGGCGCTTTTCCAGACGGGCGTGAGGGAGGGGAGGCATGCATCGCCCGAGCGGTCGCCGGTGCGAGTGCGGAGAACGATCGGCCCCTGTTTTTGGGCGATTGAAAAGAGGTGGTAAACGGCTTCCAGATGGTCCGGGTAATCGACGCCGCTCACGTTGGAAGCGTAATCCAGGAGCAGTTCCGGGTCATTTTTGAGAAACTGCGCCACTTCGAGCGCATCGTCGCGATGCACGAGCAGCGAATGTTGGCCCGAAGGGCTCGGGTTATTGAGAAGTTCGATGCGGGCCTGGGGCAGCGCCGCATGGACCCGGTCGAGGACGGTTTGCGGAGTCAAAGTCATTCGGCGGAAGAGGCGTTGCGTTTGGGACAAAAAACGTCCGGGTTAAGCGGAGGAATCAAATCATGGGGGCCGTAAGCGGGAACAGGGTATTCAGCGGGCGCCTGAGGATCGGCATGACGGGGGAGCTGTTTCCCAAAAAGGCGCTGTTTCTCGATTTTTTTCTGCAATGTGATGAGCCCTTCGAGCAGCGCTTCGGGACGGGGCGGGCATCCGGGAACGTAGACGTCCACCGGAATATACCGGTCGATCCCCTTGAGCACGTTGTACCCTTCCTTGAACGGCCCGCCGGAAATGGCGCAAGCCCCCATGGCGAGGACATATTTGGGCTCGGGCATCTGGTTGTAAAGCCGGACGACCAGCGGGGCCATCTTCTTGGTCACGGTCCCCGCGATGATCATCAAATCGGCTTGCCGGGGGGAGGGCCGGAAAACTTCCGCGCCAAACCGGGCCATGTCAAAGCGGGCGGCGGCGGCGGCGATCATCTCGATGGCGCAGCACGCCAGGCCAAATTGGAGCGGCCAGAGGGAGTTTTTGCGGCCCCAATTGTACAGGTCTTCGAACGAGGTGACAAAAATCCCCCGCTTTTGTAATTCCGATCTGAGCGCATCGTCAGTCATGAGCCGATTAGTTTGGCTTGAAATTGCCGGTCGGGCAAGACCCGCTTTTGCCGGGTCTGGCCCACAAATTGTTCAAGGTTTGCAACTTAAATCGGGCAGTTTTGGAGAGATTTGGCGGCAACTTCTGCTGGATTTTTCCCCGGTTTGGCCTTTTGCTGATCCCCGGAGCCATTTTCGATGTCTAATTTTCTATTCATTTTTGCCGGGGTGTTGATGAGCATGGGATTGCGCAGTTTTGCCAATCCCGTGCTCTTTAAACTTGGCTCCCTGGGTATCCTGGGGACTTCCTTTTTGGCGGGTTATTTATTGACAGGCCGCTGGGAAATCG
This sequence comes from uncultured Spartobacteria bacterium, assembly GCA_903933715.1. Taxonomy (GTDB): domain Bacteria; phylum Verrucomicrobiota; class Verrucomicrobiia; order Chthoniobacterales; family Chthoniobacteraceae; genus UBA695. The sequence continues at coordinate 23,456 of CAIZLD010000017.1, forward strand.
GAGCGGCGTGCGGCTTGGCATGGCTTTTGTTGCCGTGGCTGGAAATTTTAACCCGCGTGCGCGAGACCCGCCTGCCAAGGGTTAAACCGTTACGCCATCAGGTTCCGCCGTCAAACGATATTTTCCCCGATCTTGCCTCGCTCACAGAGGAATTGGAGGAGGAAGGCTTTAACCAAGTCGAGGATGCCGGGTGGAACTGGGAGGATGACCGGCAGTTTTTCCGGCTCTTTTACAAAAGCGACGAACGGTTGCAGGCTTCCATCTGCCTGGTCGATCAGAACGATTTTGCCTTTTATTATTTGAGCTTCTCTTCCCGCAGCCACGACGGAACGGCATGGACCACCTGGAATTATCCGTTTTCGTATTCCATGAAGTTCTCGCCGCAGTTTCGCACTAACCGTCTGCGCGGGGATTTAGGGGTGCTGGAATTGATCGAAGGGCACCGGAAATTTTTGGCGAAATCAGGTGTGAGCGCCGAGAGCGTGCTGCCCGCCAAGCCGGAGGAGATGCAGATCGATTTGCAAAAGGATATGGAAAAGCAGATCGACCACAATCTCGCGGTGGGGCTGCTTTTGCCGGAGGAGGAGGGAATGGTGCGCTATTCCTGGCGCGGCATGTTTTTCATCTGGGGACAGTTTTTGCGGGATTTCCTGCGCTTTTCCTGAGCCGGTACGCCGTGTTCACGAAATCCAAACAGAGGAGTCCGCAGATTGCGCAGATTACCGCAGATTTTCAAAAACTGTTTCAAGGGACATCAATGGAGTCTCACCGCTCATTCCTATTGAAATAATCTGCGTTCATCTGCGCAATCTGCGGATAAAACCTCTGGATTCCTGGCTTCTTAATTCATTTCTAAAATTCGCGGCGATTGTTCCCCGGTTGGCACGGAAGCTTCTTTTGTGAAGACCCGTGAGATTGCTGATTGCAGATGATGATCGCGAACTGGCCAGCGCCATGGCCTCTTACCTCCGCCATTGCAACGAGGCGGTGGTTTCGACTGTAACGACGGGGGGGGTTGACGTTTTGCGCAACGTCGAACGATTCCACCCCGACGTGATCCTTATGGATGTCATGATGCCGCGTCTTAATGGGTTGACGATTTGCCATCACATCCTTTCCTGCCATGCCGAGACGCGGATCATTCTCCTTTCGGGGATTTTGGACGCAATGCACCCGTTGGTGGTAAAATCCGGAGCCACGGCATTTTTGCCCAAACCGGTGAAACTGGCCGACTTACGGCGGGTCGTTGAAAAAGTTGTGGACCGCGTCAACCCTGTGTAGCCTGGCGCACCCGTTCCTTTTTGGCCTCGGCTTCGTCCCGGATGCGGCGGCGTTCGCTGGCGAGTTGTTTCTCCAACGCTTCGATCTCGCCCAGATCTCCGCAAGCCCGGGCTTTGTGGATTTGTTCGCCCAGGAATAGCTCTTTTTCTGCGACGCGTGCTTTGGCCAGGCTTTCGATTTCGGCAATTTCGGATTTTTGGGCATCGGAAAGGCTGATCGAGGGGGCTTTCTTTTCGAGCCGTTCCATCGCAAGTTCGTAAGCGGATTTCATAAATTTGAGATTACCCGAGGCTGGCTGCTTGTCCAACCGCGTTTGCCGGGTAGAATCTCCTATTCCATGATTCGCCTTTTAAGCACCGATTTTGACGGAACGTTGGTTGACCATTACGCGTCGCCTCCGGTTGCCCCTGCCCTCTTTGAACTGCTGGCCGAGCTGCGTCGGTGCGGCGTGCTTTGGGCGCTCAACACCGGGCGGGATCTGGCGTTTGCGCAAGACGGTCTGCGGCAATTCGAGTTTCCACTGGAGCCGGATTACATCCTGACCAACGAACGGGAGATCTTTCACCGCAATGCGCAGGGGCAATGGCAGGATTATGGGGATTGGAACCGCCAATGTCTTTTGGCTCACGACCTTTTGTTCGAGCAAGAGGCCTGTTTTCTGGAGGAGATGCTCCGGTTTATCCGCGAAGAGACCGGGGCCGAACCGATTTACGAAAACAGCAAACCGGTGGGGCTTGTGGCCCAAAGTGATGCGGAAATGGATCGGGTGATCGAGTATCTGCACACCTCGCGCAGCCCGGAATCGCTTTTTCATTACCAGCGCAACACCATTTATCTGCGCTTCTGCCATGCCCATTATTCCAAGGGGGCGGCATTGGGAGAGCTTTGCCGGTTGACGGAGGTTTCCATTCACGAAACGTTCACGGCCGGGGATCATCACAACGACATCTCGATGCTTGACGGCACGTTTGCCCGTTGGGCCGCCGCGCCGGGTAATGCGATTGAGGAAGTCAAAGGGGCGGTGCAAAAAGCGGGCGGTTACGTGGCCCAGGCCCGTTGCAGCGACGGGGTGGTCGAAGCTCTGCGCTATTTTCTGGAAACCGAACGCCTCGCGCCACCGGGATTCCGGTTTTAAGGTGGATCGCGATCTCCGAGCGCGATGGGAGTGCGCCTGCCATTCCAAGGCGCCGTCCCGAATCGCCCGCGGAGCGGTCGATCCACTGAACAGCCTGCTAAAACACCGGCACTTCGCGCCAGCCGGCCGTGTCGAGAAAGACGTTCCGGCGATCCAGTTTCACGAACAGCCGCGAGAGCGGTTGGAACAGGGAAAGCGGTATTTTGATCTGCATGAATTTTCCCGTAATTCGCACGGTCGCGTAACGCAACAGCTCTCCGGTGGAGGCGTCACGCAGGCGGACTTTTTGTGAGGCGGCGGGGAGTTTTAATTGCCACCGCAGGCTGCCCCCTTCAGGCGACTCTCCCGCAATGAGAATGGAACCTCGGGAACGCCACGGGGCGGGTATCACCCCGTGAAGATTGAGGGCTCCAGCCGCGACCCACGCTTCGCCCAGTGGATGATGCTCCAGAACCGGTTCCACCAAAACGGGCCCGTAATAATTCTCCACCGTGCGGGCGTAGGAGAGGAATCGTTTGCGGCTCAAGACCATCTGGGTGGCATGGCAGCGGATCGCCAGCCGCTTGGTAAGGCGCTCGGGCTCGGTGAGCAGAAGCTCTCGCAAATGCGGGACCCAATCGGGCCTGCGGCAATGAACAAGAAACTGGATCTGCCTGAGATCGGTCCGGCCCATTCGCTCCAAGGCAATCTGGATCAGCACATACAGGGCGTTGTGATCCGGGTGTTGATCGTTGGGGGAAGGGATCACCAGGCAGGTCGGCTGCCACTCCTCAATTTCGCGGCAAAGCCGTTCGACCGGCTCCGGGAGAGCTTCCAGCAGTTTACCGGTGATCCCCTGGTCGGGCAGATTTAAAAAACACGGTTTTTCCGCCAGTCCGAGTTGTTGGAGCGCTTTGCGCGCTTCCCGGCGACGAAGCGCTCCCCAGCGGCGGCGCTCGTTTGCGCCGATCTGCCAGCGTTTTTCGACCCAGCGCTGGGGCCAGGGATTGTTGTCCCCGTTGGTTGCAAAAATAACGCGCACTCGCGCCCCGACTTCCTTGGCGCGTTGGATCAGCCCCCCGGTGGCCAGCGATTCGTCGTCCGGATGCGGCGCAAGGACGAGCAATCGATCACTGACTTTGAAGGTGAGGATCATTGCGGCTCCTCAGCGGTTAACCAAGGTTGGCTTCGCGGAGCCGCTCGGCGACATCCTCGGCCTGGAGCGCGCCGACCATTTCGCCGATTTCCCCCTCCACAAACCGGTCCAGATTATAGAGCGTCAGGCCGATGCGGTGGTCGGTGACGCGATTTTGCGGGTAATTGTAGGTGCGCACTTTTTCCTCGCGTCCGCCGCCTCCGATGAGGCTCTTGCGGTGGGCGGAATATTTCTCCGCCTCTTCGAGCTGCTTCTTTTCCAGGAGCCGGGAACGCAGGATGCCGATCGCTTTTTCCTTGTTCTTTTGCTGGCTTCGGCCGTCCTGGCACCGGACGATCGTTCCGGTGGGGATGTGCATGACTTGCACTGCGGAGTCGGTGGTGTTGACCCCCTGGCCGCCGGGTCCGCCCGCACGGCAGACTTCGATGCGGAGGTCTTCGGGCTTGAGTTCAAAATCGACTTCCTCGGCTTCCGGTAACACGGCGACCGTCGCGGTGCTAGTATGGATGCGCCCCTGGGCTTCGGTGGCGGGGACGCGCTGGACCCGGTGAACGCCGCTTTCATAGCGCAGCTTGCGGAAAACGGAATCGCCGGACGTGCGGAAAATCACTTCGCGGAAGCCGCCCAACTCGGAGGGGCTCGATTCCATCATCTCGATCTTGAGTCCCGTCGCTTCGGCATAGCGCGAATACATCCGGAACAGGTCGGCAGCAAAAAGCGCGGCCTCGGCTCCGCCGGTTCCGGCACGGATTTCCACAATGGCGTCGCGGTCCTCTCCCGGCTCGGGCGGCAGGAGCGAAATCTGGATTTGGCGCTCCAGCTCGACCAGCCGTTGTTCCAGGGCGGGGAGTTCCTCGGCGGCCATTTCGGCCATCTCGCGGTCTTCCCCCTTGGCCAGTTCCTGGCTGTCGGCCAGTTCGGTTTGGGTTTTGCCAAACGCTTCCCAGGCGGTGAGCAACGCTTTGAGCCGGGAATGCTCCTGCATCACTTCGCGGGCGTGTTGCGGGTTGCCAAAAACGCTACCCTCGGCGATCTCGGCTTCGAGTTCGCTGAAACGTTCCGTTTTTTTCTGAATGAGCGGGGCAAAGTCCATAAGGCGTCAATATACCAAATCCCAAAAAAGAAACGGTGACGCGCATCTTTTGGCGCGTCACCGTCTTAAAATGGTCCGAAATGTCGCTACTGGCGAGCAGCCTTGCCGTAACGGCGGGTGAATTTCTCGATGCGGCCTGCCGTATCGACGAATTTCTGCTCCCCGGTAAAGAACGGATGGCATGCTGCGCAAATGCCGACGCGGATCTCGCGGCGGGTGGAACGGGTGTGATAGACCTTGCCACACGCGCAGGTGATGGTGGTCTCGTTGTAAGTAGGATGAATGTCTGCTTTCATGGCCGGAAAAGGGACAGTGAACATACCGGCTCCCGTCCATAGCGCAACCTAAAAGTTCGGTTTTGTTGAGAGCGGCGGGTTTTTAAGGAGAGCAGGTGGATCGAGACCTCCGGGCGCGATCGAGAATGCGCGCCCCATGTCCGGATGGAAAGCCCCTTCCCCACCTTGCCCGCGGGGCGGTCGATCCACCTTGCCCAATCTTTGAGGGTGAGTTTTGAATTGGGAGAGGCAAGGTGCGGGCTGAAGTCTATTGCCTCCAAATTTTTATTCCAACTCCTCAGAATTTACCGCCGCTCTTGACATATTGCAGTATCCGTTTCTCGTCCCCGCCCGCGGCCCAGACTTGCCGCAGGAAATCGGCAGGGTGGATATCGTGTTCCTGGAAAAACCGGCGGTCGCCTCCGCAGCAATACATCAGCTCGTTGGGCATTTCCCCCCGCAACCGGGCTTGTGCCTTCTGGATGATCCGCGGCAGCCACACGATGCCATCGAGTTCGGCAGTTTTGGCGGGAAGATCGGCCATGACGATCCGGTGGCTCGACGGGCGCCCCTGTTGCATGACCACGAAGTAGTCGCGCCGCACCGCCATGATGAGCAGAGCGGTTTCCCAATCGAGCGACTCGGCGTCTTCCGCATAATCGAACAGTTCCATCGGCGTCGCCCCGATAGAGGCAAGTTCTTCCTGTTCGGAGGCGGTAAACCAGGTTTTTAAATCCCGATCCCCGGCCTGATAACGCTGCAATGCCCGCTGATAGAGCGGTTTCAGTCGGCTGGTCCAATCACAGTTTTTCATCCCGCCAGCTTACACCCGCCTTGCCGGGTTGTCACACTCAACGTGACCCTGTCTTGCGCCTGCGTTTCCCCCCGGTGCCATTCGATTTGTGCAAAAAAAACAAATCAACTTGCCGACATCGCCGGATTCTGATTGGATAGCGAATCTAGTGCGGGCTCTTAGCCGCCATCCGGGATGTTGAATCGTTTGACGCAACTTTTTTCGCGCAAACACAAGAAACAATTGACAGGGGTGGGTCAGACCAATACTTTGCTCGCCCTTTCGACAGCCGTTTTATGAAGACATTTTCAGCCAAAGCCAACGAGGTGAAGCGCAACTGGTGGATCATCGACGCCAAGGACCAAGTCCTTGGACGTGTAGCCGTGAAAGCGGCCAACCTGATGCGCGGCAAGGAGAAGGCAGTATTTACACCCCACGTTGACACGGGCGATTTCGTCATTGTCATTAACGCCGATAAAGTCCGTGTTACCGGCAAAAAAGAAGAAGCCAAAACTTTTATGAGCTTCTCGGGATACGTCGGTGGACATCACACCGAAAATCTCAAACAACGCCGTGCGCGTCATCCCGAGCTTCTCGTGGAACACGCCGTGAAGGGCATGATCCCGCACAACCGCCTCGGCCGCCACGTATTCACCAAACTGAAAGTCTACGCCGGTGCCGAACATCCGCATGCTTCCCAGCAGCCGACCCCGGTCACCTCGCTCTAGTTCTCTTCTAAAGATCCCAAGCATCTATGGCAACTACTCCAGCTAACAACGCCACCGGCCGCCGCAAAACGGCAGTCGCCCGTGTCCGCCTCATCGCCGGTACCGGCAAAGTCGAAGTCAACGGCCGGCCTTTTGAAGAATATTTCCCGACGGCCTCCTTGCAGAACACGGTTCTCGCGCCCCTCACGCTCACCAAGCTCGTCAACACCTACGACGTCTCGGTCAACACCAGCGGCGGCGGTGCAACCAGCCAGGCCGGAGCCGCCCGTCTCGGCGTCGCCCGCGCCCTGCTCGAAGTGGACGCCACGCTTCGCCCGCTGCTCAAAGCGGAAGGCTACCTCACCCGTGATCCCCGAATGAAGGAACGCAAAAAGTCCGGTCAACCCGGCGCCCGCAAGCGGTTCCAATTCTCCAAGCGTTAATCCGACGCCGATTGTTTTTCAAAACAGCGATGCTTCCAAAGAGCATCGCTGTTTTGCATTTTACGGGGCTGATCATTCCGATTACTCCCATAAATCCAAGAGGGGGAGTTATCCTCAGATTGCGCAGATGAACGCAGATTTATACTGAAATAATCGGCGAAAATCTGCGCAATCTGCGGATTCTCTTCTTCCGAAAAAAACCGAGATAGAAGTTATTAGCCGAGATACAGAATCCGGCCGCACTGCTCGCAATGCGTGATTTGCTGCCCGCCTTTGACCCGGACGAGCGTTTGCGTGGTCAGCTTCATGTGGCACCCGGTGCAAACCTCGTGTTCCAAAGGCACCACCGGATTGCCTCCTTTTGAGGCAAAGAGGCGATTGTATTGATCGAGCAAATCTTCATCAATTCCCTCGGTGAGCGTGGCCCGTTCGGCTTCCGCCGCCTTGAGCTTATCGGTGATGATCACGATCTTGGCTTCCAGATCGGCGATCTGACCGGCTACACGGCTCCGCGCCTCGGCCACATTCCGTTCGGCCTCGGCGAGAAGAGGCGTCAAGCGTTCGATCTCCTCCATGATTTCCAACTCGCGATCCTCGATTTTGCCGACCTCCTGCTCGAAATGGTTGATTTCGTTTCCAAGCGCCTGAAACTCCTCGTTTTTGCGAGTCTGCATCTGCTGGGTCTTGAAACGGGCGATCTGCTCCCGTTTGCCTTGGGCCAGCAACTCCAGACGTTTCTTTTCCAGCTCCTGGTCGCGCACCCTGGCCTTGGCTTGTTCCGCGCCCAGAGAGGCGGCTTGCAGGCGGGCCTCCAGCTCCTTGCGTTCGAGAGGGGCGTTTTTGAGTTCTGTTTTAAAAGTGCGAATCCGTTGGTCGCGATCTTGCAGGAGAAGGAGTTTTTGGATTTCGGGGAGCATGGGTGCCACGGTAGTCACGTCTCGCATCCCGCGTCAACGCTGGTGAGATGGAGGGAGTCGAGTTTATCGGCACCGCCGGTAAACCGTGTCCCGATCAGCCAAGCGCAATCCGCCGCACCACTTCCGCCGCCGCCGCAAATCCAAACGCGCCGGTCACAAAAGATGCCGAGCCGTAGCCGCTCGCGCAATCCATCCGCAAATTTTCATCGCCCCCCGGCTTGACGGCGCAAACGGTCCCGTCGTGTTGCGGAAACATTTGCGGTTCGGCGGAATAAACCGCTGCGACCCCATACTCATGGCCTGCGCCATTCGCCCAACCGTAGGTTTTGCGTAATTCCCGGCGCACCTGCCGCAAAAGAACGTCGCTCACGGTACTCCCCAGATCGCAGCAGCGCACTTGGGTGGGATCGCGCCTCCCTCCCGCGCCGCCGACAGTCAACACCTCGATCCCCCGCTCCCGGGCTTTCACGATAAGAAGGGTCTTGATGGCGGCCCGGTCCACGGCGTCCACCACCCAATCGTAACGGTGCTCGGGCGAAAGCAGCCGGTCCGCGGTGCTATCCAGGAAAAATTCGCTCACCGGGTTGATGATGCAGCCGGGATGAATCCGGCCGACCCGTTCCGCCAAAACTTCCACTTTGGGCCGTCCGATTTCCCCCTCCAATGCCGGGAGCTGCCGATTGGTATTGGTGATGCACACGTCATCCATGTCGATCAACGTCAACCGGCCCACGCCCGAGCGCGCCAGCGCCTCGACGGTCCAGGAGCCGACCCCGCCCACGCCGACCACAGCCACATGCGCCTGCGCCAGGCGTTCCAGCGCACAGCTTCCATAAAGACGGCCCATGCCGCCAAACCGTTGAGAATCGATCGAGACATTCATGAAAAAAGAGAGGCGAAATCCAAGGATTTGAAGATGACTTGGATTTCCGGCTCGGGCAAGGCCCAAGCGACACCCTTTTACCTCGTTTTTTCGTAACCCCGGATGCGGTCGAGGCCAGTTCCATGCCCCATCCCCCCCGGGGAACCCGCCCGAAGAACCCACCGAAATATAGACGTTCCCAAGTGCAACTTGGGAACGAGGTTAATCCGCACCAGCCCTCGTTCCCAAGTTGCACTTGGGAACGCATCTTCCGGCGAAGTTGCACTTCGCAAGCCGTGTCAGCAGAATCAAGCACATTGGAAGCACAACAGCCGATCATCCCCCAGGGAACCCGCCCGAAGAACCCACCGAAATATAGACGTTCCCAAGTGCAACTTGGGAACGAGGTTAAAGATGATCTTGTGATTTTTTTCACATGCCCTAATCTAGATGTCAAATGACCAGACCAAGCACGGCCAACCTCCATCCCTTTACCTCTCAAGACAGGCTGCCCGTGTTGGACTGACAAACAAGAATTGGCGTGCCCTGGACAACAAATGCGCAGCCGCGCCAAATGACCTTCTACTATTTTTACTTCTAATAGCAGCTCCACAATGCCTTCCATGAAACCGGTTACCATCACCAACACCGTCCTTCGCGACGGCCACCAGTCGCTGGCCGCGACGAGAATGAGCACTGAACAAATGGCCCCGATCGCTCCGTTGCTGGACGAAATCGGGTTCCAATCGCTCGAAACCTGGGGGGGAGCCACCATCGACTCCTGCCTCCGTTTCCTGGGCGAAAATCCGTTTGACCGCCTCGATACTCTGAAAAAGCTGGCTCCAAAAACCCCGCACCAGATGCTCCTGCGCGGGCAGAACATCGTGCAATACACCAGCTTCCCCGACGACGTGGTGGAAGCGTTCGTGGCCTGTTCCGCAAAGCACGGCATGAATATTTTCCGTATCTTTGACGCGCTCAACGATACCCGCAACCTGGTCACCTGCATTAAAGCTGTCAAAAAGGCGGGCCAGCACGCCCAAGGCACCATTTGCTACACCATCAGCCCGGTCCACACGCTCGAATCGTTCGTCAAGCTCGGGGTTGAACTCGAAAAACTGGGCTGCGACTCCATCTGTATTAAAGACATGGCGGGCTTGATCTCCCCCTCCGTGGTGGGCGCCCTCGTCAAGTCGCTTAAGGAGAAGGTCAAAATCCCGATTATCCTCCACACCCACAGCACCGTCGGCTACGGGCCCGCCGCCTACTACGCCGCCATTGAAAACGGCATCGACACCGTCGATTGCTCCATGGTTCCGTTCGCCAACGGCACCGGCCAGCCGGATATCCTCCTCACCCTGGCGATGCTCGACAACAGCGAACGCCGTCCGGATTACGATACCAGCAAGTTCCCGCAAATCCGCGAGCACCTGGAAAAAGTTTACGCTGAACTCGGCGCTTTCACGAGCCCGCAGAACGAGAAAACCGACGCCGACATCCTCCAATACCAGGTTCCCGGCGGCATGCTTTCCAACTTCCGCAACCAGCTCAAGGAACAAGGAATGGCCGACCGTCTCGACGACGTGCTCAAGGAAATCCCTTACGTCCGCGAATGCCTCGGTTGGATTCCGCTCGTCACGCCGACCTCGCAAATCGTCGGCACCCAGGCGATGCTGAACGTCAAGTTTGGCCGCTGGAAGATGTTCTCCCAGCCCGCCATGGACATTGCCCTCAGCAAATATGGCAAGACCCCGGGACCGATCGACCCCGAAGTCCTCAAGCTCGCCATCGAAAAAACCGGCCAGCAGCCGGTCGAATGCCGTCCCGCCGACTTGCTTGAGCCCCGCATGCCCAAGATCAAAGCCGAACTCAAGGCCAAGGGCTACGATGACAGCGACGAAAACGCCGTCCTCTGGGCCATGTTCCCGGCTGAGCTCGAGAAAGTTCTCAAAGGCGAAAAACCGGCCCCCATCAAGAAACCGGCTGCCCCTGTAAGCGAAGCCGCCAAAGCTGCCGTGGGCCGCAAATATGTCCTCAACGTGGACGGAGCCCGTCACGAAGTCGTCGTCGAAGAAGCCAAATAAATCCATGAGCCAAAACAAACCTCTCACCTTGGACGAGTTCCCCATCCCCTCCTACGAGGATTGGCGCAAAGCCGCGGAGGACACCCTCAAAGGGGCGCCTTTCGAGAAAAAACTCGTCACCAAAACCCTGGAAGGGATCTCCATTCAGCCGATCTACCGCAAGGAAGACCTCGGCGCGTTGACTCACCTTGGCTCCCTGCCCGGTCAGCCTCCCTACGTTCGCGGGACCCGCACCACCGGAGCGTGGAAAGTCGCCCAGGAAAGCCCTTGCGCTCCCGGCGTCGATCCGTTGATCCGGCTCGTGCGCGGCGTGCTTGAAAAACCGCTCGACGCCGCCTTTGACGAACTCGCCAAAGCCGACCAAGTCGCCGTCAACACCCGCCTTTATAGCAACGCGGGCGGCAATGCCGTGCAGGAACTCGCCTTCGCGCTGGCCACCGGCGTCGAATATCTCCGCCAGGCCGAAAGCCGCGGCGTGAGCATCGACACCCTCGCCCCGAAGATCACCTTCGGGTTTGCCATGGGGGCCGACTTCTTCATGGGGATCGCCAAATTGCGCGCTGCCCGCCTCCTCTGGGCCAAGATCGTCGCGGCCAGCGGTGGCAACGCCGAGTCACAAAAAATGCGCATCCACGCCAGCACGACGTTATGGAACAAGAGCAAACTTGATCCTTACGTGAACATGCTGCGCGGCACCACCGAAGCGTTCTCCGCCGTTGCAGGCGGGGCCGACAGCCTTTTTGTCGGGCCGTTTGACGAAGTCGTCCGCACCCCGGACGAATTCTCCAAGCGCATCGCCCGCAACACGCAGGTGATTTTGGCTGAAGAATGCCATTTCGACCACGTGGTCGATCCCGCGGGCGGCTCCTACTATGTCGAGACGCTCACCGCGCAAGTTGCCACTGCGGCTTGGGCCATCTTCCAGCAGATTGAAAAAGCGGGCGGCATGACCAAAGCGCTTGAAGCGGGCATCCCGCAGAAGCAGGTCAAGGCCGTCGCCGCTAAAACCGCCGAGCAGGTTGCCCAGCGCCGCATCTCGTTGATTGGCGTGAACGTTTACGCCAATGCCACCGAGAAACCGCTCGAAGGCGACCAAGCCGGTGCTTCCCGCAAACCGTGCGGATGCAGCTGCGCAGGCCACGGCCAACCCGCCCCTTCGGCCATCGAAACCCTCGCCCCCATCCGGGGTGCCGAGCCGTTCGAAAACCTGCGCGCCGCCGTCAGCGCCTCCGACAAAAAGAAAGTCTTTTTGGCCAACATGGGGCCGCTGCGCCAGCACAAGGCGCGCGCCGACTTCTCCACCGGCTTCTTCCAGGCAGGCGGTTACGAAGTATTGGAAAATCGCGGGTTCAAAACGCCGGAAGAAGCAGCCGAAGCCGCCAAAGCCTCGGGTGCATCGGTCGCCGTAATCTGTTCCACCGACGACACCTATCCTGAAATCGTCCCCGCCCTGGTCCCCGCGCTCAAAGCAGCCGGAATGACCGTCATCCTGGCGGGCTACCCCACCGAGCAAATCGAAGCCTTCAAACAAGCCGGCGTCGACGAGTTCATCCACATCCGCGCGAACTGCTACGAAGTTCTCAGCGGCATCGCAACCAAACTGGGAATTTTCTAGTAATGAGCAAGATACCTGATTTTAGCACGCTCAACCTGACCGAAACCGACGTGACCCCCACGCCCGCTGCCGTTGAAAAAGCAGTCTGGCGCACGGTGGAACAAATCGACGTCAACTCCGTCTACACCGCCGACGACCTTGCGGGCAACCAGCTCGTCAACTACACCGCCGGCATCGCCCCATTCCTGCGCGGGCCTTACGCCACGATGTATGTCGCCCGGCCCTGGACGGTCCGTCAATACGCCGGATTCTCCACCGCCGCCGAGAGCAACGCCTTCTACCGCCGCAACCTCGCGGCCGGTCAGCGCGGCCTCTCCGTCGCGTTCGACTTGGCGACCCACCGCGGCTACGACTCCGATCATCCCCGCGTGGTCGGCGACGTCGGCAAAGCCGGTGTGGCCGTCGATAGCGTCCTCGACATGAAGGCGCTCTTCGACCGCATCCCGCTCGACAAAATCTCCGTCTCCATGACGATGAACGGCGCGGTGCTTCCCGTGCTCGCCTTTTACATCGTTGCCGCCGAAGAACAAGGCGTCGCGCAGGAGCTGCTCACCGGGACCATTCAGAACGACATTCTGAAGGAATACATGGTGCGCAACACCTACATCTACCCGCCTGAGCCTTCCATGAAGATCATCGCGGACATCTTCGAGTTCACCTCGAAGAACATGCCCAAGTTCAACTCGATCTCCATCTCCGGCTACCACATGCAGGAAGCGGGAGCCACGGCTGACCTCGAAATGGCCTACACCCTGGCCGACGGGTTGGAATACCTCCGCACCGGCGTCAAGGCAGGCATCGACATCGACGCCTTCGCTCCCCGCCTCTCCTTCTTCTGGGCGCAAGGGAAAAACCTGTTCATGGAAATCGCCAAGATGCGCGCCGCTCGCGTGATCTGGGCAAAACTCGTGAGCCAGTTCAACCCGAAGAACTCCAAATCGATGGCGCTGCGCACCCACTCGCAGACCAGCGGTTGGAGCCTCACCGAGCAAGACCCGTTCAACAACGTCGTCCGCACCTGCGTCGAAGCGATGGCCGCCGCGTTTGGGCACACCCAATCGCTGCACACCAACTCGCTCGACGAAGCGATCGCCCTGCCGACCGATTTCTCGGCCCGCATCGCCCGCAACACCCAACTTTATCTCCAGGAAGAGACCGGCATCTGCCGCGTCGTCGATCCGTGGGCCGGTTCCTACTATGTGGAAGCCCTCACCAAGGACCTCCTTGAAAAAGCGTGGGCCCACATCCAGGAAGTCGAAACCCTGGGCGGCATGACCAAGGCAATCAACGAGGGACTCCCGAAAATGCGCATCGAAGAAGCCGCCGCCCGTCGGCAGGCCCAGATCGACAGCGGCCGCGAGACCATCGTCGGCGTCAACAAATACCGGCTCGAGAAGGAAGCGGTCATCGACACCCTCGAAGTCGATAACAGCGCCGTCCGCGAATCCCAGATCGCCCAGCTCAAGAAACTCAAGGCCGAGCGCAACCAGGCTGACGTCGATCACGCCCTGGACGCCCTCGCCGATGCCGCCGCAACCGGCACCGGGAACCTCCTGGACCTCGCCGTCAAAGCCGCCCGCGTCCGTGCGACCCTCGGAGAAATCTCCGACGCGCTGGAGAAAACCTATGGCCGCCACCGCGCCGTCATCCGCTCCATTACGGGCGTCTACGGCAGCGAATTCGGAGAATCTATGGAAGTCACCCGCGTCCGCCAACTCACCGACGCCTTCGCCGAGAAAGAAGGCCGTCGCCCGCGCATCATGATCGCCAAAATGGGCCAGGATGGTCACGACCGTGGAGCCAAAGTGGTCTCCACCGCCTACGCCGACCTCGGCTTTGACGTCGATATCGGGCCGCTCTTCCAGACCCCGGAGGAAACCGCCAAGCAAGCCGTCGAAAACGACGTCCATTGCATCGGCGTCAGCTCCCTGGCCGCCGGTCACAAAACCCTCGTCCCGCAGTTGATCGCGGAACTGAAGAAGCTCGGCCGCGAAGATATCATGGTCGTCGTCGGAGGCGTCATCCCGGCGCAAGACTACGACTTCCTCTACGCCGCCGGAGCCGCCTTCATCTTTGGGCCCGGCACCGTCATCCCGACGGCAGCCGCTAAAATGCTCGAAGAAATGGTCAAGCGCGCGAATGCCTGAGATTGATGCATGATCGCCGCCACGTCTGCTCTCAACCCATCGCCCCGCAACGGCGAACCCGACCCGTCGGTCGTGGCTCGTGCGCGGGAGATCGTCGAGAGCGTGCGCGGCGGCAGCCGGACCGCCCTGGGCCGGGCCATCACGCTCATCGAAAGCAACGCCGCCAAGCACACGCCGCTGGCCGAAGAGGTCGTGCGGCAAGTGCTCCCCTACTCGGGCAACTCCATCCGCGTCGGCATCACCGGCGTCCCTGGAGCGGGCAAAAGCACCTTTATCGAAGCGCTGGGCTGCATGCTGTGCCGGGAAGGCAAACGGATGGCGGTCCTGGCCGTCGATCCGAGCAGCACCGTCTCGCGGGGTTCCGTCCTGGGGGACAAAACCCGGATGGAAATGCTCTGCCGGGAAGAGAACTGCTTTATCCGCCCCTCGCCTTCCAGTGGAACCCTGGGAGGCGTCACCCGCAAAAGCCGGGAAACCATCCTGCTCTGCGAAGCGGCCGGGTACGATGTGATCCTGGTCGAAACCGTCGGAGTCGGCCAGAGCGAAACGACCGTACGCTCAATGGTCGATTTCTTCCTGGTTCTCCTGATTGCGGGAGCCGGGGACGAATTGCAGGGAATCAAAAAAGGGATCATCGAACTGGCGGACACGCTCCTCGTCACCAAAGCCGACGGCAGCAACAAACCGCGCACCGAAGCGGCGCGTGTGGAATTTGCCCGTGTACTCCATTACCTGACCTCCCCCACCCCCGGCTGGAAACCGGAAGTGTTAACCTGTTCAAGCCTCGAACAGACCGGAATCCGGGAAGCCTGGGAAGTGGTCGAACGCTTTCACGAAATCACCCGGCAAAGCGGCTTTTTCGAAAACAACCGCAAACGGCAGACGCTCGACTGGATCGAGGACATGCTCAGCCAGCAACTTTGGCACGACTTCATCCACAATCCCGGTATTGTGGCCGAATGGCCCGACATTGAACGGGAAGTCCTCGCCGGAAATCTTTCAGCCTCCACCGCAGTCAAACAACTCTTTAACGCCTACACCATCCATCATGATTAACAAGATCGACCACCTCGGCATCGCCGTTCAGTCTCTGGACGAAACGGTGAAATATTACGAAGAAGCCCTCGGGCTCAAATGCGAGCACCGCGAAGAAGTGGAATCGCAGAAAGTGCGCACCGCCTTTTTCACCGTCGGCGGCACCCACATCGAGCTGCTCGAACCGACCAGCCCGGAAAGCCCCGTCGCCAAGTTCCTTGAAAAGAACCCAAATGGCGGCATTCATCACGTAGCCTACGCCACCGACGACATCGCGGGCCAGCTCGCCCAGGCCAAGAACGCGGGCGTCAAGCTCCTTCACGAAACCCCGATCCCCGGAGCCCACGGCAAGCAAGTCGCCTTCCTCCACCCCAAATCCACCTTCGGCGTGCTCACCGAGTTCTGCACCGACAACCACTAAAAAACCATGCCAATCGAACAACACCTCATTGATGAGCTGAGAAAGCGGCGCGAAAAAGCGCTCAACCTCGGCGGCAAAGACAAAATCGCAAAACGTCATGAGAAGGGCCTCATGAGCGCCCGCGAACGCCTGGA
This sequence comes from uncultured Spartobacteria bacterium, assembly GCA_903933715.1. GTDB lineage: Bacteria > Verrucomicrobiota > Verrucomicrobiia > Chthoniobacterales > Chthoniobacteraceae > UBA695. The sequence continues at coordinate 39,533 of CAIZLD010000017.1, forward strand.
CAACCTTTTCAGCAAAGGCACCTTTCAGGAATTCGGCATGCACGCCCAACACCGCGCCATTCTCTTTGGCCTGCTCGGCAAAGACCTTCCCGCTGACGGCGTTGTCACCGGCGTGGGCGAGGTGGACGGACGTCCCGTCGCCGCCTTCAGCCAGGATTTCACCACCGCAGGCGGTTCTCTCGGCAACATGCACGCCGAGAAAATCTGCAACGCAATCGACTACGCCGTCACCCACGGCATGCCCGTCCTCTCCTTCAACGACTCGGGTGGCGCGCGCATTCAGGAAGGGATCGGCTCCCTCTCCGGCTACGGCAAAGTGTTCTACAAAAACGTCGAAGCCTCCGGCGTGGTGCCTCAGATCACCGTCATTGCCGGGCCTTGCGCCGGCGGCGCGGCTTACTCCCCGGCGCTCACCGATTTCCAGATCATGGTCAACAAACAGGCGACCATGTTCATCTGCGGCCCGGAAGTCATCAAGGCGGCCACCGGTGAAGTCGTGACGATGGAGGAAGTCGGCAGCGCGGCGGCCAACGCCAGCGTCTCCGGGAACATCCACTTCGTCGCCAGCGACGACGCCCACGCGATCGCGCTCGCCAAGAAGCTCTTGAGCTTCCTGCCTTCCAACAACCTGATGGACCCGCCCCACCACCTGGGGACTCCGCTCGACCTCACCAGCGATCCCGGCATGGACGAACTCGTCCCCGCCGACGGCAAAATGCCGATCAACGTTCATGATGTGATCAAACGTCTCGTCGATGGCGGCGACTTCTTTGAAGTCCAGATGGACTGGGCCAAGAACCTCGTGATCGGCTTCGCCCGCATCCAGGGCATCGTCGTCGGGATCGTGGCCAACAACCCGATGGCCAAGGCCGGAACGCTCGACATCGACGCATCCGACAAAGGGGCGCGGTTCATCCGCTTCTGCAACATCTTCAACATCCCGCTCGTCACCCTCGTCGATACCGGCGGCTTCCTCCCCGGCAAGCAGCAGGAGCGCGGCGGCATCATCCGCCACGGGGCGAAGATGCTCTTCGCCTACGCCTCGACGACCGTGCCGAAGATCACCGTCATCATGCGCAAATCGTACGGCGGCGCCTATATCGCCATGTGCTCGAAGGAACTCGGCGCCGACGCCGTTTTCGCGTGGCCCACTGCGGAAATCGCCGTCATGGGCGCGGAAGGCGCAAGCAACATCCTTTACAAGGGAGAACTGGACAAGATCACCGATCCGGAAGCCAAAGCGACCCGGCGCGCCGAGCTTCTGGCGGAATATCGCGAGAAATTCAGCAACCCGTACCAGGCTGCGGGCATCGGCAGCGTCACCGACGTGATCGAGCCGAGCGAAACCCGGGCCGTTGTCGCACGGGCGCTTCGCAATACCCTCACAAAACGCGAGGTGCGTCCGCCCAAGAAACACGGTAACATCCCGCTCTAAAGCGCAGGAATTCAATCCGGCCTCTTCCCAAAACGGGAGAGGCCGGAATTTCCCGAACCACCTCACATCATTATGAGCCAAGCGTCACCCACAGCCTCCGAGAACACCGTCCTGGTGGCCGTCATCACGGCAGCCATCCACGCCGCCATCGAAGCGCCCGCCAAGATTCTCTCCATCCGCCAAGTCAACCAAGGTCAATCCCCCGAGGCAGCGCGTATGGCGTGGGCCTTGGAAGGTCGCCGCCACATCTTTTCATCCCACAAACTTCGCTAACCTATGAAACGCTTACGCATCACCGTCGAAGGCAAAACCTACGAGGTCACCGTCGAACTGCCCAACGAAACCGCCTCGGCCGCCCCCGTCGCCTCGGCCGGAGTTTCCGCTCCCGCCTCCTCCCCGGTCTCCGCCAGCTCGGCGATCTCTCCCGCCGGTCCCGGCGTCATCACCAGCCCGCTCGGCGGCAACCTCGTCGGCATCAGCGTCAAGGTGGGCCAGGAAGTCAAGGCAGGCGATCAGCTTGCCACCCTTGAAGCGATGAAGATGAACACCTATATTAACGCGACCTCCGATGGGAAAGTCGCCGAGATTCTCGTCGAGGTCGGCACCGCCGTCCAAGAGGGGCAAGGTCTCATTCGCATCGAATAACGCGGTCCATTTAGCACATTTATTTTCCATCTACTTCCATGACCGGGTTGATCGCATTTCACTGAAACGCAATCCGCCCGTCGGTTCGGCACGGCAGGTAAACTCCTCCGTGCCGGTTTTGTTTTTTTTTATGTCCACTCCACTGCCCAGACTCACAGCCGCAGAAGCGGCTTCCCTTATTAACGACGGCGACACCATCGCATTCAGCGGCTTCACCCCTGCGGGATCGCCCAAAGCCGTCCCGTTCGCCTTGGCCGAGCGCGCCAAAACGCTCCACGCCGAAGGCAAACCGTTCAAAGTCGGCGTCGTCACCGGCGCTTCGACCGGAAAATCGCTCGACGGCGCCCTCGCGCTCGCCGAAGCAATCTCGTTCCGCACGCCCTACCAATCCAACGCCGACCTGCGCAAAAGCATCAACGCGGGCAAGACGCGCTATTTCGACATGCACCTCTCCGTGGTGGCCCAAAACCTCCGTTACGGATTTTTGGGTAAAGTCAAATGGGCCGTTGTCGAAGCCTGCGATGTGACCCCGGAAGGCGAAATCGTCGTTACCTCGGGCGTCGGCATCGTGCCGACCGCCTGCCGCATGGCCGACAAAATCATCATCGAACTCAACGCCAACCATCCCAAAGGGCTGCGCGGTTTCCATGATATTTACGAGCCGCTCGACCCGCCCCATCGCCGCGAGATCCCGATCTACAAGCCTTCCGACCGGATCGGCAGCCCGGTGATCAAAGTCGATCCGTCCAAGATCGTCGGCGTGGTGGAGACTTGCCAGCCGGACGAAACCGGCGGCTTTGACGAGGCGTCGGACGTCACCAAGCAAATCGGGCAGAACGTCGCCGACTTCCTGGCCTCCGAAATGAAAGCAAAGCGCATCCCGGCCGAATTCCTGCCCATCCAATCGGGCGTCGGCAACATCGCCAATGCCGTTTTGGGCGCGATGGGGGTCCACCCCGGAATCCCGGCGTTCGAGATGTACACTGAAGTCATCCAAGACTCCGTCATCGGGCTCGTTCGCAGCGGCAAAGTCAAATTCGCCAGCGGTTCCTCGCTCACTTTGAGCAACGACATCCTCCAATCGATCTACGACGACCTCGAGTTCTTCCGTTCCCGCATCGTTCTGCGGCCGCAGGAAATCTCCAATAACCCGGAAATCGTGCGCCGCTTGGGATTGATCACCATCAACACTGCCATTGAAGCCGACGTCTTCGGCAACATCAACAGCACCCACATCATGGGCAAGCAAATGATGAACGGCATCGGCGGATCGGGCGACTTCACCCGCAACGCCTACATGTCGATCTTCACCTGCCCGTCGATCGCCAAAAACGGAGCCATCAGCGCCATCGTGCCGTTCGTGAGCCATCTGGATCACAGCGAACACTCCGTCTCCGCAGTGATCACCGAGCAAGGCATCGCCGATCTGCGAGGCAAATGCCCCGAGGAACGCGCCCGCCTCGTCATCGAGAACTGCGCCCACCCGGAATACAAGGGCCAGCTCCTCGCCTACATCGACTGCTTCCCGAACAGCCATACGCCTCAGGCGTTGGGCGCGGCCTTCGCCATGCACCAGCAGTTCCGGAAGACCGGGGATATGCGCGGGGTCGATTGGGCACAGTTCCTCCACTAGGTGCAGGGAACCGAAGCCATCCACTTCAGGGCGCGGGGAGCCATCTCCGCGCCCTTTTTTGATGCCCATTTTTCCGCATTGAAACCTGCGCCATTCCCCGCGACACTTCCCTACTTATGACCGATGAAATGATCCTTGTGGTGCGGCGTTCCCTTTTTGAGCAATTGGGAGCTTTCCAGGGCTTGAACTTCGACGTGCAGCATTACCTCCCGGCCTTGCTGGCGCGCGAAAACAATTTTTTCACCCCAAGACCTGCTGCGGAGACCAACCCGGACCTCAAACAGATCATCCCCTACGCCCTGCTCGTCCACGAAGGCCGCGTGCTGCATTATGTTCGCGGTAAGAAAGCGGGGGAAACCCGCCTCGCCGCCAAAGGTTCCGTCGGGATCGGCGGCCATATGAATGACGGCGATGAACATCTTTTCGCCCTCGATATGGACGCTTATCTGGCAGGGGTTCAACGGGAAGTCACCGAGGAACTCAATATCCAGACCCGCTTTAGCAATCACATTGTCGCGCTGCTCAACGACGATTCCAACCCGGTCGGCCAGGTTCACCTCGGGGTCGTCCATATCTTCAAGCTGGAAACCGACCAGGTCACCAAGCGCGAACAGATGATCACCCAATTGGAATTCCTGACCCGCGAAGAACTCGTCGCGCGTCGTGAAAACCTGGAAAGCTGGTCCCAGATCTGCGTGGACAATCTGGAACGCCTCCAGGCGAATCTTTAAAACAGAAAACCCGGCATCGGCCCGGTATTTACCTCCCCGCGCAACCGCCAATTCCAGCCCGATTCATTCTGTAGAACCTTGTAAAATTGGAAACACATCGAATGGAGTTTGGACGTCCATCATACCGATTTTTCCGCTCTGGATCGGCAGACCGGATGTCCATGGTGATGCTGCTCCTTCTGCTTAATGTAGGAGCCTTCCTGCTGCAATGGGGCAGCGAGTTGATCGCGCCCGAATGGGCCGAAACCTATCTTGCGCTCAGCCGCGAGGGGATTGCCAATGGCTACTACTGGCAATTACTGAGCTACATGTTCCTGCACGGCGGGGTGCTCCATTTGCTCGTCAATTGCCTGGGGCTCTACTTTGCGGGGCGTGAGGTGGAGATCATCTGCGGCCCCCGGCACCTGCTGGGCATCTATTTCCTGGGCGGGCTGGCCGGGGGGATTCTGCAACTGCTCGCCGGCCCCGGTTCCATCCATTTGCTGGGAGCCTCGGCCGGGGTATGCGCGATCCTGCTCGCCTTCACCACGCTTTTGCCGGAGCTAGAAATCACCGCGCTGATCTTCTTTGTCATCCCGATCCGGATGCGCGCCAAGTGGCTGGGCCGCGGCGTCGTGGGAACCTCCATTCTGTTTGCGCTCACCGGGATGGGCGGGGAGATCGGGCATGTGGCTCACCTCGGAGGGGCGCTCACCGGATGGTTTTACGCCCGGCGGCTTGGATTTGGGGGAGCCTTTTGGTTTCAGCGTTTTTTCCGGGACCGCCGCCGCCTTCGCGAACGCCAGGAGCATATGGATTCCAGCGAATTCATCAGCCAGGAGATTGACCCGATTTTGGACAAAATTGCCCGCGAAGGGATTCACAGCCTCACGCGCAGTGAACGGCGCATCCTGGAACTGGGCCGGGAAAAAATCGCCAAAAAGACCACGCCGCCTTCGCGGGAGTAGGTCGTGCAGCCAAGCAATCGCCCGCAGTTTTACATAACCAATCCTTTTCAAGGCCCGGAGCAATGCTTTAATGATAGGTGCAATGCAAAACGCACCCATTGGCATCATCGGCGGCAGCGGGCTTTATGAAATCGAAGGGCTCACCAACCCGACCGAAATCCAGGTCGAAACCCCTTGGGGTACTCCCAGCGATGCCATTATCCGGGGCGAACTCGCCGGTCGGACTCTCTATTTCCTCCCCCGGCACGGACGCGGCCATCGCCTCCTGCCCACCGAAATCAATCACCGCGCCAATATCTACGCCCTCCGTTCCCTGGGCGTGCGCTGGATCATCTCGGTCTCGGCAGTCGGGAGTCTCCAGCCCCAATACGAGCCGTGCGATGTCGTCCTGCCGGACCAGTTTTTTGACCGGACGAGCCGCCGCAGCGAACACACCTTTTTTGGCAATGGCATCGTCGCCCATATTGCTTTTGCCGACCCCACCTGCGCTCCGTTGCGGGAATTGATCGCCCAGGCCGCGAGCGAAGTCGGCGCAAGAGTCCATAACGGCGGCACTTACGTCAACATGGACGGCCCGGCGTTCTCGACCCGCGCGGAAAGTGAGGCCAACCGGCAACTCGGCTTCGATGTGATAGGGATGACCAATATTGGCGAAGCCAAACTGGCCCGGGAAGCCGAAATTGCCTTCGCAACCCTGGCCATGGTGACCGATTACGACTGCTGGCGGACCGAAGAAAAACCAGTCACGGCCCAAAGCGTCATCGACTGTCTGCACCAGAATGTCGCCACCGCCAAGGCGATCCTCGCCCGGGTCATCCCCCGGATGCCGACGATTCCCGACTGGCCCGAACACACCGCCCTCGACCACTCTCTTTCCACCGACAAAGCGTATTGGCCTCAGCAAACCGTCCGGAAAATGGGGGTTCTGCTCGAACGGTTCGTTTAACTCCAAATTCTCTCTATGATCAAGTTTCGCTCCTTTCTGGCACTCCTCGCCTTTGCAATTCTCCCGATCGGCGCGGCGGCGCAATATTCCGAAATGACGCCGACCCCGGCTCCGGTGGCTGCCCCGAATGCCCATAACGGGCCGCGCATTTCCTACAGTGCGGCGAATGTAGACGGGCCTTACATTGCGCTGACCTTCGACGACGGCCCGAGCAAAACCACCACCCCGCGGCTGCTCGATCTCCTGGCGAAACGGGGCGTCAAGGTCACTTTTTTCGTCCAAGGGGTCAACGCTCACGAATTCCCCGAGATCATTAAGCGGGAAGTGGCCGAAGGGCATGAGATCGGCAACCACTCCTGGGATCATCCCAATTTGGCGAAGATGTCCGAATCCGCCGTCCGCAGCCAGCTTGAGCGGACTCAGGATGTGATTTTCCAGATCACCGGCCAAAAACCCAAGGTCTTCCGCCCCCCTTTTGGCTCGTTTAGTGAGAAACAGCGGAAATGGGCGAACGAACAGTTTGGGTTCAAAATCATATTGTGGGAAGTGGACCCTCTTGATTGGAAGCGGCCCGGTTCTGCGGTCGTCGCCCAACGAATCCTGACCAACACCAAGGCGGGGTACATCGTTCTGGCCCACGACATCCATGCCCCGACGGTTGATGCCATGGCCGAAACCGTCGACGGTCTGCTGGCCAAAGGGTTCAAATTCGTCACCGTGAGCGAACTCATTGCGATGGATCACCCGAAGCCGAAACCGGCAACTCCGGCCCCGTCCACGACCGGAAGCTCTTCCGTAACGCCTGCCGCATCCGCCGCGCCGACGGCAGCCGCAGTCCCTTAACCCGGGGTTAGGCTGAATCGACATTCAGATCGAGCCAAACCCAAAGGGTTTGAAGCCCATAGCCGGTGGTTGAGCGAAGCGACACCACCGGTCAATGCAAAACCGCGCCTCACCCCAAAGGGGTGGCAGAAAACGAGGCGACGGCTCTGCCACCCCGTTGGGGTGAATTCTTTCAAACACCTCATCCGGTGGTGTCGCTAACGCTCAACCACCGGCTATTCGCTGGCAACCCTCCGGGTTGCGGCGGGTTTTGAATATCGACAGCCCGGGCCTATCCCCAAAGGCACTGGAAAATGATCGCCCCGGTCATCCCCAACAGCCATCCCAAAAGCGCCACGCGCATCAGATTGGGCTGGGTGATTCTTCGGCGGGGGCTCGTCTTATTTTTGTGAAACGTGGAAGCTCTGGTTTCCATTTCTTTGAACAAAAAAAGCTGGCCAAAGGAGAGACCGGTGTAGAGGGCTCGGGAGTTCATCGGAACAGCGGGGTGACTGAAAAGAGTTCGCAGCCGCGCAACCTTAAAGATGCCCTGAATGCTCGATCAGGAATTCCCTGCCTCGCCCCGGCTAGGAAGTGTTCACGAACGCAAAAGGAAGTAAAATTAGGAAGCCAGGAAAGGAGAATGGATCAGAGGTTTTGCTTCGGAACGGTCGAGGAAAATCCATCTACTCAAGCTTCCTCCTCTGTCTTTTCCAGGATTCCTGGCTTCCTAGGTAGTGTCGTCACGAGAGTCGCATGACAGGCACAAAGGATTTTTGATGCCATTTTTCGCCAATTTTTTGGGCAATATTGGTGAATATTGACCGCAAAAATTGACAGAAAATGGCGCAAAAAGCCGAAGTGGATGGCGTGCAGATCTCGTGACCACACTACCTAATTCAAAAATTCTCTTTTCCTAGAATTTCGATGTCCGGGGGAGATTTTCCAGTTTTCAAAGAAACCGCGCAGGCGTAGGCTCGACCCCCTCATGAATCTCGTCAAAGTCGCTGTCGTTGGAGCTTCCGGGTATTCCGGCCAGGAATTGATCCGCATTTTAATGCGGCATCCCGGGGTGGACCTTGTCTGCGTGACCTCCCGGCAGCTCGCCGGAAAGTCGATCGCCGAAGTCTATCCCCGGTTCCAGCATCACCGGTTTGCCGAGGTGCAATTCACGGCTTCCGATGCGGCGGCCGTGATCGGGTCCGGGGCGCAGGTCGCGTTCCTCGCCCTGCCTCACGGGCTGGCGCACGAGTATGCCAGGCCGCTGATCGAAGGAGGGCTCAAGGTGATCGACCTGAGCGCCGACTTCCGCATTCATGATCCCGCTGTATTCCAGGAGTTTTATGGCGAGGCTCATCGCGCCCCGGAACTGCTTTCCCAGAGCGTCTACGGGTTGCCGGAGGTGTACCGGGAGCAGATTCGCGGAACGAACCTCGTCGCCTCAGCCGGATGTTACCCGACCAGCATTTTGCTGCCGCTGATCCCGCTCTTGCGGGCGAAGTTGCTCGACCCAGCCAGCATCGCCGTCGCCAGCATGAGCGGCGTAAGCGGCGCGGGCAAAAAGGTCGCGCCCGAATACCTGTACTGCGAATGCAACGAAAGCGCGCGCGCGTATGGCGTTCCGAAACACCGGCACCTTTCCGAGATTGAGCAGGAGCTTTCCCTCGCGGCGGGCATGCCCGTGGTCATCAGCTTCACGCCGCATTTGATCCCCGTAAACCGGGGGATTGTGAGCACCATTTACGCGAGCCTCCTCCCCGGCATTGGCGAGGCGGAAATCACCACCGCATTGGAAGCCGCCTACCGGGGCGAACCGTTCGTCCGCTTGCAAGGCGCGGCCGGGTCCGCCGACATCAAAAACGTGGCGGGCACCAACTACATCGATATCGCCTGGCGGCACGATCCCCGCACCCGCCGGGTCGTCCTGATGAGCGCCGAAGACAACGTCGTCAAAGGGGCTTCCGGCCAGGCCGTCCAAAGTCTAAACCTCATGTGCGGCCTGCCAGAAACCGAAGGGCTCCTTTAATCCGCATTCCTTAGTTCCGCAATTCCTATGAATAGTTCGATCGAGATCCCCGGGGGCGTTACCGCGCCGCAATCGTTCACCGCCGGCAGCGTTTATGCGGGCATTAAAGCCGCGAACACCTCCAAGCCGGACATTGCGTTTGTCTACTCGGAAATCCCTGCCGTTGCGGCGGGAACCTTCACCACCAACAAGGTCAAAGCCGCGCCGGTTCGCGTTTCACAAACCAACATTCGCGCCTCGGAAACGCGGGCCATTGTCGCCAACAGCGGCAACGCCAACGCCTGCACCGGGGTCGTCGGCATCGAACACGCCAAACGGATGACCAAGGCGGCGGCCAAGGCGCTCGGCCTTAAGGAAAAACAACTGCTCGTCTGCTCCACCGGCCGCATTGGAGTCGCCCTGCCGATCGAAAAAATGGAAGCCGCCATCGCCCAGGCTCCCCAGGTTCTCGCCCATGATGGAAGCCTGCGGGCCGCGCAAGCGATCATGACCAGCGACACCAAGCCAAAGGAAATCGCGGTCGAAATCACGCTCCACGGCAAAAAAGTCCGCATCGGCGGCATTGCCAAGGGGGCCGGGATGATCGACCCGAACATGGCGACGATGCTCTGCTTCATCACGACCGACGCCGCGATCAGTAAAAAGCTGCTCCAGCAGGCGACCTCGGACGCCGTCGAGCAATCGTTCAACCGGATCACCATCGACGGCGACATGAGCACCAACGACACCGTGCTGGTTCTGGCCAACGGAGCCGCCGGGAACCTCCCGTTGCAGGACGGCCAGCGCGAGTTCGACCGTTTTCAGAATGCGCTTAACCACGTCTGCTGCGCCCTGGCCCGGATGATCGTTGAAGATGGCGAAGGGGTCAGCAAATACGTGACGATTCAAATCCGCGGAGCCAAGACCCGGCAGGATGCCCGCAAAGCCGCCGAAGCGATTGCCAACTCCACGCTCACCAAATGCTGCTGGTTTGGCGGCGACCCCAACTGGGGGCGCGTGATGGACGCTATCGGCTACTCCATGGCCCGAATCCGGGAGGAAAATGTCGATATTTACTATGACGGCTTGATCGCCGTAAAAAACGGCATGGCCGCGCCGACCCCTTTTTCCAAGCTCAAGGAAGTCGTCGCCAACCCGCGCTTCACGATCACGGTGGACCTCCACATGGGAGCGGCCGATTACACCGTCTTCACCACCGACCTTACCACCGCCTACGTCGAGTTTAACATGGGCGAATGATTTTTTGGGTTGCGCAAACGGCGTTGGGGCTTTCCAATGGTCGTTTTTCCCAATCCCAAACGCCAATCCGAATCTTTTTTTAATGTCCAAAGCATCGCATCTCGTCCGCGCGGAAGCCCTCATTGAGGCGCTCCCGTTTATTCAAAAATATCGCGGCCAGCTCTTCGTCATCAAATACGGCGGCAGCGCGATGGAAGACGAGCACACTGTCGAACGCCTGTTGCGCGATGTCGTGTTCCTGGAAGCGGTCGGCATCAACCCGGTTTTGATACACGGCGGCGGCAAGGCGATCACCTCGCAAATGCGGGAGGCGGGAATCAAACCCCGGTTTGTCAACGGCCTGCGCGTCACCTGCGCGGAGTCGATCCGCATCGTCGAGGACGTCCTCTCCCACAGCATCAACCCCAAAATCGTCGAGACGATCAACGAATTTGGCGGAAAGGCCATCGGCATCCCCGGCAATGAAGTGTTCCAGGTCAAAAAACTCCCTCTCCAGCGCGATGAAAAGGGGGAGGAAGTCGATTTGGGCTTTGTCGGCGAGGTCGTCGGCGTGGCCCTGGAGCAAATCCAGAAGGCGGTGGCGTCGGAAATCGTCCCGGTGATTTCACCCATTGGACGCGACGAAAACGGAGCCTCTTTTAACATCAACGCCGACACTGCGGCGGGAGCCATCGCGGCGGCGCTGGGCGCGGCCAAGATGATCTACCTGAGCGATGTCCCCGGCATCATGCGCGATCCCAAACAGCCCGATTCGCTCATCTCCACCCTTTCCATTGAGGGAGTCGAAGGGTTGATCGAGGAAGAGATTATTGCCGGGGGGATGATCCCGAAGGTGAAATCGGCCGTCAGCGCCATCGAAAAAGGGGTCAAAAAGGTTCATTTCATCGACGGCCGCATCCAGCATTCGCTCTTGCTGGAAGTCTTTACCAACAACGGCGTCGGCACCGAAATTGTCGCTTAGCGCGACCCAGAGGAGACCCAAATGGAAAGCACGCAGCAATTATTCGACCAATACGTCATCCCGACTTACGGGCGTTTCCCCCTGACCCTGGAGCGGGGCGAAGGCTGCCGTGTCTGGGACGAAGCGGGCAAGGAATATCTCGATTTCGGAGCCGGAATCGCCGTCTGTTCCCTCGGGCACAGCCACCCGCGCGTGGTCGATGCGATGACGCGCCAGGCACGCAAGCTCACCCATACCTCCAATCTTTACTACACGCGTCCTCAGGGGGAACTGGCGCAGCGGCTAGTCCGGCTGGTAGGTCACGCGGGCAAAGTTTTCCTTTGCAACTCCGGGGCGGAAGCCAATGAAGGGCTTTACAAGCTCGCCCGCAAATTTGGGAATGAAACCCGTTCTCCCCTGCCCCGCCACGCCGCCGGAGAGGAACTCGATTACGCCTCCAACCGGTTTGAGATCCTCACTTTCGATGGCTCTTTCCATGGGCGAACCTTGGCTGGGATTGCCGCAACCGGGCAGGAAAAAGTGAAAAAAGGGTTCGACCCAATCACCCCCGGGTTCCGCCATGTGCCGTTTAACGACGCGCCGGAATTGTTCCGCTCCATCGGGCCGGATACGGTTGCGATTTTGATGGAACCGATCCAAGGGGAAATCGGGGTGCGGCCCGCGACAGTGCAATTCTTAAAGGCCGTGCGCCAAATGTGCGATGACCATGGCCTGCTCCTGATGTTCGATGAAATCCAGAGCGGCCTGGGCCGCACCGGCGACTGGTGTGGCTGGAAAACGCTGGCCGACGAAGGGGTGACCCCGGACGCGGTCAGTTGGGCCAAGGGGATCGCGGACGGTTATCCGATGGGTGCCTTCTGGGTGCGCGACCGGGAAATCGCCATGAAAGACGGCTCGAAGATGAGCCTGGCCAACCTGCTCGGCCCCGGCTCTCATGGGACGACTTTTGGCGGCACGCCGCTCGGCTGCACCGTGGCGAACGAGGTGCTTTCCATTATCGAAGAGGAAAACCTTCTCGCCAACGCCCGCGAAATGGGGGCGTATGCCAAAGCGGCGATTGAAAACCTGCGCTCCCCTTTCATTAAAGAAGTGCGCGGCGTGGGACTGATGATGGCTTTTGAAATGGTCGCCGATTTCTCCGAGCGGATCGGCGATTCACGGACCCCCAGCATGGCGATGATCGCGCGCTTGCACGAGAACGGACTCTTGAGCGTCCCATCCGGAACCCACAGCGTCCGCTGGCTGCCGCCGTTGAACATCACCCGGGCCGATATCGACCGGGCCGTTGAAATTTTACGTTCTGTATTACCTTAAACTTGGATTGGTTCCCTTATGAAGCACTTACTCTCCCTTGAGTCGCTCCCGGCCACGGACATGGCCGAAATTTTGGCCCTCACCCAAACGCTCAAAGCGACCCGGGGCCACCACACCGAGCACCCGTTGCGGCATCAGTGTTGGGGGCTGATCTTTAGCAAATCTTCGACCCGAACACGCGTCAGCTTTGAAGTGGGTATCCGGGAACTCGGCGGCGACGTCCTCTTCCTTAGCACCAACGACATCCAGCTCGGACGCGGCGAACCGATCAAAGACACCGCCCGCGTGATGGGCCGGATGTTGCACGGGGCGGTGATCCGCACCTTCGCACAGAGCGATGTGGAAGATTTCGCCCGCTACAGCAATATTCCCACCATCAACGCCCTCACCGACGACGAGCATCCGTGCCAGATTTTGGCTGACCTGTTCACGATTCAGGAAAAGCTCGGCACCTACGAAGGCAAAACCATCACCTTTATCGGGGACGGCGCCTGCAACGTACCGGCTTCGTGGATCTGGGCCGCCTCCAAGCTCAATTTCAACCTGCGCATCGCCGCTCCCAAGGCGTTCCAGCCCGCGCCCGAACTGATCGCGCGTGCCGGGGGCAACCTGGTCGTCACCGACGATATCCGGGCCGCCGCCGAAGGAGCCGACGTGCTTTATACCGACGTTTGGGTGAGCATGGGGATGGAAAAAGAGACCGAATACCGCCTTGCGCAATTGGGCGGTTACCAGATCAACTCCGACCTCCTCAAGCTCGCCGCGCCGGGAGCCTTGGCGATGCACTGCCTGCCGGCCTACCGGGGCAAGGAAATCACCGACGAAGTGATGGAAAGCCAAGCCGAAACGATTTTCGCCGAAGCCGAAAACCGGCTCCATGTGCAAAAAGCGGTCCTCACCTGGCTCTCGAAATAAAGTTCTTTTTCTCATGAAAACCCCCATTCCAGGCGGTCTGCTGGTCGCGATCGAAGGAATTGATGGAACGGGCAAATCGACCGTCGCCGCCACTCTCGCCCAATGGTGCGGAGAACGCGGCCTGGCCTGTGTCTTTTCCAAGGAGCCGACCAGCCTTTCCTACGGGCAAAAACTCCGGGAATCGATGAACACCGGGCGGCTTTCGATTGAGGAGGAGTTGGAACTCTTCCGACTCGACCGCAAGGAACATGTGGAACGGAGCATCGGCCCGGCCCTGAAAGAAAACGCGATTGTTATCCTGGACCGCTATTACTGGAGCAATGCCGCCTACCAAGGGGCGCGGGGCGTCGATTACGAGCAAATCATCGCCAGCAATGAGGCGATCGCCCCCGTGCCGGATCTGATCCTCTTCATGGATATTGACGTGAAGGAAAGCATCGGGCGCATTCACGGACGGGGCGATGCGCCGAACGATTTCGAGGGGCTCGATTCCCTCCAAAAAGCGCAGGCCATTTTCCTGGCCTTGCATGAGCGCCAGGACCGTCCCTCGGTGCGCATCGATGCCAGCGCAGGCCTCCGCAGCGTCTGCGCCGAATCGCTGCGTGTTTTTAAAGACGCGGCGTTCAAGAAAATCGCGGCGTCGTATGGGGAACTGCTTGCGAAAACCGGGGACCCGGCTCTTTTTGCCGATTGATCAAGTCGGGGTGGTAGAGCATTTTCTGGTTAGTTTGGCGCAATGATCTGAGAGCGCCGTGGGTTGATGCGGGGCTTTTTGAGCGCAGTGGCTGTATTTTTAATACTGCCCAAGCTCGAAATGACACGCAACAGCCCGCGCCGCCGAAGAGCATGCGACAAAATAAACGGAAACTGCTCTAGGTTTTCTCGTGCAACCTGTGGCGGGGGATGGCGCGTTTAAACTGAGTGCCGCCTTCATTCTTACATCACCTCAAAACGCTGGAGAGCCCATGTTTTTGACCGGCATTGCCACTGCCGTTCCGCCCCGTCGTTTCACCCAGGCGGAATGCTGGGCGGCCCTTCAAAAAGCGCCCCAGTTTCCGCAGCTCCAGCGAAGCTCCCAGGCGTTGCTCAAAAAGGTGTTGTGCGGCGAGAACGGCATCGCGACCCGTCATTTGGCGCTTTCGGATCTGGCCGAGGCATTTACGCTGACGCCCGATGCGTTGCACGCCCGGTTTGAGAAACACGCCCCCGATCTGGCCGCTCAAGCCGCCAAACGGGCTCTCGCAACGGCTCACCTCCCGTTCGAGCAAGTCGATGCCATAATCGTGAGCAGTTGCACCGGCTACCTTTGCCCGGGGATTACCAGTTATGTGAGCGAACGCCTGGGGCTTCGCCGCGATGTGCAGTCGCTGGACCTGGTCGGCCAGGGATGCGGCGCGGCGCTCCCCAACCTGCGCACCGCCAAGGCGTTGCTGGCCGCCGGAGGGGCGCGGCAGATTCTCTCCATTTGCGTCGAAGTATGCAGCGCCGCGTTTTTCCTGGACGACGATCCCGGCGTTTTGGTGAGCAATTGTCTTTTTGGGGACGGAGCCGCCGCCGTGGTGCTGTCGGATCGCCCCGTGACGCACTCGCGGCGGGTGGAGTGGAAAGCCGGGGCAAGCCATCACAGCCCGGCGGAGCGGGATCTTTTGCGTTTCGAACAACGCGGCGGGATGTTGCGCAATGTTCTCAGCCGCGAGGTGCCCGAACGGGTGGCGGCCGATGTCCGAACGGTTCGGACCGAAATGTTGCTCGAAGCCGGATTGACCCCTGCCGATTTGAGCGCAACGATTTTGCATGCAGGCGGACGTCAAGTTCTCGGCGCGTTACAAAGAGAGCTTTGCTTGAGCGAAACCGACCTGCGGTTCAGCTCCGGGATTTTGCGCGATTTTGGGAACCTGAGCAGCCCGTTTGTGCTCTTTGCCTTGGAACGGGCGTTGGCGCAATCCGCCCCCGGCGGTTGGTGGTGGATGTCGTCGTTTGGGGCCGGGTTGAGCTGTCACGGAGCCCTCTTCAAAATCGATTAAACCGTATGCGCCGCGTTGTCCGACCCGAACTGCTCGATCACCTGCCCGCCTCGGCTCCCTGGGCCATGCGTTCGCGGGCAGATCTCCGGCGGCTCAACCGCGTGATGGGGCACGCCCGGATCATCAATGAGGCGTTTTACGAACATCTGGATATGGAAACCGCCCGGGTCCGTTCGCTCCGAGTCTGCGAGCTGGGGGCGGGCGACGGTGCCTTGTTGCTGGAGCTGGCCCGTTCCTGGGCGGCGCTGGGCGTCACCGCCGAGGCGGAGTTGATCGATCTCCATTACCTCATGACCGAGGAGACGCGCGGCGCATTTATGGAACTGGGTTGGCATGCCACGCCGGTCGCGCTTGACGTCATGACTTGGCTTAATCGCTCATCCGAACGGGTGGACGTGATGCTGGCCAACCTCTTTTTGCATCATTTTGAGGACGCGCCTTTGCGGGCGTTGTTCCAACGGATTGCGGCAAGAACCTGTCTCTTCATCGCCTGCGAACCGCGGCGCTCCGCCTTTGCCTGGACCGCGTCCCACTTCGTGGGGGCGATCGGCTGCAACCCGGTGACCCGGCACGATGCCCCGGTAAGTGTAAGAGCGGGTTTTGCAAACCGGGAGCTCTCGTCGTTATGGCCCGAACCGGAAGCGTGGCAAATCAGCGAAGCCTCGGCGGGGTTGTTCAGTCACTGCTTTATCGCCAGACGGTATGCCTAAACCGATGGTCATTGTGGGAGGCGGCATTGCCGGGCTGACCCTGGGGATCGGGTTGCGGCAACACGGGGTGCCGGTCACGCTTTGGGAAGCAGGGCATTATCCAAGGCACCGTGTCTGCGGCGAATTCATCTCCGGACGCGGGCAGGAGGTGCTTGCGCGCATCGGCTTGCTCGGCCTTCTTGGAAACGCCGGGATCTGTCTCGCCCGCACCGCCGCTTTCTTCGAACGCTCCACCAGCATCCCGCCGCGACCCCTTCCCCAACCGGGTTTGTGCATCTCCCGATTCGTTTTGGACCGGGTGCTGGCGGGCGAGTTTCAGCGCATCGGCGGAGAACTCGAAGCCGGGGAGCGATGGCACGGCCATGAAGCGCCGGGGGTCGTTCACGCCAGCGGGCGGCGCATCGAGCCGAAGGTGGACGGCTATCGCTGGATCGGGTTGAAAGCCCACGCGAGCAACGTCTTCCCGCTGGCAGATATGGAGCTCCATTTCCTCTCTTCCGGTTACGTCGGCGTGTGCCGGTTGCCTGGAAACATTTTTAACGTTTGCGGACTGTTCCGCAGCGAAACCAGCATTCCCGATTTGGCAACGCACTGGCAGCAATGGCTACGCGGCAGCGAAGGTTCACCCCTGCATGACCGGCTCGTTCACGCCCGTTTTGAGGAAAGTAGTTTTTGCACGGTCGCCGGGCTCGACACCCGGGGGCGAAAACCGGAAGCGCAGGGCGAATGCCGCATCGGCGATGCGCTCACGATGATTCCGCCCATGACCGGCAACGGGATGTCAATGGCGCTGGAATCTGCCGAGTTGGCCCTGGGGCCGCTTGTGAAATACAGCCGGGGCGAGCTGGAGTGGCCCCAAGCCTGCCGGAAAATCGCCCGGGCCTGCAACGGAAGATTCAGCCGCCGTTTGCTATGGGCGCGTTGGCTTCAGCAGATCGCTTTCCAGCCGCTCCCGCGCCGCTCTTTGATGCGGCTTGCCGGGCGATTCGAGCCGTTAAGCCGCGCACTCTTCGCTTGGACGAGGTGAATAGATTACAAGGCGTTGAGCGCCCCGGCCGCCTTCAGAATTCCTTCGAGATCGCCGTCCGGCAACGGCTGCTCCGGTCGATGCAGGCCACAATGCTCTCGCGGCTCTTTTAGGGAGCAATGACAACCTTTAGCCTGATAAAAAGAGAGGCTTGACCGCTGGGCACGACATACCTGACGAACGCAGGATTGCTCAAATCCAGAGAAGTTGCGGGCACATCGGTCCAATCCTTCAGATTAGCGGAGGTTTGCACCGTATACGAACCGCTAAAGGTTAGGCTCTTTGGCCAGGAGATCGCCCCGTTGGCGATCGCGGGCACAGGGGTAAATACGTTTTGGCTCGCGCCCATGAAATATTCGATCCCGTTGGCGATCCGATTATGGTTGTAATCTTCAGAAGGGCTTTGACCAGGGGCATGAAGCGTCGCCCAGTAAGCATACGAGTTGTCGGTGACCTTCAGGATCACATTGCCGTTGCTGATGGCAATCGCGCCGTTCTTGCCGGCAACAGCCGTTCCGGCAACCGGCGGATAGCTGCCGCCGTCGAGGGTTATGCCATTGGAACCATCGCCCACCTGGATCAGGCGATACGTGCCCACGTCCAACGGCGTAGGGGCATTGACGGTAAACGCATTTTTTCCCAAAGAAAGGCTTCCCTGCGAAATATAGAGAGCCGGGTGGGTTGTGTCATCTCCAGTGAGGCTGGCGGGAAGGTTGAACGTCACTGGACGCGAGCCAAGAATGATGGTTCCGCTGACTCCCGCGCGTAGAGCCGCGGCAGTTGTGCCGATGCCCGTCCCCTCGCCGCTTGCGGTGAAGGGAACGTTCGAATCAAGAACGCACGCTGCCGAGTCCCCGAGGCCAGAGCAGTCCAGCGTGGCCCCTGCGGCCAGGTTCAAACTTGAACTGGCGCTTAAAGAACCGGCTTGAGGCGTCGCCGTCGTGGTGTAAAACCCGATCTCGGAAATGCCGGAATAATAGCTGTCGCCGTAGTTCTTGGTGACATAAATCTGCAAGTAACGGGTAGTCACCGGAGCAGAGAAGAAGTAATCTTCTCCAATATAGGACGGCTGGTCCGACCCGGGTTTCAGGGTCATGTTCTGGACCAAACTGCCCCAGGCAGGCCCATTGGAGGCGTAACTGCTGTTGTTGGCTGGCATCGACGTTCCCGAATAGATCCCGCAGGTGGCGACCCCCCGCACCGTCCGAGTTTGTTCGTTGTAGTTCCAAAGGTGGAATCCCGAAATGGTCCGCACGGCTCCCAAATCGAACGTGATCCAAGTCTGCACTTTGCCCTGGGCAGACATCCACATTTTGCCAACTACTAAGACGTTTCCGGTCGCCGAAAAGGAGTTGGTGCCGCTCATGCCCGAGCCATCAATCGCGTGGATTGGAGAGCGATCGTCAGGCGTATACCAGCTTTCGGCGGTGACGGCCACAGGAACGATATATCCGATTGTGGTGGCCGTTCCCGTGGCAAGGGCCAGAGTCCCTTTGCTGATTTGGGTGCTGCCTGTATAGGTATTGCTGGCGGTTAAAACCAAGGTTCCCGTCCCGGTTTTTGTCAGGCCGGCGAAATTTCCCATAATCGGGCCATTGATGATCAGATCGCCCCGGGTATTGCTTCCATCGACACTGATGGCGGTGTTCACCGGGGCTGAATCTGGGGTGCTTAGTTGCAAACCAGCCCCTATGATCGCCTGTTGGGACCCGGAGGTGGAAACATAAGACAACGAACCGCTGGCAAGACCGAGGAAATGGTCCGCAGAACCGACAATTGCACTGTTCCCCTTCAAGCTCAGGTCACTTACGAATTGGTCCTGGCCAAAGGTGTTCATGGTGGCCCCGCTATTGAGGGTCACTTTAGCCAAAGTGCCGCTCCAGCCAAACTGGTGCGGGAGATAGGTTGAAAGCGCTGCCCCGGAACTTACGACAACACTGGTACCGGCTTGCGATCCTTTTAAAGCGGAACCTGCCGGCCCGGCCAGGATCAGAGTGCCGGAATTCAACAAGGTGGTTCCGGTGAATTTTCCGGTGCCCGAAAGCGCGAACAACCCTGTGCCATCTTTTACGAAGACACCCGAACCGGTGAGAGCCGCGTTGCATGAATTTTGGGGAAGGCTGTTGATCACAACATCAAGCGTCCCTGAACCGAGGTTGATCGTCCCCCCGCTGGCTGCAACCAATCCGCTGAGGGTTTGATTATAATCGTTGAGATCGAACCCTGCGGTGGAGGCATTCACAAAGAGCGTGCCTGAGGAAAGGAGGCGTTCATTGCCGCCGAGCCTCAAGGTTCCGCCGTTAACGACGGTTCCATTGGTGTACGAAGTCGTCCCATTCAGGGTCAAAATCCCCGAACCGGCTTTGGTGAGTTTGTAGGTTCCGCTAACGACTCCGCCAAACGCAAGATTGCCCATCGCTTGAGTGGTCACAGTACGGTCGGCGCTCAGTGCCATGTCCCAGTTGATGGTCTGAGTGATCGCGGAGGAAGGATTGGCGCTGAACCCGATGTTGCCGTCCAAGGTTATCGCGTTGCCGGAAAGGGTGAATGCCCCCGCCGTACTGGTGAAGGTAATCCCTTTGCACGCAAACCCGCTCAGGTCGTTGACTGGGTTAAGTCGGCTGGATCCGTCAAAAGTCATCGAACTGTACACGACTGGCGTGGGGCCGCCGTCCGGGTTCCAATTTGCAGCCGTGGACAAGTTGTCATCACCCCCTGCCCCATCCCACTTGTAATCGATAACCGGGGAATAGTCCCATTCGTCGTGCAGGCCGTTAAAAACCGGATCGGTTGACTGCGTATCAAACCCGATGACAATCCGGCTCGTCGGACGCGGATTGACCAGCTTGACCGAGAAGGTTTGGGCCGTTCCGGAATTGGCCGGAGAAAAAGTCAACGTAGATGGAGATATTTGAACATCTCCCGACACATTGGCCGTGGCCGTAACGACGATATTGGCATTGGGCGGGTAAATGAATTTAACGGTTAGTTTCTCCGTGCCGTTCAATGAAAGGGTGGTGGCTGTGGTTGCGCTGGGCAGCACAACAAATCCGGGAGCCCGGGAATTGAGAGTCGCATGTTGCCAGGCAACCTCGTAACCCACTTTTCGGCCAAACCAGTTTTGCCAGGTCGCGGAAGTCGGATCACTGGGCTCATCTCCGACAGGGCAGCGTCCGCTCAAAAGCGTGTACATCATGGAAGCGATTCCGCTCAGGACGGGATCTGTCATGTGATGGCCATCACTTTGGAAAGCAATCTCCGGGTGGAGCTCCTGCATGCGAGCCCAGAGAACGCGAATCGGAACAAAAAACGCACCGCGATTGATATAGCCGGGCACATAGGCAGCCCCCGTTTCCTGCTCCGGTTTGGGGACAGGGAAAATCACGCGGTCCATGCCGGTCACCATGCTCAGGCTGCCATTGTCATCCTGGTAATCGAAACAGGCGTAATTCTGCCATTTTGCCAAAGAAGCCATGTAATAAAAACGCGATTGGCAGAAATCGATCTGACGCCCCAGTGCGGGAAAACTCTGGTAAGAGGAAGTGTATTCTTTATAGGAAACTCGCGCTTGGGAGAGAACGCCGGTGAGCAGCCTGGTGATTCCATCCTCGGTGCTGGAATTGAAATCGGCATACTCAAAGGAGCGTTTGCGGTTGATCGGGTTGGCGAAGTGAGTGGGGCGCAGGAGAGTGCCAGTATAATGGGTCCGCCCCGCTTCGGTCTGGACGGAAGCCAACGCCGTGTCAGCCAGAGTGTCCCGATCGGCTGTCGCCATCGCGTCAGGAATGTAACTGGAATCTTTCGCGCTGCGGCCGAAGATTTTACTAAAGAGAGTGGCCGCTGTCAGATAAGCCGCATTGGAGGTGGGGCGTGTTCCCGAATCGATGAGCTGGCTGGGCACATTGTTCCAGGCGTAACCAGCAGGCGCAACTTGCACTCCGAGGCTGTCGGCCACCCGATAAGCCATTTCTCCAAAGACATCGACCGATTCCCCCCCGCTTGACCAAGTCATAACTGAAACCGGGGTTCCTCCGCGTTTCCAAACCTCCTCGCTGATTCGCTTGACCCCCTCAAAATGATACTCCGGATTTTGAGAGGCGAAATAGGGATCGTCAATCATGACAACGTAATCCCAAGAACCGCTCAAAAGCGCCAGATTAGCCGCATGATTGGGCGGCCAATAGTACCAACTCATCAAGCTGCGCGATTCAAAGCCGGTGGCAGCATCGCTTTGATACGTGTCATTGCTTTGGACTGTAACGGGGGCGGAAACCGCGCTATCGCCGGAGAGAATCCCTTGAAGATGGGAGGCGACCGCCGCAGGAGGAAACGCCGCCTCGGAATAATAAGCTTTAGACCCGCCCAGCACCAAAATGCGGGTGGCGGCAAGCGAGCTTGTGGAAAGCAAAGGGATGCCCAAAAAAAGAAAAGTCAGGCCGAACAGACGGCGGAGGAAGGATTGAGAGTTATTCGGGGACATTGGGGAGCGGTTTCGAAAAAGAGCTGCTCGGGTTTCCTGGTCTCGTGATCAGGGCCAATCGGCCAAAAGTTTAGCCGGGTTGCAACCAGCCGTAAAGCGTAAAGGGTCACCGGGAAAGCGTAAAAAGCTGTCGGGAAAACCGGTAGCCGCGACATCGCCAAATCGCTGATCCGCGTAGCCGAAGCGCTTAGAAATAGCCTCCCTGCCGGGCTCAGGTCCAGGCGCAGATCGAGTCAACGTACGCCGCGGAGCCATCGCGCAACCAGCCGTCGAGTTGTGCCTGATCCTTCAACTGCTGGCCGCGTTGGCGGGGCACCACGATGAAGCGGCAGTCCACCTCGGGTAGCGCGCTCATGTCGCCCCAGAGTTTTTCAAATTGCGCGACGGGGAAAATATCTTCCTGGCCGTGGCCCCACCGTTTTTTCACTTCTTTTAGCGTGATGTAGGTGGGCATGCGCGCTGCGAGAGCGCGCACAGCGGCGGCGACTTTCTCTTCCTCGCCCAGTTCGGCGCGGGTGAGGTGGAAAATGGCGAGCAGTTTATCGATATCGATCCAGGTCGTGAGCGTGTTGTAATAGGAGAGGTCGAACTCGGCCTCTTCACGCGGCATGGCGAGCCCTTCGACCAATCGCACTTGGCCGTTGACGCGGGCGAGACCGCCGCCGCGATCTTCAATGCGCCGGGGGATCACCTCAAACCCAAGGGCCGCGCCCTCCAGAATGTGGCGGCCCAGCAGGGCGGGGTCCACGTCCGCGCCGAGCGTGTCGATGTTGTGCAACATGAGCACCCTTAATTGCGGTTGGCGGGCGAGCAGGTCGCGCAACGAGCCGTTGCGGAGCAGGTTGGCGATTTCATACCAATGCCCCACCGGGTGCATGCATTGGAGGGGGAGATTGTCTGTGTAATCGGTGGCTTCACCGGTTTCTCTGGCCCAGCCGATGAGCGCTCCATGCAGGCTCTCGCGCATTTTTTGCTTTTGCTCGTCGAGGATCTGCTGCGGCTGTTCTTCCCACGCGAACATCAGGTCGCGCACCATCGGCACCATTCTTAGCCCGACGGAACGGCCTTGGGACAGGAGCGTCGGCCCCTCGTACCCGTAATTATTCTGCCTGGCGAGGTAATCGGCGATCGGCTGATGGGTGAGATAGCTGGTTGTAAACAGATGCGGCAGCCATTGTCCGGCGAGCTGGCTGATGCGGCGGCTCTTGGCGAGGTGCACCTCCATGAACGTCCGGTGAGTTCCCGCAAACTTGCAAAACGGATGAAGAGCCTTCACGACGCCCGCACCCTGGGTCCAGCGGCTGCCAGCCCCGGCGGCAAGCGTGATGACGCCGACTTCCCCGGCAGCGAGCGCGGCCATTCCCGCTGCCCGGCAGGAAGCGGCGAGCCCGTTGGTGGCGTCGCAAACATCTTCGGGACGCACATCCTCAAGCGTGGTGGTGGCGGGGAGGCGGTTCTGCGCCAGCCCGGTGCGGCCGGATTTCAAGTCGGCGCGGATCTGCTCGTGCGCTTCGCGGTCAAACCCGTTCGCTTCGAGCAGTTCGCCGAGCGAACCCGCCCGGTCGGTTCCGGTTTTTGCGCGCGGCAGCAGTTGATCAAAAAGGGTCTGGACCATGCCGCCCAGTTCAGGCCGGGTGCGGCAAGCCGAGCCAAAGCGGTCGAGTTCAGCGCGGCGCGCCGGGCCGAGTTTGCGCGGATCGGTGCGCAGGAGCTGCGGGATTTGCAGGGCGTAATAGCCGCCGGGCAGGAGTGCGTCGCCCCCGGTGAGCAGCGTGGCAAAGGTGCCGTGCGGGTTGATTGCAAAATCGTACACCACAGGCTCCATTGCAAACGGCAGCGCATGCTCCAGTTCGCGCTTGGTGGCGCTCATGATTTCCTGGAGGCGCCGCTGCGCTTCCGCCTTGCGGGCTGGCGCAAACATGAACCCCATGCCGCCACCGGACATCCCTCCCAGCATCCAAAAACCCCAGAAGTCGGAGCCAAATTCGGTCTCAACGCGCTTGATAAGCGTTTCGGTGTAAAAAGTGCTGGCCCACGGGATGATCGTCTGGATCGGGCCGGAGAAATTTCGCGTCGTGGCGGCCCCCAAAGCCCGGATGTCGCCGGTGCGCAGGCTGGCGAGTATCTCGTCGAGCACCCCCAGCGCCTCCTGGCGGCCGGTCCATTCCTTTTCGCAGCGCAGGAGGTATTTTTCGGTCACCATTTCCAATATGGGACCGACGTTCTGGGCCATGCCGCCGTGAACGAGAACGAGGCTGTTTTGCAATGCCTGCCGGGTCGATTCCGGCGCATCGATTTCGCCCAGGATGCGGTGGCGGGGCATAAGACGGCCCCGGCTGATGCCGTATTCGGGATCTCCTTCCTGCGCGTGCGTCCCTTCGATCAGTTTAATGCCGGGCCAGATGCCGCCGGAATCTTGCCAGCCGCCGCCCGAGCCGCCGATCCATTCGCCCAGGATGGCGCGCGCCGCGACGAGGCGGCGTTCGGATTCCTCCAAAGGCCCGGTCAAGGAGCGGGCCTGGCCGGTGGCTCTCATGCAAAGAGAGATCAACGCCGCAAGCAGGTTCGTGGAGACCGCAAGCCGCGACCCTTTGGGGATGTTGTTGACGCTGCTGACGATCTCGATGCCCCGGCCGGGGCCGACCAATTGCGTGAGCAGCTCGGCCAAGCTTTCGCCGGACCCTTCCATGCCCGGCGGAACGACGCCTGAGGAGATGACGGCCGCTTTAAGCAGGCCGAGGTAATCTTTGGCGAAATCGAACACGTCGGCGAGGTCGCTCAGATCGGCGGTGGCACCGAGATCGACGCTCGTGAGCCGCAACACCGGTTCGTCAATCACGCGCAAGTAGGCCTCCACGGGCGGCTTTGGCGCGGCATCGCGGCCATGCACGCCGAGATCGATGGAGACGTTGAGGACGCGGGCGCCCTCGGGGAAATCCATGCCGAGAAAGAAAATATCGCTCCATGCGCTGTGGGAGAGATCCATGCGGACCGGGGTGCTTTCGCGCAGGATAACCCCTTCTTCAAGCAGCTCGGGCCGGAAACGCAGCGGCTGGTCGGCGGGGTGGCCGAGCCGGAACATCCATTGGTTGCCGCGGACTGACCGGACGCTGCGGCGAACTTGGTTGGCGAGAGTCTGAAACGCAAGTTGGTGGTAGGCGCTGGCCAATGCGCTGGAGAGGGCGTCGCTCGGGCCTCCGGCGCGCTGTTCGGCCAGGAATATCTCGATGGCTTCCTCGAACCGGCGTTTGAGCAAGTGGGCATGGCCTTCGAACGAGATTTTACCTGCGGGCTGGTTTCCCAATTTTGGCGGCAGATGGAACCGGTAAATGGCCGCGAGGAAAAAAAGCGCTCGGACGCGCTCGTACAGGTTTTCGTTGCCCTGGCGGAATTTTTCCAGAGCCTCGCATTCGGCGAGGAGCCGGGAGGCGCTGGCCGGTGCGCAGAAGCAATCGAGCGGCTGATCGCGGATGGCGGCCTGCGGCGAGGTGATGAGATCGCTTAGGTGGATCATGGCCTCGGAAATTCTATGCCCGCATCGCGAGTTGTTCGACCAGGAGCGCCAGGACCTCGGCCCGTTCATTGCCGTTGAGGGCAAGGGCGAGCTGGGCGTTGAGCATCCCGTACCGGACAGCCAGGTTATGGCGGCTGCCCTCAAGTTCGAGCGCCAGGTAGCGTTCCGTTTTTGCCAGCCGGTCGAGCGTGGGGGAAAGCGGGATGTTTCCGGGGTTTGCGGCCACCGCTTCCGCAAGGAAACCCATGACACTGGGCTGCAAAACGTGGATGCCAAAATAGCAGAGGTAATGTCCGGCGCGGAGCCCTGGAACAATGAGCGCTTGTTCCGCCTCGGTCGGCGTCGGTTTTTCCATGACGTTCTCGATGCCGTAAAGCCGTTGTTTCCCCGCTTCGCGATGCCCGCCGACGACACCATAGAGCGGCAACATGTTTTCACGGGTCGGCTGAACGGCGGAGACGGCGCACGATTCCGCCTCCGCGACTTTCACCACCTGTGCCGCGCAGGTTTCCGCGCCTTTGCTGACGTAAAAATGATCGCTGACGAAATGCAGGAACGGTTCGTCTCCCGCGAAATCCTTGGCGCAAAAAAGGGCGTGTCCATAGCCGCGCGGCTCGGGTTGTTCGACAAAATGCAGCTGGTCCAGCAGGTCGCCCGCGGCTTGCGCATAAGCAGCCCGGTCGCCCGGACAAATCACGACGCAGATACCGTCCACTCCCGCGCTTGCGGCCTCATTAAGAAGGATGCGCAGCGCCGAACGCTGTACGCCGTCACGGTCGACAAAGGTTTGGAGCGGGAGGGAGCGTTGATTTCTTCCGGCGGCGGTAATGATGGCTTTTCGGATTTTCACGGCTTGGGCGGGTTGGACGAAATTTAGCAGGAAGGGGTTTCTCGTCGAGAAATCTTATGGGATTCGGAAATGGCCTACAGTCCAGTCGGAAATCACACTTCGGCCTCTTAAGGATCGAGCGGCATTGCGAGCCGACAGGTTGGCGGCGCTGGAGCAGGGATTGTCCCGTTTCCGAGCCGTTACGTGAGAACTGGAGCCAATGACGAGATTCGAACTCGTGACCTGCTGATTACGAATCAGCTGCTCTACCGACTGAGCTACATTGGCTTTTACTCTGAAACCGCGTCGATACCGATTCAGATTTCGTCTTGTCCGCTGTACTGCCCTTTTTACAAAAAATTGGCCAACCAGGGAGACGCAATCCACGCCGGGAGTCGACCCGCGTTCTACCTGTCAAAATCTGTACCGTTACCAACCGTCCAGCACCTATTTCGCACGATTGAAAGGGGTAGGCAAGCCCATTCGCAAGAGTTTGGCGTCACCACCATACCGCCGCCACTCCGCATGAACACCATGATACCGAACCCACCCCGTTTCGTTCACGAATTTAGAAGTGAATATGAAGTCACGAATCCAGGAAAAAAGGCGGTGGAAGAAGTGAGGGGTGGGCATTTGAACCCACCCCCCTTCGATTTCAGTGCAGACTTTTTTGCTTCCGGATTTTTCTTGATTCGAAAAAACAGCCTAAAGCGCGGCAACGATGGCGTCGCCCATCTCGGCGGTCCCCACCCGGCGGGTTCCTTCCGAATAAATATCGCCTGTCCGATAGCCTTCTCCAATGACGGTGCTCACGGCGGCTTCGATCGCGGATGCCGCGGCCGTTTCGCCCAATGAATACCGAAGCATCATGGCTGCCGAGAGGATCTGGGCAATCGGGTTGGCAATCCCTTTCCCCGCGATATCCGGTGCGGAACCGCCACTCGGTTCAAAGAGCCCAAAACGCCCAACCGCCGTTTCTTTTACCCCAAGACTGGCGCTCGGCAGCATCCCAAGCGATCCGGCGATCATGGCCATTTCGTCGCTCAAAATGTCGCCAAAAAGGTTCTCGGCCAGGATGACATCAAATCCTTTGGGGTTGCGGATCAATTGCATGGCCGCGTTGTCCACGTATAGGTGGCTCAAGGTGACTTCCGGGTATTGCGGGGCGATTTCGTTGAGGGTCTGACGCCACAAAACGCCGTTCTCAAGCACGTTGGCTTTGTCGATGGAGGTCAGCCGCTTGTCCCGCTCCATGGCGGCTCCAAAGGCGACGTGGGCGATCCGCTCGATCTCGCTCTTGCGGTAAACCATGGTGTCCACCGCGATCGATTCGCCATTTTCTTCGCGCCGGAATTTCGGCTGGCCAAAGTAAAGGCCGCCGGTCAGCTCGCGCACGCACAGGATGTTGAAGCCGCCCTCGATAATCGATTCTTTTACCGGCGAGGCGTGGGTGAGCGCCGGGAAGCACAATGCGGGGCGCAGGTTGGCAAAAAGGGCGAAATGTTTGCGCAATGGCAGGAGCGCGGCCCGCTCGGGTTGTTGATCGGGAGGCAGCTTTTCCCATTTGGGGCCGCCGACGGAGCCAAACAAGATGGCATCGGATTGCTCGCACGCCGCGATGGTGGCCGCAGGCAAGGCGTGCCCATCGTGATCGATGGCCGCGCCGCCAACGTTGCATTGCGTGAGGGCGAGTTCGAACCCGAACTTTTTCCCGACGACTTCCAGTACGCGGAGCGCCTGGACCATTACCTCCGGCCCGATCCCGTCTCCGGGAAGGACCGCGACTTTATGCTGCTTCATTTAAGGCGGGAGCTTACTGCTCGCGCTCGGGAACCGTCACCTTAAATTTTTGGACAGTTTTTTTCTTAACCACTGGCATTGGGGCGGGAGCGGTCCCCGGCTTGGGATAATCGGCAGCATTCTGGCGGTTGGCGGTTGGGACCATGCGGATGGCTCCCTTTGCATTGTTGCGCCAGCCGTTCGGATCGGCAAACTCCTCGCCGGAGTTTTTTAACCCGGAAACCTGATCTTCCAGCCCGGTGCCATAGCCCGGCTTGATGATGGTTGGAGTGATAAATACCAGCAGGTTGCGTTTGGCCCGGGCATTGAGACGTTCCTGGAAGAGATAGCCCAACACCGGAATATCGCCCAAAACCGGCACCTTGGC
Source organism: uncultured Spartobacteria bacterium (assembly GCA_903933715.1). Classification (GTDB taxonomy): domain Bacteria; phylum Verrucomicrobiota; class Verrucomicrobiia; order Chthoniobacterales; family Chthoniobacteraceae; genus UBA695. Next base: position 67,898 of record CAIZLD010000017.1, read on the forward strand.
GCGCGTTTTGGTGGATTCATCCTGGAGCAACCCGCCGATGGCCAGGGTGTCGCCGCTCTTGATGAGCACGTTACTCTCCAAGGCGCGGGTGTCGATGACAGGGCTCCTCACAATGGCACCCCCGATGGTGAAAGCTTCATCGCGGACCTTATTGCTGATCTCCGGCTTCACCAACATGGTCACAAAGCTATCTTTGTTGATCGTGGGGGTGACTTCGAGGACGTTGCCGTATTCTTTTTCCTCAAAGCTGTCAAAAGTGGTCGAGGCCGTCTGCTCGTTGAACTTCAGTTTCGGGACCGGCTGTTTGGTGGTGATTTTGATGTTAGCCTTAAGATTGTTGGCGGTCACAACGCGGGGGTTGGCCAGGAATTCCGCATCGGTGTCTTCGTTCATCAACCGCAGCGTGGCGTTCATTTGAGGCACGCTGAGAATTGCGAATTGACCGGCAAGCGCGCTGGCGAAATCACCACCTGGCCCGGCTAAAAGAATATCGGAAAGGACGGTTCCATCTCCCGGAACCATATTGCCCGTAATGGGATCCAACCGCATTAGCCCGTTTTCTATTCTTAATCCCGAACCTGCAAATTTGAAGTTCTGCGCATTCCCGGCACCGCCAAGCGTCCCCGCCCAATTAATCCCATAGCTCTGTTTGGGATTCGCGTTGACCTCGACCAAACGGGCTTCGATCATCACCTGCTGGGTGGGCCGGTCGAGCGACTCCAAAAAGAGCATGATGTTGTTGATGTTGGATTTGTAATCCCGGAAAAAGACGGTGTTGGTGCGGATATCGATCTGCGGGATGATCCCGCTCTGGATTTGCGAGGCGATCAGCGATTTGAGCCGGTCGTTTTCCACCATTTCGCCCTTGTTGGCCTCGCCCGCCTTTACAACCCCGGTGGCGGCATAGCTGAAGGTGTAACAGCCGCTTTCGGTCGGTTCCTTGGCTTTTTCAGCCGCTGTTTTAACAAAATAGACGTTGTTGACCTGCGACATGTCCAGCCCCTTGGCATCCACGATCACCTTGATCGCTTCGAGCGGAGTCAAATTTTCGACCCGCATATTGACGGTCCCCTGGATCTGGTCGCTGACCATGATGTTGATCCCCGCCTGGCGCGCGAGGAGGCGCAGCACCATCGCCACTTCGTCTCCCTGGAACTCATGCACCGTGCGCGCATTGGGGTTGGCGGCTGCCGGAGGCGGCAGAACCGGCGCGACGACGGCCGGGGCCGGAGCGGCGGCATCGGCGGGAACCCCGGTGGCTACGGGAGCCGCGGGGGGCTCAATGGCCACCGGAACCGGAGTGGCCGCGACCATGGGCACTGGAGTGGCTTCAGCACCCGGAGCCGCCACCGCCGGAGCGGGGGTCTGAGCCTGAATCGAAGCTACCGAAATCACCGAGCACAGGAGAGGGGTAAGTTTCCGCATATTTTTTATGATACCGAATTTAGTGGAATACACTAGCAGGAAATGAACCAGTCAGCCCAGGCCAGCGGCTAATTTTATCATTTACAGCAATTTATTCCGGCTTACTCCTCGGTTTCGCGAACCGCCCTGATAAATTCACGCACGCGACCGGGATCTTTTTTGCAGAATTGAGATTCGACTCCGCTCGCCACGTCCACCCCATAGGGACGGACAATCCGGACCGCCTCGGCCACATTCTCCGGGTTAAGCCCTCCTGAAAGGATGATCCGCAATCCCGGATTTTCCCTCACGAACTCCGCAGCCAACCCGAGGTCAATCAAGCAGCCGGTGCCGCCGTAAGCGCCGGGGACGAACGCATCCAGGAGCACCGCGGACGCTCCGAACCGGGAGGCTTGAGCCAGCGACACGCGATCGCGGGCTGCCACCGCTTTGATGAAGCCGTGTCGCGCAAACGGGGCGCAATATTCCGCGGTTTCGTCGCCGTGAAATTGGAGCAGGTCGATCCCCGGTAAACCAAGCACCGCCTGGGCTTGCGGCAAGGTCGGATTCACCAGCACCGCCACCCGCGCCACAAAAGGTGGCAACTGGGCGATCCACTCCGAAGCACGGGTAAGATCGATAAACCGTTTGGAACCCTCAAATCCGTTAAAGCCGAGCGCGTCGGCTCCGGCTTCAATGGCGTCCAGGGCGTCTTGCGGGTTGGTGATCCCGCAAATTTTGATTCGGATTTTATTTTTTTTCGCGCTCATCGTCATGCTCAATCACGCGTCCTTCCACGCGTTTCATTTCACCGGGAGGCAGCGGCGGCTCCTCTCTGGAAAAATTGCGGACGCGGACCTCGACGCCGCGATCCTCTTTAAAGAGATGGCTGATGACCGAAGAGACCGCGCTGATCACCAGGGCTCCGAAAAAAGCCGACCAAAAGCCGTCCACATGAAATCCTTCGATCCAGCCGCCCCCGACAAAATGCAAAAGGAGGGCGTTGATGATCGGGATGAAAAGCCCCAAAGAAAGCACGATCAGCGGAAGGCTGAAAACAAGCAGCACCGGGCGAACCACCGCGTTAAGAATCCCCAGTAACAACCCGGCCCACAACAAGGCTCCGAGGTTTTCAAAAGTGATCCCTGGGACCACCCCCGTGGCAATCAACACGGCAAACGTCGTGGAGGCCCACCGAACTATAAAATCTTTCATCTCAATCGTGGAACGCGGCCCATCAAAACCGGTCAAGACCGCTTGGTGAATATCCGGAGCTGGTCGGCCTGCGTTTTGAGTAGTTCGAGCTTTTCCAACGTTTTCTGTTGGCTCTGGAGCAAAGCTTCATTGGCGGCTTTCAGTTCCGTCAACATCTGCAACGGCGTTTTCGGAACATCCACTCCCTGCGAATGCAAGCGGACCGGCGAAGCCACGAGCGCGAATGCCACGCTCACTGCCAAAATAGAAAAAGAAGATCGGTTCATTTGGAACTCCCTCCCGAACGCGCCGCATAGATCCGCGCCTGACGGATCGATTCCTCGATCGCGGCGATTTGCGCATCCATCGCGGCCTGGTTGGCAACGAGTTGTTTATTTTGCGCCGTCAACTGGTTGACGAGCGCCACCACCTGAGGCGAAAAATCCGCCGGACTTTGTCCGGAGGTGGACTGGGGGGCGGCCAATCCCAACCAAACCAATACCCCGGCAATGGCCAGAAGATAGAGCGGGCGGGTCTTCATAAGGCACCCACTCTACGCTCAAACGGGCCTCCCGTATAGCCAAAGTTAGGCTGTGTTCACGAATCCAGAAAGGAGCCCTCTGTTTTTTTGACAAGGCTTACTTGCATCCAGAGTCCCTGCCTTGCTTTCCTCCTCAATTGCCTTTCTCCGTGCCTCGGTGCCTCCGTGCCTCGGTGTTAAATACCATTGAGCTTCGAAACTCCCGGCGCGTGGTCTTTTCTTTGCGCGTCTTCTCCCCTCAGCCAACGGGGAAAGACCCCTTTCTGAATCTCCACACCTCTCTTGCTGCCTTCCTTTGCCTTTTTCACACGGAGGCACGGAGATTTTTGATCCAAGCTCATCTGGAATGCGAGCGCGACGGTCAGTGCCGCCGCCATCTTCTCGGGAAAAACTTTTGGCAGATGCTCTTAAATGCAGATCGACCCGCTTCTGGCGCGAATTCTGCTTGCTCCACGGCGTTGATGGCCTACGTTGCCTCCACATGGCCGGAATGCAACAGGTCCAAAATCTTTCGATGCAGCAGACGCTGGCGCCACAGCTCCAGCAAAGCCTGCAAATTCTTCAGGTGCCGCTCTTGGAGCTGCGCAACCTGATCCAGGCCGAGTTGTCCACCAATCCCGTGATCGAGGAAGAGCGCACCGAACCGACGGTGGAAGACAAGCAGCGGGAGCATGACGAGTTCCAGGAGGAATTCGAGCATCTGGCCAAGCTGGATGAGGAATGGCGCGATTACATGTCGCAAAGCAGCGCCTACTCCTCCCGTTCGCAGGAAGACGAGGAACGCCGCCAATTTTTCTTCGACTCGATCACCAGCAACGAGACCCTCCAGCAACATCTTCTGGAGCAACTCCAAACGAGCGATCTCACCGATTCGGGGCGCAAGATTGCCGAGTTCATCATCGGCAACATCGACGACATGGGATTTCTTCAAGCCGCCCCGGAGGAAATGGCGCAAAACTCCGGTCTCGAAACCGGCCAAATCCAGGAAGTTCTTGAGTTGATCCAGACCTTTCACCCGGTGGGGGTTGGCTCGCGGGATTTGCGCGAATGCCTCCTTATCCAACTCCGCCGGCTGGGAAAAGCCGACAGCATGGAATACCGTATTGTTGCAAATCATCTCGAAGATCTCGGCAAACACCGTTACCCGGAGATTGCGCGCCGCCTCAACTCCACCCCCGAGCAGATCCAGAAGTGCGCCCATTTCATCGCCACCCTGGACCCCAAGCCGGGCCAGCTTTTCACCCCGGACCAGACCAACTACGTCCTGCCGGATGTCACCATCGAGAAAATCGGCAATGAATGGCAGATCAGCCTCAACGGGGAACAAATCCCGCATCTCCGCATTTCCAATACCTACAAGGATTTGATGGCCCGCGAGGAAAACCCGGCCGACGTCCGCGACTACATCCGGGAGAAAATCCGCAGTGGCAAGTTCCTCATCAAGAGCATCCACCAGCGCCAGCAAACCATTTCCAACATTGCCCAGGAAATCCTGGCACGGCAGATCGAGTTTTTTGAAAAAGGGCCGACTGCGCTCCGGCCCCTGACAATGGTGCAAGTGGCTGAAGTCGTCGGGGTCCACGAGACCACCGTCAGCCGGGCCATTTCCGGCAAATACATCGCCACACCGTGGGGCGTTTTCGAGATGAAATATTTCTTCACCCCCGGCTACCAGACCAGCGGGGGCGAAGCGATGAGCAACACCAGCGTCAAAAACGCCATCGTCGAACTCGTCCGGGGCGAGGAGACGCGGATGCCGCTCTCCGACAAAGAGATCGTCGATATTCTTACCGAACGCGGCATCCCGATCGCCCGGCGCACCGTCGCCAAATACCGGGCCGAAGCCGGCATCCTCCCCAGCAACCTGCGCAAGAGCTATTAGGGAACACAGCGGGGTTCAGTCTCTCGCAAAGACGCAAAGGCGCAAAGAAGAGGAGTTTTTTTGCCTTTCCTTTGCGTCTTTGCGTCTTTGCGTGAAATAAAAACTAAAAAGCCGGGTATTGGACGGCAAATCGGGGTTGCCCCGAGCTGATAAACGGGGTATATGTCGTCGTTTCTATCATGTCCATTCTCTCCGAAGACCTGATTCGCGCCACGCTCTCCCGGATTCGCTATCCGGGATTCAGTCGGGACATCGTCTCCTTTGGTCTCCTTAAAAGCATTCAGCTCAACGGGAACGACGTGAGCGTCTCGCTTCAGATCACCTCGCCCGAGGCCTCCATTCCCCCGGCCATTCAAGCGAACGTTGAAGCCGCCCTGCGCGCCCTGCCCGGCATCGGCAATGTCACCGTTAAGATCGATATCGTCACTCCCGCCGTTCCCCAGGCTCCCGCTCCCAAAGGGCCAACCCCGATAGCAGGGGTTAAACACGTCATTGTCGTCGGCAGCGGCAAAGGAGGCGTTGGCAAATCGACCGTCGCGGCCAACCTCGCCCTCGCGTTGAGCAAAACGGGCGCAAAAGTCGGCCTTTGCGACTGCGACATTTACGGCCCCAGCGTCGCCCTGATGTTCGGCAGCCGCGAACGGCCCATGGCCACCGAGGACGACCGGATTATCCCGATCGAAGCCGCCGGAATCAAACTGATGTCGATGGGGTTTGTGCTTGAGGACACCTCGCCCGCGGTCCTGCGCGGGCCCATGGTCACGCGGACCACCCAGCAATTTTTACGGCAAGTCGAATGGGAAAACCTCGACTACCTTATCCTCGACCTCCCCCCCGGCACCGGCGATATCCAACTCACCGTCGTCCAGACCGTCACCCTCTCCGGAGCGGTGGTCGTCACCACGCCACAGGAGGTTGCGTTGATCGATGTTCGCAAAGCGGTCGCCATGTTCCACAAAGTCAATGTCCCGATCCTCGGCATCGTCGAAAACATGAGCTACTTTCTCTGCCCGGGCGACGGGGTGCGCTACAACATCTTCGGAACCGGTGGCGGAACTCGCGAAGCCGAACGCCTCGGCGTACCGCTTTTGGGCGAGATCCCGATCGACATCGCCACCCGCGAAGCCGGAGACCGGGGCACGCCCATTGTCCATTTCGATCCGAAAAACCCGATCAGTCAGCAATTTATCGCCATTGCAGAACGCCTGCGCTCCACCCTTCCCCTCCTATGAGCCACTATCCCTCGTTCAACTTCAGCCGCCGATCTCATCATTTTTCCCGGTCTAGAATTGACGGATCGGGAAATCTTGTGAAAACTGGACCCACCATGGATCATCCGACTGTAGAAAACTCGGATCTCGTCAAGAACTCGGTGCTGTACCGTGAGTTCCTTGCCGAGCGTGAAGAAATTCTCATCCATAAATGGATCGAGAGCGAAAAAGCAGGCCACGACATCGGTTTCGAGCGCGCCTTGCTCGATTGGATTGTCAAACACCGTTCGGCCTGGCGCGAAAACCGCCGCCGGGATTTCCAGCAACCGCATTAACCATCTGCTCCTTTAAGTGCGATCCCGTGAGGTCGCCAAGGAAAACCAAATGCCAGAAAACCACCTGCCGACGCCACCGGTCCCCGGTGCCGTCACCGTCCTCGACGCCGCCGCCATTGATCGCATCCTGCGGCGCATCGCTCACGAAATTATTGAGCGCAACCCCGATCTCGGCCCCGTCGCCCTCGTCGGCATCCCTTCCCGGGGAGTCGAAATCGCCGAACGCCTGGCAGCCCATATCCGGCAAGTCCAGGGACACACCGTCGAAACCGGCGTCATCGACGTCTCCATGCATCGGGACGACCTGCGCCTGCGTCACCGTCTCCTGCCCGTCGCCGAGAGCCATCTTCCCGGCGACCTTGAGGACCGGACAATCATCCTCATCGACGACGTCCTTTACTCCGGGCGCACCTGCCGCGCCGCAATGGACGCCCTCTCCTCCTTTGGCCGCCCGGCCCGCATCCAATATGCGGCGTTGATTGACCGGGGCCATCGCGAATTGCCCATCCGGGCCGATTACGTCGGCAAAAATATCCCGACCGCCTCAGGCGAACGGATCTTCGTGCGCCTCGAAACCACTGACCACGAGCCAGATGCCGTCTGGATCAGCAAATCCTAAGAGGTTATCCGCAGATTACGCAGATGGGCGCAGATTTTAAGAATCATAAAAGAACAGCTACGCCGGTTCCCGAACCCAAAAAATCTGCGTTAATCGGCGAAATCTGCGGATGATTCCCCTTTAATTCTCGAACAAACCCGTTCAAACCACATGATTGTCTGGAACCGCAAAGACCTCGTCGATCTCGACGATCTCTCCGCAGAGGAGATCGTACACATCCTCGACACCGCCGCCGCCTTCAAGCAAGTCGGCACCCGCGACATCAAGAAAGTCCCGTCGCTTCGGGGCAAAACGCTGGTGAACTTCTTCGTTGAACCGAGCACCCGCACCCGGATCTCGTTTGAACTAGCCGCCTTCCGGCTCAGCGCCGACGTGGTCAACATCTCGGCCAGCACCTCCAGCCTTACCAAAGGGGAGACGCTCAAGGATACCGCGCTCAACCTGCAAGCGCTCCACGCCGACATCATCGTCCTGCGCCATTCGTCCGCCGGAGCCGCAAAATTCCTGGCCGACCGCCTCTCCGCGAGCGTGATCAACGCCGGAGACGGCGCGCACGCCCACCCGACCCAGGCGCTCCTGGACACCTTTACCATCCGCGAAAAGCTGGGCCGTGTTGAAGGGCTCCATGTTGCCATTTTGGGCGACATTCTTTTCTCCCGGGTGGCCCGGTCGAATATCCACGCCCTGTTGAAACTCGGCGCACGCGTCACCTTGGTCGGCCCGGCCACGCTGGTCCCGCGCGAATTTGAAAAGATGGGCGTCACCGTCACCCATCGGCTTGACGATGTTTTGGAAGACGTCGATGTCCTCAATCTGCTGCGCATCCAGCACGAGCGGCAGCGCAAAGAATATTTCCCGAGCCTGGGCGAATACACCGCCCTCTTTGGCCTGACCAAAGAACGGGCGGCGCGGCTCAAGCCCGAAGCGCTCATCATGCATCCCGGCCCGATCAACCGGGGCGTCGAGATCGACAGCGACATCGCCGACAGCGGGCGAAGCGTCATCCTGGACCAAGTCACCAACGGCCTGGCAGTCCGCATGGCCGTCCTCTACCTCTGCGCCGGTGTGAGAGGGAAATAGGATCGCTTTTTATGTCTCACGCAAAGACGCAAAGACGCAAAGGGTCAGGCAACCGAGCCACCGCTCTCTTCTTTGCGCCTTTGCGACTTTGCGTGAAATATTTCCTCCCGCGCACATTGGCTGCAACGTCCGCCTCAGCGCCAAAGGCGCGGCCCCATACCAGCCTGGGCCAACGGCCCAGGTATCGGCGGCAAGAAAATATCAGGGCTGAAAGCCCGGCTCATAGGATTTCTTCTCCTCGAAAAAATAGTCCGGGCCTTCAGCCCTACACCACACTATTTGCCATAGTCCTGGGCCGTTGGCCCAGGCTGGTATGGCTGCGGGCCGTTGGCCCTCAAAACCTGCAAAGCCCTTCCTTATTCCTGCCATGACCACCACCCTTCTCCGCAACGGCCGCGTCATCGACCCGGCCAACCAACGTGACGAAACCGCCGACCTCCTCATCATCGATGGCCGCATCGCGGATCATTCCGCAATCCCCAATCCCCAATCTCCAATCGAAGAGATCGACTGCACCGGCCTTGTCGTCGCGCCCGGTTTGATCGACCTCCATGTTCATCTGCGCGAGCCGGGGCAATCCGCCAAGGAAACCATCGCCAGCGGCACGAAAGCGGCGGCGGCGGGCGGCTTTACCAGCGTCGTCTGCATGCCCAATACGTCGCCTGGAATCGACAACGCCAGCGTGGTGGCTTGGGTCAAAGACAAGGCGCAGAAAGAAGCTTGCGTCAACGTGTTCCCCTCCGGGGCCATCACCAAAGGAGGCGCGGGGGAAGAACTCGCCCCCATCGGCTCCATGTTCAAAGCCGGGATCGTCGCCCTAACCGACGATGGCCGCTGCGTCCAAAACCACGAACTGATGCGGCGCGCCCTGGAATACGCCGGAATGTTCGGCCTGCCGGTGATGGACCACTGCCAGGATTACAACCTTGTCGGCAAAGGGGTGATCCACGAAGGGGCGGTCAGCACGGCGCTCGGACTTCCCGGCTGGCCCGCCATCGCCGAGGAAATCATCGTCCAGCGCAACGTCCAGCTTGCCGAACTGACCGGCACCCCGATCCATTGCCAGCACATCTCGTGCGCCGGAAGTGTGCGCATCCTGCGCCGGGCCCGAGCCCGCGGCATCCCGGTCACCGGGGAAATCTGCCCCCATCACATTGCGCTCACCGACGAAGCGGTCCGCAGCTATGACACCAATTATAAAATGAACCCGCCGCTTCGGACCCAGTCCGACGTGGACGCAATCCTGGAAGGAATCGCCGACGGCACACTCACCATTCTGGCCAGCGACCACGCCCCGCATTGCGCTTTCGAAAAAGAGGTCGAGTTCGACCAAGCTCCGTTCGGCATCCTCGGGCTCGAAACCGAGCTGGCCCTCTTTCTGGACATCCTCATCCATCAAAAGAAAGCGATCGACCTGCCGCGGCTGATCGAAATGTACACGCTCAACCCGGCCACACTGTTGAAACTGGACCGCGGCACCCTCTCGGCGGGAGCCATCGCCGACGTCACCTTGATTGACCCCGGCCTGGAATGGACTTTTGACAAAAACGCCTCCTTCTCCCGCTCCCGCAACACCCCGTTCCACGGTCGCGAACTCAAAGGCAGGGCCGTGCGGACCATCGTCGCCGGAAAAACGGTTTGGTCGGTATAGAACCCAAAAATCTGCGTTAATCTGCGAAATCTGCGGAAAAACTCTTCATTATTCCACCCGCTTCGGCACAATAGTCCCCATATCTTATGAGCAAGCTCGACATCATTGACCGCATTATTAACCCCGGCATCGTCGCCATCATCCGGGCCAATTCTTCCGAACAACTCATGGGCGCCGCCGAAGCGCTTTACGAAGGCGGAGTGACCGGCATGGAAGTCACCATGACCACCCCCAACGCCCTCCAGGTCATCAACGACGTCGCCAAACGCTTCGGCAAAAAAGTCCTCATTGGCGTCGGCACCGTGCTCGACACCGAAACCTGCCGCGCCGCGATTCTCGCCGGGTCCGAATTTGTCGTCACCCCGGTCACCCGCCCCGACGTGATCAAACTTTGCAACCGCTACGGAATCCCGATCGCCGCCGGAGCCTACACCCCCACCGAAGCCCTCACCGCCCATGAAGCCGGGGCCGACTTCGTCAAAATCTTCCCCGCCGACCAGCTTGGGCCGCAATACATCAAGAACATCCTCGCCCCCCTGCCCCAGTTGCAGATCATCCCGACCGGCGGCGTCACCGTCGCGACCGTCGATGCGTTCATCAAGGCCGGATGCGTGGCTCTCGGAGCCGGTTCGAGCCTCGTGAGCAAAGAGATACTGGCCACTCAGGATTGGAAAAAGCTGACCGAGACCGCCGCCGCGTTCGTCGAGGCGATCCAAAAAGCTCGCGCTTAACCAAAGCCGACATCATCCGCTCGGCCGCCAAAATTTGACTTTTTTGGTGGGCGGGCGGAATAGATTGCTTTTATGAAAACCTGTTGGGAAACCGCCGCCGCATTCCTTCTCTTCGCCGGGTTTTGTGTTGCCAGTGAACCGGCAACCCAGGTTTCGCCTGTGGAAAACCCGACTCCCAGCATCTGTCCGGTCCCGCCGCCGGTGGTCCCGAGTGAAAAATTGATCGCGTTCCTGCCGGAACCTCCCAACGGCTGGACTGCCGAAAAACCGAGCGGCTCGATCAACGACATCGAGGTTTTCAAGCTCAGCACCGCCAGCCGGACCTACCTTAAAGGGGAGGAGGACAACTCCCCCGTCACCACGATCACCCTGATCGACGCCGGGGGGCATCAAGGCTATTTCGACATCACCACCAAAAGCTGGCAGACCAATAGCCAGACCCCGGAGGGCTACGATAAAAAGGTCGAGATCAACGGCTTGAGCGGATTTGAGCATTACGACAAGGCCAGTAATACCAGTTCCCTTTCGGTGGTGATCGCAAAACGGTATTTCGTCCAAATCGAAGTGACCAACCAGGAGCCCGCCCAATTGCGGGAATGGTTGAATAAAATCGATCTCAAAAAACTCGCGGAGCTGAAGTAGCCGGGACTTTCCGCCCAAGTGCGTATTTTTCTGGACAAACGGGTCCATTTCCTGTTTGTTCCACCCCTCCCAAGCGCAAAAAGAACGTCGCCGTTGGTCCCTGGGCCTTTACCATTAGGTGAAAGGCCGACCGCGCCAGGGGTAACCCGGCGATCCTGAAAGACAAACAGACAAGCCATTTTAACCTGAAAACCGGAGCGAAACGCTCCTTCAATGACTTACACCTGTTTTTATTGATACCATGCCCATTCGTTTAGGCCGTTTCGAAATGCCGAAAACCCTCGTCAAAGACGAGACCACAGCCACAGAGACCTACGCCAAGTTCATTGCCGAGCCGTTCGAGGCCGGATATGGACACACCATCGGCAACTCTCTGCGCCGCGTCCTCCTTTCTTCTCTGGAAGGGGCCGCCATCACCAACGTGCGCATCCAAGGCGCGCAGCACGAATTTTCCACCCTGCCGGGCGTCCTCGAAGACTGCACCGACATCGTCCTCAACCTCAAAAAGGTGAAGTTCAAGAGCGCCGATCACGAAACCCGCCGTCTGAGCATCTCCGTCAACAAGGAAGGTGCCGTCACCGCCGGGGATATTCAGGAAGTCGCGGGCCTCGAAGTGCTCAATAAAGACCTCGTTATCTGCACGCTCGACAAAAAGCAGAAATTTGAAGCCGAACTCGAAGTCAAAGTCGGCCGCGGATTTGCCACCGGCGACGAGAACAAATACCTCGACATGCCGATCGGCGTGATCCCGATTGACTCGATCTTCTCGCCCGTGACCCGCGTCAAATACGCCGTGGAAGCCACCCGCGTCGGTCAGCGCACCGATTACGACAAGCTCCTCCTGGAAGTCTGGACCGACGGCCGCATCAAGCCCGAAGACGCCCTTCTCCACGCTTCCGCAATCCTGCGCCACCACCTCGATCCGTTCGTCAACTACGACGAGAACGCCGTGGAATTTGACGAGACGCCGAAGGAAGTCAGCCAGGAAAACGCCGCCCTCAAGAAGCTCCTCAACATGAGCGTCAACGAGATCGAGCTTTCCGTGCGGGCCGCCAACTGCCTCAACAACGCCAATATCACCACCGTGGGCCAGCTCGCGCAAAAGACCGAAGCGGAAATGCTCAAATACCGCAACTTCGGCAAGAAATCGCTGAACGAGATCAAAGAAAAGCTCACTCAACTCAACTTGAGCCTCGGGATGAAATTCGACACGAACCTGATCGAATCCCCCGTCGCCGAAAACTACGCCCGCTAATTAGGGACTTAAAGACATGCGCCACCAGAAAAACACCGTCAAACTCGGGCGGAGCGCTTCGCACCGCGATGCACTCCTGGCCAACCAGGTTTGCAGCCTGATCGAACACACCCGGATCACCACCACCCTTGCCAAGGCCAAAGCTGTTCGTCCGCTCGCGGAAAAACTGCTCACCCTCGCCAAGAAAAACACCTTGCACGCCCGCCGCATCGCGCTGGCCTATTTGCACCACAACGAAGACGCCGTCCGCAAACTCTTCACGGAAGTTGCGCCGCGTTCGGCCGCCCGCAACGGCGGTTACACCCGGATCATCAAGACCGGCCCGCGCCAGAGCGATGCCACCCCGATGGCCTTCATCGAATGGGTTGATCAAGCCGCGGTCGAGACTGCCCAAGCGGCTCCTGCCGCCGAGGCCAAAGAAGCCAAAGCGTAAACCGCTTTAGCCAAACGTTTCCCAAAGAGGGGATGTCCGTTCGCGGGCGTCCCCTCTTTTTCTTGCATTGCGCTCCCCTCTTGCGCTTTACCCCCGATCCCTTTACGGTCCAGTTGCATGCGCGCCCTACTCATCGTCCTTGAACCGCTCGGAGTCGGCAGCGCAAATCCCGGGTTCGGTTTGCCGGTTCCCAGCTCATTAAAACAGCTCTTCGACGAGGTTCCTGACCTGGAGCTTCCCACTCTTTTCAAACTCGGGCTGGGTGAAATCGTCACCGGCAATGTCTCCGAGCCGCCCCAGCGCACCTGCGCCGCCAGCTATGGCCGGATGACCCAACGCTCGGCCGGGTCCGACAGCTTGAGCGCGCTCTGGGAACTGGCCGGGATAATCCTCGGCTGCCCGTTCGCCGCTTTCGAGCGACTCCCTGCCGAGTTCATCACCGCCATTGAACGGGAAAGCGGCATCGAGTTTCTGCTCAACTGTTCCAGCCACCCGGCGATCACCCCCGAATTGAGCAACGAGCATCAGCGCACTGGCCGCCCGATTCTCACGTTGGACCCGGAAGGAAACCTCCACATTGCCGCCAACCCAGCCGTCGTTCCTTCCGACCGGCTCCTCCAGATCTGCCGGGTGACCCGGCGCCACAGCGACAAATGGCGCATCGCCCAAGTCAGCGCCGAGCCTTTTTGCTGCAATGGGGCACCGGCTTGCCCTCCCGTTCGGCTTTCCATGGTCCCGCCGCGAACCATCCTCAACGCCCTTTCCGAAAAAGGGTTGCCGGTGGAGGCGATCGGAGGGATCAACGACGCTTTTGCCCGCAGCGGCATCACGCGTTCCCATGCCACGTTCACCCGGGCCGAGAGTCTCTCCGTGATCGAACGGCTCTGGCGCTCGCCACAAAACGGCCTGGTCTTTGCCCACCTCCAGCACCCCGGCAATTCCCTCCGATGCGCCCGCGCCTTCGAAGAGTTTGACCGCTGGCTGGCTCAATTTCTCAACCAGACCGAACCCGAAGACCTGATCCTCATTACTGGTTCCAACAATGGCAGGAACCGGGAGGAAATCCCCGTTCTGGTTCGCTACGATGGCCAGGCCGTGCCGCTTGGGCTGCGCAACACCCTCGCGGATGTTGCCGCCACCCTGGGTGCGTTTTTTGGGATCAGCGAACACGGGCGGCCTTGGTATCTTGGGGAGCCGCTCATCACTTTTCATCGGCCACGGGGTTTCAACGGACCGTAGTTTTCGGAAGAAGAAAAACCGCAGATTGCGCAGATGAACGCAGATATTCCTCGTTCCCAATCTCCGATTGGGAACGCAAGTGTCCCCGAAACTCCGTTTCGTAACGCTTGGTCAAAACCGGTGCTCCGTAGCCATTGCAAGCGCAGGGAAACAGAGTTTCCAAGACAAGTGCGTTCCCAATCAGGAGATTGGGAACGAGGTGCGAAGATAGGCGCAACGAGGCGCGCCCCCTACTTCTGCGGGGTGAAAACGAGATCGGCTTTCAACGCCTCGCGGCTGGGGAAAACGACCGAAAGCATGTAGCGGTGGCCCGGCAACAAATCGCGGGTGGATAGCGCGGCTTTGTATTGCACCTGCTCGCCGGGATTGATCCCCACAACTCCCGGAACCGGCTCGAACGCCTGATCCTCGCTCCAGAGCGCCACCACGGCGCCGCGCTCATCCCGTAGGCTGACCTCGAAGCGCTGCGTCGTCGGGAACTCTAATTGCACGAACCGTTTGGAGCGGTTTTTCAGCGAGATCCACGCCTCAACCTGCCGCGCCTGAGAAAGGAGCACCGGGAACGGCTCGATCCTCAACGTCAGCAGCAAATTGCGCGTTTTCACAACCGTTTGAGACACGGGACCGGTGGACGCGGAGGAACCGTGCATTCGGGGAATCCATTCCGAAAGCCGGTCCGCCGTCCGATGCGACAAAGCGCATCCCCCAAGCCCCGTCACCCCCCAAACGGCCAGAGCCAAAACCACAAAATGAGAACGCATACAGGTTCCCTAAATAACCGAGCCAACGCGAGGTTGCAAATCGCATTTGCTCAGAGCAGATTGGCACCCATGCGACTTCTACGTTTTTTGCTCCCTCTGGTCCTCGTCGCCTTTATGGCCGGAACCAGCAAACCCCCACTCAGCCTTCGGTTTCACACCGAAACCAACCCCAATGGGGGGGACGAGTTTACGTTAAAGGTTCCGTTGCCCGATTCCAACCAGACCCTCTGCCTTTCCAAGGTTGCGGTGATTTCGGAACAGGATGTGATGGCGATTTTCCCGTTCCCTGCCAATGACGGCACGCAAGGCTGCGCGCTCAAGCTCGACGAACATGGCCGGATCGCCCTCGACACCCTCTCGCAAGAAAGCCGTGGGACCATGCTGCTCGGTTTCCTGAACACCCGGCTCGTCTCCGCGGTGCAGATCGACCGGCATGTGACCAGCGGAGTGCTCTACATTGCCCGCGGGTTAACCCCGCAGGAAATTGGGATTTTGAGCAAACACTTCCCCGCCTTGGGAGCTAAGAAGAAAAGCAAAAAGGGAGCCCCTCAAGCGACCCCCGCTCCGATGCCCCCGGCCGCATCGTTCAATCCCTCGACAGCCCGGGGAGATTAGAGCAACGTTCTCCGGCGCTTTCCGCAGGAAAACCCGCTTTGCCACCGGCTTCAGTCGGTGGTTGGCCGTTGGGGAGTCGATTGACCGGTTTCAGCCGGGCTTCTCTTGTGAAAAGGAAAAGCCCGGCTAAAGCCGGCTGGGGCGCCGGGTTGCATCAAAACCACCAGCTAAAGCTGGTGGCAAAGGGGGATGTGCCGGCTGAAGCCCGGCATGAGAAGAGTTTTAAAATAGGGACAGCACGGCGGGCGGGCGTTCCGAGAGATCGCCTCGAAAAAACCGGACCCGGTTAAGCGCCGTTGCGCTTGAGTTCGTGGGTCATCTTGGCCACTTTTTGGCGCATCACTTTGCCCATCTTGAATTTCACGGCTGCCCGCTCGGGAATGTCGTAACGGCTGCCGGGCTCGTTGGGATTGCGGCCCACGCGCGGCTTGGTGAGGCGCACCTCAAACACCCCGAAGTTCCTCAACTCCACATCATGGCCTTCGGCGAGCGACTCGGTGATATAATCAAGCGTCTTCTGGATCACATCGAATACCTGGGTCTGCACAACCCCGGTCTCGTTGCTAATCCGGACCACTAAATCCCGTTTCGTCAAATTCGCCATAGCAAACGGCAAAATACCTCCATTTCTCTACCCGCTGCAAGAGAATTACAGCTAATCCGCTTGGACCCGCCGGGCTACCCGGCGCAAAAACCGGTTCCCAAACGACGCCAGCACACCCAAAAAAAACAAAGCCCGGACTTCCCTGCGCCCGATTTTGACCCGTTCCGCCTGCTCCAGTGGAGGCGTCTGCTCCATGCGCCGCAACGTTCTAATCCCAATCGCCCATGGCAGAAAGCAAGCCAGCCGCAGCCGCCAGGGGCGCACCGCCTCGATATAGCGCAACCCGTCGTCCAGATGTTCCCGGGCGCGCAAAGTCCAGCGTTCCGTAACCGGCCGGGCACTCTCCGGGGCCGTTTTTAACCGTTCCGGGTTGCGATCCGGCAACTCCTCCAGCGGCAAATAACAACGCCCCTGGGCGAGATCCATCGGGGCATCCCTCAAAATGTTAATGAGTTGAAGCCCTTTACCAAACGAGACGCCCCATTGGGCCATCTGGCTCAACGCAACGGAGGAATAGTCCGCCAAATGCCGGTCACAAATCCGCGTCCAAAACTCACCCACGCATCCGGCGACCCGGTAGGTGTAATCTTCAAGTTCATCCGCTTTGGTGAGGGCCGCCGCTCCGCACGCAAACCGGGTCAAATCCAGCGATTGCCCGGAGAGAATCACCTCCAGCACCCGGACGATTTCGGCCCGATCAGGAGAAGCACCGAGCAGCCGATGCAATTCCGCCGCCTTTTCCAACAGAACACGTTCCGAATCGCTGATGCCGGTTCCGAACGGGGTCAAATCGGGCATTGGCCCCGTGCCTCCCAGAGATTCCCCCAACTCCCGCAAAGCTCCCAAGCGTAAACCCGGGGGGGCGCTGGCGCTATCGGCGATCGTATCGCTCATTCGCGCCAGCAAATAAGCCAAGCCGATGGGACTTCTTACAGCGCGCGGCAACACCCGGATCGTAAGGTAAAACGATCTCGAAACCGCAGCCAGCAACGCGTTAAGCCCCTCTTGCATTCCCGCTTTTTTAAAGCACCGGGGCTCTAAAGCAAGCCAAGGGAACGAAGCGTGGCCGGGTTGATCGTACCGGTAACGGTTAAACCGACATCCGCCTGCCAGGCACGAATCGCCGCGCGGGATTGCGGGCCCAGATCGCCATCGACCACTCCGCAATAATACCCTTTGCGCCCCAACGCCCGCTGGACGTCAACCGCCACGTCTCCCCTCACCGCTCGACCGACCACGACCGGGCGAGGAGCCACGACCACCGGTTCATAGTAACTCGGGCCGTAATAAGCAGGGCCGTAATAAGCAGGGCGATAATAGGACGGTCCATAATAAACGGGAGCGGCAATCCCGAACCCGAACGATATCCGGGAACCGCCGTGCCAGTGGTGTCCATCGCGGGCCAGAGCCGGACTCGAAAGCAAGGCCAGCGCCGCCGCACTCAGAGATACAACTTTCAAAATTTTCATAAGATGAATGGATTGTGTTGAATGAAGCTCCCAACGCCTTTTCTAAAGCGGACGGGCGCTGGATGTCATTTAATCTCGCACGATCCGGCTCAAACTTCAATAGCCGCCGGGGCGGGAGTTTTGGGATCGCGCATCAAAAAACAGAGGAGGAGTCCGCAGATTTAAAACCTTTGGTTCTCTGCAAAATGTGCTTCGCACCATGAGTAGCCGCTATCGCGGAGGCAGTCGCAGATGAACGGCCGGAAATATCTTAAGCAGGGGCGATCAACAACCGATCGGGCCGTTTTTCATCGTTTGGATGTTCCCCTCTCTGCTGATACTGCGCCCCACTTTTTAAAATATGCGGCATTCTGCGCAATCTGCGGACTTTTCAATTACGGGGCCACGGGCGCTTGGCCGGATGCCGTCCCGAGCTGTTTTTCATAACACTCCGGGCAGATATAGTTGGACGAGATGTCGTCGGGGCGTTCCTGGATGTAGTTCTCGAAGTTTTGCCAGTAATCGCTGTCTTCACGAAGCTTGTGGCAGCAGGTGCAGGCGGGCAAGAGGGCTTTGATTTGTTGCAGGTGGCGGGTGAAGTCGAGAATGCGTTGAGCTACGAAAAGCCGCCGACGGACTTCCTCGGCCTGGATCGGTTTGATGAGAAAGTCGTCCACTCCCGCGCCGACGGCGGAATCGTGATCGGCCTCGGTTGTCCGGCCCGCGGTCGCCAGGATGAAATATACGTATCGTTTGGTTCGGACCTGACGGACCGCGCGGCAGAATTCCAAGCCGTCAATCCCGGGCATCATCCAGTCGCTAAAGATGACATCGACCTCCGTTGGATTAAGATGAAACGCCTCCAGGGCGGCATCTCCGTCCGGGAACACGCGGACCTCATGCCCGAGATTGTGGAGAATTCGGATGATCAGTTCTCGCGAGATGATTTCATCTTCGGCAACAATAATTTTCATGGATGTTTCTGGGGGGCGCCAAAGGCGGGGGAAGGGAGCGATTGATAATTCCGGGGGATTTCAAACTCGGCATGATCCAGCTCCTGTTCTTTTACGGAAAAAAGGGTGACTGTCAATTTTTGACCGTTGGGCGGCTCCATCCGGGTGCGCACGGCGACCCCGGGCAAATCGAACGGCTGGGACGCCAGGCTCCCCTGCGTCAGCTTGGCCATGGGGGAATTTTGCAGGCGCTTAAAGAGGTCGCGCAGTTTGTCCCCTTCGGGAAATTCTTTGGCAATCCAGTAGGTCACTTTCATTTGCCCGAGCTTGGCGGTGTAAATCTCGGTATCCACGCCGTTAACGGTTTCATGCTTGCCGGTGGATTGCGGCGGGGACGGCTCCAGCGCGGTCTCCTGGTTGGCGTTGAGACGGGAGGTGAGCTGCCCCAACGCTTCGGCATTGATTTGCATGTACGCCTTCTGCGCGTGCATGAGCGTCGTGGCCTCACCGGTAGCCGCATCGGTAATCGTGCTGATCTCCGGGGCAATATCGGCCCGGATTTTATCCCCTTTGATTTTCAGGGTCATTTCCGTCGATTGCGCCGGGCCGAGCCCTTCGACTTTTTGGATCACGACCAGATCGGCTTGCGCCAAAGCCGCATAGAAGAAAACCAACCCGGCGAGAAAGGATTGCTTCATTGCCTCCGAATACCGTTTGGAGGCGGCTTTGACAAATCCAATCATGCTCCCTTCGGTTCTTCCGTGGAAACCTCGGCCCGTTCATGGCCACTTTCCTGCAACGCCTGTTCAAAGGCCCGCCACGCCAGCATGGCGCATTTGACCCGCTGGGGGAATTTGCGGACCCCGCCCAGCACGTTCAAATCGCCCAATTCTCGCGGGCCGCTCCCGGTCTCGCTATCGGCCGGGGCGGATACTTGATCGTGGAAGAGGTGCATCAAACGTGCCGCTTCGGCGCGCGGCTTCCCTTTGAGTTTAAGGGTCATCAGCGACGCGGAGGTCATGCAGACGGTGCAACCGGAGCCGGTGAATTTGACGTTCTCCACTTTGTCCGGCCCGAACTGAACGTGCAGGTCGAGCGTGTCGCCGCACGACGGATTATCCCCGTGAACATGCACCACCGAATCCCCGGCGAGTTCCCCAAAATTGCGGGGACGCCGGGCATGGTCGGAGACGACCATTTCGTAGATTTCCCCCAGCGGCAGCGAAAACGCAGGCGACGCTTCGGGAGAAACCTCCGACGGGGTGAGCATCTCGATCATCCGGTCGATCTCGGCCTTGGTGTTGTAAAAATAAAAGCTCGCCCGGGCGGAGGAGGTCAGGCCGAGTTTGCGCATCAGCGGCTGGGTGCAATGGTGCCCGCCGCGAAGCGCGATGCCGTGTTCGTTGGCCTTGGTCACGACGTCGTGGGCATGGGCATCGCCGAATACAAAACTTAACACCGCGCCACGCGGCGTTCCAAGCGGCGGCCCCAGCACCCGCAGGCCGGGGATGGCGACGAGTTTTTCGTGCGCGTAGCGGGTCAGCTCGGCGTCGTGTTTGAAAATGGCTTCGCGCCCGATCGATTCCAGGTAATCGATGGCCACGCCGAGCCCGATCGCGCCGGAAATATCGGGTGTTCCGGCTTCAAACCGGTAGGGCGGCTTTTTCCAGGTGCTCTTTTCGTATTCAACCGTCTCGATCATCTCGCCGCCCCCCTGCCATGGCGGCATCGTTTCGAGGAGTGCGAGCTTGCCGTAAAGCGCGCCAATGCCGGTCGGCCCGCACATTTTATGACCCGAGAGGGCCAGGAAATCGCACCCAAGCGTCTGCACGTCGATGGAGAGATGCCCCCCGCTCTGGGCGGCATCGACGAGCGTCACCGCGCCGACTTTCCGGGCGGCGGCACACAATTCGGCCACCGGATTAATGGTCCCCAGCGAGTTGGAAATCTGGTTGAACGCGAAGAGCTTTACGTCCGGAGTGAGGAATTCGCCGAGCCGGTCGAGCGCGAGTTCGTGACGGTCGTTGATCGGCAAAATGCGGAGCGTCGCGCCGGTGCGTTCGGCGAGCAGTTGCCACGGGACCAGGTTGCTGTGGTGCTCCATCTCGGTTACGAGGATCACGTCCCCTGCCCGCACAAATTGGTTTCCCCAGGTTTGCGCGACCAGGTTAATGCTCTCGGTGGCGCCCCGGGTGAAGATGATCTCTTTTTCGCTCCCGGCGTTGAGGAACCGGGCGACCTTCACGCGCGCCTCTTCGTACCCTGCGGTGGCCCGGGCGCTCAGCTCGTGCATGCCGCGGTGAACGTTGCTGTTGTCCCGCTCGTAATAATGCCGCAGGGCATCGATGACAGCGCGCGGCTTCTGGCTCGTCGCGGCGTTGTCGAAATAGATAAGCGGGGTTCCGTGGACTTGCTGGTCGAGAATCGGAAAATCAGCGCGGATCTTTTCCCAGGATGGGGTCGTTGGATTCATGGCTATGGGTTAATGTCCGTTGAATTGCCCCGGCCATCAAGGTTTCTTGGCCTGGCCGCCGAACAATTGCAGCCTTGCCCACATCCTTTTTTCCCGCGCAGCCCCCGGATGAGAAAAAACGCGATCGCCGCCAAAATCAGCCCGCCCACCAACAGTTGATCGAGAATTGGGTTCATAACAGGTTTGAGGGTCGTGTTTATCAATTGAAAGAGAAAAATAAATTAGGAAGCCATGAAGCCAGGAAAAGAGGAATCGTTTAGCGGTATTGTTGAAATC
The DNA here is from genome assembly GCA_903933715.1 of uncultured Spartobacteria bacterium. Lineage (GTDB taxonomy): Bacteria > Verrucomicrobiota > Verrucomicrobiia > Chthoniobacterales > Chthoniobacteraceae > UBA695. The sequence continues at coordinate 89,245 of CAIZLD010000017.1, forward strand.
TCAGCTTTCTCTTCTGCCCTTTCCTGGGTTCCTGGCTTCTTAATTCAAAAATTTTAGCAGCTCCTAATTTCATTTTTGTGCCTTTTGCGCTTTTTTGCGGCATTCTTTTTTGGCGTTAATGGAATCCGAAAAAGCGGCCGCCCTGGAACACCGCAAACGCGGCGGACCAGGCCAGGCACGTCAGCAGCGCGAGTTGCAAGAGCGGCCAGCGCCAGGAATTGGTCTCGCGGCGCACCACCACAATCGTGCTGATGCACTGCATGGCGAGCATGTAGAAAACAAGCAGGCTGACGCATACCAGCGGTGTGAAAACCGGCGTGCCGTCCGCACGGGTTTCGGCGCTCATCGTCTCGCGTAAGGTATTCTCCTCCTCCCCTTCGACATTGTAGACGATCGCCATGGTCCCGACGAACACCTCCCGGGCGGCAAAAGAGCTGACCAGCCCGATGCCGATCTTCCAGTCGTAACCCAGCGGGGCGATGGCCGGTTCAAGCCAGTGGCCCATTTGACCGGCATAACTTTGGGCGATCGCATCGGCCTTGGAAACCTTCGCCTCGGCGGGCAGTTTGGGGAAGCTGACCAGCGCCCAAAGCAAAATGGAGAGAGCCAGGATGACCGTGCCCGCCCGTTTGACAAAGGTCCAGGCCCGTTCGGCCATGCGCAAGGCGGTGGAGCGCAGCGACGGCATCCGGTAAGGCGGAAGCTCCAAAAGCAGCATCGATTTTTCCGTCTTGAAAAGCGTTTTTTTGAAAATCCACGCGAGCAAGGCCGCCATCGCAATCGCCCCCAGATAAAGCGAAAGAAGGATGCCCGCTTTCGCCAGCGCCGAGGCGGTCGGGAGCAGCACCGCGATCATGAGCGTGTAGACCGGCAACCGGGCCGGGCAGGTCATGAGCGGCGCGATCAGGATCGTCACGAGGCGGTCCTTGCGGTTTTCGACGGTGCGTGCCGCCATGATGCCGGGGACCGCGCACCCAAACGAACTCAAGAGTGGGATGAACGATTTCCCGTGGAGCCCGACGGCCGACATGATCCGGTCCATCATGAACGCGGCGCGCGCCATGTAGCCGCTATCTTCCAGGAGCCCCAGGAAAAAATAGAGAATCAGGATCTGCGGCAGGAACACCGTGACACCGCTCACGCCGGGAATGGCTCCCTCGGCCAGCAGGTCGCGGAAGTTGCTGGCTGGCAGGTGCGCGGCCACCCATTGGCTCGCTCCATGGGCCGCCTCGTCAATCCAGCGCATCGGCGCTTGCGCGAGGCTGAAAATGCAAAAAAACATAAACGCCATGGCGCATAAAAACACCACGAGCCCCCAAATCTTATGGGTCAGCACCCGGTCCAGACGATCGGAAAACGAAAGGCCGGTTTGCGCCCGGCGCATGACCCGCTGGCAGATCTGGTCGATCCATTGATAGCGCGCCTCCACCAAAGCGCAGAGCGGATCAAGTTGTTCCTCGCGCAACCGTTGCTGGGCCGCGACAACGGCTTCGACAACGGCCGGTTTATGTTCAGCCAAATCATCAAGCGCCTGGTCGCTCAACGTCAAAAGCAGCAGCGATTCCGGGAAAGCGACTTCCTGCCGAACGCTCAGAAGGGCAGCGATTTTCCGGGCCTCCCGCTCGATCGACTCCGGCATCGGCGGTCGCCTGGAAGGGAGCGCCAGCGGACGCGAAACGGCTTGCTTCAACTCCACGAGGCCGGTCCCACGCGTTGCCACAACCGGGATCACCGGGACGCCGAGTTCTTCGGCCAGCGCCGGAATATCCAGGGCGATGCCGTTTTGCTCGGCCATATCGACCATGTTGAGCGCCACGATTGTCGGGAGCCCCAGGTCGAGAATCTGGGCCAGCAGGTAGAGATTGCGCTCCAGATTGGAAGCATCTACGACGGCAATGACCGTATCGGGCCGGGGCTCCTCCGGGCGGCGCCCCAGCAACACGTCGCGAGCGACCGCTTCGTCGGGCGAGCGGACTTGCAAACTGTAATGGCCGGGCAAATCGACCATCGACATCGGCTCGCCATGGGCTCCGTAAAACCGCCCCACCTTGTGCTCCACCGTCACGCCGGAGTAGTTCCCCACCCGCTGACGCAACCCGGTCAAAGCATTGAAAATCGTGCTCTTGCCGCAATTTGGATTCCCGGCAATCGCTATGTGACGGACCGAACGGGCGATCTCCTCCGGCTTGAGCGCCGCGGATTTGCCGGGTCGATGGGATGCCCGTGCGGGCGAGTGGCTTTTCATACCCGCGCCACCCGGATGCCTTCCGCCTCGCGTTTGCGCAGGGAGAGCCGATAGCCGCGAATCTCGATCTCCAACGGGTCGCCCAACGGAGCCAACCGAATGCTACGAATCTGTGCCCCGGTCGTCAGCCCCATTTCCAGCAATCGCGCACATTGATCGGACGGCAGATCGAACCCCGTAATCCGCGCTTTTTGGCGCAGGGGCAAAGCCGCCAACGAAACCTCTTCGCAAACAACTGGAACAGACCGGTTCATGTTGCGACTATAGTAATGAGACCAAGTCGCAAAATCAAGCGATGTTCTGGAAAAAAAGCGGAGCGCAGAGAACGTGTTTATCGTTCCCTGCACTCCGGGAGTATCACCCCAAAGAAGTAGCAGAAAACGCTGCCACCCCTTTGGGGTGAATTCTTTCCAACACCTCATCCGGTGGTGTCGCTAACGCTCAACCACCGGCTATCAGGCACTTTGGGTTTGGCTCGATCTGAATGTCGATTCAGCTTAATGCGTCATTCCCGGCATCTTGCGAGCCGAGAGGGCAAACGCAGACCACCAGATCCCCCGGAAGATCAGGCCAAGCCCGACCGCCAACCCCAAAAACCACAGACCGGAAACCGGCCACGAGGTCAGCAGCAAAATCCCGAGTACCACATCGATAATCCCGCTCAACACCGCCCAGCCGCCGCTGGGGAGGTTGTTCATGAGGGCCGAAACCGCGCGCATCACCCCGCCGACCAGGAAAAAGATCGCGAGGACCAGCGTCAGTGTCAGCGCCCCGGCCGCCGGATAAGCGATCAGAAGAGCGCCGCAAACCAGGGCCAGAATCCCCATGAGGAGATGAATCCCAAAATCACCGTAATGCGCGTATCTGAAGGCGCTTACGACTTCAAATATCCCCTCGATCAAGAGCAGGCTCCCGATCACCAATATCGTCAGAAGCGTCGTCGTGATCGCGGCGGACGTGGCGAGCAAACCGAGAATCAAGAGCAGAATGCCGAGCACAAGCACCCAGCTCCCGTGACGCCGGTCATCCATCCCGTGTATCGTCGTTCCATTAGGCATAAATTTCCTCCCTTTTAGAAAGAAACGGCTCCCGAGGACCGATTGCGGGTAGGTGGATCGCGACCGGGCGCAATTACACCCCAAAAATCGCTCGTTAGAGGGCCAATCCACCTCGCGTTTCAGAGGGGGACGACCTATCGGCTTGCCGAACCGGGCAGTTCCAGCCACATTACGCGACTTGGTTTTTTTGAAAAAATGAAGCGGCGCGTTGTGATTACCGGTTTGGGCCCGATCACCTGCTGCGGCACCGGACGCGATGCTTTTTGGCGCGCGATCCAGGAGGGCCGTAGCGGGATTGGCCCCGTCACGTACTTTGATGCCGCTCCGTTTCACGCCCGATGCGCCGGGGAAGTCCGCGATTGGGACCCGGCCAGCGTGTTCCCCCCCCATCGGCTGAAACGGCTTGACCGGGCTTCGCAATTTGCCGTCGCCTCGGCGCTGCTCGCGCTCGAAGACGCCCGCTTCCCATGGTCACGCCAGAAGCCAAACCCGCGGGCAGGGGTCTCGTTCGGCTCGGCCCTGGGGGGGATTGCCCAGGCCGAAAGCGAGCACGTCCGCTTCTTGAAAAAAGGAATCCACGGCGTTAATCCAACCCTTGCGTTACAGATTTTTGGCGGCGCATCCCACTCCAACATCGCCATCGAGTGCGGCTTTCGCGGCCCCGGCACGACCAACTCCAACTCGTGCGCCAGCGGGGTGATTGCCGTCGGCGAGGCGATGCGGATGATCCGGGACAACCGGGCCGACGTGATGATCGCGGGCGGCACCGAAGCGCCGCTCTCCCCCCTGACTTTCGGCGCGTTTGACACGATCAAGACAATGAGCCGCTGGCAAGGGGACGCCCCGTTCGCCTGCCGCCCGTTCGATCTGCACCGGGACGGCTTTGTGATGGGCGAGGGAGCCGCGAGCCTCGTTTTGGAGGAATACGGGCATGCCGTCCAACGCGGCGCGCCTATTTATGCCGAGGTGGCCGGGTTTGGTCTCAGCAACGAGGCGTATCACATGACGACCCCGCTCCCCACGGGCGAAAGCGTGGTCGCCTGCCTGCGCGAAACGCTGGGGGACGCCGGGATGGAACCGGGCGAGATCGATTACATCAATGCCCACGCCAGCTCCACGCAGCTCAACGATGCCAACGAGACGGCCTGTATCAAGACGGTATTTGGCGGGCACGCCCGGAGACTTGCCGTGAGCGGCACCAAACCGTTTACCGCCCACCCACTGGGGGCCACCGGAGCGATTGAAACGGTGATCTGCGCGCTGGCGCTCGACCGCGGGTATCTGCCACCCACCCTCCACCACCGGGACGCCGATCCCCGGTGCGACCTGGACATCGTCCCCAACCAGGGGCGCAGCCAGACTTTGCGCGCCGCGATGAATAACGCGTTCGGGTTTGGCGGAATCAACGCCAGCGTGGCCCTGCGTCGCCGGTCAGAGTAAGATTTTCCTTCGATGCGCCGCTATTTTGAAATTTACGCGATCATGTTTCGCAACTCGCTCATCCGCGAGATGAACTTCAAAGCCAATTTCCTGTTGTGGATTCTGGTCGAGTTGCTCTGGTTTTTGGGTCAGATCGTGTTTGTCGAAGTGATTTTTCAATATGTGGAGCAAATCGGCGACTGGACCAAATGGGAGATCATCCTCCTCATCGGCACCCATCAGCTCATCAGCCAGCTTTTCCAGGCGTTCTTCTATATCAATATCGCCAATGTCCCGGAGCTGGTCCGGACCGGGCGGATGGATTTCATGCTGCTTTTGCCGATCGACACTCAGTTCGCCATCTCCACCCGGCAATTCGGCTTCGACAGCGTCATCAACGCCGGGGTGAGTGTCGGGATCATCGGGCTTGCCCTGGCCAAGCTCGGCATCCACCCCACGGCCGCCCAGATGCTCCTTTATACAGTGGCCGTCGGATTTGGATGCGCCATTCACTACTCGATCATGTTTTTCCTCTCAACGATCTCCTTCTGGATCGTCCGCGCCCAGGGGTTGATTTACGGTTATTACAACCTCTTTAATATTGCCCGTTATCCGGACGGAATCTTCCGGGGGGTTTTCAAATTCGTTTTCTCGTGGATCATCCCGGTCATCATCGTCGCCAACGTCCCGGCGCGGGTCTTGGTGAAAGCGAGCCACGGGGAACTTGCCCTGCCGCTGCTCCACCTGGCCGTGGCCACCTTTTTTGTGCTCGGCATCAGCCGTTTATTCTGGAAACTGGCCCTTTCCAGATACACCAGCGCCAGTTCATAATATGAATCAGTGGACAAACTGGGCGTCCCGGTTGAAATTAACTGGATATTCCCCTTGCATGACCGGTTGAAAGCCGCTAAGTATTCGCGCTCGATTTTTGGGGCACCCTCAAATTTTATGGCGAAACCGAAACAAGAAAAAGAGACGAAAACGACAGTTCAAAGCGATTCAAAGAGCGCTGGAAAAACTGCGCCTGTTGCCGCCTCGGCGTCTGCCGCAGCCAAAACTGGAAAAGCCATGCCTAAATCCAATTCTACCCCGAAGACTCCCGCGGAACCCAAAGCCGCCGAAGTTAAAATGACCCCTTTCCTGAAAAAACAGAAAGAGCGCCTGCTCGCCTTGCGCGACGGCATGCTCGATTCCATGGCCGGTGTCGCCAAGGACAACCTGCGTTCCCGCGCCGAAGGCAGCGAAGCGAGCGCCTTTGGAATGCACCAGGCCGATGCCGGGAGCGACGCCTACGACCGCGATTTTGCCCTGAGCCTTCTTTCTCAGGAGCAAGACGCCCTTTACGAAATCGAAGAAGCCCTCAAACGCATCGAAGCCGGAGTCTATGGCATCTGCGAAATGAGCGGCAAACCGATCCCGCATCCCCGGCTTGAAGCCATCCCTTTCGCGCGTTTGACCGTTGAGTGCCAATCGCAAATTGAAAAACAACGCAAAGCTACCCGCGTTCGGCAGCCCGTGACCTCCCTCTTTGGTTTGACCGAAGAAGAAGGCGGCGCCTCCGAGGGCGAAGAAGAAGAATCGCCCACCGATTTGAAAGAATAGAATATGGCCAGAGACATCATCACGTTGGAATGCACCGAGGCGAAAGCCGAAGGCAAACCGACCTCCCGTTACACCTCGACACGGAACAAAAAAAGTCCTAATACTCCCACCCGCCTGGAGAAGAAGAAATACAACCCCTTCTTGAAGCGCCACACGCTCCACCGGGAGACCAAATAACGATATGCAGCCGAAGACTCCGCAACGCCGTTCCAACTTCCGCCGTGCCAACCGCACGATGCCCCGCCGTCGTATTGACGTCGCCCTGGAAGCCATCGATTACAAAAACCCCGAAATCCTCAAGCGATTCGTGACCGAAGCGGGCAAGATTCTGCCCCGCCGCATCACCGGCCTCCCGGCCCAGTTCCATCGCAAGATCACCCGGGAAATCAAGCGCGCCCGTGCGGTGCTCTTGATGAAGTAGTTCGGGCAATCCCGTTGCTTTAAGAAAATTCTCAAGCGTCACCGGTTCGCCGGTGGCGCTTGTTTGTCTGTACAAAAACGGCGGCGAAGGGTATTGCGCCTGGTTACAAGGAGCTTTGAAAATGGGCAGTCTTGGCAAATTTAGACAGGATTAACAAGGATTTTGAGAATTCTCAGGATGACGCCACACAAAGTCGGTTAGCATTCGGTCACCTAGGCTGGATCGACATTAAGATCGGACCAAACCCAAAGGGTTTGAAGCCGATAGCCGGTGGTTGAGCAAAGCGATACCACCGGTTCAATGCAAAACCACGACGCACCCCAAAGGGGTGGCAGAAAACGAAGCAACGCTCTCTGCCACCCCCTTGGGGTGAATTCTTTCCAACACCTCATCCGGTGGTGTCGCTAACGCTCAACCACCGGCTATTCGCTGGCAATCCTCCGGATTGCGGCGGCTTTTGAATGCCGATTCAGCCTAATCCGAAAAATCCTGTAAATCATGTCAATCTTGTTAATCCTGTCTAAAAATACTCAGGATAAATCCCACCCGGCGCTTCTTCTTTCCGTTTGCGCCTGCCGCGTTTAGAATGAAATTCCCATGCCTGCCATCGAGACCCGCAACCTGACGAAAACCTACCGCGCTTACCGCAAGGAAGCGGGGCTTTGGGGGGCCGTCAAAGGGCTCGTCCACCGGGAATACGACGAAATCCGCGCCGCCGACGGGGTTAGTTTTTCCATCGAAGAAGGGGAGCTGGTCGGCTTTCTCGGGCCCAACGGCGCGGGCAAAACCACCGTTTTGAAAATGCTCTCCGGCCTGCTTAACCCGAGCGGCGGCGAGGCCCGCGTGCTGGGGCATGTCCCGTGGGAACGGGAGGATGAACTCAAACGGCAGTTCTCGCTCCTGCTGGGGCAAAAAAACTCGCTTTGGTGGGATCTCCCTGCCCGCGAATCGCTGGAGCTCAACCGGGTCATTTACGGGATTACCCCGAACGATTTCAAACAGATCGTGGGCGGTCTCTCCGAACTGCTCGGCGTGACCGACAAACTGAACGTCATGGTGCGCGAGCTGAGCCTGGGCGAACGGATGAAAATGGAGCTGATCGCCGCGCTGCTCCACGCCCCCAAAGTGCTCTTTTTGGACGAGCCGACCATTGGTCTGGACGTCGGGAGCGCCCAAAAAGTCCGCGAGTTCCTGAAGCATTATAACGCCGGGCATCGGATCGTCACGATGCTGACAAGCCATTACATGCAGGACATTCAGGAACTCTGCCACCGGGTCATTCTCATCGACCATGGCCGCATCCTCTTCGATGGCCCGCTGACCACCATCGTCGATCGCTTTTCGACCCATAAAATCGTCGCCTTCACCTTTGAGGAGGCCGCCGTGCGCGATTTCACGGTGTTTGGCGAGATCACAGAGCAAACGCCTCAAACCGTTTGCCTCAAAGTCCCCCGTTCCAGCGTGGCGGAGACTTGCCGGGCGGTGTTGGCCCGCGAGCGAGTCACCGATATCACGGTTCAGGAATTGCCGATTGAGGAGGTCATCCGGCGTCTTTTCCAACAGACCGCAAGCGAACGGTAGGTGGATCGACCGCTCCGCGGGCGATTTGGGGACGGGTGTGGAATTACAGAATTGGCGGACGCGTTCCCATCGCGCCCGGAGGTTGCGATCCACCTAAACAAGCTCCTTCGCTTGAAAGAAGGGGATTCTGGGCGTATTGGTATTCATGAAGATTACGCGGCCAGTTTCCGGTAAAATTCTCTCTCACGACGAGGGGATGGGAACCCCCTCTTCGGAGACGGTTCAGAGGCGTGCCATGGAGTTGGCCGTGATTGACGGGCGCGCGGCCCCCAATGAACAGGATTGGAAACGGGCTTTTTATGAGCTGCATGGCGGCCATCACGACCCCAACTCGGAGAATGGGGAAAACGAGATGCTCGGGGGGGTTCCTGAACCGGACCGGGTGGCTCCGTCGTTGGGGCGGCAAATCCAGGAGAGAGGGGTTGATGGGGGCGAAAATCTGGGCGAGGAACTCATCGAAGAGGGGATCGAGGAAGCGGAGCACGACCAGATGCTCGAAAGCCGCCGCACCATTGATTTGCCGGACGAAAAGGAAGAGTAATTTCCAATTCGGTGCTCACCGCCCGAGCGGTTTTGGAACGGCAGTCTCCCCAGGAATCGACATTCAGATCGGAGCCAAACCCAAAGGGGTTGAAGCCCATAGCCGGTGGTTGAGCGTTAGCGACACCACCGGGTTCAATGCAAAATCGCGCCTCACCCCAAAGGGGTGACAGAAAACGAGATCGTCTCTGCCACCCCTTTGGGGTGAATTCTTTCCAACACCTCATCCGGTGGTGTCGCTAACGCTCAACCACCGGCTATTCGCTGGCAACCCTCCGGGTTGCGGCAATGGCAGAGGCTAAAAATCACGCGCAGGCTGCCCGTCGGGATTTGTTCAGTGCGTCCCTACGGGTTTCCGATCAGGATTTTCCCGCCACGGCTCCCTTTAAGGGCATGGGTGATCGCTTCTCGGATTTCGTCCACGGGATAAATCCGCTCAATCGGGGTCTTGAACGCACCGGATTTTGCCATTTCGAACAGCTCGGCAAACATCGCGTTGCGCTCCTCGTCCGTGGCTTTCTGGTACCAGCGGGTCATCCAAAAACCGAGAGCCTGGATATCTTTGAATATGAGGAGCCCGGTGGGGAGCTTGAGCGGCTGACGGCTCATCGCGCCGAAGGTCGCCATCTTGCCGCCTGCGGCCAGCGCGCTGGCTACGCGCGTCGCGCTTTCGCCCCCCACGGAGTTGAGCCCGAGCAAGATTTTCGCCCCGCCGGTGCGCACTTTGATTTCCGCATTGGCATTCTCGTCATCCAGGATCACCACGTCGGCCCCGGCAGCGGTCAGTTCATCAATCAGTTCCGGGCGGCGGACCAGGTTGACGGTGTGCATGCCGAGCCGTTTTGCAATCGCGATGACCGCGCGGCCCACGCCCGAATTGGCGGCGTTTTGGATCACCCACGCGCCGGGTTTGGGTTCGACAAAATCGTGCAGCATGCGCCACGCGGTGGCCGGGTTGATTTTAATCATCGCCGCCTCGGCATACGGAACCCCTTCGGGGACGGGGAAAAGTTTATTCGCATCCACGATCCCTCCTTCGCGCCAGGTGCCGTAACCGTGCGGCAGCAATACGGCCATCCCCGGCTTGAGGGAGGTGACGTCAAAGCCGACCGCCGCCACCGTGCCGACCCCTTCCACGCCGGGAGTCGCAGGCAATTCAGGGCGGACCGGGTATTTGCCTTCGAGCGTGTTCAAGTCGGCCGGGTTGATCGGCGCGAGGATGTTTTGCACGAGCACCTGGCCGGGGCCGGGCTGGACGGCCGGGGTTTCGACCAGTTCAACGGTTTCGGCAGGGACGCCATACTGACGGTAAACAACAGCTTTGGGCATAAAATGATGGTTTAGGCCAAAGAGTGGCCTTGGCAGGGGCTCGCGGTCAATGCGATTCGGGCGCACTTCCGGTCTGGATTTTAGTTGCGCCCAAACGGGATCCGGGTCCGATTACAGAAAGGGCTTGCCGCACGCCTTTGGCCCGATAGACTCTCCCAACGTCCTCGAAGAACGGAGCGTATGCCGTGTTCGGGGCGTTTTTTCTGTGAACTGATCACGTTTTTTTCAATATGGCAAATACCGTTCTTGTGGGGGCTCAATGGGGCGACGAAGGCAAAGGCAAAATCATCGATTTCCTGACCGAAACAGCCGACATCGTCGTTCGCAGTCAGGGTGGAAATAATGCCGGGCATACCGTCATCACCGGAGACCGCAAATACGTTCTCCACCTGATTCCCTCCGGCATCCTGCGGCCCAATAAACAATGTGTCATCGGCAACGGCGTCGTCTTGGACCCGGTGTCGCTCGTCGAGGAGATTGAAGGGCTGCGCGCCGTCGGGATCGAAGTCGGCAGCAATCTCATGATCAGCGATTGCGCCCATTTGGTGATGCCTTACCACCGGGCGCTTGACGCCGCGAAGGAACTGGCCAAGGGGAAACTCAAAATCGGCACCACCGGGCGCGGCATTGGGCCGACCTACGGCGACAAAGTGGCCCGCACCGGCCTGCGCCTGGCCGATTTGATGCAGCCGGAAATTTTCTGCCAGAAACTCGCCACCCGGGTCGAAGAGGCCAATGCCCAGCTCGTCGCGATGGGAGCGCAGCCGGTTTCGTTCGAAGAGATTAAAGAAGCAAGCCTCGCAGCCGCCGAGAAACTCCGCCCCCACGTCGTCAACACCGTTCTCTATTTGCACAAGGCGCTCCAGGCCAAAAAGGAACTCCTCTTTGAGGGAGCGCAAGGCACCTTCCTGGATATCGACCACGGCACCTACCCTTACGTCACATCGTCCAACACCACCGCGGGCGGTGCGGCGACCGGCTCCGGCGTGCCTCCGCACCGGATCGACAGCGTTTTGGGCGTCATGAAAGCCTACACGACCCGCGTCGGCGAAGGGCCGTTCCCTACGGAAAATGCCGTGATCAGCGACATGCTGCACGGGATGGGCCGGGAGTTCGGAGCCACCACCGGCCGCGCCCGCCGCTGCGGATGGTTTGACGCCGTCTCCACCCGCTACGCCGCCATGGTCAACGGGATTGACGAGATTGCGATCACCAACCTCGACGGGCTCGACACGCTCGACGTGATTCAGGTTTGCGTCGGCTATAAGCTCGACGGAGAGGAAATCGAAGTGCCGCCCTCCGATTACCAGCGCCTTTCGGCCTGCCAGCCGGTTTACATCGAGCTGCCCGGCTGGAACACCCCCACCGATGCGTGCAAAAAATTCGAGGAGCTCCCAAAAAACGCCCAGAGTTATGCCCTGAAAATCGCGGAGTTGACCGGCGGGAAGCTCACCATTGTCAGCGTCGGCGCCCACCGCGATCAAACCATTCTGCTTTGACTGCCGCCCAAGCGGTGCGAAGTTTCAACCTGAATCCGTGACGAACACCCGTTCCCAATCCATTCCGCTGGGTAGCGCTCCCCGGCATATTGCCATCATCATGGATGGCAACGGCCGCTGGGCTCACGGCAAGGGGCTGGAACGTCTCAATGGCCACGAGCGGGGGGCGGAAGCCGTTCGCGATTGCGTCAAGGGGTGCCGGGAACTCGGGGTCGAATACCTGACGCTCTACGCCTTTTCCACCGAAAACTGGAAGCGGCCTAAAGCGGAAGTGATGGGGTTGATGAAGCTGCTGGAACGGTTCATCAGCAAGGAACTCCCGGAGCTTAACGCCCAGGGGGTCCGTTTGCAGACCATCGGGCGCACCAGCGACCTGCCCGAATCGACCCGGGCCGCCTTGTCCGGCGCCATCGAATCCACCGCAGCGAACACCGGGCTCACGCTCGTCCTTGCGCTGAGCTATTCGAGCCGGGTGGAGATCGTCGATGCCGTCCAAAGCCTCGCCCGCGAAGTGCAGGCGGGCCGGCTCAATCCCGCCGCCATCGACGAGGCCGCCATCGCCCGCCATCTTTACACCCGCGATTACCCGGACCCGGAATTGCTCATCCGCACCTCGGGCGAAATGCGGCTTTCCAATTTTCTGCTCTGGCAACTGAGCTACACCGAGTTCTATATTACCGACACTTTGTGGCCCGATTTCCGCAAAGACGACCTGTATGAGGCCGTCCGCGCTTTTGGCAAACGTCAACGCCGCTTTGGGGGCATTTAGGGCATGTCACAAAATAACTGCTACATCTGGCTGGTTCTTTTGACCGCTGACGGCGTTGCTCGTCAGTCACAGATCACCGTGGATATGTTCCTTCCTCGCGCCTTGTCAGCGGCCAAAACTCCTGCGCCATCTTGTAACACTAATTTTGTGACAAGCCCCTAGATTCGATGGATAAATCCCAGACCATACTTGTCGTCGATTCGGAGACCGACTACCTCGATTGGGTCCGCAAGCAGCTCGAAGCGCCCAACCTCCAGGTCATCACCGCCACAGCCGCTGACGAAGCCTACAAACTTTACTGCCGCCACTCGCCCGACCTGCTCATCACTGAGACCCATTTGCAGCCGTTCAGCGGGCTCGAACTCCTCGTCAAAGCCCGGCAGCGCGATCCCAACGCGATGGTCATCCTGACCAGCGCCTTCGGGACCACGCAGACCGTCATCGAGTCGATGAAGCTCGGCGCGTTCGACTTCCTGCGCAAAGAGGGGCTTCCGTTTAATTTGAAGCATGTCGTGGACGCCGCGCTGACCGAGCAGGAGCAGATGCGTTCGGCGATCACCTTCAAGCCGCAGCTCACTGTCGAGCAGCACCAGGACAGCATCGTGGGCCAGTCGCTCCCGATGCAGCAGGTGTTCAAAATGGTCGGGCGCGTTTCCCACTCCGACGCCCCGGTCATGATCACCGGCGAGAGCGGCAGCGGCAAGGAACTCGTCGCCCGCGCCATCCATCATTACAGCCAGCGCAGCAGCAAAGATTTCATCGCCATCAATTGCGCCGCCATCCCGGAGCAGCTCCTTGAAAGCGAGCTTTTCGGCCATGAAAAAGGGGCGTTCACCGGAGCCGTCGTCCAGCGGGCGGGCCGGTTTGAGCAATGTAACGGCGGCACCCTCTTTTTGGACGAGATCGGCGACATGCCGATTGCCATCCAGAGCAAGATTTTGCGCGTGCTCCAGGAAGGGGAGTTTTCACGCGTCGGCGGCAACGAGACGCTTAAAACCGACGTCCGCGTGGTCGCCGCCACCAACAAGAACCTCGAACAGGAAGTCGGGCGCAAGACCTTCCGCGAGGATTTATTTTACCGGCTTAACGTCGTGCGCATCCAGCTCCCGCCGCTGCGCCAGCGCGTCGAAGATATCCGGCTTTTAGCCGAGTATTTCCTCCAAAAAGTCGCGGCCAAAAAGCACCTGCCGCGCCTGCGCCTGAGCGAGGAAGCGATCCGGATGATGGAATCGTATCCGTGGCCCGGCAACGTCCGCGAACTGGAGAACACCATCCAGCGGGCCACCGTGTTGGCGACCAGCGACGTCATCCTCCCCAAAGACCTCCCCCTCGGCAGCAACGACAGCGTGCCGCTCGAAGCCGAAATGGGAACGACCGCCAACCTGACGAAGGAAAGCGCCCTCGAATTTTTGCTCCAAACCGCCCAAGCCGATCCCGAGGTGCAACTTTTACCATGGCTGGAACGGGAGTTCACGCTCCACGCGATGAAGATCACCAAAGGCAACCAAGTGCGAGCCGCGAAACTGCTGGGGATCACGCGAGCCACATTGCGGAAACGAATCGAGATTTTCGGGATAACGAAGGAGTTGAGCATTTCGTAGGGAGAAGGACCCGGAAGAGTCTCTCGCAATGACCCAAAGAGGGAAACTCCTGATTGACGCATGACGTCATGCGTTATAAATTGCTGGAGTGATTCATTCATTTCGCTCGAAGGAGACTGAGAAGATTTGGCTGGAAATCCCGTCGCGGAAATTGCCGGGGGAGATCCAGCGCGTTGCCTTGCGCAAACTGATCGGACTCAATCAGGCGGAACGATTGGAGGATCTGCGCGTGCCTCCGGGCAACCGGCTCGAAGCTCTCAAAGGCCGTCGAGCGGGGGCGCACAGCATCCGCATCAATGACCAGTGGCGTATCTGCTTTGTCTGGCAAAACGGAGACGCCCACGAAGTCGAGATCGTCGATTACCATTAAATATCATGAGCAAAGCCAATCTTCATCACATCACTCCGGGGGAAATCCTCTTGGAGGAATACATGACGCCGATGGGCCTCTCGCAAAACGCCCTGGCTCGCGCTTTGGGGGTTCCGGCGCGCCGGGTGAACGAGATCGTCCATGGCAAGCGCGCCATTACGCTGGATACCTCGCTGCGGCTCGGGCGCTTCTTTGGTCAGTCGCCCCGCTTTTGGCTCAATACGCAGATCGAATGCGACATGCGCGAGGCTGCTTCCTTGGTGGAACGGGTTAACCGGGAAGTCCGCCCGTTCACCCCCGCGCACGCAGCCTAAAGGTATGGCCGACGTCTCTCAATCCGCAATCTGGAACGGTTCGGAGTTTGTCCCGTGCAGCGGCATCCCGGTTTCGGATCGGGGGTTCCGCTATGGGATGTCGCTTTTTGAAAGCCTCGCGGTTCGCGGGGGCAAGGCCGAGTTCCTCGCCGCCCATATCGCACGACTGGAAGCCGCTTGCCGCCGCTGCGGTTGGACGGTAGACCGCGACGCATTCGCTGCCTCTGGCGCGTGGCTGGAAGCGATCCCCGGCCCGATGTTTGCGCGGATTTACGTGACCGCGGGCGATGGCGGTCCGGCGGCTCCGGTTTTGGCTCCGCGTATTCTGCTCTTTGCGGAGCGAAGGGGCGCGGCGGGGGCGACGGACTCGCTCCGGCTCCGTATTCATCCCGAACCGTTTTTGCCGCTGCTGGACGGGCTCAAGACCGCAAATTACTGGGCCAACGCCGAGGCGTTGCGTATGAGCCGCGCCGCCGGGTGCGACGAAGCCCTCCTTCTGAATCCGCGCGGGGTGCTCATCTCCGCGTGCATGGCCAATGTCTTTGTGGAACTGGACGGCGCGTGGGTGACGCCGCCGGTCAGCAGCGGGGCGCGGGCCGGGGTGGTGCGCGAGTGGGTGATGCGGCGGCGCGAGGTGCGCGAACGCGAGCTTTCCGCCCCTGATTTGGAAAAAAGCACCGCATGTTTTCTCACAAGCTGCTGGTCGGGGGTGACGCCGGTGGCCGCGCTGGAAGGGCGGGAGCTCGACACGCGCTTTGCCGAAGAACTGCGCGCCGAGTTTTTCAACCGGGAATAAACGGGATGAGCCTTCCGCAAATGCAGGAGATTGCCGCGCTCCATCTCGCTCCGGTGGAAGTCGCCGCCCGATGCCGCGGTTTGCCGGGGATGGTGTTTTTCGATTCCGCGCAAACCGGGAACGCCTGGTCGTTTGTCGCCGCGCAACCTTCGTTGATTTTAAAAGGGCGAACGGAAGCAGACTGGACGTCGCTGGCCGGGGAAATCGCCCATCGGCAAATCGATAGATGCCACGGAAGCGGCATTCCGCTTGGGTTCGCGGCCGGTTGGGTGGATTACGATGGCTCGTTTTGCTTTGCATTTTACGAGCGATTACTGGCCTTCTCCCATGAATCAGCCCGCTGGGTTTCCGTCGGGGGCGCTTATCCGCAATGGGCTGCGACATTGGCGGCTCCAACTGAACCCGGTGGTTGGGATGCGCCGTGTTTTTCGGCGACGATGCAGCGCGAAGATTTCATGGCCCGCGTGGAACGCGCCCAGGAATACATTGCAGCCGGGGATATTTACCAAGTCAACCTGTCGCACCGTTTTGCCGCGCCGTGGTCCGGGGGCGATTCGTTTGCTTTTTACCGGGAACTGCGCCGCTGTTCTCCCGCGCCATACGCGGCATTCCTTTCGCTCCCCGGTCGGGACGTGCTTTCCTCCTCGCCCGAGCTGTTTTTGGAAATCAACGGACGGCAAATCCGCACCCGTCCGATCAAAGGCACGCGCCCGCGCCGGAGCGATCCCGAGGAGGACGCCCGCAGCGCCCGCGAGCTGGTCGCCTCACCCAAAGAACAAGCCGAGCTGATCATGATCACCGATTTGGAACGCAACGATCTCGGGCGCGTTTGCGACTTCGGGAGCGTGCGTGCGAGCGAGGTGCTCAAGCTGGAACGGTTCGCGCAAGTTTTCCATTTGGTCTCCACGGTCGAAGGGAGCTTGCGGGGAGACGTGGATCACGTTGCGGCGTTGCGCGCCTGTTTCCCCGGCGGCTCCATCACCGGGGCGCCCAAAAAGCGGGCGATGGAAATCATCGCCGAACTCGAACCGGTGCCGCGCGGCTTGTTCACCGGAGGGATTGGCTACTTTGGATTCAACGGCACATCGCAATTTAACATCGCCATCCGCACGGTGGTGATTGAAAGCGGCGAAGCGCACTTTCACGTCGGGGCGGGGATTGTCGCCGACTCGCAACCGGCAGCGGAGTGGCAGGAGACGCTCGACAAAGCAGCGGGCATTTTGCTGGCGGCGAACTGGAAGCGTTAATGGATAAAAATTAATTAGGAAGCCAAGAAGCCAGGAAAAAGAGGGGTGGAATAGGGGGTTCTGTTTTTGGAACGCTCAACGGCGTCCATCCCTCTCACTCCCTCTTCTGCCTTTTCCTGGGCATCCCTTCCATCCGGCTGCTCCATCAATTCGTTTGGGCATGTGTCTGGCACGCTGTCCCCGGGATCATATTCCATTTGTAGTTCAGTGCCAAAATTACGCGTGGTCGCAGAACGATTACACTCATGGATCGACGCAAATCGCCACCTACGCGCTCACGCTGGTTGTGACCCCGGCTCTCCCGGTGGTCTCGATCAGCAGCAACTTCAGCTACTACAATCCTCCCTTCCCCCTTATTTTGATGCGTGAACCTTTGGGCCGGAGTTTTGGGGATCGCTCTGGCCCGGCGTTTCTCCGATCCCGGGCTCGGCAAACCTCCCCGTCTGCATTCGCTTCCCATCGACATCCAATCGTCCTATTCTTTCGTTGCATTGCTGACCAACATGAGTACGAAACTTCAATGGGGCTTGATCGGAACCGGGGGGATCGCGCGGACCTTTGCTCGCGGCCTGCGCGAATCCCAGACGGGGGAACTGGCCGCCATCGGCAGCCGCTCCAAAGAAACCGCCCTGGAATTCGCCAAAGATTTCCCCGCCAGGTGCCACGGCAGCTACGAGGCGCTTCTTGCCGATCCACAGGTCCAAGCCGTCCATATTTCCACCCCTCACATGGCCCACGCCAAATGGGCGATCCGGGCCGCCGAAGCGGGCAAACACATTTTATGCGAGAAACCGCTCGCCATGAATGAAGAGGAGGCGCTCGCCGTCATTGAAGCCGCCCGCCACAACAAGGTTTTCCTAATGGAAGCGTTTATGTACCGCTGCCATCCGCAAACCGCCAAGCTTCTGGAATGTATCGCCAGCCAGCCGATTGGCGAAATCAAGCTCATCCGGGCCACGTTCAGTTTCTCGTTCCCCTACGATCCCCAATGCCGCCTGCTCAATGCCGAACTCGGCGGCGGCGGCATCCTGGATGTCGGTTGTTATTGCACCTCCATGTCGCGGCTTATTGCCGGAGCCGCCACCGGCAAGCCGTTCCTCAACCCGCTCGAAGTCAAAGGGAGCGGGCATATCGGCGTGACCGGAGTGGACGAATACGCGATCGCCTCGCTCAAGTTTTCCAATGGCATCCTGGCCCAGATCGCGGCGGGCGTGCAGTTGGATCTGGAAAACAACGTGCGCATCGTCGGCTCCGAAGGAAGCCTCTTAATCCCTGATCCGTGGGCCATCAACCGGGGCAAGGCCGGGTTCTCCAAAATCCTCCTTTTCAAGAGCCACATCCCGGAAGAAATCGTGATCGAAACCGACCGCGGGCTCTATGCGCTGGAGGCAGACCATGTTGCCGAACAGATCGCCCTGGGCCGCACGCAATCCCCAGCCGTCCCATGGGACGACACCCTTGGCAACATGCAGACGCTCGACCGCTGGCGCGCCGAGGTGGGGGAAAAGCTGACATGAGGTAGTGTCGTCACGAGATATGCACGCCATCCAGTTCGGCTTTTTGCGCTCATCCCATCCCGTGAACTTTACGGAACTGGCGGCCCGCTCAGGATGGTCCGGGGGCGCTTGTAAGCTCCACGGGGGGGCTGGGCATTGGGCGGACGCGTATTGACCGGGTTCAAATTAGGCGGAAGCGGCGGGTTCCCAGCCGAAGGCGGTGCGCCCTGGACCCCTGTCGTCGGGGTTCCCTGGGCAGCGGCCGCCAAAAGCGCTTCATCAAACCCGATGACCCCGTATTCGCTCCCTTTTTTGAGAGTGACTTTGGTTTTACCAATGGAATCCGACCACTCGACGCTCGCGATGGTGATGTCGTGATAGGAATCCTGATTTGAAAGCGAAAAGCGTTGCGATTGATCGCGGGTGGCGATGGAGACAAACTCCCCTTGCGAAAGCCGGACAATGCCGGTGAGGATGAAATCTTTGGCAAACCCGGCGGCCTCGGTTGCGGGTGAAGGCGGGGCGGCCTGGCTGGCCAGGGCAAAGGGGGATTGATCCAACATCGCCTGGTAACGTTCCAGCGGGGTCACCGCAGGCAAATCCCCGGCCCAGGCAAAGCTTGCCCAGCCCAACCCCATCCCGGCGCTGAAAAAAAGAAGGTTTAGCTTAGAGAGCATACCATTTGGCGATTTTGAACCGGCAAGCCATCCGGGCGGGATTGCCGGGATCGATCCGCAAATTAGCCGATTCAAAAACGATGAACCGGTCCGGCTGCTGGAGCGCGTGCATGAATTTGATCAGCCCCGGCCACGAACTTTTGGTGGCCACCTGGACGCTTACCGAGCGGCAGCCTGGTTGCATTTCGACGCCGCCCAATTCAGGGCTCTCGAGCAGCACGTCATTGGCGCGGGCCACCTCTTTGACTTCATTCAAAAGCAGCACCCCGGCCTGGTCGGGATGGTTGAGCTTGGGCTGGTGGGAATCGACCCAGGCCGCGCGCGCAGCCCACCGGTCGCTCTCGGCGAGGATCGATTTCATCGACTCGATTTGGGAACGTTTGGCGCGCAGATCGGACTGGATTGCGGCGTTGCGAGCTGTCATCCAGGAAAGCAGGAACGCATTGCCCAAGACAAAGAGCAGCAAGGCCACCCCGGCCAGCAGATAGCGTTCGCGTTGGGTCAGGCGGCTCATCATTTTCCAAAAATCCGGAATTGCGCGTGTTCGTTGGGCAGGATCACCGGCTGGCCGGACTCGATCCGGTAACCGCCCAATGCGGGCTGCGCTTTGAGTTTCTCGGCGACGGCAATGGCGGCTTGCGCGTTGGGAGCTTCCCCTTCCACCATAAACTGCTCGCGAGCCAAGTCGAATTGCGTGATCCGCGTTTCAGGCGAGGGCAGGCTCTGGAAAGCGGCGAAGAGGATTTCGAGCGCGTACCGTTCCCGTTCGATGGCGGGCGAAAGATTTCTCCAGCGGGTCTGCTCGTCGAGGATGCCGTCCACCTGCGGCTGCATGGCGACGGCTTGCTTGCAAAGCGCATTGAGCCGTGCGCTTTGGAGGCCGATCCAGAGCAGTCCCAAAACCAGCAACGCCGCGTAGACCGCCCCGACCCCGATCAACCGGCTGCGCCATTGCCGCATTCGCGAGCGGCGGAGCTGTTCGGCGCGCCACGGCTCGGGGGTGAGATCGATCGGCTCGCGCGGTTCCGCTCCTTGCAACTCCAACTCGTGCACCGGAGTCCCCAACAGCGACCCGAGCGAAGGGGACAGGGCCGAAAGGGAACGATCCAGATAGACCGATTGAAACGCGGGGGGGGCTCCCGCCATTTCCGCGCTCATCAAAATACGGGGAAGCGCGGCAAGCAGTTCGGACTCGGGCACGTTCAAGACTTCGATAAAACCGAGGCGCGCGTTTTCAAAAATGCCAAAAACCAGCCGTTCCTCCTCGCGCCATAGGCCGCAAGCGACTTCCCCGGCAGGCGCTTGCGCGGCGAGATGCATGGCCCACAACGTCAGGCGTTGCGGTTCACGCTGCCTTTCCAGCAGCGGCGCACAAAGCGCCGCCAATGCCGGATGATGCATCCCAAACGCCAGCAGCGTGGTTTGCGGAGCAGGGTGCCCGGTTTGGGATAAAATCTGGAATCCGCACGAGGTCTCTTCGAGCGGATAAGGGAGGCTTTTTTCGAATTGCAACCGGACCATCCCGGCGAGTTCCTCCGGGTCAATCGCGGGAAGCGTCAGCCGTTCATAGACTCCGTAACGGGCCGCAAGCGCTACCGTGAGCGGGATCGGCTCCCCGATTTTACTCAATCGAAGCTCCTCCGCAAGCGCCCACCCGGCCTCCACGGCTCCGTCAAAAGAAGGGGCTTCCTGGTGGCTCATTTCTCCACGCGCCGTCACGGCCACCGCGCGCCAGCCACACGCCACGGGGGCCACGGTGAGCGCGGGTCCGGTTCTTTGCACTGGATGGATCAATTCTCGTTCCACAAAAGAGTTAGCCTGCGCCACTTTCCACGCAACCCACACCTCTTGTCTAGAGCGATTCTCAATTTTTACGAAAGCGCGGGCCGTTGGGCCTCTGCCTCGAACTGCGCAAACCCGGGCAGGCATTCCCGGTAAACCTGGACCGCCGACGGGTTCGGCTCCACCCGGCCGATCGGCGGACAAAACGAGGCCGAGAGCGCCTCGTAAGCATAACCGCACCCGACGTGAGCCGCGATCATGGCCGCGCCAAGACCTGCGGAACCGGGGTTGGCAAGGGTTTCCACCGGGGCGGCAAACACATCAGCCAGGGTCTGCAAAATCCCGGCGCTTTGCGAGCCGCCGCCTGTGACCCGGAGTGTTTTGAACTCGCCCATCCAAAGAGAGTGGGTCCGCAAAGCCATCGCTTGGGCTTCGACAACGGCGCGAATCCGAACTTCGGGGGCCGCTCCCGCAAAATCGAAATTGGCCCGCAACCCGGGTTGAGTGACCCGGGGCGTGATTTCGGCTTCGAACCAGGGGAGCACCCATTGCCCATGGTTTCCTGCCGGGGTGCGCTCGAAGGCGGCTTTCCCGAAAAAGCTCCAATCGACCCCGGCCTCGTCCTTGACCCTTTCCCGGGCCAGCGAGCCGTTTTTAAAGCAGGTCAGGCACATAAAGCCGCCCGCGGGATGTCCAAAGACGTGCCCAAATCCCGCCGGATCAACCCGATACGGGTCCAGCGCGGCAAAGAAGGTGTCGCTGGTGCCGAGACTGACCACGGCAGAGCCTTGCCCGATTCCTCCGCAACCGACAAGGCTTGCCGGATTATCTCCGGTCCAGATCGCAACCGGGATGCCCGCCGCAAACCCATATTTGGTAAAATAGCCCGACAACCGGCCTGCCATTCCCGGAACCGCAACGATACGCGGCAGTTTTTCCAGGAGCCCCGGCGCGGTCGCTTCCGCGATTTCGGCATCCCATTGCAGGTCGTTCAAATTGAGAAGGTTCATCCCCGCTCCATCGCCGCTGTCGAGCGGGGCGTCGCCGCCGATCAGCACCGAGCAGAGGAATGACGAAACCAGATGAATCCGCCGGGTGGCAAGATAATCTCCCGGCGTGGTCTTCCAGAATTTGCGGATTTGCGCGCCGGTAAAACGTTCAATCGCAGGCGAACCGGTCGCGGATTGCAACCGATCGCCAATAGCCGCCGTGATTTCCGCGCATTCGGCGGAGGTGGAGCTGTCCATCCAAATGGGAGAGGTCGGCCGGGAGAGGGCCGGGGCCAGTTGCCCCGCCAAATTGCCTTCCGGCTTAAGCCCGCTTACGATCCCAAAGAACGCCTCGTTGAAATAAACCGACCCGTGTTGCTGCCCCGAGCCACCGATCCCTTGGACCTCTTGAAGCGGCAATCCCTGCGCCTGCATCCGGCCCAAGAGCAAGTCCAGCGCGGCCAGCCAGAGCAGCGGATCGGCGTGCTTGACGAGCGGATCGGGATTGGGCAGAACGCCGTCGCGGCATCCGTATTCCGGCAAATCGTGGCCGTAATTGACGGCGCTTGTCGCCACGACGCTCCCTTGCGCCGCGTCGATAAGAACCGCCTTCAGCCCTTGCGTGCTGCTGTCGAGTCCCAGATACAAGGCCATGGTGATTCGGACCTATGCCCCGATGAGGTAGTCGTTGAGGATCGTTTCGAGCATCTCCTGGCGGCCGCTCTTGGGCTTCGGTTCGCCATGTTGCATCACCCATGCTTCCAGGCTTTCGCTGGTGGCTTTGCCTGCGAGAATCTCCTGTCCGAGCGGCGATTTCCACGACGCATACCGCTCTGCCACAAAGTTGGCCAACGCATTATCGGCGGCGATTTTGTCGGCCACGATGAGCCCGCGCGCGAACGCATCCATTCCGCCGATATGAGCATAGAAAAGGTCGAGCGCATCCACCGAACCACGGCGGCATTTCGCGTCAAAATTGAAACCGCCCACGCCGATTCCGCCTTCCTGCTGGAACACGGCGAGCATGGCGGCCGTGGTGGAGTAGAGATTGCTCGGGAACTGGTCGGTGTCCCATCCGAGCAGCATGTCGCCCTGGTTCGCATCAATGCTGCCGAGCTTGCCTTCGGCGGCGGCCACGGTGAGCTCATGCTCGAAGGTGTGCCCGGCGAGCGTGGCGTGGTTGGCTTCGATGTTAATCTTGAAATGCTCGTAGAGGCCGTGGGCGCGCAGGAAGCCGAGCACCGTCGCCGTGTCGAAATCGTATTGATGCTTGGTCGGCTCCTTTGGTTTCGGCTCGATCAAAAATTGGCCGGTGAAGCCGGTTTTTTTCTTGTGATCGACGGCGAGTTGCAGGAAGGCGGCGAACTGCTCCTGCTCTTGCTTGTAATCGGTGTTGAGAAGCGTCTCATACCCTTCGCGGCCACCCCAGAAAACGTAGTTCTCGCCGCCCAGTTCGTGCGTGGCATCCATGGCGTGTTTGACCTGCGCGGCGGCGTAGGCAAACGCGTGGACATCCGGGTTGGTCCCCGCCCCGTGGGTGTACCGGGGATTGGAAAAGCAGTTGGCCGTTCCCCAGAGAAGCTTGATCCCGGTGTCGTTTTGGAGCTGCTTGGCTTGCGCAACAATGGCGTCGAGGTTCTTGCACGATTCGGCGAACGTCCCCCCTTCCGGGGCGATGTCGCGGTCGTGGAAACAGTAAAACGGAGCCCCCAGCTTTTGGCAGAATTCAAAATTGGCCCGCAGCGCGTGTCCGGCGATCTCCATCGGCGAACCGGCGTTCCACGAGCGCGCCCAAGCCGCCGGGCCAAACATATCGGCCCCGGTTCCCTTGAACGTGTGCCAGAAAGAGACCGCAAACCGGAAATGCTCGGCCATTGTCTTGCCGCCAATCACGCGGTTGGCATCATACCATTTGAACGCGAGCGGTTTGCGGCTTTGCGGCCCTTCGAACAGGATGGGAGATTGGATTTCGGGAAAGTAATCGCTCATAAGTTTTGGAATCGGAGTTGAGGGAATTGACGACGGCCTTTGAGATGGAATCTTCTGGCCACGGGGCGATTGCATCGTATAAATAAAGTTTACGCCATGTCCTTTTTTCGTAAACCGGGACGTATTTTCGCCAACCGCTCCGTCCGATGAAAAAAACCACCCATATCGGTCTGCTCGTCGATGCTTCCCGGGCTTACGGGCGGGGCATCTGCCGGGGGGTGGCCAATTTCGCGGACACCCGGCCCGACTGGTTGATCCTCGCCCACGAGCGCCCGGAGCTAAACGAACTCCCGGATTGGCTCAAGAAAGGGCGCGTCGATGGGTTGATCGCTTACATCCCCAACCGCAAACTGCACCGGAAAATCAGCTCGCTGGGTATCCCGGTGGTGGACGTGCACGGCCGCTGCCGGAGCGCAAACATCCCGGCCATCGAGTCGGATGCCGAAATCATCGTCACTCTCGCGTTTGAGTTTTTCCTGAAATCCGGGTTTGAACATCTCGCCTTCTGCGGCTATCCGAGCGTCTTTTTTTCCGACCAGCGGGAAGCCGCCTTCCGTTCGCAGGCCGCCCAGTCCGGCAAAGCCGTGCACATCTACGCCCCCGCCCGGTCGGGACAGGCTGGCGACGATCTTTACCGGTTTGAGAAGGCGCGCCTGGGCCAGGAAGCGGGTCTATCCCGGTGGTTGCGCGCCCTCCCCAAACCGGTCGCCATTCTCGCCTGCAACGATATCCGGGGCCAGCAAGTCATCAACGCCTGCCGCGAGGCGGGCCTTGCGATGCCGGAGGAGGTTTGCGTCTTGGGGGTGGACAACGACGAAATTATTTGCCGGCTTTGCCGACCCACCCTCTCCAGCATCGAGCCGGATGTGGAGCGCATCGGGGGGCTCGCCGCGCAGCTCATGGCCGCGCAGTTGGCGAGGAAACCGGTGGCCGCGATCCACCACATCCCCCCGCGCCAAGTGGTTCAACGCGAATCGACCGATACCGTCGCGGCCCGGCACCCCGTGGTGGTTCAAGCCGCGCGGCTCATCCGCGACCCGCGCCACGCGGAGGCATCGGTGGAACAGATTTGCGAGCAAGCGGGCGTCTCCCGCTCCACCTTGGACAAACTATTCCTGACGCATTTGGGACGCCCCGTGGCCAAGGAAATCACGCGCATCCGGCTCCAGCGCAGCGAACAACTCTTGCGCCACACCGATCTCTCGCTGACCCAAATCGCCCAACGCTGCGGATTTTCCTCCGCCACCTATTTCTGCCGCTTCTTCAAACGCGACACCGGGTTGACGCCCAACGCTTACCGCAAATCGTAGGCTGTTAATAGTCTCTCGCAAAGACGCAAAGGCGCAAAGGAAGAAAAACCCTCTTATCTTTGCGTCTTTGCGAGAGTAAATTCCATTGACCCACGCATTGGCAAGCTGATCTCCGAACCCGCTTCCAGAGGAGCTTACTATGCGTCAAGCCGCTGTTTTGCTGATGGTCTGCTGTGTGGGGTTCACATCGGGATGCCGCCGAGCCCCGCAAGCCAAACCCGAGCCCAAAGATGCCGCACCGCCCGTGGCGGAACAAACCGAACCGGCTGCCGCCGAGGCCAAAGCGACCCCGGTTCCGGTGAATCGCAATGCACAGGTGATCGTCTTGGGATACCATCGTGTCGTCGATAATGTGCATCGCCCGGATACGGAAATCACCAAGGCCGATTTTGAAAAGCAGATGCAACAGCTCAAGGACGAGGGGATCACCGTGATCCCGATGCGCGATTTCCTCGCCTGGAAACGCGGGGAAAAGGATATTCCCGCCAAGAGCGCGGTGCTAACGTTCGATGACGGCTGGAAATCGCAATACGAAGCGGCGTGGCCGATCCTCCGGAAATTCAACTATCCGTTCACCCTTTTTATCTACACCGATTATGTCAAGGGCGGGCCGAAATCCGGCGGGGAATCAATCACCTGGGAGCAGATCGCGGAGCTGCGCGATGCCGGGGCGGACATTGAGGGGCACACTGTTTCCCACAAAGATTTGCGCGGACCGACCAAACGGGGCGGGGCCGTTACCCCGGAATACGATGCGTGGCTGTGGAACGAGTTGAACGGCTCCAAGCAGGCTTTGGAGCAGCGGCTCGGGGTCAAAATCGAAGCCCTGGCAGTGCCGTTCGGGTTCTACAATGCCCACGTCCAGGAGGTTGCGAAAAAGGCGGGCTACGACGCCATCTTCACGGTTTACGGCCAGAAAATCGGCTACGGCTCGCCCAATAATTCGCTGGGCCGGTACATGATCGAAGCGAACAAACCCAAAGTGTTTGCGAGCGCCGTCCGGTTCGGATCGGGAGTCACTTCCGCCTCGGAACCGGTGGCCGAGTTCACCGGGAACGCGCTCAAAACCGAGCCCGCCGACAATGCGACGATTGGTGATTCGCGCCCGGTCATTAAAGTCAGCACAGAAACGTTTGGAAATATCGATCCGGCTTCGTTGACGATGCGGGTGAGCAGCCTGGGAACCGTCAACGCCCAGTACGATGCCGCGGCGAAGAGCTACAGCTATCAACCGCCCCATAAACTCAACGACAACCGCTACTCGGTGATCGTCTCCGGCAAGGCGGACGGCAAAAAAGTGGAAGCGCGTTGGGGGTTCAATTTGGATTCCAAAGCCGCCAAGCCGCAATAACCGCGGCTCGCGCGAACTTAGGGCTCGTTTCCAATCCTCCGATTGGGAGCGAGCCCGAACTTGTCTCTCGCAAAGGCGGAAAGACGGAAAGAAGAGGAGGCTTGTCTTTCCTTTGCGCCTTTGCGTCTTTGCGAGAGATTAAAAAATAGAGGAGATTTAATAGGTCTCCACCGGGGAGCGCTTCCCGTTTTCCGGGCTGCGCTCGCGGGCCTTCTCTTCGCCCAGCGTGTCCACGCGCAATTGCCACACCTCGGCATCGCGCCGCTGGAACTCGGCTTCACTAAACGCATCCGGCGGTGCCATCTTCGCCTTGAATCGGTGGATATTCTCCAACGCCCGGTCGAGTTCCGCCGAGGGGAGCCGTTCCAGTGTTTTCCACGCATCTTCCACGTTCGGAATCCGGTGGCAGATCATCGCCAGATCGTTGCCCGCCGTAATGGCCAACCGGATCGTTTCCTCCAGCCCGTAATGGTTGAGGATCGCCCCCATGTCGAGGTCGTCGGTCATGATCAGCCCATTAAAACGGAACTCCTCGCGCAGCAATCCGGCCACCACCGCCCGCGAAAGCGAGGCGGGGGTGCGCGTGCTCTCCAACGCCGGATAAAACGCGTGGCACGTCATCATGGAATCGATCTTGTCGATGAAATGCTTGAACACCGCAAGCTCCGCCGCGTCGAGTTGCTCCCGGGTGCGGTCGATGTCAGGAAGTTCGTGGTGGGCGTCGATTTTCGCGCAGGTATAGCCTGGGAAATGCTTGCCGCAACTGGCGATCCCCTCAGCCCTCAGCCCGTCGTTGAACGCCCCGGCCAACGCAATCACCTGCTCCACGGTTTTGCCATAACAGCGGCCCCGCAGCGAGTTGTCGGCCTCATCGTCAAAAGAAATATCGAGCACGGGGCACAGGTCCAGATTGAACCCGAAAAGCCGCAGCAGCCGCCCGGTGATTTTGCCGTGGCGCAGAATCAGCCCGGCGTCTCCTTTATCCCGTAATTGCTGGGCATTGGGCGGTTCGCTGCCGATTTCCCGGAGCCGGGAAACGCGCCCCCCTTCCTGGTCAATGGTGATGATCGGCTCGACCGGCGAAAGGTCGCGCAGATCGTCGATCAACTTGCGAAGCTGCAAAGCTGATTTAATGTTGCGGCCAAACAAAATGAATCCGCCCGGCGTGACCCGCCGGAAAGTTGCCGCCGTTTGTGAATCCAGCTCCGGGCCCGGAACGCCCGAGAGCAATAATTGACCAAGTTGAGAACGCTCCATAGCATTGACCCTAAATTTTTATGATTTTCAATCAATCGAAAACCGGTCGGTTTTTCCCCGTTTGTGTGGCCCTCGTTTTGGGGGCGCTGCTCGGAACAGCTCAAGCCCAGCAAGTGGAACTGGGCATTGATGTCCTCAAATCGCACGACTTTTCCATCCTCCAGGGCAAACGGGTGGGCCTGGTCACCAATCACACCGGCATCGACTCGCACGGCGTCAAGACCCGCAAAATCGTGGCTAAAGCCCCCGGGGTCCATTTGGTCGCCCTGTTTGCACCGGAGCACGGCCTCGACGGCGTCGTCGGCGCGGGCAAATATGTGGCCGCCAAAAAAGACAGCCTGACGGGGCTGCCGTGCTACTCCCTCTACGGCCCCACCCGCAAGCCAACGCCCGCCATGCTCAAGGGGCTCGACGTGCTCGTCTACGACATGCAGGACATCGGGAGCCGCTCCTACACCTACATCTCGACCATGGTCAAATGCATGGAAGCGGCAGGCGAAGCCGGGATTCCGTTCATCGTCCTCGACCGGCCCAATCCGCTGGGCGGACAGCGCGTGGAAGGCCCGCCGATGGAGCCGCAATGGATCTCCTTCGTCGGCCAGCTCCCGGTCCCTTACGTTCACGGAATGACCGCCGGGGAACTGGCTCAAATGGCCAACGCCAAAGGCTGGGCCACCCCCAAATGCAACCTGACGATCGTGAAAATGCGCGGCTGGCAGCGGGAAATGACTTGGAACCAGACCGGGCTCCAATGGATCGCCACCTCGCCCAACATCCCCTACTCCAACTCGCCGTTCTATTACGTCGCCACCGGGCTGGCCGGGGAAGTCGAGGGGATCGAAACCGGCTGCGGCGGCCCCGAGCCGTTCCAGATCGCCGCCTGCAAATGGACCGACGCGGACCGGTTCACCGGCTACATGCGCTCGCTCGATCTGCGTGGCGTCAGCTTTACGCCGTATTCGAAAAACGGGTTTGAAGGTTGCCGCATCCGCATCGAGCCGTCCGCCGAGGCCGACTTGTGCGCCATCGGGGTTTACATCCTCGCCGCCGCTCAAAAGAGCGCCCCGCGCAGTATTTTCGCCGGGCCGGCCAGCAAATACGATATTTTCTATAAATGCTACGGCAGTAACTCGATCCGCGTGGCCATTGAACGGGGCGTCTCCCCATCAAAGATCATCTCCAGTTGGAGCGGAGCCAATTCGAGCTTCCGCACCGACCGCAAGCCGTACCTGCTCTATCCGTAAACGCTCCGACTCCTCGGCGGATCGCGCCTTTCAATAGAGCTCGCTTGCGCTCGATCGTTTTGGAAATCGCCCACGGAGTGGCCGATCCACCAGCGTAAGGCGGATCGCGATCTCCGAGCGCGATAGTGACGGCGCCTGCTATTGCCCATCCATGTGCCGTCCCCAATCGCCCGCGGAGCGTCACCTTCTTAATTGCTGGCTTCCGGGGTTAAGCCCGGTTAGATTTCCAAGCACCACATCATGAAGCTCGGATTTTACGGAGGAACTTTTGACCCCATTCACAATGGCCATCTGATTCTGGCGCGCGAGGCGGTGGAAACGTTGGGGCTCGATCGGCTTTTTTTCATCCCCAACAACCTCTCGCCCCACAAAACCGGCTCCCAGCCCGCCCCCGGCGATCTGCGGGCGGAAATGATCCGGGCGGCGATTGAAAACGAGCCCCGGTTCGATCTCGAAGAGATGGAACTCAACCGGCCCGGCATTTCTTACACCATCGATACGGTGGTCGAACTGCGCGAGCGGTTCGGCCCCAAACCGACGTTCTACTATCTCGTGGGCGAGGACAACGTCGCCTCCCTTTCTTCCTGGCGTCGGATTGATGAATTGCAGCACCTGGTCACCTTTGTCGTCCTCTGCCGGAGCGAACATAACACCCCCTTTCCCTACATCACCCTGACGCGCCGGATCGACATTTCGGCCACCGAAATCCGCAAACGGATTGCCAACGGCCTCTCCATCCGGTATCTGGTGCCGGACAAAGTCCACGACTTGATGATCCGCAACTCTATTTACCGATGACCGCTGAAGAACTCGCCCTACGCTGCGCCGCCCTCGCCCAGGAAAAACTAGCTCAGGATGTCGTTGCGCTCGACCTTCGGGGCATCTCCACTTTCACAGATTTCTTTGTGATCTGCTCGGGAGCTTCCGAACCGCAGCTCAAAGCCATCGCGGGCGGCATCACCGACACGCTTCGGCAGGAAAACGGGATCGAGCCCAATGCGGTGGACGGTTACCCGCTCAGCCAATGGCTCGTGGTCGATTACGGCTCGGTCGTGGTCCATGTTTTCCACCAGGTCAAACGCGAACTCTACAGCCTGGAAGACCTCTGGAGCGACGCCCCCCGGCTGCAATTGCCGGGTTAATGAAGAGAAATCCGCAGATTATAAAAAATTAGAAACTGCGATAATCTGCGAAATCTGCGGACAAAAACTCCCATCGATGCTCATCGACAGCCATGCCCATCTCGATTTCCCGGAATTTGAGGGGGAAATCGACGCCCTTCTCGAACGGGCGGCCCAGGCAGGCGTCACCCGGGTGATCACCATTGGCACCTCGGTCGCAAGCAGCCGCCGGGCCGTTGCGCTGGCGGAAAAATATCCGGCCGTTTACGCCGCTATCGGCATCCATCCCGATGCCGCTACCGAAGCCGGGGCGGACGCCATCGAGGCGCTCCGGCAGCTCGCCTCCAATCCGCGCGTCGTGGCGGTCGGGGAAACCGGCCTCGATTACTACCGTTTGCCCGGCGACCCGGCCCAAGACACCGCAATCAAGGCCGCCCAAGCCGCTCTTTTTGAGCAGCAACTCGAATTGGCGGCGGAGTTTGGCCTCAATATCGTCGTCCACCAGCGCGGCGATTGTTTGCAAGACACCCTCCAACGGCTTGCGCCGTATCAAGGAAAACTGCGCGCCGTTTTTCATTGTTTTGGGGGATCGCCCCAAGCCGCCGCCTCGTTGATTGAGCTGGGGCACCTCGTCTCTTTTACCGGGATCGTCACCTTCAAAAATGCCGGTGAGACGCCCGCAACCGCCGCAACGCTTCCCGATAACGCCTACCTGGTGGAAACCGATGCCCCCTATCTCTCGCCCGTTCCGTTCCGGGGCAAGCGTTGTGAACCGGCCTTTGTGCGCCTGACCGCCGAGAAAATCGCCGCGTTGCGCCAGCAACCGCTCGAAGCCGTGGCCCGCGCCACCACCGCCACCGCCGAGGCGTTCTTCCGCTTTGAGCGTTAGGCTAATATCATGAAGCTCTTCGCATGCAAGACAGGGGAGTTATCCGCAGATTATTTCAGTATAAATCTGCGGATTCCCTTCTTCCGAAAAAAACCAAGATACATAGTCTGAATCGACATTCAGATTGAGCCAAACCCAAAGGGTTTGAACCCCATAGCCAGTGGTTGAGCGTTAGCGACACCACCGGTCAATGCAAAACCGCGCCTCACCCCAAAGGGGTGGCAGAAAACGAGGCGATGGCGCTGCCACCCCTTTGGGGTGGATTCTTTCCAACACCTCATCCGGTGGTGTCGCTAACGCTCAACCACCGGCTATTCGCTGGCAACCCTCCGGGTTGCGGCGGCTTTTGAATGTCGATTCAGCCTAAACTTGCCTCTTTTGAAGCGGCAGGTTTTGGCATAGGATGGGATCCGCTCATGCCCGCAGCCGATCCCAACCCGTTTGTGTTTCACGATCCCGCCGGTAAACGGTGGCCCCGTTTGCGCATTGCGGGTTTGCTGGTTGCGCTCGTCCTGTTTGTGGCGCTTACCGGGTTTATTGAATCGCTGTTGGTCAACCCGCAGTTGCGGCTCCCCCCCTCCGTGCGCCAGTTGAAGGGTCAACTCCGGGCGCTCCAGGCCCAAACACTGGCCCAGCCGAAGGTGTTCCAATGGCAAAAATATTCCAAAAGCGCCAAAAACAGTATCGGTGGGATTCCGGCGGCCCCCGTTTTGCCCAAAGCCCCCCTCTCGCTTCACCCCAACCCGGCCCAAGGCATCCGGGCCGGTTTTTTCACCGAATGGGACCCCGCCTCCCTGCGCTCCTTTACCGAACACGCCTCGCAACTCACCCATCTCTGTCTGGAATGGGGAACCATCGTCGATGGGGAGGGAACGCTCTCGTTTCAGCAAATATCGCCGCAAGTGTCGCGGGTTGCCCTGAGCCATGGGGTGACGCTCATCCCGACTTTGAACAATCTCGTGGGCCATCAGTGGCAGCCGGAAGCGGTTGAAGGCCTCGCCAACGGTCCCCAAGAGCGCCGAGGCGCCTTCATCGTGAAGCTCCTTGGCGCCGTGCAGGAAGCCAAAGTGGGCGGTGTGCTGCTCGACTGGGAACAGCTCAATCCCGCCGACCGCAATAATCTCACCTCGCTCGTGGAGCAAATCGCCAGCGCCCTTCACGCCATTAACAAAGAAGTCTGGTTGCTGGTCCCGATGAATGAGGAGATCGGCACATTCGACGTGGGGCGGCTCACCGGCACGGTGGATCATTTCGTTGCCAGCCTTTGCGACGAGACGTCCGAGGATGAACCGGCCGGTCCGATTGCCTCGCAAGATTGGTTCGAAGGCTGGTTGAGCGTTATTGATACCTACGGCTATCCGGAAAGGTGGATCGCCACCATCGGCGCTTACGGGTACGACTGGAAAGAGGGCAAACGGCGGGCGGAAGAAATCACGTTCCGCGATGCGATGAGCCGCGCCAACTTTGCCGGGATCAAAGGGATCCAGGGGGGAGCGCCCAGCTTCAATCCGATTTTCAGTTATCAGGAACCCGGCGGCAATCACACCGTCTGCTTTCTGGACGCCATCACGTTCCTTAACCAGCTCCGGGCCGTTCGAGCCCAGGAACTGGGTGGGATCGCCATCCAGCGACTCGGCGAGGAAGACCCTCAAATCTGGGACGTTCTAAACCTGCGTAATGTCGAGTCACCCGGCAAAGCGGCGCTGGAGCGCCTTCGCAAAATGGTCACCTCGGATGCCGTCACCAACGTCGGCCAAGGGGAAGTGATCACCGTTGATGACAAGCAGGACGACGGCACGCGGGACATCCAACTCGTTGATGGGCGTTACGTCTCCTCCTATAGCGACGACTTCCCCACCTACCCGACGGTTTTCCACGAAGGAGCCGGTGACGAACACGCCGTCACCCTCACGTTCGACGACGGTCCTGATCCGAAGTGGACCCCAGGAATCCTCGATATCCTCAAGGAACATCGTATCAAAGCCACCTTCTTTATCCTGGGGATTCAGGCGGAGAACAACCCGGATCTGGTCCGGCGGATCATCAACGAAGGGCACGAGATCGGCAATCACACCTACACCCATCCCAATATCTCCGAGGTCTCCCCCCAACAAATCCGGCTGGAACTCAACGCCACCCAATTCCTGCTCGAAAGCATCACCGGCCATTCCACGGTTCTTTGCCGCCCCCCTTACAATGCCGATTCCAACCCGGCACGGCTCAAGGAAATTCTCCCGCTCAAACAAGTTCAGGACGAGCTGGATTACCTCATTGTCATGGAAAACATCGACCCGGAGGACTGGGCCAAGCCGGGCACCGATGCGATTGTTGACCGCGTCAAGGAACAGCGGGACATGGGCAACATCGTCCTGCTCCACGATGCCGGGGGCAACCGTTCGCAGACCCTCGAAGCTCTTCCCAAAATCATCGAATACCTGGAAACCCGGGGCGACCGCATCGTCCCGCTCTCCGAGCTTCTCCATATCCCGCGCGACGAACTGATGCCCCCCGTCAACACCCAGCAGCCTTACGCCCGCATGGTCACCAGCATTGGGTTCGCCATGTGGCACCGGCTTGAGCAATTCCTCTGGGCGTTCATGATCGCCGCCACCGGGCTGGTTGTCTTGCGCGGCATCATCGTCGCCCTGCTTGCCGCCCGGCATCACCGGCGCGCCTCTGCAATTCTCCCCAAGATGAATCTCCCGAGCCCTCCGCTCAGCATCATCATCGCCGCCTATAACGAAGCCAAGGTGATCCAGAGTACCATTGATTCCGTGCTCGATACTTCGTATGCGGGCGAAATCGAACTGATTGTCGTGGACGACGGCTCGACTGACGCAACCGCCGAGATTGTGCGGAACATGGCCGCCGCCGAGCCGCGGATTCAGTTTTACAGCCAGCCTAACGGAGGCAAATCCCGCGCCCTGCACACCGCCTTGGGGATGGCCCGCCAGGAGATTCTTGTCTTTTTGGATGCCGATACCCGGTTTGAGCGCGGGACGCTCGACGCCCTGGTCGCCCCGTTTGGCGATGAAGCCGTCGGCGCCGTCTCGGGTCACGCCAAAGTGGGTAATCTGCGCCGGTTCATCGCCCGCTGCCAGGATCTTGAATACACCTGCGGCTTCAACCTCGACCGCCGCGCCTACGCCGAGTGGAACTGCATCACCGTTGCGCCCGGAGCCGTCAGCGCCATAAAGCGTACCGCCCTCCAGGCGGCGGGCGGCTTCAGCCTCGACACGCTGGCGGAGGATACCGACCTCACGCTATGCCTACACCGGGTCGGGTTCCGCGTCGCCTACGCCCACGACGCGATTGCCTGGACCGAAGCGCCGGAGACGTTCCGAACGCTGGCAAAACAACGGTTCCGCTGGGCTTTTGGGACATTGCAATGTCTCTGGAAACACGCCGATCTCGTCTTCAACCCCGATTTCAAGGCGCTGGGCTGGTTTTCGTTGCCGAGCATCTGGTTCTGCCAGATTTTGCTCGTCGCCATCACCCCGATGGTGGATCTCCTGCTCATCCTTTCGCTCCTCGCGGGCAACGCCGCCGCGATGGGGATCTTTTTCATCGCGTTCATGGCCATGGATATGCTGCTGGCCTTGGTTGCCTGTGCCATGGACGACGAACCGCGCTCCAAAGCATGGCTGATCCTGCCGATGCGCCTCATCTACCGGCCGCTGCTGAGCTGGGTCGTCTGGAAGGCGATCCTCAAGGCTTTCAAGGGGGCGTGGGTGACATGGGGAAAACTCGAACGCACCGCCAGCGTGGAGGTCAAACTTTCATGAACATAGCCGATTGCGGATTGCGGATTGCGGAACGGGGAACGGCGCTGCTCGTTGCGCTGGCGCTTTTCATGACCGGCTGCAAACCGGCTGCCGCCCCCGAGCCCCCCCAACCAAAAGGCCTACTCACCCTGGCGGTCCCGGAACAGGGTGCTTACACGGGGGCTTATATCGACTTTGGCGACAACGAGGACGAAGTCACTCTGGAAGCAATTGAGGGATTCGAGAAGCTTGTTGGCAAACACCAGGCGATTGTCGCTTCTTCGAGCTACTGGGGGGAACAGAGTTTCCCAACGGCCAACCTGACTCTCATTTGGCGGCACGGCTCGGTCCCGCTGGTTTTCTGGTCGCCATGGGACCGCCCTTACCAGCAGGAGCTGGGCCTCGATCGGTTTGCCCTCTCCACGATTCTTGAAGGCCAATGGGACGCTTACATCGACCGCTGGGCCGAAGCCGCCCGCCAATTTGGCCACCCGGTGCTGGTCTCCTTCGCCAACGAAATGAATGGAACCTGGTTCCCGTGGTCGGGCTGGTTCAATGGAGGTCAGACGCCGGTCGCCGGTGCCTCCCCCAAAGGGCCGTTTGAGGGACCGGAAATTTTTAAAAAAGCTTACCGGTATGTCGTTGACCGGGTCCGGGCAAAGGGGGCAAGCAACATTCTATGGGTTTTTCACGTCGCCAACTACTCCATTCCGCAGGAGCCCTGGAACGCCATGGGGCAGTATTATCCCGGCCCCGATTACGTCGATTGGCTGGGGGCAAGCGTTTACGGCGAACAGTTTTCGGACGATCCGTGGAGTTCCTTTGCCGTCACATGGGACTGGCCGTACCGGGAGCTTTGCGCGCTTGATCCTTCCAAGCCGATCATGTTGGCCGAATGGGGTGTGGGCGAATTTCCCCGCAAAGGCAAAAAGGCCGATTTTGTTCGGGACGCTTTGAATGTCATTTCCGGCAATTACCCGCGTGTCAAGGCCGCCGTCTTCTGGCACGAGCGTTGGCAAAATGCGGAAGGGGAATATTCCAACCTGCACGCCCATTCCTCGCCCGAATCGCTCGCGGCCTTTCGTCACGGCATCGCCAATCCGCTCTGGCTCGACCAGCCGATTCTCATCCCGGTTCCAAAAGTCGGCGCGGGTGGCGCTTCTGCTGACCTGCCTAATGTCAGTAACTCCAAGAAGCTGTGAAAAAATCGGGGACGCCGGGCTTCAGCCGGCGTTCTCCCTTTGCCACCGGCTTCGTTC
The DNA here is from genome assembly GCA_903933715.1 of uncultured Spartobacteria bacterium. Taxonomy (GTDB): domain Bacteria; phylum Verrucomicrobiota; class Verrucomicrobiia; order Chthoniobacterales; family Chthoniobacteraceae; genus UBA695. Next base: position 125,164 of record CAIZLD010000017.1, read on the forward strand.
CTGTTTAGCCCGCAGGGCTGAGGGTAAGGAACGGAGCGAGGAATGCGGTTAAATCGGAGGATCGTTGATTACAGGTTGCGGCAAAAGAGGCGAGGGCTTGCCATGCGGCAGAACCGCGCGCCGTTTTGTTACCGCA
>CAIZLD010000018.1 GCA_903933715.1 uncultured Spartobacteria bacterium
GACACCACCGGATGAGGGGTTGGAAAGAATTCACCCCAAAGGGGTGGCAGAGCCATCGCCTCGTTTTCTGCCACCCCTTTGGGGTGAGGCGCGGTTTTGCATTGACCGGTGGTGTCGCTAACGCTCAACCACCGGTTATTCGCTGGCAACCCTCCGGGTTACGCGGCTTTTGAATGTCGATTCAGCCTAATAGTCGCGGTGGAGCAAATAGTCGGCCAGGGCTCGGAGTATTTCCCCCTTTTTGCCAAACGGTTTGAGCGCGGCCAGAGAAGCAGCCGTAAGGCGCTGGGCTTCCTTGCGGGCTTTGGAGAGGCCGAGCAGCGCCGGATAGGTGGCCTTCTGAGCCGCCACATCTTTCCCCGCACTTTTGCCCAGCTTTTCACTCGTCTGGGTCACATCCAGAATGTCGTCAATCACCTGGAAAGCCAACCCAAGATTCATCCCGAACGCGGTCAATGCCTCCAGTTTGCCCGGCGTGGCGTTCGCGCTCATGCCGCCGAGACGGATGGAGGCGGTCAATAGAGCCGCGGTTTTGGCCTCGTGGATGAACCGCAAATCGCGCAACGAGAGATGCTGGCCTTCTCCTTCGAGATCGGCCACCTGACCCGCAATGAGCTGACGGCTCCCGGCGGCGTGAGCGAGCTCCCGGATCAGCGCTGCAACGGGATAGCGCGGGGTTCCCTCCGCGAGCGTCAACAGTTCAAAAGCAAACGTGAGCAGCGCGTCTCCGGCCAGAACGGCGATCCCTTCCCCAAAAACTTTGTGGCTGGTGGGGCGGCCCCGGCGCAAATCGTCGTCGTCCATGCACGGGAGATCGTCATGAATCAGCGAATAAGTATGAATGCATTCCACCGCGCAGGCTGCGGGAAGGCCGGGTGCGATTTCGCCTCCGCACGCTTGGGCGGCGGCCAGGCAAAGCACCGGGCGGAGCCGTTTGCCTCCGGCAAAAAGCGAATACCGCATCGCCTTGTGGATGGTGGCCGGTTTGACCTGGGCTTTGGGGAGGAACAGGTCGAGAGCCCGGTCCACCACGGCAGTTTGTTCGTGGAGGTAATCTTTCAAAATCATGACGAGATGGAATTTGAAAGGAGAGAACCGTTCTTGGCAAGCCGGGGGTTGAACTAAATCGACCCTCAACTTCAAAGGCGTTCAAGGTGTGAAGCTGCAAAAACAAAGAGTTTGCTTGCGCAGGGGTTGACCTTTTTCGCAAAGTCAAAACCGCAACTTGTGCGCACCGATGGGGCTGGCCCTTGCGGTGGTCGGAAGGACGCTGTATTCAATTTTATTTATGAAAAAATTTTGGAATCTCGCAATCTTGGTGCTGGCTGCAACCCTGGTTTTCCAATTGTACCAAGCCGGGAAGCTCGATAACATCCGCGCGAGCGTGATTTCGCTCATGATGCCCGCCAACAAAAATCTCGGGCCGGTTGAGACCAGCACGAAGGTTGTGCCTGCGGCACCTGTCTTTGCGGCGGATTCCGAAAGCACGCAAGCTGAACCTGCCACCACTCCTTTCATTGTTTCCACCCCTGAGCCCGCCCAACCCGTTGCTGCTGCCTCGACCCCCTCCGAGGAGGTTGCCAGCCCGGCGGCTACCCCGGTAGCCACCCCAACGCCTGAGAAGCCCGTGGATATCAGCATGCTGGATCGCCGGTTTTGGCCCCGCACGGTTACGCTGAAGAAAGCAATGAATTTCTATATCACCAACAAAGGTCAGCTCGTGGGTCAAATCGCCGCTCCCGCCGGTGCCGTCGTCAAGCTGGTGGAAATCAGTGGGATTCAATTGAAGCTGGCGATGCCCACCGGATCGGACCCTCTATTGGTTGACGCAGCCGATACCGATATTCAGGAGCGGGCGCGTGAAATCGTTAAAGCGGTCGGGCCCGCTGCGATGGAACAGCCCCGCGCGATCGGTAGCACACCGGCCTCTGCAACTCCGGCTTCTACAACTCCCGCCCCCACGCCTTGGGTTCCGAGGCTCAACGAGCGTCCCCGCAACCCTTTCCAAAAGCACTAGGAATCCCGCCCCGCGCGGCTTTTCACAAAAGTTGCGCCTTTTCCACTTGCCAACCGGCGGCCGGGATGGTGGGTTTAACACCCCTTATGAGTGAGTCTGCCCAACAGCCAGTGAAACCCACCGAACGGATGGAAAAAATCGTGTCGCTCTGCAAGCGCCGCGGGTTCATCTTTCAATCCAGCGAAATCTACGGCGGCATCAACGGGTTCTGGGATTACGGTCCGTTGGGGGCCGAACTCAAGCGCAACGTCAAAGAGCTTTGGTGGAAAAGCATGACCAAGCTGCGCGAGGATGTGGTGGGCCTGGATGCCAGCATCATCCTCCACCCGGCGGTCTGGAAAGCGAGTGGCCATTGTGACACTTTCGCCGACCCGATGGTCGACTGCCTGCTCACCAAAAAACGGTTCCGCGCCGACCAGATCGAGCCGCAGAACGGGATTGTCTATTCCTATACCGGCGCAAAAGACGAGGCGACCGGCAAAGAGAGCAAAGAGCCGTTCTCGGCCCTGCTTGCTTCCGGTAAACCGGCGGAAAGCGCCCGTAAAGTCGCCACCCAATTTTATGCCCAGCGTGGTCTGGCCAATCCCGTGCTGTTGGGCGAATCGACGGAGAAAGTCGAGAACACGACCCAGTTCAATCCGGAGAACGGGGCTCAACTCACCGAGCCGCGCATGTTCAACCTGATGTTCAAGAGCCACGCCGGGCCCGTGGAGAGCGAGGAAAATGCCGTCTACCTCCGGCCCGAAACCGCGCAAGCCATCTTTGTCCAGTTTAAGAACGTGCTGGAGACCTCGCGCCAGAAAGTGCCTTTCGGCATCGCGCAGATCGGCAAGGCGTTCCGCAACGAAATCAACCCGCGCAATTACACCTTCCGCTCCCGTGAATTCGAGCAGATGGAACTCGAGTTTTTCATCAAGCCGGACGACGTGGTGGAAAAACAATGCGGCTCCGTCGCGACCTTGCCCGAGAATGGCGCGCCCACCGAGCCCCAGGCCAACTGGGGTTGGGAATCGTGGCACGCCTATTGGGTCGAACAGCGGATGCGCTGGTACGAGAGCATCGGCCTGAGCCGCGACACGCTCGAACAATACTGGCAGAAGAAGGACGAACTGGCTCATTACGCCCGGGCCACCGTGGATATTTTGTACAAATTTCCGTTTGGCACCCAGGAGCTTGAAGGGATTGCCGCCCGGGGTAACTACGACCTGACCCAGCATCAAACCCATTCGGGCAAGTCGATGGAATACTTCGACCAGGAGGCCAAGGCGAAATTCATTCCCCACGTCATCGAACCGTCTGCGGGCGTTGACCGGCTTCTGCTTGCGCTGCTTTGCAACGCGTACGACGAGGAGGAAGTCGTGGACGAAAAAGGGAACAAGGAAATCCGGACCGTCATGCGGTTCCATCCGCGCGTGGCCCCGATCAAAGTGGGCGTATTCCCGCTCCTTCGCAATAAGCCCGCGTTGGTCGAGAAAGCGCTCGAAGTGCGCGACCTGCTCCGCCCCTGGATGAATGTTTTTTACGACGACGGCGGGGCCATTGGCCGCCGCTATCGCCGCCAGGACGAGGCCGGGACCCCGTTTGGCGTCACGATCGACTTCGACACTCTGGGCGAGAACGGCCCGGAACTTGAAGGCACCGTTACGTTGCGCCATCGCGATTCAATGAAGCAGGAGCGGGTCAAAATCAGCGATTTGCTGGCAATCCTTCAGGCGCAAGTGCAATAGAGCGGTTTCAATATCCCTTGGTGGATCGCGACCAACGGGCGCGATTTGGGCCGGCGCTTCCCATCGCGCCCGGAGGTCGCGATCCTCTCGCCCCGAGATTTTTTTAGCCTCTATTTTTGGGCTGAAACACTCTTAGAATCAAGGGTTGGAGCCGTTTTCTTGGCGGTTTCCATTTTTTCTATATTCCTCCATTTTGCCCGGTTTTCATCCATTCCCCTCACTTTTGACGTGAAGTAAACGTGAAGTTGTGGAAGTGTGAGGGAGCATGAAAATTCGGCGGGTTAAACAGAAGTCGGGCTGGAAGGGATGGCAGGTCGATTTCGGCATGGTCACACAGCCGGACGGAACGCGCCGTCGCGTCCAGAAATGCTTTTCCACCCAGGCGGATGCCCAGAAGGCTCTGGGGGATGCGAAGGATAAACGCCAGGTCTATGGTGACTCGGCAATGACTTTGACCGAGGACGAGCGTGTGCGCTTCGTCGCCGCCCGGGATCAACTCGCCACGGCCGGCGCGACCATTGAGGAGGCCGTGGCCGCGTTCATGCGCACTGCCAAGGCTGTCTGCGATCCGCAGCCCTTGGGAACGCTTCTGGACCGCTGCATTGAAGACAAGGCGGCCGTTGGAAAGCGGCACCTGTATGTCCGCAAGCTCTGGAGTTCTTGCAATTCGTTCATCGCTCCGCGAAAAGACCAGCTCGCGCACACTGTCACCCCAGCCGAGGTGCAGGCGTGGATTTCCGGGAATGGCTGGGCTCCAAAGACCCAGCGGGTGTATCTCGGCGATCTGCACACGCTGTTTGCCTGGGCGAATTCGAAGAGGATCATGGCGACGAACCCCGCTTCGCAAAGGGGGCCGGATCGTATTGTCCTTTTGCCGATGGAAGACAAGGAAATCGGCCGGCTGAGCGTCAACCAGGTTAAGCGGCTGGTTCGCGCGGCGGCGCGTGTGCCGGGGCCAAAGGAGGAGGATTTCCGCCCCCTGCTCTGGTATGTCGTCATCGCCACATTCGCGGGAGTGCGGCCAAAGGAGGTCGCGCGGATGGACCGGGCCGATGTGGACCTCGAAGAGCGGCATGTCGTTGTCCAGGGGCGGCACTCGAAGACCCGCCAGCGGCGCACGGTCGATTTGACCGCCGAGGCGTGCGCCTGGCTTGCGCTCGATCCACGGCGGACCGGGAAGATCGTTCCGAAGAATTTAAAGAAGCGCTGGCTGCGGCTGCGGCGGTCCGCTGGGCTTGAGCCGTGGCCGCACGACGGGGCGCGGCACACCTTTGCGTCCATGCATTACGCCCAGCATCAAGACGAGGCGTTGCTTAAGGCCCAGATGGGCCACTCGGAAGACGAGGACACCCTCATGCAATCTTACCGAGCCCTGGCCACGCGCAAAGAGGCGGTAGAGTTTTGGGGATTCATGCCTTCGGCCCGGCGTATGGCGCTTTGGAAACAGATCCCGCCTTCTTTCGCTGGGCGAAAGCACAATCGCCCGCGGTTGCGCGTTTATGTCCCTCGGTAATTAAGGGCCGGTGCGCCAGAAACGGAGCGTGGGCTCCGGGGTCGAGTAGTTTCCCAATCGCATTACCTGCAAAAAGGGTTCCTGGAGTTTCCCGAGCGCTGGTCCAATGCTGTGCCTTTCGGCGTCCACGGCTGTTTTACGGGCGGCATTTTGCGCGTGGCTTCCCAATATGCCACAACTGGATCTCGGGCGGCGGAAAGTTTGAAGGCAGGCACTGTTCGTGTCGCTCCAGTAATCGTGGTATACCGAAAAATCCCATCAGGCTCTAGCATTCCAGCCCAGTCAGCATTGTCCACAATTTCGGAAAGGCCGCGGATAAAAATAAGCCCACAGGGAGACATCCTGGTATTTGCAAATGGAATCTCCATTCCATTGCGTGTTTGATTCCCGGGCTGAATTTGATCCCCGGGTTCCCAGTCCCATCGGTTTCCATTAGCCAACGACCCTTTTTCTGTGCTTTGGTAGATCGTCACTTCAAAGTGCCGTGCGGCAGAAGCTTCTATCGGTGTTTGCGCGAAGCTCCAGATGGGAAGCATTGCCGCGAGAACCAGACAAAAAATTTTCATAGAATTCCTTTCAGTGTTTTTAAGCCCGCTCGACGATGCAGCCACAACCTTTGCAGCGCCAGACCTTGCGCCGTTTGGCTCCACAAAATAGCCCAGCCAAGGCAAGCGGGATGCCGATGATCGCCCCGCCGCCTGACAAACAGAGGCCAATTCCTGCAAAGAACAGTGTGATTCCGATCAGGAACCAGAAACAACCCCCTCCCCCGGAAATCGTGCGTTTCCTCATTTCGCCGCCACATTGTTTGCAGGTCAGATTCATTTCCTAAAACCCTTGCAGCGTTTTGGTTTCCTCATCTTTGGTTTCCGCTTCAAGTCGCTCAATGTATGACTTCGTGGAAACCATAAGTTGGTGATCGAATTGACGATAGTACGCCCACAATGTTCCATCATCTGTATGCCACTCTGAGTTTATGGAAAGCGCCTCAGATTTTATCCATTTTTTTCCACTCCCATTGGCCTGCATGAAGAGTTCGAGTTCGTTTTCGCTGATCTCATCGGGAATTTTTAAGGCATTGCACTTTTGTTTAACAAAGAACAGATAATCGGCTTTGCCTTGGAAGAAATGAACCGCTATTAAGAACCCAGCTTTATTGAAATATAGAGTGTCCGCGGTTGATTGAGCTCCTGGTGTGCCATATCGTTGCGCGCATTGCGCGGGTGTTTCTCCTAGGCGAGCCCGGCTCGTGGTTGCGAATGCAATTAAGAGGAAAAAGAGGGATAATTTTTTCATAGTGCGTTCAGTTTCATTCGATGATTTTCCAGGATCGCGTTCCGTCCGATTTAATAATCAAACAGAGTGCGGGTTTTCCTACCTGATTTCCATCGCTATTTTGGAGAGACTGGTTTTTGTTGAAGCGGGCTACGCGGAGCGTTTTAGCTTTTTGCGCTCAACGGTCTCGCCGCGAGCGGCTGCCAATGGGAGCGGAGTGCGCTCTTTCCGGTCAATGACGTCCTGAATGACGGGAGGGACAATCCTTCCCGACGGGTTGTCCACCATTTTCAGGCATGACTCAACGAGCATGCGGGTGAAATCCGGAGTGGTGCGCTCGACTATTGCCGCAAACTGACAGATTTGCGCGAAAAGTGCGTCGTCGCATTTGAAATTGACTTGGTTGATTTTGCTCATTCCTGCATTCCTCCAAACTTCAAAAGAAATTTACTTCATTTTTTCGCTTGTCCGCGAGGATATCTTTGGTATCTTTCGTATCTATGAGCGATAACGATACCAAATCGGCTGCGGATATAGCTCCGCGCTTACAAAACATTGCGGTGCCTGATGATCTGCATCGGCTTCTAAAACTCGCCGCATGCCAGCACGGAATGACCTTGCGGCAGTTTGTTTTGCCAGCGCTTCAGGAACTCGCCGCAGGAGCGGCAACAGGAAACGCGCTAAAGCCATGAATAATAGCATGCTCTCCATATTTGAGTTCAACGACTCCCCCGTTCGCGTCTCAGCAGGGCAGGATGGGGCCACGTGGTTTGTGGCTGCGGATGTGTGCCGCGTTCTGGAGATTGGAAATCATCGGCAGGCAACCGCAGGTCTTGAAAATGACGAAAAGGATGGCGTCAGTATTAGTGACGCCATAGGTCGCATTCAGGAGACAACGTGTATCTCCGAGTCCGGCCTCTACGCGCTGATTTTCAAATCGCGCAAACCGCAGGCGAAGGCGTTCCGCAAATGGGTGACGGGCGAGGTGCTTCCCGCGATCCGTAAATCCGGCCGCTTTGAGGCTCCCGCCTCGGCCACCCCTGCCCCGCTCTCTCTGGAGTCGGTGCTCGAACACGCTTTCCAAGCCTCCGCGAGACTCTTGGACGGAACGCTCCAGGCATCGGCGGCCAAGACGATCCTGAGCCTGACGCAGGAATGCCGCAGACTTCTGGCGCTCCAACATAAGACCAGCCCGGCGGTGCCAACCCTGCCCCGGATGGGCCGCTACGACACGAACACGGCGGCGCGCCTTTCCAGCCAGACGGACCGGGAGTGCCAGGCGCTCTTGAGGGCGGTGGCCGAAAGGTTGTCATCCGCCGCGTTGGTCCCGATGCAAGAGGTTTTCCAGTGGGCGCGCAAGGAACGGCTGTTGCAGTCCATCGTGGGGGACGGGCGGCTGACGATGGTCGCCTCCCAGCGGTTTGGCCGGGCGATGCGCTCGCATCTCGGAAGCGTCCTGACCTGCGCCGATGGCCGCAAGTTCAGGGTCTTTTGGAGCCGCCGGAATTCCGGCGTCTTTTATTCATTCGAGTTTTTGAAGGAGGAATCTTTATGAACATTCGCAAATTTCAAACCGGCGAGCCGCCGCATGATCGCCCGGTGTGGATCGAAGGGAACCTGTTGCAGCATGATGTTGAGGGCTGCTTTACAGAGGTTGAACCCATTGCCACAACTGCCATCTGGCTCGAAGGGGATGGCATCGCTCCCGGTTGGCATTATCCCAGGAATCGCCTCTCTATCATCAATTTCCTAGGGGATGAGTTGATCGTCCATCGCTGGGCTGAACTCGGAGATCTTCAGGCCGAGCCGACGCCGGGGCCGTGGAAGGTGTTCGACGATCGCACCACGCGCACGGTTCTCCGGGTGGTGTCTTCTGCCCCAGACAGCCGGAATTCAGAGGTTGCCGTGCTCTATTGCGCCCGGGGAGATTCCGAATTTGAATCCCCCGTTGGGGTGGTGCGGGGTGATTTTCACCGCATCGCCAACGCAAACCTGCTTGCTGCCGCTCCCGAGCTGCTCGCGGCGCTGAAGGCTGCTGAGGCTTTTATCGGCGGATTTGAGGGCGACGAGGCGCAGGAGGGGACTGATGCGCTGCTAGAGCAGATTCGCACCGCCATCTCCAAGGCCGAAGGGAGGATCGCGTGAGCCGCCTCCATGGGGTCAAGCTGGACGGGGTTGAGGAATTGGCTTCCGGCGCCGTTGTTATCTTAGACGGTGTGGGGGTCGAGGCTGCGGAGCTCGCGTGGATCGACGCGACGGTAGAAATGCTCCCCGCCGATATCATCAAAGGGCTGCGGCAGCGGTTCGAGCAACTCTCCCGCGGGGAGACCTGGCGGACGGTAACGCTACACGCGCCCCAGCTCGTCAATGATTCGCTGGCCACTTCGTCGCGAGCCGGGGCTACCTCGGGAATCTCCCTCGATGCGGAGGATCGGGAAGCGCTCGCGGGCAAAGTTGTCGCGATGGACACGCGTCCCGATCACATTCCGGCGCTCCCGGGGGAGAGCCTGCGCGGTGCCGGTGATTTTGTCCCGTCCGCAACTGCGCCCAGGGAATCTGAGATCCAGCGCCTCCAGCGCGAGGCCCGGGAGGCGAAGCTGGCCCACAACATCGTCCGCCGGGATCGCATTCGCGTCGCCCGCCTCGCGCTCGGCCTCTCTTACGCGGAGATCGGCCGCCGGGCGGGGCTGAGTAAGTCGGCGCTCGAAAACGTGCTCGCGTTCGGCACCGGCGCTTTGCCCGCCGTCATATCAGCCATGGGGCTTGACCCGGAATGGGTTGAGACCGGCGCGGGCGAAATGATTTTGCAGAAAAACCAACCCAAAAAAACAGCGAAAGAACCAACCATGAAAGCTCAATTAACCGCGGAAGACCAGGCGCTCAATGAGCGCGTTTTTGAAAACATCAAGCGGCTGCGCATTTCGCGCGGCTTGGGAATCAGGGATTTTGCAAAGCAGATCGGCCTTTCGGAGCCTCAGTTTTACAGCGCCAAAAAACGGGGGTTTGGCCCGGAGTCCCGCGCGGCAATTCTCAATCTTTTCGGGGTATCTGAAGCCTCGCTCACCGCCGCTCCAGGGCTTCCTCAAACTTCCTCGGCGCCCCGGATTAGTAATCCTGCACCGGTTCGATCAATCCCAGCCTCGACGCTTTGCGTGGCCTGTGAGCGGCTGCAAGCGGCTGCGGTCGCGGTCGAAATTTCCAGGAAGACATTCCAGGATGCGCTCGCCGAGGTAAACCGCATGAGCTCCACCATTTAGAGGACAAGCAGCCATGGAAACCTTAAACATTTTTACCTGGATATTTGTCGGCTGCACGGCGGCCGGCGCAATCGCGGGCTGGATTGTCTGCTCGATCTTCGCGGCTCGCCGCCACACCCAGCAACTGGAGTTTGCCTACCGCCTTGGCGAGGAGGATGGAGTGTTTCGCTCTCAAAAGGAGGCTCTGCAAAAGGCACAACGGGTTTGTGAGAAGTGCCCCCTGGCGCAGGCCTCGGAGGAAGGAGAGATATGAGCGCAATCGCCGATACGCTCCTGACCAAGAAGGATGTGGCCGGGCGCCTCAATGTCTCAGTTGCCACGGTCGAGCGGCTTGTGGCCCGTGGAAAGCTGCCGTGCGTGGATATGGGGTATCGCACGAAACGCTTCCGCCCGGCCGATCTGGACCGGCTCCAGGCCCGGCTCGCCGGGGATACGCAACCGAGGACTTGGCTGTGAGAACTGTTATCCCGCTCCACGCGTGGCCTCTCCGTATTGAGCGCGTGCTCGAATGTGGAGCCTACATTGTGCGGCATGAGCGCCGCGTCGATGTCATGCATGTGCGCGCCGCATTTGAGCTCCGTAATTGGCTCGCCAGCCAAGCCGCAAAGCGCGGCCGCTCTCCAATCGTCTAATACCCCATGAATTCTCCCTCCATGCATTTGCGGGCCATTGTGGCCAGGAACCGATTCAACCCTCCCGAAAGCGGGCGGCCGTTCGTGGAGTCGGAATACGTACTGGACGAAACGCAGGGCGAATTGGAGTTGTCTCCCGTCCCGGAGGTGAAGTGGACCACGGATCGCACCCGTGCGCATGAAATGCCGTGGCCCGAGGCGGACCGGCTCGCGAGCCAGCTCGGGTTCCCTGCCCAGGCTTACGTGATCGGCGCGCCAGCGGAGCGTGTAGCAAAGCCTGCGGCGAGCGCGGCATGTCCTCACATCTCCCCCTCAGAAGTTTTTGAGCGACTTGAAAGGCAGCATTTAGCATGAGCAACTCCTCCACCTCCGATTTACTGGTTTTCACCGCCAATCTCGAACTTGCGTTGCGCAACTATTATACCCGTACCGGCGGAGGCGACCTGGTGTGTGTCGATATGCCGTTCGACGATCTGCTTGCGGCCGAGGCGGACGGCTGCGAAGGCGAACCAGGTGATTTCGAAATGGCCCAGCGCCGCGCGGCGGTTGCTGGCTTGTTCCGCTATCTGCTTGCCGAGGGGCCGCACCCTCTGAAGCTGATGAAACGGCTGTTTGCCGTGGGGCGGGGGCTTGGGCAGCCGTTCTTCCGCGACCTGACGATGGGCGAGGCGGCGCTGATGTTTAGCGAGACGAAGGCCGCGCACTCCTGGCGGCTCAAAGTGCTCTCCGGGATGATCAAGCTGCGCGGGATGCACGGGTATCGGCTGAGCGGGCAGAAGACGCCCGGGGCCAGTGCGCATTACGCGGCCGCCCAGCGCGGCAACCAAAATCGCCGGAAGAAAAAAGCAGGAATTCGGAAACGCAAAACCAAACCAATTTGAGCGGCTATCTCAGCTCGATCATCAACTTTTAACCAACCCAAAAACCATGAAATGGATCAAATACAATAAGCTAACCGCCGATCAAAAAGCGGAGTTAACCACTGAGTTTGTCCGGCCCCTCCCGGCGGCCGGATTTGAATATGAATACGACGCCTCGGGCAAGCTCATTGCGCGGCGCTCGCTCAAAGGGAAAAAGGTCGAAGCGGTCGGGGGAAAACTGGGGCTTGATCAAACCGATTCTCCGTCAGAGCCCGCTGATTCCGTAGCGCACGTGCGCTATGGCAGTGAGAAATTTGCGCATAAGGTTGAGATCTCGATGATGCGCCGCGAGGATATCGAACCTTGGGCGGAGCAGCCCCGGCGGCGTTTCGACCCGGAGAAACTGGAGGAGTTGGTGACCTCAATGCGGGCCCATGGGTTCCTGGAACATGCTCCGTTGCTGGTTCGGAGATTGATCACTCCCCCGGGCAGCCCTTACGCTTTGCGGTTTGAGATTGTCGCCGGTGAACGGCGCTGGCGGGCTGCCGGGGTCGCGGGGATCGAAACGGTTCCCTGCATTATTCGGAATTTGTCAGACGCCGAGGCGCATGAATTGGCGATGGTGGAAAATCTGCAACGCGACGACCTGACGGCGCTCGAGGAGGCGGAAGGTTATCAAGCGCTGTTGCGGCTGCGGTCGGAGACGGGAGAGCTGGTGCATTCAATCGCTTCGCTTTCGGAAAAGATCGGCCGCTCGGCCCGCCATGTTTCGGAGCGCCTATCGCTTTGCCGGCTGCGCGGGGAAAAGGCGGGTGCGGCCCTCGAGCAGGGCGATCTGCCCTACAGCCAGGCGCGCTTGATTGCCTCGGTCCAGAGCCGGACCTTGCGCGACGAGCTGACGGGCCGGGTTCTCAAAAACACGATGGGCACTTCGCCGATGCCGGTGAAGGATCTTGAGCGGATTTTGCGCGATGAATATCAACGCGAACTGCGCGGCGTTCGCTTTGACCAGGCTGATGCCGAATTGCTGCCGCTCCAGGTAGACGCGGCCGGGGTCCGGCTCGCCGGCGGTGCGTGTCTCGACTGTCCGCACAATACCAAAAACGCCGTGGGCGAAGTGCCTCGCGAAGGGAGCAAGGGGGCACGCCATATGTGCCTGAACCCGGAATGTTACGGGGACAAGGAGGTTGCCCGGCATGAGCGCTGGCGTGCGAGTGTGGAGGATAAGAATCTCAAGCGCTCGGCATTGCCGGCGGAGGAGAATGCTGCGCTGTTTAGCGGCTATGATCCCAAGCGGCTGGCGTGGGATAGCGGGTATGTGGAATTGTCCGGCACGATCGATTGCTGGCGACTGCTCCGTGAGGGGCTCGATAGAGACAAGATGCCCACCTGGGGAGAGATCACGGCGGGGCTGATCCCTGTGGTGATCGCAGAAGACCGCGAGGGGAATATCCACGAGGTTGCGCGGCAGGAGCTCGCCATCGAGGCGGCGCGGCAGGCGCGGCCGGATTTGTTCCGCAAAGCATTGCCTGCCGGGGCTGCCGGAGCTGATGATGAAGACGAAAACGAGATTGATTTTGATGCGGCAGAAGCGGCTCGGGACCGCGCAAAAGAAAAGAGCAAGCTGGTATCGAGGCTGACGGAGAAGGCGATTATCGAGGCGCTTTTGGCGGCCAAAAACATCGCGAACGTCTGGGATGCGTTGCTTCTTGCGCTGATGGCGCAGGATGAATATTACGCCGATAGCACGGCCGCGCAATCCATCGCCGAGGAACTCGGGTGGGTAGAGGCTGAGGAAGCCGAGAACGAAGAGAATGGCGCGGATAACTTCCTACTTGCTCGGGTCGCCGAGTTTCCAGAGCGGCAACGCGCGGCGATCGTAGTGCAGTTGGTGCTGCGGCAGTTCGAGGCGGTCCATGAAGAGATAACCGATGCGTTTACGGGAGCGCTGGCGGTTGATCTCTCCGGGGTGGAAGCGGCTGCTGAGGCTCAAATGGCGGCTAAGGAACAGGGCGCGGACGCGGTTCCGGCAATGGAACTTGTGTGGTCCCGCCTCGGCTGTGATTATGTGGAGGATTTCGAGTGGGTGAACGGCACTTGCAAGAATCCTGATATTGCAGCATTGGAATTCCCTGGGCTTGAGGGTGATTTCTGGATCGAGGTCGCGCGCGGCAAGAAGGGTTGGTTCGCGGGCTGGGCCGCGGTGTTTGCCGACGGAAGCAAGGCCGGATTCTGCGCCTGTGAGACGGGCACGAAGTATGGCACACGTGCGCTGGCCGCCCGCTCTGCGCTCCTGGAGCTTCAGGAATGCTTTGAGACCGATGCGTCGATTTCCGGGGATCACGTGACGGCGATTGAAGCGCTGGTTGAGCAGGTGGAAGCAGGCTCAAAATGAACTTTTCCCGGTTGTCCATCGCTGAGGAGTTGCTCGGGCACGCTCTGGGGCCAGGCGGGATCGCGCCTTGCCCCGGGCGTGAACGGCACACGCACGGCAACGGGGCGCGGGATTTCCGCGTGACGCTGGACGGCGCCCCGACGGGGTTTTGCTATCACCAGTCGTGTAGCGATGAGGTGGCCGCGTTCAACAAGGAGCTGCGGCGGCGGATTTGGTTTGCCGAGAATTCGGGCCGCGCCGCGCCTCGGGGGCACTGGGGGGCTGAGGTGGCCCCGGAACCCCGGAGCGAGACCAAGAAGCGCCCGGATCTGGATCGGGAGTTGATCGCGACGGTGATTCGCGGCGTGCCAGCGATTGATGAAGCCTGGCTGCGCGGCCGCTCGCGGGTCGATGTGGCCGGGATGAAATCCGGGGCGTTCCTGGATCATCTCTTCACCGCCGATGAGAAGGTCTTGATATTCACGTCGCAAATGTCCCAGGGGGATTTTGCCTGGTGGCGCGGGCACGGCGGCTTTCGCCTGGCGAAGGAGCGCGGCGTGTCGGCCGTGAAGAGCGCATTGCCGACGGGCGCCCCCGAGGGTGTGTGGTTTCTCGTGCAGCCGGTGACGGGCCAATGGGCTATCAACAACAAGGCGGTCGCCCACGGCGGCGAGGCCCGTTGGACGCGCCGCAGTGAGTGCAATGTGACGGCGTGGCGGTATTATGTATTGGAGAGCGACGAGCTCGATACGGAGACCTGGCTGCGGATTGTGGTGAATCTGCCGTTGCCGATCGCGGCGATCTATACGTCGGGCAAACGCTCAATTCATGCGCTGGTGAAATGGCCCGAGAATTCCAAGGCGCAGTGGGATGCCGCCCGGGATGTGATCCGGCAGGTGGTCTGCCCGCTGGGGGCGGACCCTGCGGCTTTGACGGCGGTGCGCTTGTCAAGGCTCCCTGGCTGCAAGCGCGGCGGACAAATGCAGCAACTTCTTTATTTGAACCCTGAACCTAAACAAGAGGCGATCCGGTTGCTTCCGGCGCTGAGATAGGACGAAAGAAAAACCATGAGCGAACATTTAGAACAAACTCCCGGAGAGGCTTGGATGCGATTTTCCGCAGCCTTTCAGGCTCTCAACGGATTTCCTCCGACAAAGAATGACTCCCGCTCCGTTGACGCGTTCAGGATCTGGACGATTGGCTACATGGCCGGGGTTCAAGACTCCGAGGCTAAACGGAAACAGCCATGAAAGAGAGACCAATTTTATTCAGCGCGCCGATGGTGCGTGCGATTCTGGCGGGGAACAAGACGCAGACGCGGCGGATTGTGAAGCCGCAGCCGGAAGTAGCTGATCGATTAGGTGTTCCTGCGGAATTACCAGATGTATTTAAAATCCGTCGCTCTCCGATTTTTAGCGATGCGCTGTCCAACGATTCGTTTTGCAAAGAGTTCGCCCCTTATGGAGTTCCGCGGGAGCGGCTTTGGGTCCGGGAGGCCTGGCGATTGAGCACCGCTACGAGCGAAACGCTGATCCAATACCGCGCCGATGGGGCCTTTGCGGATTTCCACGATTTAATTGAGGACAATAATATCGATCTCGGAGATGAGGCCTTGGACAAGGTTTTTAATCACGCGAACGAATGGAGACCGTCAATATTTATGTCGCGCTGGGCATCCCGCCTTACGCTGGGTATTACCGACGTGCGCGTGGAGCGGTTGCAGGATATCAGCGAATCCGATGTGCAGGCTGAAGGATTCCCATACCATCCGATGCAACTTGAGGGCGCAAAGCGGCGCTGGTATCGCGCGCTTTGGGAATCCCTCAACGGCCCCGGTTCGTGGGACGTCAATCCCTGGGTGTGGGTGATCTCGTTCTCTCGCGTAAATTCCGATTCCGCTCTTTAGCTACATGGATCAAGGCCAACAAGTCACTGTCCCTATCGCTCTGCTGCAACGCCTCGCGCCGCTGGCCGAGCAGATGGGGATTGAAGCGGATCTTCCGGGGATTACCCGGATCGCGCCCACGATCGATGTGGGCATGCCGATCCGCACGCTTGCGCTCGAACTGGGGCAGTTGCTGAGCAGGCAACTCTTATTCGTGCGCGGCGAGGATGTGGTGACTGTGGACGCTGAGACCGGGGATGTCCGACGGATGTCGCCGATGCGTTTTTGCGGCTGGATCGAAGAGTTTTGTGCGATCCGGTCAAGCGGCCGCTCGCAACGGACGCGGGATTCGCTGACGCGGGAAGATGCGGCGCAGATTTTGGAGCAGGATATTTTTCGCGGCTGCCTGCGGCCGCTTGAGGCGGTGCACACGATGCGCCTCCCGGTTTTGAGAGCCGATGGCTCGACGGTTTTGCTTGAGCCAGGGTATGACGCCGAGAGCAAGATTTACACGGTTGAGCTGCTTAAGTATGAGCAGGATTGGACCATTGACCAGGCGCACGAGTGGTTGGAATTGCATGGCCAGGCGTATCCCTGGGCGTGGCCGGAAGGGGCCGATGAGGCGAATCAACATCTCAAGGAAAACCGGAGCTGGGCGGTTCAGGTTTTTGCGATGCTGGGGGTGTTTTGCAAAGCGATGTTTAAGCCCCGCTCGTTGCGGCCGATGATCACCTATATCGGGAACCAGCCTGGCACGGGCAAGAGCACGCTGGTGGCCATGGATCTAATGCCGGTGTTTGGGCATGCCTCTACGACCGATACGCCCAAGACTGACGAGAACATGGCCAAGACACTCGAAACGGTGGCCCGCACGCGGCAGGCTTATTTGTTTTTGGACGATGTCCGCTATGGTCTCGACTCGGCACCGCTGAATCGGTTTATCACGTCGTCGTCTCACAGCGGCCGGTGCATGGGCGGGAACTCGGAAATGTTCCTGGTCGATAACGTGACGCAGGTTTTCGCAACGGGGAATGCGTTGAAGACGACTTCGGACTTGATGCGGCGATCGCTGATTGT
Source organism: uncultured Spartobacteria bacterium (assembly GCA_903933715.1). GTDB lineage: Bacteria > Verrucomicrobiota > Verrucomicrobiia > Chthoniobacterales > Chthoniobacteraceae > UBA695. Next base: position 16,618 of record CAIZLD010000018.1, read on the forward strand.
AGAGCTGTTCCTGGCGGCCGAGGTGCAGGGCCGGAAGTTCGACCTGGTGATCACGCCGCAGTATTTGGCCCGGGAGGAGATCCGCTCAAAATTTTTGTCGGCGCTCTGGGCGCTGGTTCGCAATTACGACGACCAGGTTAAGGAGATGGGGGAGATGGCGGAGGCCTTACGCTTTCACCCGCAGCCGCTTGCGTCCTTTGAGGATTTCTCCGGGCTGATTGGCCAGATGGTCATTGCGGGCGGCCTGACGGATCCGCTCAAGGCACCCGAGATCGCGCCCAACGAGAATGAGGACGATATGCGGGCGCTGTTGATCCGCGTGGCCACGGAAGCCGAGGGACCGGCGACCTTTGATCGCAAGGCTCTGGTGGAGTTCGCCCGTGAGTTCGGGCTGCTCGAAAGCCTGGTGGGCACAAAGGAGGATGGTGAGTTGGACTCGAAGAGCACGAAACGCTGGGGGCGCCAGCTCCAGGCATGGAGAGGCCGCGAGCTGGTGGACGGCAAGGGCCGGCGGTTTAGGTTTGCTCACAAGCGCCAAAAGACCGGTGCTACTTATCCGCTCACGTTCCTGTAGGGGCGGCCGCCGGGCCGGGGCAGGATCAACGGACCCTCGGAATCGCCGAGGGTCGATCAAAGGCGCGGGAGCGTTCGTTCCCATACGCCGCAGGCGTCTCAACTGATAGATCGCGCACGGCCGCTCGCCGGCGCGGCAGCGCCTTCGTTTCCATAGCGCGCATGCGCCACGCCCATTGTCTTAGCATCGAGCCCCGCTGACTCGTCATCGTCTCGTCACCAGCGCCCCCGCTCGCCTGCCCATTCGCGCCGCCGACGATTTTAATAGCGAAGCTTATTAGAACGTCTCGTCACCTTTTCAAGCACTCGTCACCGTCTCGTCATTTCATAAGTCCCTGATTCTGAGTATATGGTGCTAAGTGTGTAGAGAGTGTATTGAGAGTAACCATTATAAAAAGACAGTGCTGCTAGGAGCGTAGCGGATAAAATGACCGTCACCGCGCATTTTCGACCGAATACCCCCTACCCCGGTAAGGAATCTCTTCGAAGTGACCTCGCAAACGACAGTTGTTGAGTCTCGTCACTCATTTTCGCAGGCCGGGGGTAAAAAACTTCTGACAATTTGACAATCTTGCCCCGGTAAGATGCTGCCGCCCCATGATGTCGATTTGCCGGTTCCCCCCCCCGCTGGGGTTGAATCCGGCGGCGCGTCGGGTAGTGAAGAGGGGTCGGGGCTTTCTGGTGACGAGTCCGGAAAAAATTCGTTTGCTTTGTCTTGTGGAGAGCCGCGCGTGCGATTGAAGCGTGGGCAACTCGACCGTTGGTCGGCTGTGTATGGGACGGAGCATCGTCAGTTGCGGCGCTGGGTTAAGCAGGGTGAGGCCTCGGGGGATAATTGTCCCTTGGATGATCCGATCCAGATGCCCGCCTGGTGGGCACGTAATATGCGGTATCAGGTGCCGGGGAAGATCCTGGCTGCGGCAAAGGCATGCGATCCGCCTCCCGAATCATCTCCTGTTGTTGAGGCTCCCGCCAAAGGCCTAGGTGAGATGGAGCCCGGGGCGGTAGATCTCGGGGGGCTGGTTGTGGCGGAAGGGGATGAGGTTCGCCAGGCGGAGCGGTTGGTTCAGGCTGCATACGGGCTCCTGGTCGAAGCTTACGCGGGCCGCGGTGGCGAGGTCGATCTACTCCAACGCCGGTGGGAGAAGGCGCAGGATGCTTTGCGCAAGGCGAAGATACAGCAAGAGGAATTGCTGAAACGGCGGCGCGAGTTGATTTCCCGCGCGGCCGTGCAACGGGATCACGATACCGCCTGCGAGTTGCTGAGACAAATGCGGGGGTCAATGGTTCGGCAAATCTTGGAGCTGTGCCCGCTGCTTGATCCTCCGGCTCGCGCCCAGGTCACGTCGGCGATTGAAAGCGTCCGGGAAAAAGAGGAGCGCGTTTTCCGCAACCTTGATTCGATGAAGCAACCCTCCGATGTTTTGCAACTCCTCGCTTCCTAAATCATTTGCCAGGGCTTTTGCGGAAGTTCCGGACGAGACGATCTGGGAGTTCGCCGATCGCGAAGTGACGCTGGTTAATGAGGACGCGGCCGAGCCGGGGCCGTATCGCTCAGCAAAGACACCTTGGGTACGGCGGCTCCAGGAGTTAATCCAGCATCCGTTCACCTATGAGTGGGACTGGGGCTCTGGCTCGTTCGTTCGGATTCCGGTGACGGAGGTAACGATCGAGAAAAGCTCCCAGAGTGGTTTTTCTGAAGGGGCGATGAACGGTATTCGATGGAAGGCGAAGCATCGCCCGTGCAACACGATCTACGCCATCGACTCGGAGAGCGAGGCCAAGAAAGTGGCCCGGCGCCTCCTCCGCTCCCTCCAGTTGTTGGACGCCAATATTTTTACCGGCGATGCGGATGATATCAAGTCGCTCGAATTCCTGCTCCGTGGGATGGAGCTCAATTTCTACGGTTCCTTTGCCGCTGGAAAGTTTGCAAACAAACAAGCTCCGCTTTTGATCGCTGATGAGGTTGAGGAGCATGGCCAGGCAACCGGCGACACCTCGACCCTGCGCAACCTGATGAGCCGAAAAAAGACCGCTGCCAATGGGTTGCAGATCAATCTTTCGAAGCCAAAGAAGGATACCGGGCCGATTCACAAGGCGTTCTTGCGCGGCAACCAGGAAGAGTTTTTCATCAAGTGCCCGCACTGTGGCGAGCTGCAACCGATTACGTTTTTCAATGATGAGGAGCGCGAGATTCCGTTCGGGAAAAAAGTCATTGAAATTCAGGATGAGCAAACAGGGCGCGTGGTCTTCCGTTCGTTCGAACTGCTCCCGCGCGGCCAAACCAGAAAGCTGAAAGCGGGCAAAATACGATTCGACCATTGCAAGGATGAGCTGGGGCAGTGGGACAAGCTGCGCGTTTCTCGTGAGACGTATTATGAATGCGGGGGCTGCCAGGGGAGGATTGAGGAGTGGCAAAAACAAGGGCTCGTCGATTCCGGTTTTTGGCTGGCAACGGCCATCGGGACCCCCGGGGTAATTAGCCAGCATATCGGCGATCAATATTCCAGCGATGTCGCGTCAAGCTGGGGAGCCATCGCACTTGATTTTCTCGACGCTCTGGCGGGCGGCCCCACGGAATTGCAAGGCTGGTATAATCACCGCCTCGGCCTTCCGTTCCACGATGAAATCAGCACGACGGAACAAAAAGATATTACGGGAAATATCGCCGGAGCTGTGGGCGACACCTGCATTCCTTACCGCCGCGGCGTTGTGCCGTTCGAGCCCATCGCGCTGATTCTCGGGAGCGACATCGGCGGCAATTACGCCAAGTGGGCCATGATCGCGGTCGCCCCCAATCTGGAAGACGTCGCGGTGATTGACTGGGGGGCCGAGCTCGATCCCGATGCCGTTGCGGAGATCATCATCCGTGAGACTTGGAAGAATCCCGATGCCGCAAAAGTTTATCGGATTTCGACGGGGTTCCAGGATGCGAAATATCGCAAGACCGACTCTTACAAAGCGTGTCTCGCCGTGCGCGGCCGCCGGATGATTCCGTGCGCCGGTTTGGGCGGGACGGCTGCGCGAGTCAACAAGGCCTGGAGTTACACGCAGATTCCCTCCTACCCGCAAGGGTTCAAGCAACTCACTTTCAACGACCGCGATGCCAAGGATGAATTTTACGTTTCGCGGCTCAAGAAAAAACTCCGGCGTGTCTGGTTCCCGGTCGATGTCGCGCAAGATCCTGAGTTTGTTGAGGAGCTTTGCGCGGAGGAATTGATCCGGGTTAAGGGGCACGTCATCTGGAATCCGCATCCCGGCGCGAATCATTACGGTGATTGCGTAAAGTTGGCGATCACCGGACTGCGCTATCTGACGCGCAAGCAGCGGACCCAGCGCGAACCGGTCGCCGCTGAGGTTTGACAGCCCCAAGCAGTATGAGCCTTCCTGATACTTACACCGCCTCGCTCCCGGAAGATTTTGAGCAGATTATGGGGGGATCCGCGAAAGCAAAATCAGCCATTGAATTGATCGCAGAAGAACGCCATCGGCAGATCGACACAAAAGGATTTTCAGCAGCACATGATGATGAGCACGATTTTGGCCAAATCGCAGCGGCTGCCGGATGCTATGCGCTTGCCGGTTGGAGTAATACCACTTCTCAAGAGTTGTGGCCATGGGAGGAGCCGAATCCGTGGAAAGATCAGGATCGTTGGAATATCACCCCTGCGGAACGCATCAATGAACTGGTGAAAGCAGGAGCGCTGATCGCCGCGGAGATTGATCGGCTCCAACGTTCGATGTTAAATCCCTCAAAGGTTTGACAAGTCCGCCCGTTAAATGGACGCGGACCAACAGCTAGCGATTGCCCACTACCGAATGATGTTTCCCAATGCTGCGGCATTGGGGACGGATGCCGCCGATTGGCTCGCCGAATACAACCGCGTATCGTCTTGCGGGCTGGCGGCAACACTGATCACCGGCTCCACGTTCGAGGGTGGCGGCGCAACCGGGCAGCGCAACTTCTCGCAGACGGTTTTGATTCAAGGCCTCCTCATTGTCCGCGCCGAGCTCGATCCCTTGTTTGATGACGTCGCGTTCGCTCCGCCCAAAATCCGCCGCCGGCAGCGGATGGGGATCACGGTGCAATTCGGGACCGGCTCTGGTTCCTACGCGACCAACGGAAATTATTGATCTATGATTCTTGGACCTTCTGGCCAGCCTGTTTCATCCCGCCCCGCCCGTGCTTTGTCCTGGGACAATGCTTACGAAGCCGCCAAGCGTACCGGCTATCGCGGCTATTTTTATTTTCCGTCGCTGGAGCCTCAAGACCAGCAAGGCGATTTTACGCGTGAGCAGATCGCGAAGAAAATTAACTGGCTCTACAACAACGTGGGGGCGGTCTCTGCCGTCATCGACGGGCTCGGCCTGGACGAATGCGATACGGGCCTCTGGCCCAAGGCCAATACCAGCAACGCGGAATTCAACTCGGTTGTGACCGATGCGTTCCACAACGAATGCGGCGATGCCCGCGTATTCAACTCCGCAGGTAAGGACGATTTCTATTCCGCGCAATGGTTGATCCGCCGATCCATTCGGCTTTACGGCGATCTCTTTGGCCAGCTCTTGCGGCCGGGGACCGAATCCGGCCCTCCGCAAATGCATTTCGTCCCCTCCTGGCAGGTGGGGAACGCATTGACCACGACGATTGATCAAGGGCTCTGGCGCGACGGCGTCATGACCAATCGGCTCGGCCGGGCGATTAAATATCGCACGCTCACCAATGCCGCGCGCTCGCAGTGGGCGGATGTCCCGGCCGAGGACATGCTGCATTTCCACGACAAATTTCTGCCTGGTCAACAGCGCGGGATTTCCGGCCTCGCGGCGGTCGCTCGCAAACTCTACTCGATCGACGACATCGAGAAGGCGGAGACCAGCGGCACACTCTTGCGCGCGCGCATGGCCTACGCGATCACCAATCGAGACGGCGGAGACGGCGATATTAGCCTCCTCCCTGGTGCCAGCGAAACCGAGGAGGTTGAGACCAAAGACGGTGGCAAGCTGATCGTCCAGAAGATCGTCGCACGCGATGGCAGCGAAGTCGATGTCGCCGATCTCCCGCCCGGAAAAGACATCAAAGTCGTGGAGTCGCAACGCGGAGTGATTACCGCAGAGTTTCTCAAATACCTGCTGACCGACGTGGCTCTCTGCACTCTCTACCCGCCCGAGTATGTATTCTTCCTTGGGGGTATCACGCAAGGGACCGTGGGGCGCCTGGTCCAGAATCGGGCGCAGCGCATCATCAACGTTGTCCGCTCATTTCAGCTCGCCCCGCAATTTGTCGAGCGCTGGTATGTCTACTGGCTTTGGCAGCGCATCGCCGCCGGGGTCTTCGACAAAGTCGCCGGAGGCATTCCTGGCGACTGGTGGCGGCATAAAATCATTCTCCCGCGCGACATGACCGTCGATGTTGGCCGGGAGGGGCGGCTTTACGACGACCGGCTCGCGACCGGGAAGATCTCCGATCAGGACTACCACGGGATGCAGGGCCGCGACAACGAGGACGTCGAGGACGAGATCATCGCCAGCGCGATCCGCCGCCGTCAAAAAGTCGAAGCCGCCGCAAAAAAAGCCGGGGTCACGCTGACATTTGAACAAGTGTTCCTAGCCCCAGCCGGGACCGCCCCGGTGCAGATCATCCAAGAGCAACCGCCTGAATAACCCATTTCCGTAGCGCACGTGCGCTACGGGATTTCCATTTTTATGAACCTCCATTTACTCGCCAGAATCCTTGCCCAGCCCTGGGCTGTGCAACACTCGCACCTCGCGCTCTTGACCCAGATGGTGATCGCTCCCGAGCATCATGCCGCGGCCCGCCGGGAGTCCGCCGAAACAACTCCGGCTCGCGCCCGGGCTGGCGCGGCCGCCCGGATCGTCACCACGCCCTGGGGCACGCGCCGCCAGATCGCCTGCGCGCCCAATGTGGTCCCGCTCAACTGGGAGGCGGCCTGCGCATGCGATGAGGATGCGCTCCCGGAAATCCCGAATAATGTCACCTGCATTTTGGTCTGGGGTATCCTTGGCCGCGCTTGGACTTCTGACGATAAATGGTATCTTGACCCGATTGAAGTTGATTCGATTACCGCCGAAATCAACGCGGCACCTCCCGGGAATACGGTAGTCCTTTGGTTCCGATCTCCCGGCGGGATCACCAAAGGAATTCCGGAGAACGCTGCCTCGCTTCGATCTCTCGGCAAGGGTCGCCGGATACTGGCATGGTCGGATGAATGTTGTGCTAGCGCGGCGATATGGCTCGCCAGCCAATGCGAGCGGATCAACGCCACGCCGACGGCAGACCTCGGAAGCATCGGGGTCTATATTTCATTGTACGACTGGACCGAATACCTAGAGAAATCCGGGTGCAAGCTTGAACTATTCAAGGCAGGATCGATGAAGGCAATGGGGCTCCCGGGCAATCCGCTTTCGGGCGAGGAATCGGCCCATTTGCAAGGGATCGTGGATATTACCTACAACCAATTTTGCAGCGATGTCACCCGGATGCGTGCCGTGCCAGAGACCGCAATGCAGGGGCAATGTCTCCGTGGGGCCGATGCGCACGCCGCCGTGTTAGTGGACGGCTTTTTCCCGTCCTCGGCCGCCTATTTTGCTGCGGTTGGCCAGGGTAAGGTTTGACAACTCCGCGTGATCTGACTGTTCGAACAGAAAAAACAACATGAAAAATATCTGCACCTCCCTTCTTTTCGCCCCCCGCCTCCTGCTTTCCCCCGATGCTGCCAGCCCCGGCGGCGGAAGTTCCCCCAAAGCAGAAACGCCCGCCGCTCCGAGGACGCTGGCAGAGGCGCTTACGGCCTTGGCTGCGGCCCAGGCCGCTCAGGCGACTGCGGCCTCTGAGTCGGCAACAGCGCAAGCATCGGTAACCTCAATCACCGCCGAGCGAGACCAGATCAAGGCCCAGTTCGAAACGGCGACCGCGGCCGCAACTGCGGCAAATACAGAGCGCGACCAGGCGCGGGCCGAGCTGGCCACTGCGCAGGCTTCCATTGGCGCATTGACCACGGATCTCGCCGCGGCCAACGCCGCTCACGCGAAGGCGAGCGAAAACGTTTCGCGTCTCGAAAAGCTTTGCGGCCTGAAGGGAATTGATCCGAAAGCCGCCGTTAGCAGCGTGGAATCCAGCGAAGCGGCCTCGGGCGATGGCGCCGCTCTGGCTCAGCAATGGGCAGACCTCCGCGCCTCCGGGAAATTCATCGAAGCCGCTGAGTTCCGCAAGGCGAATCAGGTTGCGCTCGATGCGTTCGCCGCATCCGCGAAGTAACCGGAGTCTTTGACACAGCAAACATTTCAACGCAGCAACTCTCCCAAAACTCAATATGCCCAATACTATCTCCGCCGATCTCCAGCGCCAAGCCCGCCTCGATGCCGTTATCCGTGGCTTCCGCCGCCGCATTGTCCCGATCCTCTCCTTCGCCCTCACTGCCAATAATGTCGCGCTCGAGGGAACCAATGAAGTCGTCGTTCCGTTTTACAACCTGGACACCACGGCCTCAACCGACTTTGTCCCGGCCGACGGATATGTGGCCGAAGACTCGACTACCGGCTCGCGGAAAGTGACGATCAACAAGCGCAAATACAAGTCGCTCAAAGTGACGTCGGCTGAACTGGCGCGGCAGCCGCTGCTTGATCCCGCGATGCTCCTGGAGATCAAGGGCGAGAAACTCGCGGAAGATGTGGTGAACGATATTTTTTCCGTGATCACTGCCGCGAATTTCGGAGACGCAGCGCTGGAGACGGCAGCCGCCGCCTTCGACTCTGACGACATCGCCGATTTGCGCGGCGTGTGCAACGTGGCACAATGGCCCACCGCCGGCCGGGCGCTCTGCCTTAACGCCGATCTCGACACCGCCCTTTTCAAGGACGACTCGATCAAAAACGCCGCCGCGTTTGGTTCTCCTGATGCGATCCAAAAAGGGATCATCCCCAACATCTCCGGGTTCAACTATTTCAGCTCCCCTGGAATGCCAGCCAATGGCGAACGTTTGATTGGTTTCGCCGCCTTCCAGAGCGCGATCCTGGTCGGGTTCTCTCCGATCAAGCCGCATCCGAACGTGATGAAGGCCATGGCGGCCTACGAGCTGATTCCCGTTGAGGTCGCCCCCGGCGTCACGATCATGCTCGAATACCGCGCCATGGGCGACGCGTTCATGGATGCTTCGCTTGAAGTGGTCGAATGCAACTACGGCTACGACAAGGGCAATGAGTCCGCAATCAAGCGGATTGTCGCCCCCGCTCCCGTCGGCTAATCGCTAACGACCTATGGCACGCACCGCAATCACCATGGGTTTCCCGGCCGTCGGGAAACCCGTCCTTATCGCCGGCCCGGAAACTCCGTTGCACGAGCACCTGGCGGCGCTGAAAACCCTCCGGACCACCGGCACCCACGAAGACTTCGTGCGGGTCGAGTTGTGGCAATCCGGGAGTGGGATTACCCGCACCGTCAAGCTTTCTGCGTCTTCCAAAGGCCGCGGAAAGAAACCCTACCCTCTTAAAAAGAATTCCACCCGAGCCGCTGCATCGCGGGGCTCCCTCCCGCCGGTGCAGTCCAGCTCTCCGGAGGCTTGTGCTCCTCCGGAGAGCGCCCCAGGGGGGGAAGAGAACGAAGACGGCCCGGTCTTAAATCCGCCCCCCGTCAGTTAATTGGATCGAGCATGTATCATGGTTGGCAGGCCCGGCTCTTCACGAGTCGGGCCTGTTTTCTTTGACACCCCCCGGGAAGCATGAACCCTCTTGCCGCGCAAATGGCTGCTTTCCGGCAGCAAGCCCAGGATCAGGAAGACGCGCTGAATCCCTGCCGCATCCGGGTCAATAGCGGCCCGTGGATTCCGGCCGCCAGTGCAACGATTCAGGCGGACGAATTGAGTCTCGCCATCGGCGGGGTCCAGGAGGTTAGCAATCGCGCCTTTCGCATCCGGAAGAGCTTGCTTCCGTCGCGTCCTGCCGAAGCAAAGACGCAGATTGAGGAAGAGGGAGGGAAAATCTACCGCGTCAAGACGGTCTCGGGAGACAAGGAAACCTCCCCTGCCTGGCTGGTAACTTGCGAAGCTTACGCCAAATGAATGATCAAATTTTCGCCACTGAAATCAAAGCGATTTTCGACCAGGAGCTTCTTTCTCTTCTTGGGCGCGAAGCGGTCGACGCAACGCACGATACCCCGGAGATCATCGGCTACCCGTTTCACATTACCGTCGGGCAAACCGCAGATTCCGGCGCCCGCCCGCTTCTGGTGATCTACGGAGAATACAAGACGTATCCTCGCGGATACCGGATGGGCAAACTGCATCTCATGTTGCGCAGCCATTTTGGCGACGAAGGCGCATTGCCAGCGCCGCCCGCCGAGTTCACACATCAAGCCCGGTTTGAGACGATCTACAAATTTCTTTTTGGGACGGTTGAGAATGATGCCTCCCAGCGTTCCGCCGTCCGCTTTTTGGTGTCGCAACGGGAAAAGGTTGAGATGTTCGACTACGGTCTGACTGCCGAGGAGTCCATCGAATGCTTGGTCGATGGAGAGGAGCTGGTGACTACCATCCACATGGACGTCGCATTCCGGCACCTCCAAGTTTGACAAGCGCCGCAACTATATGCCCACCGTACTCACTAAAGGCTTCATTGATACCGACGGCACCGCAAACGGTGACTACGTCGACGAAATCTCAGTCGACACGAGCGTCGAGCTGATCACCCGCAAAGGCACTGATGGTGTGACCAAAAAGGTTGACTCGGTTGATCCGACTTCCGAATTTTCGATCAAGGGAGGCGGCGCGCCAACGCTGGCGCTCGGGGTCGGCGCGGTTTCCATCAAGGAGTTGGAAGGCGGCGTCAAGGCGGTTGAGAAAAAGAACCACACGCAAAAGCGCGGAGAATACGACGAGTTTTCCACCAACGGAAAGCATTTCCCTGGCGCCTCCTAAGCCGCTGGTTTCTCATGCTCGGCCAATTCGTCCAGATTTTTGATTCCGAAGATCCGCTGCGCAGTGATACCACCCTGCTGATCGCGGCGCTGCTCACCCTGGGTATCCCGCCGATGGAGCCCGGATTTTTTCACACGGCGCGTGAGGCCGTCCGCGGGGAACTCAAGACGCAAGCGATCTGGACGCTGCATCATCAAAGTCCCGATCGCCGTTTTTCGGCGCGGCTGATGGAAGCCGCGTGGGACAACGCCGCCTGGCTTTCGACCAATCCGACGCATCCTTTGGCGATCCTGCGCGGCGCGATCACCTGGCACCGTGCTTTTAATTCCTCCCCCAGGTTTTCGCTCGACGAGCTGCGGCGGATCGAGACCCCGGACACGTGGGCGGAGGCGGGCGTTCGCAACCTCATTTATCTTTTGCGGCAGCTTCCCTGCGCGGATCCGCGCCGCATCGTCCGGTTCGGACCGACGTGGGCGGCGTTCGTCCCGGCATCGCTTTCCGAATCCAAAAAAACCCGGCTCCTCAAATACGTTGAGAGCCCCTCCAAACGCGGACAACTATGAACGCAGAAACCAAACAAGGCCTCGCAATTCTTGACGTGCTTACCCAGGACGTTGCCCCCGGCCCGCGCGCCGCGAGCTGGCATATCATGAATTCCGCCCAGCTCCTCGATTTGCAAATCGGCAAAGGCCCGGAGGTTTGGGGCGCCCTTACGCCGCTCCAAATGCAGGACAACCTCAATGCGTTTCTCTTTGTCTCCCGCGCGCCGCTGGAGACTGTGACTCGCGGCGTGCGTTATTTTTGCCGATGCTGCGAGACAATGAGTCGGGAGGCAGCGTGGGAGGAATTTGACGTAAAATTTATGAGCCCGTTCATGGCTCAGATCAGCCCGGAGGCGATGATGGAGGCTTACGCCGAAATCGAAAAACTTGATGAGCATGTGCCGGTGGAGGCCACGCCTCCCGAGCACCAAAAGCCGGAGTCCCCGGACCCAAACGGATTGAGCCAGGCTACTACGCCAGCCGCGTAGCTGCCCTGGCTTCCGAGTTCGGTTGGTCCGAAGAATACATTCTCCACAAACTCACGTTCCAGCGGGCCGAGCAATATTACCATTGCATTTTGAGGAGAAATGGATGGAAGACAACCGTCCCGATTGTGCATGAGGCCGCAGAGGCTCAGCTTGCTGCAATCGAGGCCGCCGAGCAAGCCATGTCTGAGTCCAGCCCCGTGGTGAACCCTGAAATGGAGGCCGCGTTTAAGCGCTGGGGAATATGAAACTTCGAGCCGCCGATTTAAAACATAGCCTTTCGCAGTTCGCATCCATCGCCAAGCGCGAGAAAAAGGATGCGGTGCGAATGGTAGCAAAGGGGTTTGTGAAAGACATCGTCGCGGTGACACCTCCCGGATCCAAAGATGTGGAAGGAAAGAAAGCCCAAAAGCAGGGCGAGGCATCCATCCGACTGGATCTTGCGCGCATTATGGTTGTGCCGGAAAAGGGCGCGCTGAAAGGGCCGGGGCCAGAGAGCGCCAGCTCGGTCCACAAGGCGCAGCGGAATCCCAGCGATGGCCGGGTCTACGCATTGCGAAAGGGTAAACGCAAGCCGGTCGATGCCGCTCAACTCCGCGCGCTGGAAAAGCTTTTGTTTTCCCGGGTTGGCTTTTTGGCGAGCGGTTGGAATTCAATGGCGATCCGGCTTGGGGTCAATCTGCCCGCATGGGTCAAGCGACATGGGACCAAGGCCGGAATCGTGAAGGTGGTCGAGACGGATACCCGCTTCCGGATCGAGGGGGTCAACGGGACCGCCTATGTTGGCAACGTGAAGGATTACCTTCGCCGGATCGACTGGACGGTTGGATTGCAGGCTACCAAGCTGGAAAACCAGTGCCTTGCTATTTTGAAAAAAGCGATCAAATCGAGCGGCTTCAAATAGGCAGTGCGCTTTGACATTCGCGCGTGGTCATGTCCGCCGCACGCGCTACCGCCATTTTCGATGCCGAGGATTCCCAACTGCGGGCTGCGTATCTCCGAGCCGACAAGGGGCTCATGATGATGCAGAAGCGGTTCGCCGCGGTGAAAAGCTTTTTGGTCGGAATGGCTCCTGTTGCCGCCGTCATGGGTGGTATCGCAAAAGTGAGCAATGTCCTCGACGCGGGAAAAGAGCTGGCAGACACGAGTATGGCTACCGGCTTGGCTACGGCCGACATCCTTAAAATGCGCAAGGAATTCAAACTTGCGGGGCGGGATGCATCGGAGATCGCTCCGGCAGTCCAGAAAATGCAAAAGGCGCTGGTCAACGGCACCGGGGATAAGGCTCTTCAAAAACTCGGGCTCAATCTTCAGGCATTGCGAAAGCTTTCCCCTGCCGAACAATTTCACCAAATCGGGAAAGCGATTGCAGGCATGGCTGATCCCGCTGAACGAACCGCCGCAGCGATGGCGATCTTCGGGAAAACCGGAGCAACCATGCTTCCGGTATTCCAGCAAAAAGGGTTTGGAGATGCCAAGCTCAAAAAAGGCGACCAGCTCATGGCGCAGGATGCCGAGCTTTTTGCGGAGACAAAAAATAAAATCACAACGCTCAAGCCGCAGCTCGACTCCCTCTTTATCGGCATGGCGGATAAGATCATCCCGGTATTTCGCCCGCTGTTGGATCGGATTGAAAAATATGATTTTGCCACAAAGGGGCAAGAGCTTGGTGACCCGATTGCGCAGGCAATCCAGCTAGTTTCCGACGGGGAAACGTGGAGCAGCATGGTAGTCTGGACCAAGTTGGCTGCGGCGCAATGTATGGCTGCGCTTGAGGAAGGTTTTGCGAGTCTCCCCGACCTGCTTGTTAAGCATGGCCCGAAATTTCTGAGCCTGCTTATGGAAGGGTTTGTAGCACTCGGGAAGTATTTTGTGTCAACCGTCGATAGTGTCGTCTCAAAGATCATTAATGCGAGTACCACTCTCCGCCGCAACGATCCCGCCCGTGCGGCGGGTGCGGCGATATTGGATGGCCTCGGTCATCCAGTGCTTGCCGGAATGCTCCGCGCGATTCCCCCGAAAGAGGTAGAACGCAAAACCAATAATCAAAAAAACGGGGTGAGCGGTTCGCCAGAAGACGAATTGAGGAATAAAACGAAGAAGATTTCCTCAGATGCTTCAAAATCGTCTTCTGGAAAAGACGACAATTATTGGGCTAAGGTCGCAAAGGAACTTCAAAAGGAATCCGATGCCTTCATGGATCCTAATTACGCGAAAATGCAGAAAAAGTCTGAGGAGTCCCGTGCCAATGCGAAAGGCACGCCCGGCGCGGCGGAGGTTGATAAATCCTACTCGGCCCCTGTTGTTTCCTCGCTTCAGCGCATCGGCGGCGATGCTGGTGCAGGCGGCGGGAGCATGGAAAATTTAATGCGCGATAGCGTATCGGTCGCCCGGTCCAGCATGTCGATTCTCCAAGGGATTCACGATTCGCTTACCTCGCAAAAACCGGCCTACGCCCTGTTAGCTTAAAATGAACGCAATCGACACGTTTAGAGATAACGGTGCGAATTTCAGCTACGATTCCAAAACGGGGATTTGGAAATTCGATGTGCCTTACGTGGTCGCCACGCTGGAAGAGTTGGCAACTTTTAATCCAACGTTTCTGCCGCTTGGCTTACCGGCTGGCGCGCGCCGCGGCGGCGAGCGAAAGGACGGCCAATGGGATTTGGTTATTTCGCACGAAGGCGCCGCAGGTTCCATCGCAACCGCCGGGTTCGGCGAAGGCTCGAAAGACACGGCCGAGCTTGATTATATCACGCAAGAAGACCCGATTGAGACCTTCGAGAAATTCCAGGATTTAGCTACAAAATACAAAGCGCGATTCGCATCGGATGATCCCGACCGCCTGGTGGGTTGGCCTAAAACGCTCTTAGTGGACGGGAAGGGTGGAAAGAATCCGCTATATGGCACGACTCATTTTTTGAACCCTGCTGCGATTTGGCGTGTGACGCTAGTCCGCCAGTCCTTGCCTTCCGCCCTGCTTAAAGATCTCAGAAAGATCTGCACTCCAATCATTCCAAGTGGGTTGTCGAACTTCTCGGCCCCCATTTTGGAGACGGATCAGAATTGGTTAAAGCGGAGTGTTAAGGCCTCTTATCGCGGGAATGTCTGGGTCATCGTAATCGAGTGGCAGGCCAGCGGGAAGGGTGGCTGGGTCAAGGATATCTACGGTTAATCAAGACAGGAGGATCATAAATGCCATCCGGCCCTAATTTTTCTTCTGGCTCCTATCTCGAAGCGCGGCAGCTTGTCGAACTTTCCGAATTGATGCGCGATGTCCTGAAGAGCCGCATGGTTTCAGGCCGCGGCGTTCATTTGGCGCACATGCCGGACGGGGTTATGCCCCGAGTCGCCGTTGCCACCGTCACCGGGATCCAGCACAATTTCCAGGTGCGGCTCGAAGAGGATGAGGAGGGAAAAATCCGCGTGCGGGTCGCATTTGGCTTGGTTGAGGGGATCGAGCCGGTGATCGGCGATCGCCGAATTAGCGAGCCGGATGAAAACGGGGAGGTGCCGTATCTCACCGTTTCCCCCGGAGATTTTGCGCCCCGTGGAAACTGCGAGCGCGCGTTGATTTATCTCCGTTACACGCTTTCGAGCCCGTCGGGTGCGGTGAGCAAGGTGGAGCCTGTTGCATCATCCCGGAAGCCCGAGGGTAAGCCTTGGATTTGGCATCGGCTGCTCGCCATCCTGATTCGGAAAGACAAGGACAGTCCGGCCACCGTTTCGCAGCAACTGTTTTTTAACCAGGGGTTCACGCTGACGAACATCAAGGGCGGCTACGGAACCCCGTGGCCGAGGAGTCAACCGTAATATGCAAGAGTCCGGCGCTCTGGAACGCTTGGAACGACTGCGGCGCGGAGATCCCGCGTTGATCTCCGCCGCCGATCTCAACTGGCTGGTGACGTGGGCGAACCGCTCCCGAAAACTCGATGCACGCTACGGCCGGGGCGTTAACACGCCGTTTCCGCATCCGTGGAAAGTGCAGGCCTCTCGCTGCGCGGAGATTGAGCGCGGTTGGCGGCTCGACGTCGCCGCCGGCGTCGTGAACGACATCATCCCCGGCATCCTTTACCGGAGAAAGGATGATCCGCGCGGCTGGGAGATGCCAGAAGACTACGTGGAGTCTCCGGCGAAAGGCGAGCTGGGCTGGAACGCTGATTGGGTTGAGCGGGATCTGCTCGATGATCTCAATGATCCGCCATGGCTTTTAATGGTTTCGCCCGCGTTGGGGTCAAAAGCTGACCCCGCCTGGACATTCATTCCCCGGGCTCGTTGGATTCCGTATTTTGCAGCGCAGGTGGGCATGGAAAACGCGCAGATCTTCCGTGCTTTTGTCATGGTGTCGCAGGACACGCGTCGAAGTGCGATCGCGAGCGGCACGTGGCTGCGCGGGATGAAGCCGCCCGCCGTCAACAAATTCCGAATCGGCACACTCCCCGCGCGTCCAGGGATGAGCCTTCCCCTCGCGGGTGTCTGGCTGGAATTAGCAACGCTCTGGCTGGTGAGGCCTGATCCGGATGCGCCCGAGGCCGATGCGGTCTATGTCCAGCAGGCGGAGTTTTGGCCCGCCTGGTGCGTCCAGGTGAAGCCGTCGCTTGATCTGGGTGCCGGAATCGGCGTCCCGGCCGTGGATATGCTGCTCGATATGGTGCAGCGCGATGTTGATCTTTTATTCGACCGTTCGGCCACGGTAATGAATTGGACGGTTTGACACGCCCTCGTTGGCAATGGCCGCGTCTGATACCACTCCAGTCCTTAACCTGATTTCCGATTTTCCCTACGTCATCAAGCCGTTCCCGCTGGTGACGCTTAGATCGTATGGGGCGCTGGTTCTCCCGGCCGCTCCCAAAAAAAATGTAGAGGAGGCTTTGGAATAATATGGCGCGCGTAATGCCCATTTGGTGTGATCTGGATCGATCGCTCGGGGTTGTCGGTCCAACGGACGCCACAACTGCCCAATATCGCTTTTTCCAAAACGATACCATCTCCCTTGTCCTCCACGGCTTGCGGGAAAACACCTCCAGCGTCCTTGCGGGCTCTCCCTACGAAACGGCCAGCATCGAGTGGAACAAGCTGGTGGCCACGCTCAGCCTGGTTGATGCCGCGCCCGCTGGCGGCACGTTTAAGGTGCGGGTAACGGGCGTCAATTTAACCTACGAGGATACGCCCGAGCTGGAATCAGACGTCCTCAAAGTGGATCTCGAAGCCGCGCTCAATGGCCTTGCTTTGGTATCAGCCCTTGGCGGCGTGAGCGTGGTCGAGGGCGGCGCGCCGAATATTTACCGAATTCAAAAGACCGATCCGTCCGCGCAATTCACTTTTTCCGTGGTCGAGAACAAACTCTCCCCGGTCTGTTTCTGCGATGTTCGCGTCGATCCCGACACGGCCGGAAAATGCGAGCTGAAACTTTATCGCGCCCCGGTTGCGTTGACGGACGCTTTTTCGCTCCCAATGCCCCCGGCCATTGCCGCTCCTGTTCGCGTTCGCGTCGGGAGTGCCACGCGCAACGAAGTCCAGCGCATCATCATCCCGAACGGTGCGCTGGGGCAATTTGCTCTGGACTTCAACGGCCTTGCCGGGAAGCTGATCTCCGTCTCAGGGATTAAAGCTTCGGGGTTCGCTGCCGCATTGAACGATCCCTACACGGCGGCCAATTCCGCGGACATTCGTTTCGCCGTGACCAGCCCGACCGCCCGGGTTTTCGATATTGAGTTCATCGGCGCGTTTGCAAAAACCGAGCAACCGCTTTTCTCGGTCGAGATGTTCGACCAAACCCCGCTTGATCTTCCGCAGGCCGAGATGCAAATCACCTCGCTGCGCGTTGAGGATTTGCTCGATACGGCCGCGAGCGCAGGATTGCTGTTTGAGATCGCGGCGTTCGATTCCAACGGCGCCAAGACGACGCTCATTCAGCAACCTGTCACGATCGTCAACAACGCCATCGACTCCAGCTCCATTACCCAGGCCGAACAGCAACCGCTTCTCACCCGGACGGAGACGGTCTACCAATACGTTGACCCGTCCCAGCCGATGCTGGCGGGGATTTTCGGGCATCCGTTCGCCCCGGAAGATGCGGCGCAGGATTACACATTCATTCACGACTTCGGCACCTGGCGGCCGATTGTCGAGGTGTATCGCAAGACCTCTGAGGTGCCCGAGGTATGGACCCGCGTTCCGTCCAATCATTTCACCGTGGAGGCAGTCACCGCAAACCAGGTGCGCGTTTACGGGTTCGATTTTGAGGTCGAGGCCAACAAGCTGCACGTGGATGTCATTGATCCCGACGCCCGCGTGCTCGTCAACACGCATGAGCATTCGACGGATCAGGTGTACCGCGAAATCAACGGGGTCAAGACCCCTCTTTCCGGCATCCTGGACAGTCTCGCAAACATCCTTCCGACCGGCTGGCCAAATATTCCGGCGAATAAGCTCAGCGGCACGGTATCGCTTGATAACCTCGACATCGAGGCGATTGCAAAATCGCTTTCCGGATCCACAAATTTCCCGACCACACTAAAAGAGCTTTTCGGAGATCCCGCAATCGCGGCAACGGTGGCCGAGGCGCTCAAGGATTCAAGCACGTTTGCAGATACCCTCAAAGCCTTGCTGGCCACGTCCGATGTCGCGGCTGTAGTCTCCAAAGCACTCCAGGGCGATTCCGCCTTCGCAGCCGTCATCCGCGATATGTTTAGCACCTTGCTCGCCACGGGCGGTGTAATGCCTCCGGGGATCACGCTCATGCAGATCGCGGACATTGACGAGCAATTCCCGGCGCGGATTCCCGCGACTGGCACTTCCGCCGGGCTTGCGCCGCTTTTACCTTCGGCGGTCACCGGCCTAACCGACAAAGGGGAACTCGCTGCATCGCTTCCCTCCGCCGCGAGCAGCAGCGGCTGGAAATATACGCTTTCCCGCGCGACTCAGGCTCCGCAAGTCCGCAATCTCCGCCCCCGGCAGCAGTTTCCGGCGGGCTCGGTTGTCGCATCGGACGGGCGCGCCTGGTATATCGCGGATATCGCCGATCAGACGGCATGGCCGCGTGAAATGACGCGTCGCATCCTGGTCCTCCCGCTTACCGAAACGATGTTTTCGCCGGGGTCAAAGTTCGCTTGCATCGCCACGTTTGGCGTAAACCTCGTCGGTAACTGCGAGGGGCAATATATGTTTGTGCTCAAAACCGGCGTTCCGGTCGGGGCGGCAGGATTTGGGGCAAACCTTGAAAACGTGTTGTGGGACGATCCGCTCATTGAGGAGCCAATTTTGCTTACCTCAGCCACGGTGTTTCACACCTTCGGCCTCACGCTCACCCACGCCCTGGACGGGACGATCACCGGCACGGCCACTCGTTACGCTCAGACCCTCCCCCTTGGAGCGCCCCTTGTGGGAGCGAAACGCATTGTCTATGCCGCCCTGGAGCGATTCGATACCGAAAACACCATCCTCCCGCCAATCGGCCAAGTCAGTTTGAAATTGAAGGGGGCAAAAGCCTCGATCTGCCCTATTTAAGCTTATGCCAGAAACTTTTTATTTTGTGCGCGGGCAGTTGGTCAACGTGACACAGTCACCCGCTTCCAATATCTTTACCGGGAATATGCCGGGAGGGCTTTCGTTCTCGTCGTCGCTGAATGGAAGTAGTTATTTCGCGCAGGTGACCGGGACGGTTAACGCGCCCGCGGGAACCTACCAAACCAGCTTCGCCACCTTTATCATCAGCGACCCTAATCCTCTCGATCCCCCTGTTATTTCCTGTGCAGAGGCCATTCTTTCCAATGGAGTCAATGTCGCAACCGTGGGCGCAGGTGCGATTAACCTCCAGTTCGCGGCCTCAAACTCCGGCTCAAATTGGCAGGCATCGCTCCCATCCGGGTGCGGCATCAATTCGTTTGGGCATGTCTCCGGGACGCTCTCTCCGGGCTCCTACTCGATCGTGGTCCAATGCCAGAATTACGCGTGGACTCAAAACGATTACACTCACGGCCCAGCTCAGATCACCACCTACGCGCTGACATTAGTAGTAATTCCTGCCCTCCCGGTTGTCACGCTGAATTCAAACTACTATGGGCCAACCTGGGGAGGTAACTACACGGTGGGCGATGACATGCCTAACGGGGCTCTGTTTAGCGTGCAGGACTACGCCAGGCCGGTCACTTGGACCGCAACAGGCCTGCCCGATGGTGTCAACATTAACCCCACCTCCGGCTACGTCACCGGCAAATTGACCGCGCCCGGTGAATATAATGTGACCGTGGAGGCCACCAATAGCACAGGTAGCGGGACGTTCGCGCAAACGATTATTGTCGCGGCGAACCAAAACGTTCCGGTTGTGACCCTCTCCGCCCAGCAGCCGGGCTATACGGGTCAAGACAATGGCTACGGCCAAACGCGACCGCTTGCCTTTGAGGTTGGCGCGGCTGCAAAGATTTTCTTTGATACCACCAACGATCCCGCATCATGGACCGCCGCCGATCTGCCGCTCGGGTTGACGATCGACCCGGATACCGGCGTTGTTTCCGGGCTGATCCGCGTGCCCGGCAGCTACCGTTTTTTTGTCACCGCCACCAACGACGTGGGGTCGAGCGAGCCCTTGGGTGTCACGGTTACCGCAACCGGATCGGCTCAGGCGTTCCAGTTCGTGAGCGACGACCCTTCATTGACGGATGTGCAGATCGACATCCGAACCGGTATCGTCACCAGCAGCTTGCCTCAGGCATTTAAGCAGCTCCAGCGTGTTCGGCTTGCATTAGTTTTCCTCGATTACGGCGCTCCTGTTGATCCGCCCGATCCCGCCGATGTGCTAATCGGCATCCGGAAGCAGGGCATGTATGACGGCGAATATTTATTTCCCTCTCCCGCTGCCGAATTGGTCCCGGCCGATCAGACCCACCCGGCTTATCTGCTGGCAGAATACACCGTGAATAATCCCGACATCAACGGGGAGATCATCGACGCGATCGGTGCGTCGCTCCAGGGCGTCCCGGCACCAGTAGTCAACGCGATGGCGGAAGTGGCGTGGAAGCAGGACCAAATCCAGCGCATTTCAAAAACGTTCACACAGACCTACGAGCCTGCGATTACCGACACGGAAAATTAAGGGCGCTCCCGGGCGATTTGACACGCTCGCGATGTCATGCGCATTGCCATCAATACCGAGAGCCACGGGGTGCTAATCACACCCACCCCTTTAATGTTCAAGGGGGGTTCACTGGAGCCGCTCACCGTGAGTTTTGCGCCAAGCGGCGGGGCGGCTCCGATTCAGCTTGCGGCGGATGTGACGATCGAGTTTGGCGTGACCCACGGCGATTCCATTGTCTTGGCGTATGCCGCAAATTTTCAACGCGGCCCGGGGAATCTCTACCAGACGGAAGTTGGTTTTTCCGGAGAGACGCTGCTTGGTTTGCTCTCCTCGTCTCCGCTGCCTGTCGATTGCGAAATCGCGTGGGGCGTGGGAGACCGCAAATACAAGTCGATCACATTCAAGGCCAACGTGGAGAGGTCTGTAATCCCCGACGCTGTTGTTCCCGAGCCCGATCCAGAAGTCTATGTTGCCACGAGCAAATTGCAGTCTTTTCTCGCGGTAAAAGCCCCCCTGGCGAGCCCTACCTTCACTGGCACGCCCACGGCACCCACGGCCGCCCCCGGAACCAATACGACGCAGCTCGCAAACACTGCATTCGTCAAGATCGCGATCGACAACGTAATCGCGGGAGCGCCTGGAGCGCTCGATACGCTTAAAGAAATTTCCGACCAGCTCGCGAATGACGAAGATGCCGTTGCCGCGCTAACAGCCGCGCTCGCATCAAAAGCCACCGCCGCCCAGGGCGCGAAAGCGGACAGTGCATTGCAGCCCGACGGAAACGGCTCGCAGCTTACCGGGATCACCCCCGCGCAAATCGGAGCGGCAACCGCCGCCCAGGGCACGAAAGCGGACAGCGCGGTCCAGCCTTCCGGGCTGACTAAAGTAGCTGTGGGGCTTGGGAGCGCGGACGACACGAGCGATGCGAATAAGCCGATCAGTACCGCACAACAAGCCGCGCTGGATTCAAAAACCCCCGCTGCAACGCAAGCGGAAGTGGATGCGGGAAGCTCTACAACAAAGGCGGTATCTCCATCGGCTCTCAAAGCGGCCGGCGTATTCTACGACGACTTCCGCCGTGCCGATGTCACCGGGACGAACATCGGGACGGCAAACACCGGTAACGCATATACAGTTCTTGGGTCTGGTGCGGCAACTACGTCGATTTCAAGCAACAAGCTCACGTCGAACGGGACTAGCTATATTTGGCCCACATTGAATGCTCCTGTGCGCCGCTTCGGTTGCTCGTTCATTTACACCTCTGGAACCGGGGCCGGTGCTAACGTAAACGCCATGCTGATTTCCAAGGCGGGCGCAGGTAATTTAACTGACATGCTCCACGCGACTTGGAACAAGAGTAATATTGCCGTTGCGGATTGGAGAAACGGATCAAGCGGTGCGGCCATTGTTTCTGAGGTGTTTTCCGAGCCATTGGTCATGGGGAAGGAATACTCGGTTGAGATCGAGCTTGTTCCCGAACTAAACAAAGTCATTTTACGTTCACCTTCAGGAAAAATATTGAGCGGGACCAACGAACACGTTGCCGAATACAACACGCCGTATATCGCGTTCGAGCATGGGTTCAATTCGGATTCGGTTTATCTTCAGGCATTTACTAAATTGTGGGCCGTTGAAGAAGGGCTTGCTGGGTATATCGACCTGATTGGGCAGGCTCGCAGAGATTTCAGACTGCGCACGAATGATGGGTTTTATCGTAACCGCGACACCTATTTAATCCCGGCGACCGGGGCGACATGGACTAACCTTAACAGTGGTTCAGGTTCTATCAACCCATCCGGTGATTGTCTCTATTCTCACACAACAGCGGCATCCTCGTCTGTATCGAATTGGTGTGCAGGGAAAGTCGTTCCGGTGCTACGCAACCGAAGACAGAATTTTTCGGGTTTTAACTGGAGCTTCCCAGTAAAATTTACATTCCGGTATTGCCATGTGGCTCAAACGGGATCGCTGTCCGCAGATGACAAAGCGTGCATTCTTTTTGGGACTCCATACAACCGCACAACATCGGGAGACTTGGCGGGACGCGGTATCGGCTTGCAGATTGTAGGACAAACACTCTACGCGCAGGTTCACGACGGAACTACACTAACGACCTCGGCTTGGTCTTATGTAATCCCGACGTTTTGCGAAATCACTCTTGCCTATGACGGAGCGGGAACGCTTACCGTCTACGTTAACGGCGTTTCTGTTGGCACGCTTGCTGGCGGCCCTCTAAGCTACAGTGTGCAGTATTACAACATCACGCACGCCATTTGGAATACCAATGGAGGCGGGGCAAGCGTGTTCTCCGTTTTATCTCCAATCGACCAGGAATAACTTATGAATATCACAATCACGTCCCCTATTGACGGATCTGAAAATGCGTTGCGTAAAGCATTGGCCATGGCCGCGCCGTCGTTAGTTATTCAATCATGCCCAGCATCTCGCTCGGCTGAAGGCGTCACGCTTTTGATTGAGACGGATCGGTCGCTTACCGAACAGGAATCCGTTGCGATTCGTGAGGAGTTTTTAAAAGCGTTGTTGGTAATTTCGTAATCCATGAGCGACGAGGAAAAAGACAATCTACGACGGATCGAGGATAAACTCGAAGACCACTCCGAACTTCTCACGGAAATCCGCATCGCCGTTGATCGGCTCACTCATCAACCCGTATGCAAGTCGCCGAACCTGTGTATAGAATTGCAGGGGGTTCTCAAGGATCACGAAATACGAATCGCCCGGATGGAGGCAATCCGTAATTGGGCTCTCGGGGTTGTCGGAACCATCTCGCTCATCGCGTGGATTTGCTGGGACTTGCTCAAACTTTGGTTCAAGAAATGAATCTCCTCAAATATCTCCGGCTCATCCTCGTCCTCAATCTATGCGGCTGTGCGTCGCATCGCACTGTTCAGGTTGCCCCTGCCGCCGCATACCTCGCCACTGAATCCGCTCGGTTGCAGGTTGCCCGCGCACGGATCGAGCTTGCCAAGCCTGCGCCCAGCGTGTCTGTTGCAACTGAAGCTCTTGCCAAGGCTGACGCGGCTCTCGCTGATGCCGGGGCAAAGATCGAGCAGATGCAGCAGGCTCAATCCGACATCGCCAAAGCCAAGGAGGATGCAGAGAAGCGCGAGCGCGAAGCCGATGATGCGCGGAGGTTTTGGCGTGCATGGACGTTCCGTCTTTCGGCTCTTTGCTTCGCATTCGGTATCTGGACGTTTCGCAAACCGATTCTCGCCCTTTGTGGCGCGCCAACTTTATGACCCGCTCAGAACCATTCTGGAAATCTCGCACGCTGATGACGTTCATTGCAATCGCGGTCATGTGGGGCTTGTGGGAGCGGGCGTCGGCCATTCTGAGCAGCATCGAAGCGACCAAGGCCGCTCCGTTCGAGTCGCTCACGCAAACCGCTTTCTGGACGATCTCGCTTCTTGTGGCCGCACTTGCCGGGATCAAAGGCGTTGAGCGCATCTTCGCTTTCAAGCGCGAGGCCGTTAGCCAAACCGTCAACGCGCTGGAGCAGGTCATTGAGCGAACTCCAGCGCCAAAACATTTCGACGATCAAACGTTGTGAAAATTTCCGCACTAAGCGAGGCCGTATCCCGTTTGCAGGTCGGTGAACTGCTGATCCTGCATCGCTACGTCTGCCGACAAATCGCCCGCCGTTGCGAACGCGATTGCGGCGATTGTTGCCAAGCCGCCGAATGTCCCGGCAAAAAGAAAGCCAATGACCAGCAAGCGATTTGAGGCGTTCCTGTCGTTCATTCTCAAGTGGGAGTGTGTGCGCGACAAGCATGGCAACGTCATTGCTGAGCATGATCCTCAAGACCCTGGGGGACTGACAAAATACGGCATCGACAAGGCATCGCATCCCAAGGTCGATATTGCGAATCTCACGCTCGCCCAAGCCACGGAGATTTATTTCCGGGAATGGCGGGCGTGTGGAGCCGAGTCGATGCCCCCCGGTCTTGGCGAGGTGTTCTTTAATGCCTGCGTGAATTGCGGCGTATGGCGGGCGCATAAGCTATTGCACGATCCCGGAACGCACAACACTGCGGACAATTTCCTCGACGCGCAGGAATCCTTTTATCGGCGCCTCGTGGCTGCTAGAGTTCAGTCGCGCCGGGAGCATTCAGAAGACCCCGAGTGGCTTAATGACCACCCCGATCTTTCAAAATTCCTCAAGGGCTGGCTCAATCGCACGGCCGATTTGCGACGGCGAATAAAAGCATAAAAATATTCACGGCGTGAAGCAGGCGTGAAGAAGCTTTTGTAAGTCATTCAAAAACAATAAACGTCCGCCAGTCGCGATCCACCTGCCCTGTATTTGGCTCCGTTTAACACGGCCATTTGCACGTTTGGAACCTTTTTCCGATTGCCATTTCGAGGTGGGGCTGCGAGGTTTTCCCATTCATGGAAACCATTACTCTCGCACAGCTTCAGGAAATGTTCGCCGGGCTCCACTCTGAAACCGACTGGAATCTCGACGGCGAAATGCTCTGGGGTTATTATTTTACCGCCGCAGCTCCGGAAATTTTGGAGAAGTTGGCCGAAAAGCTTGAAGCACGCGACTTTGATGCCGTCGAAATCACCAAGAGCGAGGACGAACCGGTCTTCATCCTGCAAGTCCAGCGGATCGAAAAGCATACCCCCGAATCGCTCTTTGCGCTCAATGCGCAACTCGAAGAGGTGGTCGCCCAATTTGAAGGGGTCGAATACGACGGGATGGATGTGGACCCGATCCTCGACGACGACGAAGGCGGCTGCTGCTGCCGCGAGGAGCGCGTGGGCGGTTGCGAATCCGAAGAGGGTGGCTGCGGCGGCGATTGCAAATGCGAGGGGGAAGGCGAAGGGGAGCATCAATGCTGCGGCGGTTCCCGCCATTACCACGGCGAAAACGAGCCGATTGAAAATCCGGAGCTTCTTGCCGCGATCGAAACCATCACTCACGATAAATCCGAAGACGCCCAATACGCCCTCACTCTGGCGTTGCAGCGCGGGCTTTACCTCGTCCCGGCTTTCTCGGGCCGTCTCGATACCGAACCGTCCGACGACGAAACGTTGCAAATCCTTGTCTGCACCGATGAGAACGATGCGGAATTTCTCCCGCTTTTCACCGACGAAGCGGCGCTGAAGGCTTGGACCAGCGAAGATGTTTCGGCAATGGTCCTGACCGCGCCCGAGGCATGGGACTTAATCCTTTCGCAACCGGAATGCTCCGGCGGCGTGATCAATCCCGGCGATAAGGCCGTGCCGCTCAACCGCGAAATGGTCGGTTTGCTCCAGAAGATGATCCAAGGCGGCAATTCCGGCTGCTGCGGGCACGAGGGCGGCTGCTGCCAGGAGTAGGCTCATTCAAAATGGCCGCAACCCGGAGGGTTGCCAGCGAATAGCCGGTGGTTGAGCGTTAGCGACACCACCGGTTCAATGCAACCCGCGCCTCACCCCAAAGGGGTGGCAGAGGGAATTGCCTCGTTTTCTGCCACCCCTTTGGGGTGAATTCTTTCAATGCCTCATCCGGTGGTGTCGCTAACGCTCAACCACCGGCTATGGGCTTCAAACCCTTTGGGTTTGGCTCCGATCCGCCGCAGATTTTTGTGGTTGCTCTATAGATTCTAAAACGCGAAGCCGAAACTGAAATGGATCGCCCCGGCGGGCTGGTTTTTCGCGCGAACCGGGTTCCAGCCGTAATCCACCCGGATCGGGCCGATCGGAAGCCGGTAGCGCAACCCGGCGCCAATCGCAAAACCGGTCTGCCCCAAGCCTGAGTCGAGCCGTCGTCCGGTGGACCCGGCATCGGCAAAGAGCGCTCCGTCCAGGTTGTCGTGGATCGGAGTGTTCAGCTCCAAGTTGGCGACGGTGAACGTTTCGCCGCCTACCGGATAGCCGTTGCTGTCTTTGGGACCCAGGGTGCGATCGGAAAAACTCCGCACCGTCGTGCTGCCGCCGTTGAAAAAGCGTTCGTCGATCGGGAGAGTTTCGCTGGAGCCGAGCGGGGCAATGATCCCGCCGCGCACCCCGGCAGCCAGCATTGAGCTGCTCCCCACCGGCAGATAATAGGAGGCCCGCAAAGTGCCGCGCAAAAACTCCACCGAACTGCCCACGATATTGGTGGCAAAATCGCCCGTGGCGCTCACGACAAACCCGCGCCGAGGGTTAATGACGCTGTCGCGGGTGTCGTAGGTCGCGGAGACCCCCAGGCTGTCGGTGCGATAGTCGGTCGGCCCGACTTCCTTGGGATCGATTCCGTTGTTTTGGATTTGCAGGACTCGGGTGAGGACGAACGCCCCAAGCTCAAGATGCTTTCCAAACTTGCGGGTCAGTTCGGGGCGTAATCCGGTTTCCGTTTTGGCATACCCTTCCAGCTCTTGATTGAGCGCATAAAGGCGCACATTGAGCTTGTTGTCTCCCTCCAAAAACCACGGGTCGGAGTAGACCACCTCGCCCCGGAGGAGCTTCTGGGCCACTTCGGCGTCGATCGTGAGCGGCCGGCCGTTGCCGAAAAGATTACGATCGACATACCGGGTTCCGAAGATCAGGCCGTCAAGTTTGGTGTAGCCGAGCGAGAACCCGAGTTCGCGCGATTTGGCTTCCTCTATCTCAAATTGAAGCTGCACCTGGTGGTTCGGCAGCGCCTTTTGGGTGAGCTTCAAATTGCTGAACAGGCCGGTGCCCATCAGTTGCCGGTAGCGTTCCTCAACCTTCTCCGGGTCGTACACCTGGCCTCTCAAGGAGGCAAACCGGTGTTCCAGAAAGCTCGGGCGCAGCTTGCTCAAGCCGGTTTGGGTCACGCCGTCAAAATGGAAAAGGGGACCGGCTTCCACCATAAAGCGGATGGGAACCAAACCATTAACCGCGGGGGCCGGTTCGCTGGTGACTTTGGCGTTGAAGTAGCCCCGCGATCGGTAGAAATAGACGATTTTACGCTCCAGATTGGTCAGCGCAACCGGGGTGAACGGTTTGCGCGTGAAAACCTCCATCTCTTTGCGCAAAGCCCGCTCGGGGTAGAAAATAATGTCTCCCTGAAAGGTGATCCTGCCAAACCGATATTGAATCCCTTCCCGAATATCGATTTGGACATCGGCCCTTGTTTTACCGGGAGAGAAGGTGATCCGGGGCGGCTCGACCGTCGCGTCGAGATAACCTTCCGAGCGATACAACCCGCGGATGCGTTCCACACCGCTTTTGATGTCGCTTTCCACAAACGGCAGCGGCGGTTTCGGAAAGCGTTCCCGGGTCGCCCCGGTGATGTAACCGGTCAAGGTTTCCTGCGGGAGATGGAGATTCCCGGAAAACGTGACGGTTCCCAGCTCGGTGAATGGCCCTTCGTGGATCGCCAAACGCAAGGTGTTGCCGGATTCGATATTCCATTTTACATCGGCTTCCGGGAAACCGTTGCGCCGATAAAATACCCCGAGAAAAAACGCGGCATCATCGGCCAGCGCCGGGGAAAGACCACTTTGTTCAATCGAGGTGAGCGGGTCGGTTAACGCGATATGAAGGGCGTCGGCGCTGAAATGGCGATTGCCTTCCAGGAGAACCCGGAGCTTTTTGAGAACAGGAGGTTTGCGGACCGGCGACTCCAACGGGAGCGCGGGCTGATACGGTTGCACCGTCTCCGTTTCCAACGGGTTGACCGGGGCGACAGGAGGAAGCTCGGGGGCAGGTAATTCTTCGGGAATTTCGGGATGCGCTGGCCGGGGCAAGGCGCGGTTTGGCGCGGGCAGGGGAGCTGGTAAAACGGGAGCCGGGGAGAGGCCGGGCAGGGGAGTCGGTTCCGGCGGGACGAGCGATTCCTGTGCCTGGATCGCCGCCACGAGAAGGACGGAAAAGGTGAGGAATAGGCGCCGGGGGGACATGGGGATTTATTTAAAGCGGAGCAGGTAACGCAACTGCATGCGGACATCGCCCTGCATGTCCACGCCCGCGCCGACTTCATATTGATTGGACAGTTTGAATTTGCCCATCAATTCCTGCTTCCCGGTGCGCGGATCGACGGAGCCAACGTCGAGCGAGAACCGGTCCATCGGGTTATGGGTGTTGTCGTCGGGCGGCGGACGGTTGGGGCGGATTTTGCGGTAGAGATCCTGGAACAACAGAACGGCTGCGCGACCTGCCATGGCCTGGTTGTTCTGGGCAAAATCGCGCGTCGTGGCCCCCGTCGCCAGGAGCGCCATGATTTCCTCCTGCGGCAGCGACGGTTCACTCGTAAAGACGGTTTGCGGCTCGGAAGCGGTCCCATACAGGTAGACGTTGACGTTGTAATCGCGAATCCGCGAGGAGCCGTGGACGTCCAGCGTCGGGTTCAACGGCTGGTTGCCCGAAAAATAGAGCGCACCGTGATCGACCGACAACCGGCTGAACGGGAGCGAGGCGACGAAGTTTTCGATTCGGGCGGTCCCTTCCAGGGTGGGGGCCAGCCCGGTTCCACCCAGGTGCAGATTGCCTTCGATGGCGCCGTTGGCCAGGTTCCCTTTTACCAGAAACGGCTCGGCGGTCCGCACAGCCACGTCAAAGCTCCAGAGACTGAACGGCCGGGTTTCGGTGGCAAACTGGAATTCCCCACGCCTCATTTTGGGTGCGGGACGGCCCGGCAGACCGAGCGGGAGGATTTCGATCTCGCGGAAGAACCGGCTTTTATTGATCCCGACTTTGCCGGTGACGCGGGCGCTGTTCAACGGCCCTTGGAGGCGCAGGTCGGAATCGGCGCGCAGGGTGAGCGTGTCGTTGCGTGCCAGAAGGGTGCCTTGGGATTGGAAGCGCAGGTCGAGCAGCGGGTCGGCAAGCGGATCGAGCCGGATCACACCGGTGGCGGAGAACGGCCCGCCCGCCATATCGCCGCTGAACCGCCGGAAGGTCAGTTCGGTGCCCGAAAACCGGAGATCACCCAGGAAATGATTGATGCCGGGCAGGTTGGCGCTCCGAAACCGGATCGCAGGCAGGTCCAGGGCAACCCCGCCGTTGAACACCGGTTTTTCCAGCGTGCCGGAGGCGGACGCGTCGATGCTCAACCGCCCTTCGAGAAAGCGAACCCCGGGAATCAGCGGCCCGAAAATCGCCGCCGAGGAGGGGGGGAGTTTTACGCTCGCCGTGAAGGGCGTCGATGGGTCGATCCGGCGTTGGATTAAAACCGTTCGGAGATTCAGCGGCATCCCGGCTTTGAACCAAAGCGGGCTTAACCCGGGCTGGGCGAGCGTGCCGGTGAGGGCAAGGCGGTTCTGGCTTAAAAGTAGCATGGCGCTCCCGGCGGCAGGAACGAGCTTGGCGGCTGAGGGGCTTTGGAGATTGCGCGCCTGTATTTTCACGTTGAACTCGGGCGAGCCGACGGTGCCGCCCGTGGTGAGGGAGCCGTCGAGGGTGCCGCTCAGGGCGAGGTTCGGGACCAGAACGGCTTTGGCAAGGTCGATCTGCGCAAGCACCAGTTCCCCTTCGAGTCGGCCTGACTCCGGGATTACCGTTTCGGGGCGGGTCGGCGTCCGCAAATCGAGCGGCAGCGTGAGATTCCCGGTCAAAACCCCGTCTTTTCCGGCAGTCAGCCGGAGCTGTTCGATGCGCAACCGTTGATCGCGCATCCGCACCCCGGCCTGGAAGGTTCCCTGATCGGAAACGAGACGCAGTTGGGTGAGGTCAATACTTTCGGGCGAATAGATCCCGGCCAGTGCCCCCGTCACTCCGGTAAAGCTCCCGATCCGGCCTTGGCTCAAGGCAACCTGCCCTTCCCCGGTGTGCCGCATCCGGTCGATTTCCCCGGTGCCGTGCCAATTGAGCTGGAGCGACCCGGAGAGTGGAAAGGTCACGAACGGCTGGAAAACGGCGAGATTTTGGACTTGGCCGTCGAGGCGGGCTTCGTAGGCAAACGGCTTTTTGCAGGAAAGGCTGGCTTCCCCCCGGACTTGGTCTTTGCCGTTGAGGTCGAGCGCAAATCTTTCGATCTGCACGGTGGTGCCGGTGACCGGGAGATCAAATGAGAGGCTCCGGGCGGCGAATTCGTGGAAACGCAAACTTTTGGCATTCAGCAAAGCGTGCCCCGAAAGGGCTTCCCCCCAGTGAGCGCCGGGCTTTGGGAGCCGCAGAGGGTGCGAGAGCTGGATTTCGGAGCGCCCGTTTTCGACTCCGAAATCGCGCCCCTGAACCTGGGCGGCGTTTACCTGGCCTTCGAGAGAGATGATTTCTTTTTGAAGCGCCACGCGCCCTTGGCCGTTGACATGCCCCCCGGTGAAGGCGGCGTGAAGGCGGGGCAGATCGGGTGCGTTGAGCGCGAAGGCCGCTTCCATGGCGGGGAGGTGTGCCCGGTCAAAGCTGTGGGGCAGCGGCCATTCGCCGGAAAAAAGAAGGTGGTTGCTCCCGGCGGTGAACTGGAAGCTTTCGAGTTTTGCGATCTTCCCGGCCAGGGTCGCCTTCCCCGCGATTTCGCCCAAGTGGAACCCGCCCCAGACGGCATTCTCGATTGCGACGGTGGTTTGGCCTTCCCAGTTGGCCGGGTGGCGCGGGTCTCCGGCAACCTGCACCCAGGCGCGGGTGAGGCGGCCCGAGACTGGCGTTTGGGAGCCGATCCGTTTTCCAAATCGCTCCAGTGAAAGCCCGGACAAGCTGGCGGTCAGTTGGGCTTGGACCTGATCTCCGGCGCTTTCCCGCTGCCACAAAAAGAGCCCGAGGTCCGCCCCCAGCACCGTCCCTTCAAACGAGAGATAAACGACCCCTTTGGAGCGCAACGAGGCATCGAGTTCCAGCCGGGCGACTTGCGCTTCTTCCCCCAGGTTAAAGTTGCGCATTACGAGGTGCCGGTTGACGTAGGTGGCGGTCGAATGGAGGTCGCGCCAGGAGCCGACGCGCGGGATTTCCATCGACGCGATGCGTACGTAGCCCGGCTGCACCGGATCCAGCAACGCTTTGACCCCTTGCCAGCGATAGGTTCCTTCCGGGGTTCGCAGCGTCAGATTGAAATTCTCGATCCAGGCCCGGTCGCTGTACATCGCCGGTTGCTGAAGGATGTCGTGCAAGACGTGGGCCAGCTTATGCTTCTGGTCTTCATTGCTGCGGACCGCATCGAGTACCAGGTTCGCGTTGTGCAGGTGGTAGCCGGTCAGGAAATCGCGTACCCCCCGGCGAAGGAGCGTCGGCAGGCTGTATTCGGCCTGCAACTCCTCGATGGTGATGGAATCTATCGGGGAACTCCCCGTCGGGGTGGCCTTCAGATTTTTGATCGTCAAGCGCGTCCAGACGCTCCCGTGTACCTCCAGTTCGAGCCGGACGTTCTCGCGGGCGGCCACCCGGATGGCGATCTGCCGCAGCGCGGCGGTCAAAAGCGGTTGGTGAAATAGCAGTAAACCGGCCAGCAGGAGGAGCATCCCGCGGAAAAGAACCGGCCGCCTTTTTCCCCTTGGGGAAGGCGGTGCCGAGTCGGCCTCCGGTTCAGTAGGTTCGGGCATGTTTCGCAAAAAACAGGATTAAGATAGCGGCACGGCCGCCAGGAGCAAGCGCGTAGGGCGATGGCTGCTTGCTTTGGAGAAATACCTGTCGCCGAGATCAGGAAAAAGTAAACCGATGTTTTACAATCGGTTGGGGATTCTTTCTTTTTTTCGAACCGAATCGATCCCTCTTCACGCCGCCCAAATTCGGCTTATATTACTTCGCCTATGTCCGATTCTTTTGTCCATTTGCATCTGCACACGGAATATTCCACCCTCGACGGCGCGGTGCGCATTCCTGCGTTGATGAAGAAGGCGAAGGAGTTTGATATGCCAGCCGTTGCGATCACCGATCACGGGGTGATGTATGGGGCGGTGGAGTTTTATCTGGCCGCGCAAAAGGCCGGGATCAAGCCGATCATCGGGTGCGAGGTTTACATGGCTCCCGGTTCCCTTTTTGAGCGCAAGGCGACGAGCGCCCGGGATGCCGCGTTCCATTTCAACTTGCTGGCCGAAAACGAGGAGGGATACCAAAATTTGATCAAACTCGTCTCGATCGGCCAGCTCGACGGCATGTATTACAAGCCGCGGATCGATCACGAGCACCTGGCCAAATATTCCAAAGGGTTGATCGGGTTGAGCGCCTGTCTGAAGGGGGAGGTGGCGATGGCGTTGCAGGAGGACCAATACGCCAAGGCGCTCGAGCGGGCGGCGATTTATCGGGATATCCTCGGGCCGCAGAATTTCTTTTTGGAAATGCACGATCACGGGATGGAGCAGCAGCGCAAGGTGAACGCGTCGATGCCCCGGATCGCCAAGGAACTTGGGCTGGGACTCGTGGCGGCCAACGACGTCCATTATCTCAACCGCGAGGACCATGAGGCGCATGATGTTCTCATTTGCATCGGCACCGGCTCCAACGTGGCCGACGAGCGCCGGATGCATTACGGGCCGGAGCTTTATTTCAAATCTCCGGCGGAAATGCGGGCGCTTTTTGCCGATCACCCGGAGGCTTGCGACAACACGTTGCTTATTGCCGAGCGTTGCGGGTTCAAGCTCGACACCACGCCCAAGTACCCGAATTTTCAACCGCCCGCCGGGAAAACCCAAAACGAGTATTTGCGCGAGATCACCGAGGCAGGCATCCGGCGGCGCTACGGTTCCAAAGCCGATAGCGAGGAGGTCCAAAAACGGTATGCCCTGGAACTCAATGTTCTGGAGACCCAGGGGTTCGTGAACTATTTTCTCATTGTCTGGGACTTCATCAACTGGGCCAAGGAACAAGGGATTCCGGTGGGGCCGGGACGCGGTTCGGCGGCCGGTTCGCTGATCGCCTACGCAATGGGGATCACCGATATTGAGCCGCTTAAATTCAAGCTGCTCTTCGAACGTTTCTTGAATCCCGAACGCGTCAGCCCGCCGGATATCGACGTCGATTTCTGCCCCAACGGGCGCGCCCGGGTCATCGACTACGTGCGCCAGAAATACGGCGAACGGGCCGTTTCGCAAATCATCACGTTCGGCACGCTTGGGGCGAAATCGGTCATCCGCGACGTTTCCCGCGTCCTGGGCTGGAGCTACGGCGACGCCGACCGCGTGGCCAAGATGATTCCCAACGAACTCGGGATCACGCTCACCGGTTACGACGAGAAAGACAAAGAGACCGGCGAGATGAAGCACGTCGATGGGGCAATTGACAAAAACCCGGAGCTCAAGGCCGCCGTCGATAATGAACCGGCCACGCGCCAGATGTGGGAAGCCGCGACGAAGCTCGAAGGGCTCACGCGCGGCGTCGGGGTCCACGCAGCGGGGGTGATCATCGGCTCGCACGATCTGAGCGATTTCATCCCGCTCACCCGCGCCAACGACGGCTCGATTGTCAGCCAATACTCGATGGCTCCGATCACCGAGGTCGGCATGCTCAAGTGCGACTTTTTGGGGCTCAAGACGCTCACGGTCATCACCGATGCGCAGATGTTGATCCGCCAAAAGAAACCGGAGTTCGACATCAGCGTGATCCCGCTCGACGACAAGCCGACCTACGACTTGCTGAACCGGGGTGAAACGACCGCCATCTTCCAGTTGGAATCCGGCGGGATGGTCAACATCTGCCGGCAGTTCGACTTGAAAGATATCGAAGATATCAATGCCATTCTTGCGTTATACCGGCCGGGCCCGATGGAGCTGATCCCCGACTACATCAAGCGCAAGAAGGGGGCCAAGGTGAAATACGCCCACCCGCTTCTGGCCAAGGTGTGCGGCGAGACTTACGGCATTTTTGTTTACCAGGAACAGGTCATGCAGGCGGTGCAGGTACTCGCCGGATATACCTTGGGCGGCGCCGACTTGCTGCGTCGCGCGATGGGCAAGAAAGACAAGGCCAAGATGGCCAAGGAACGCGTGACGTTCGTCGAGGGATGCCAACGCCTCAACCAGATTCCCGAGGCCAAGGCGAACGAGATTTTCGACATGCTCGAAAAATTCGCCGGATACGGCTTCAACCGTTCCCATTCCGCCGCTTATGCGTGGGTGAGTTATCAGACCGCTTTCCTCAAAGCCAACTACCCCGTTGAATTCATGGCGGCGGTGATGAGCAACGAAATTTCCAACACGGACAAAATCAGCGTGCTCGTAGCCGAGTGCGACCGGATGGGGATCAAAATCCTGGAGCCGGACGTCAACAAGAGCTTCCTGAAATTCTCGCCGGAAATGGTCGAGGGGGAGATCGAGCCGAAAGCCGACGGGACGCTCTATCATGGGGCGATCCGGTATGGGCTGGCGGCCATCAAGAACGTCGGCGAGGCGGCGATGGAAGCCGCGATTGCGGAGCGCGAAGCCAACGGGCCGTTCCTCTCGATGGAAGATTTCTGCGGCCGCGTCGATTCCAAAAAGCTCAACAAAAAAGGGCTCGAATGCTTGGTCAAATGCGGGGCTTTCGATTTTACCGGGATGGATCGGGCACAGCTTTTCAGCGAAATTGACGGAGCCATGGCGGCTGCTGCAAGCGCCCACCGGGACCGGGCTTCGGGGCAGGTTTCGCTCTTTGATATTTTTGAGGCGGCACCCAAGCCCACCAAAAAAGCCGGTTCGACGGTCCAGCCGTGGAGCCTTTCGGAGAAGCTCGGCTACGAGAAAGAGTTGCTCGGGTTTTACGTGACCGGCCATCCGCTCGACGAATACCGGACCACCCTGGAGAGCGGGAAATACGTCCCGGTTGCCAGCCTGCCCGAACAGGCGGACAAGAGCACGGTGACCCTTGCCGGAGCGCTTGCTTCGGTGGAGCGGAAATTCACCAAAAAGGATAGCAAACCGTTTGCCATCGTCGTGCTCGAAGACCTGACCGGCTCGTTGGAAGTGATGATTTGGAACGAGACGTTTAATAAATCTCAGGCGCTTTTAAACCAGGGGGCGGTGGTCTCCATCACCGGGCGGCTGGATTTGCGCGAGGAAGGACCGCGCCTCACCGCCAACGAGGTGAAGGCGGTTGGCAAGCCGGAGCCGGTGGAAAAACCGCTCGTGCTGACGCTGGAACGAGGCGCGGCGCGGACGCAAGAGCTGGACGAAATCCGGGACATCATCCGGCAAAATCCGGGCCGCCGCCGGGTGCTGCTGCGCGTGACCGATGGGGAAAAGAAACCGGTCTGGATCAAACCGGCGGATGAATACCGGATCAACCGCGACGCTGAGGCGAAGCTCGCCGCTTGGGTGTCGGGCAGGTAGGATAGGCGCGATTTGGGGCGTCGCGCTTTCCATCGCGCCCGGAGCGGTCGCGATCCACCAAGGAATATATCTCTCGTTCCCAAGTAGAACTTGGGAACGCCGGGTCCGCAGCAGTTGCACTGCCGCACGCGTTGAAGCTGAATCAAGCGGCGATTGCGATGGCGTGTTTGCGAAGTGCAACTTCGCCGGAGGGTGCATTCCCAAGTAGAACTGGGAACGAGGGGGTCTCCGCTTCTAAAGCCCCTGCTTGGCTAGCGCGGTTTCCAAGGCTTTGCGGAATTCGGCCAGGTCGGCCTGGGTGGGACGATATCCTTCCTGCTCCGGCATTAAACCAAAGCGGCCGCTCCGGTCGAGCGACCATTCCGCCTTCACGCCGTCGCTGAACGTCACGCGGCCGCTGATGAGCGCGCCAGGTCGCACGATTTCATCGACGCTGATGCGAACGCCTCCCAAGGCCGGTTCGGGAGCGGACTCTTCCAGTGCGGAATCGGAGGCACCGGGGGCGTCTGCCGCTTTTTCCGGCTCCGCTTTTTCCTGCGGCACCAGTTTCAAATCGTCCACCAGGAATCGGGCTTCCATGTAGGTCAAACGAATGCCGAACTCTTCGGCCAGGCGCTGTTGGACTTCGGAGAGTTTCGCTCCGTCGGCGATCCATTGGGAGACTTCCTGTTTTTGTTCGTCGGTCAATTGCATGATGCGGTGAGTTTATGACAGGCGCGAAAAAAAAGGAAATCAGGAAGAAACGGAAATCCGCGAAAGGAATCCCGGGATGGGGGCAAGGTGGATTCTTATCTTAAAAACGAGCCGTATCTGGTTTTTTGTGCTTTTGCGCTTTTTTGCGGCTCATCTCTTATTGCGCGGGGGTCACGCAGCGAAAGCCGGTGTTGTCACTACGATCGCCGGGCGGGGCATAGTAGCGGAAGGAAGAGAGAAGGATGTCGGGGGAAAAGATGTTCCAGGCTCCGCCGCGCAAGACCCGTTTTCTATGATTGCTTTCATACCAATCGTCGCACCATTGCCAGACGTTCCCCCCCATGTCGTAGAGGCCGTAGCGATTGGGCTCAAACGATCCCACCGGCGAGGTGTTTTCGAATGAGTCCGATCGTTTGGAACCGGCGTAGTTGCCGGCTCCCGGAGGTGGCGGCCAGACGGTTCCCCAAGGGTAGCTGTCTTTGATTTGCCCGTCTTTTTCATTCGGGGTGGTTCCGCTTTCAGGCGGCAATCCGGCCGCTTGGCTCCATTCCTCGTCGGTGGGCAGGCGATAGATCCTTTTTTCTTTTGCGCCAAGCCATTGGCAGAAGGCTTGCGCATCTTCAAAACTCACATTGACTACCGGGTGATCCGGCCCCTGCGTGAAGTTCGGTTCGGTCCATCTCTGCCCGGTCTCTTTCACAAAGGCCCGGTAATCCCTCACCCGTGTGTCCCAAATACAGAAAAGCAGTTTGGAAGAGGGGGCGGGTACGAATTTCATCCCGAGGCTGTTTTCGAAGGCGATTGCGACGGGGGTGGGTTTTGGGATCGGGGTAAGGCTGGCCGGGGGGAGGGGATTGAGCTTCGGGCGGCTCTGCTCTTTTGGGGAGGTGATCCAGAAAAACGCGCCGAACGCTCCAGCCGCCAGAAGCAACACCATGGCCTTCGGGAGCCAGTTTGCTTTGGATGGCTTGGGGACGGGTGCCGGGGAGGATAACGCGGGCCGCACGGGCGGAGCGGGGGATTGTGGAACGCTTCTCTCCGGGGGACGTGAAGGGAGGACGTGCTTTTTGTGGGAATTCCAGCCGAAGCTTTCCCGCCATTCCCTGATATGGGCTGGGCGCTGCCTGGGTTTGACGCGCATTGCCCAATCCACCGCCTTCAAAAACCGGGGGCTGAACCCTTCGCGTTCCGTGGAACTCAACCAGGTGAAATCGTCATGGCTGATCCGATCCATGGAAGTGGACGGTTTTTCTCCCGTGATCGCTCGCACTACAACGGTCCCCAGAGCGTAAATATCGGTCCACGGCCCTTGCTTGCCGTTGATCTGATATTGCTCGATGGGCGAGTAGCCGTGGGTGACCAGAGAGGTCATTACCGATTGCTCCTCCAGCAATTTACGGGCCGAGCCGAAATCGAGCAGAACCGGGATGATGCCGGGCCGCAGAAGGATATTGGCCGGTTTGATGTCGCGGTGGAGCATTCCCGTTGCGTGGACTTCTTCGAGCCCGTCCATCAGCGGTTCGAGCACCCGGCGCATACTTGCCTCGTCCGGTTCGCGGCCGATGCGGTGCAGCCGTTCCTCGTAGCTTTCCCCTTCGAGATAATCCATCACCATGTAGACCGTCCCGTTGGCCTCGATCAGCCGATAGACTTCGACGATGTTGGGATGCTTAAAACCGGCCAGGGCGCTGGCTTCCTCAAGAAATCTTTCCTTGGCCCATTCCCAATTGGACTCTTTGGAATCGCTTTGCACCACCACCTGGCTGCCTTCGATGCGGGTCACGATCGAATCCGGGATCAGCTCTTTGATGGCGACTTTTTTTCCCAGCTCCCGGTCAACCCCCAGGTAAGTAATCCCAAAGCTCCCTTTGCCGAGGAGTTGGATCAGTTCGTAGTTGGCCAACTGAAACCCATCCGGGAGAGCTAGTTGGTGTGTTTCCATTGCACGGGGAGGAACCGGGAGAGCCGCGAGGCGGAGCGACGTTGACTCGCCCGCCACATCCAACGAAAAGCGGGCTTATTTTTTCCGATCCTTGACGAGCGCCTCGATGGTGTCGAGCAGGTTGGAGCGGGTGAACGGTTTGGTGATGAAGCGGTCCATGCCGGCGTTGAGCGCGCGTTGCTTGTCGGAATAGGCGGTGAGAGCCACGATGGGGGTATAGCTTCCGGTTACCGACTGGGCGGCCCGAATGGCTGCCGTGGCTGCCAAACCGTCCATGATGGGCATCTGGATGTCCATCAGGATCACGTCGAACTCCCGGGTGGTTGCCGCGTTTACCGCCTGTTTGCCGTCGGGGACAATCGTGATTTCGTGCTGGCGGCTGGCCAGGAACATGCGGACAACTTCCTGGTTTACCGGGTTGTCCTCGGCCACCAGGATGCGCAGACCGCGTTTGGCGTTGTTGATGAGTTCGTTGGAACGCTTTTTTTCTTCGCTGAGCAAGAGCTTCTTTTGCTGGGGAAGGTCCAGGTTCACTCGGATAC
This sequence comes from uncultured Spartobacteria bacterium, assembly GCA_903933715.1. GTDB lineage: Bacteria > Verrucomicrobiota > Verrucomicrobiia > Chthoniobacterales > Chthoniobacteraceae > UBA695. Next base: position 55,525 of record CAIZLD010000018.1, read on the forward strand.
GGGCTTGGACATCCTCAAAATTAAACGGCTTGGTAATGTAATCAACGCCGCCGCATTGCAGCGCTTTGACGAGCCCCTGGTCGTCGTTGATTCCGGTGATGAAAAGGATCGGAATATTCTGGAGTACCGTGTTGGCCTTCAGACATTTGCAAACTTCGTAGCCGTCCATTCCGGGCAGGTTGATGTCCAGCAAAATCAGATCCGGGGGCTGTTGCCATGCCTCTTGAAGGGCCATCGCGCCGTTCAGGGCTGTGCGGATCGAAAATCCGGCGGGTTTCAACATCGACGTGAGAAGCTGAAGAATCGAAAGATTATCATCAACAACCAGAATATCTGGGGATTTTATCTGGTTAGCTGTTGGATCTTGTTGGGCCATGAACGTGGATTATGCCTGTTTTTTTTCTTTGGCGAATCAAAAAAATACAAGAATTTCAGGCGGAAAAGAGGATCCTTCGGATGAGCGGAATCCGGGCTCGGTTCGATATCGACACCAGGCTTTTATCGGATTAAATAGTGCCCTTCATGCAAAATTCTGCCGCGAAACCGAGCGTCCCGGTCGATCTTGAAATCAAAGACGCGCAACTCATTTTCAACCGGGCATGGAAGCAGTTGGAGGCTGAATATGGCCGGGAGAACCTGCGTTTTCCCAAGGAGTTGATTCTGCTGGGCGGCGCTCCCGGGGCAGGCAAGGGGACCAATACCGATTTCATCCGTTCCCTGCGCGACATCAGCGCGGAACCGATCGTCGTGAGCAAACTGCTCAACAGCCCCGAGGCGCTCAAAATCAAGTCGCAGGGCGGCATGGTGGGAGACCGGGAAGTGGTCAGCATTCTTTTCAAAAAACTGCTCGAACCGGAGCAGCAAAACGGGGCCGTGCTCGATGGGTTTCCCCGGACCAAGGTGCAGGTGGAATGTCTCAAAATGCTTTATGATGAGATGATCGCGCTGCGCCGGGAATTTACGGGAACACCGCTTGCCGCCGCTTTCAAACAGCCGAGTTTCCACATCATGGTTCTCTTTGTGGACGAATCGGAGAGCATTGTGCGGCAGTTGCATCGCGGCCGCCAGGTGATTGCGCATAACGAGGAGGTGCACCGTTCCGGAATTGGCGAACTCTGGGAGGAGCGGACGACCGATTTCAACGAGGGGCTCGCCCGCAACCGGTACCGGGTTTTCAAGGAGCAGACTTACGACGCGCTGGTTTCCCTCAACCAGATTTTCCATTACCATTTCATCAACGCCCAGGCGCCGCTCAAGGTCGTCCAGCAGAACATCGTCCGCGAACTGGAATACCAAAGTTCGCTCGAACTCGACCCGCGCACCTACGATCTTTTGCGCCGGTTGCCGCTGGCGAGCGAGATCGTGGTGCATGCCCGGCAGGATCTCGTGCGCCGCCTGGACAACTACGTGGTCGCCGATCCGGAAACTTTCGAGCGCGTGATCCGGTTCATCGAAGAGAAAATGATGCCGACCGTGGTCTCCCATGCCATTTCGGGCCGGGCCTATCTCAATTCCGAAGATCCGCTCTTTGAGGAGCCTTCGGCAATCGCCATGCTGATCGACCTTTTCTCAGAACGCGGTTTCCATGCCAGCGTGGATATTCGCCGGCAGCAAATTCCGGGCAAAGTGAATCTCCAAACCGGCGAGATTATCTGCCGCGAGAAGAAAGTATTCCGCTTCGATATCCGCTTCAAAGGGTCGGAGATCCGGCGCGGCTAGTATCTCGGTTTTTTTCGGAAGAAGAGAATCCGCAGATTGCGCAGATGAACGCAGATTGATACTGAAATAATCGGCGAAAATCTGCGCAATCTGCGGTTAACTCCCCGGTCTTGCATACGCGGCAGGCTTTTCCATGACGTTCGGGCCGGGGTTTCCTTTAGGTTCTTGATCTGGAAGGCAGATTTCCATAATGTTATGGAATATGCTCCAATCCATCCCTTCCAAGCGCGAGAAAGGATTCAGCTTGGTTGGCGTCCTGATGTCGCTTGGAGTGATGGCCGTGGCATTTGTCCCTCTTTTGGGGATGCTCCCGCTGACGCTGAGCCTTTTCCGCAATTCGATGGACACCGCGATCGGATCGCAAATCGCCCAAAAGATCATCAACGAGGCAATCCAGACCGATTTCGACACGCTGATCGATAATGCCCATCTTAAACGGGATAGCAGCGGGGATGTGACTCCGGCTAATTTCACCTTTCGTGAGCCGTACCGCTATTTTGACGATCAGGGAAACGAACTCCCGGATGCGACACGGGCGGTTTTTCATGTGCTGACCCGGATCAATCCCCAGGTGCCGCTCCCCAGCATCGGATCGAACCAGGATCTCCGAAATCTCGCGCAAGTGACCGTTCAGGTGATCAGAAATCCCGGCAACCAGACGATCCCGTTGATTGAAAATCACGATTCGGACCAGAGCATTCCGCTACGCAACCTGGTGGACCCGGCCAGGAAGATCCCGACTTATACCGCTGTGGCGCTCGTGCCCCGCAATCAATGATCGGCACGCAACCGGGGCGAATGGGTGGCGCGCCTTGAGTTGCAAGCGGCCCGATTTGCTGGCAAGCTGCATTTTCTCATGTCAGTACAACCGCTCAAAACCCATTTGTTTCTTTTTGATATCGACGGCACCTTGATCGCTTCGGGCGGCGCGGGAGAGTTTTCGATGAGGCTTGCGGTCAAAGAAATGTTTGGGGTGGATAACGGGCTCGAAGGCGTGGAAATCGCCGGGCGCACCGATCACCTCATCACTCAAAACGTTTTCAAAAAATTCGGCGTGCAATGGACGCCGGAGCTGGCTGCCGAATTTCTGGACCTCTATCTCGGGCACCTGGCGGTCGAATTGCCTCGAAAAAATGGCCGTTTGCTGCCGGGAATCATTCAGCTATTGGAGGAACTCAAAGCTCGCCCGCAAGTGGCGTTGGCATTGCTGACAGGAAATCTATGGAGCGGAGCGCGGATCAAGCTCTCGCACTACGGCGTCTGGAATTATTTTGAATTTGGAGCGTATGCCGACGACGACGCGGACCGCAATCGGCTGGGGCCGTTTGCGCAGGCGCGGGCAAAGCAGGCGCACGGTATCGATTTTCCGCCGGAGCGCACGTTTGTGGTGGGCGACACGCCGCACGATATCGAGTGTGGCCGCGCCATTGGGGCAAAAACGGTGGCCGTGGCGACGGGCGGATGTTCGCGGGAGCAGCTTGCGGCGCACCATCCCGATTTTCTCTTCGATGATTTGAGCGAGGTCGCCGCAGTGCTCTCTAAGCTAGGAGTATAGCATCGGGCGGCGCGCATTGGAGGTTGACTTCCAGGTAATTCAGGTTAATTCCGGGTAGGAGTCGTCAACCTTGGAGATATCTGATATGTGTAAAGCTAATGTAGCTGACAAAAAACCGGCGGTGATCAAACTTGAGGCCGGGACGTATTACTGGTGCGCATGTGGCGATTCCAAAGGACAGCCGTTTTGCGACGGTTCGCACAAGGGGGGGAGCTTTCATCCCACCAAGATTGTGCTCAACGAGCCGACGCAAATGGCGCTCTGCAATTGCAAGCAGACACAGAATCCGCCGTACTGCGACGGCGCCCACGGGAAACTCTGATTCGCGAGTTTGTCCCTCGTTTTGTCCCTCGTTCCCAAGTTGCACTTGGGAACGTCTAACTTTCGGTGGGTTCTTCGGGCAGGCTTCCCTCGTTCCCAAGTTGCACTTGGGAACGTCTAACTTTGGTGGGTTCTTCGGGCAGGCTTCCCTCGTTCCCAAGTTGCACTTGGGAACGTCTAACTTTTGGTGGGTTCTTCGGGGGGCTTTCCCTCGTTCCCAAGTTGCACTTGGGAACGTCTAACTTTGGTGGGTTCTTCGGGGGGCTTACGGCAGATCGGTCGCGCCCATCAGGTAACGGTCAATCTCACGCGCAACCCCACGGCCTTCGTTAAAGGCCCAGACGACGAGGCTCTGTCCGCGACGGCAGTCGCCTGCGGCAAAGACGCCGGGGAGATTCGTCGTGTACTTTTCAAATTCGGCTTTGATGTTGCTCCGCGGATCGCGCTCCAGCTTGAGCGCTTCGGGCAGGGCTTGGTCCGGCCCGAGGAAACCCAAAGCGAGCAGCACGAGATCCGCCCGGACGATCTGGTCCGAACCGGCAACTTCCTGCGGCACAAATTGGCCTTTTTCGTTCTTGGCCCATTCGATCTGAACGAGGTGCACTTCCTTCACGTTGCCGCACTCGTCGCCCATGAACCGTTTGGCGGTGGTGAGGAAAATACGCGGGTCGGCTCCAAATTTCGCGGCGGCTTCTTCCTGGCCGTAGTCGGTTTTGAGAACCTTGGGCCATTCGGGCCACGGATTGTTGGCGGCGCGTTCGAGCGGCGGCTTGGGCATGATTTCCACCTGCGTGACGCTGACCGCGCCGTGCCGGATGGAGGTGCCGACGCAGTCGGTGCCGGTGTCGCCGCCGCCGATGACGATGACGTGCTTGCCCTCGGCGCTGATCGGCGCGGGAGCTTTATCCAGGAGAGCTTTAGTGTTTGCGGTGAGGAATTCCATCGCGAGGTGGATTCCTTTCAGGTCGCGGCCTTCGATCGGGAGATCGCGGCCGAGGGTCGCGCCGGTGCAGAGGGCCACGGCGTCGAAACCGGCTTTCAATTTTTCAACGGAAACGGTTTTGCCAACTTCGGTGTTGCAAACGAAAGTGACTCCTTCGGCTTCGAGCTGCTTAACGCGGCGCAGGACGACCTGTTCTTTGTCGAGCTTCATGTTGGGGATGCCATACATGAGGAGGCCGCCGGGACGGTCGGCGCGTTCAAAAACCGTGACGGTGTGGCCCGCTTTGTTGAGCTGGGCGGCCGCGCATAATCCGGCGGGACCGGAACCGACGACCGCGACCTTCTTGCCGGTGCGGACGGTGGGCGGTTGAGGCGTGACCCAACCTTCTTCCCAGCCTTTGTCGATGATCGAGACCTCGATGTTCTTGATCGTCACGGGGGCGTCGTTCAGGCCGACGGTGCAGGAGCCTTCGCACGGGGCAGGGCAGACGCGGCCGGTGAAATCGGGGAAATTATTGGTCTTGTGGAGCCGTTCCAAGGCTTCGCGCCAAAGGCCGCGATAGACGAGGTCGTTCCACTCGGGAATCAGGTTATGAATGGGACAGCCGCTGGCCATGCCGCTGATGAGCATGCCGGTGTGACAGTAGGGAATGCCGCAATCCATGCACCGGGCGGCCTGCGTGCGCAGATCTTTCGGGTCCATGTGTTCGTGGAATTCATTCCAGTCTTTAATGCGTTCCAGAGCCGGACGATCCAGCGGCAGTTCGCGGAGATATTCGAGGAATCCTGTGGGCTTGCCCATTTTTCGTAATGTTTAGAGTGTTATTCCAGAGAGTTATCCGCAGATTTCGCAGATTCTCGCAGATTATGAACCAGACGTTTATATTCAAGGCTCGGAGAACCGAAGTTTAGAAGAATTCCCCGGTTATATCCGGTAGCTTTCAGTTCATTGATTGTTTGAGCTTCATCGGCAGTCGTAAATCTGGAAATGGCCTTCGTTTCCACGACTAGAGAATCATAGCAAATAAAATCGGCACGATATCCGCAGCGCAGCCGCTGACCTTTATAAAAAACGGGGAGTTCGACCTCGCGCTGATACGGGATTTCCTGAGAAACAAACTCGAAAACCAAGGCTTCCTGGTAAACGGCTTCCAAAAAGCCATGCCCCAGCTGCCGATGGACCTCCATTGCCGCTCCAATTACCGCATAAGTCTGCGGGTCTTGTTTCATGTTCTGTTTAATCTGCGTCATCTGCGAAATCTGCGGATAAAACCTCCGGGACTATCCGCCGCCGACGCGTGAGACGTCTTGGGAGTTGGCTTCAAAGGCGGCGTTGAGGGCTTCGTCGCCGCTCAGGCCGTCGGCGTGGGCTTTCTTGATGGCCGCGATGACCCGTTTGTAGTCCTTTGGCATCACTTTGACGAACTGCGGCACCATGGCGTCCCATTGCGCCAGCACTTGCTTGGCCCGGTTGCTGCCGGTGTATTGGGCGTGGCGTTCGATGAGGGTGCGGATTTCCTCGATCTCCTCGCCTTCCATTTTCTCAAGGCCGACCATCTGCTGGTTGCAGCGGCACGGGAAAGCACCGGTTTCGTCCAGAACGTAGGCGACGCCGCCGCTCATGCCCGCCGCGAAGTTGCGGCCGGTGGCACCGAGGACGACGACTTTACCGCCGGTCATGTATTCGCATCCGTGGTCGCCCACGGCTTCCACGACGGCGCTGACGCCCGAGTTGCGAACGCAGAACCGTTCACCCGCCATGCCGCCGATGTAAGCCTCGCCGCTGGTCGCGCCGTAAAGGGCGACGTTACCGGCGATGATGTTTTCCTCGGCCACAAAGGTCGATTTCGCGGACGGGTAGAGGATGATTTTGCCGCCGGAAAGCCCTTTGCCGATGTAATCGTTGGTGTCGCCTTCGAGTTCGAGGGTGACGCCTTTGGGGACAAACGCGCCGAAGCTTTGGCCCGCCGACCCTTCAAAGTGCAGGCGGATGGTGTCCTCGGGGAGACCTGCCGCGCCGTAGCGTTTGGTGATCTCGTTGCCGAGGATGGTGCCGGTGACGCGATTGACGTTGCGGATCGGGAGGCGTGCCGCGACTTTTTCGCCGCGTTCCAAGGCCGGTTTGCACAGGTCGAGGAGTGTGGTGATGTCGAGCGATTTGTCGAGGCCGTGATCCTGCTGCATCTGGCAATATCGCCCGATTTCGGGACCGGCTTGCGGTTGGTAAAGAATGGCGGAGAGATCAACTCCCTTGGCCTTCCAATGTTCGATCGCCTTTTTGGCTTCGAGAACCTCGGTGTGGCCGACCATCTCGTTGAGGGTGCGGAAACCGAGTTGCGCCATCAGTTCGCGCACTTCGGTGGCGACGAACTTCATAAAATTGACGACGTAGGCCGGATCTCCGGTGAACCGCTTGCGCAGTTCCGGGTTTTGGGTGGCAACGCCGACCGGGCAGGTGTTCAACTGGCAAACGCGCATCATGACGCACCCGAGGGTGACAAGCGGGGCGGTGGCGAAGCCGAATTCCTCGGCTCCGAGCAGCGCGGCGACAACCACGTCGCGGCCGGTCTTGAGCTGGCCGTCGGTTTCCACCATGATCCGGCTCCGGAGATTATTGAGCACGAGGGTCTGGTGGGTTTCAGCCAGACCGAGTTCCCACGGGAGCCCCGCGTGCTTGGTGCTGGTCTGAGGCGAAGCGCCGGTGCCGCCGTCGAAGCCGCTGATGAGGACAACGTCGGCGTGAGCCTTGGCAACGCCAGCCGCGATGGTGCCGACGCCGACTTCGGAGACGAGCTTCACGCTGATGCGCGCTTCGCGGTTGGCGTTCTTGAGGTCGTGGATCAATTCCGCCAAGTCCTCAATCGAGTAAATGTCGTGGTGTGGAGGCGGCGAGATCAAGCCGACGCCGGGCGTGGAGTGCCGGGTTTTGGCGACCCACGGGTAAACTTTGGAGCCGGGGAGCTGACCGCCCTCGCCGGGCTTGGCCCCTTGCGCCATCTTGATTTGGATTTCCTGGGCGTTGGTGAGGTAGTCGCTCGTGACGCCGAAACGCCCGGAGGCGACCTGCTTGATGGCGCTCTTTTTGGAGTCGCCGTTGGCCATCGGGAGGAACCGTTCCGGGTCTTCGCCGCCTTCGCCGGTGTTCGATTTGCCGCCGATCCGGTTCATTGCGATCGCCAACGCTTCGTGGGCTTCCTTGGAGATGGAGCCGTAGGACATCGCGCCCGTCTTGAAGCGCTTCATAATCGCCTCAATCGGCTCGACTTCATCCAGCGGGATCGACGGGCGATTCTTGAAAGCGAGCAATCCGCGCAGGGTGTAAAGCTGGCTGTCCTGCTCATTGACGAGCGCGGCGTATTGACGGAACGCGTCGTAGCTGTCGGTGCGGACCGCTTTTTGCAGAGCGTGAATCGTCAGCGGATTGAAGAGGTGGGCTTCGCCATCGGCGCGCCACTGGTATTCGCCCCCTTCGTCGAGGGTGGTTGCCGCAATCCCCCGTTCGGGGAACGCTTGCTTGTGGCGAAGCTGGACTTCGCCCGCGATCACGTCGAGACCGGCCCCTTCAATGCGCGAGGCGGTCCAGCAGAAATACTTGTCAATAACTTCGTGGTTTAACCCGACGGCCTCGAAGATCTGCGCGCCGCGGTAGCTCTGGATGGTCGAGATGCCCATTTTCGAGGCGACTTTGACTACCCCCTTGGTGGCGGCTTTGCTGTAGTTCTTGTAAGCGTGGTAATGGTCGGTATCGACGAGCAGCCCCTGGCGGATCATGTCGTCGATGGTCTCGAAGGCCAGATACGGGTTGATCGCGCCGCAACCGTAGCCGAGGAGCAGGGCGTAGTGGTGGACCTGGCGCGGTTCGCCGCTTTCCAGGACGATGCCTGCCCGTGTGCGGGTGCCTTCGCGGATCAAATGATGGTGCAGGCCCGCGACGGCGAGCAGCGACGGGATCGGCGCGTTGTCTTTGTCAACCCCCCGGTCGGAAAGGATGAGGATGTTGGCTCCGTCGGCAATCGCCTTGCTCGCGGCGGCGCACAATGCGTCCATGGCGGCTTCAAGCGTGCGGGCCGCATCTTCGTGGGTTCCTTTGGGGCTGAAGACGATCGGCAGGGTGACGGATTTAAACTCGCCCTGGGCGATGTGCGTCAATTTCGCCAATTCCTCATTGGTGAGGATCGGCGTTTGAAGCTCGATCAAATGGCAGCTCTCCGGCTCCGGTTTGAGCAGGTTGCGTTCGCTGCCGATGGTGGTCTGGGTGGAGGTAATGATCTCTTCGCGGATACAGTCGATGGGCGGGTTGGTCACCTGCGCAAAGAGTTGCTTGAAATAATCGAAAAGCGGATGCGCCTTGTTGGAGAGAATGGCCAGCGGGGTGTCTGTGCCCATGGAGCCGACCGCTTCCACGCCGTCGCGCGCCATCGGGAGCATCAGTTTGCGAACTTCTTCAAACGTATAGCCGAACGCCTGCTGCCGGGAGAGGACGGTCTGGTGGTCGGGTTCCGGGATCGCCGGGGCGTCCGCCACCTTGTCCAGTTCGACCATGTGCTGGTCGAGCCATTGGCGATACGGGTGTTCTTTGGCAATGGCGCTCTTGATTTCCTCGTCGGCGACAATGCGGCCTTCCTCCATGTTGACCAGGAACATGCGGCCCGGCTGGAGGCGGCCTTTGAGGGCGATGTTTTCCGGCTCAATGGGTAGCACCCCGGCTTCGGAAGCCATGATGACCAGGTCGTCCTTGGTGACGTAGTAACGGGACGGGCGCAGGCCGTTGCGGTCGAGTACCGCGCCGATGAAGGTGCCGTCGGTGAAGGCGATGGAGGCGGGGCCGTCCCACGGTTCCATCAGGCACGAGTGATACTCGTAAAACGCCTTCATCTCGTCGCTCATCGACTCGTGGGCGGTCCACGGCTCGGGGATCATCATCATGACCGAGTGTGGCAGCGAGCGGCCCGCCAGAACGAGAAGTTCCAGGCAGTTGTCGAACATCGCCGAGTCCGATCCGTTGGCGTCAATGGCCGGGAGGACTTTCTTGATATCGTCGCCGAACAGTTCGCTCTCGAAGAGCGACTGGCGGGCGTGCATCCAGTTGATGTTGCCGCGGAGCGTGTTGATCTCGCCGTTGTGGGCGATATAGCGGTACGGGTGCGAACGTTCCCAGCTTGGGAAAGTGTTTGTGCTGAACCGGGAGTGGACCAACGCGAGGGCGCTCTCCATGTCCGGGTCGGCGAGGTCGAGGAAATACTCGCCCACTTGCACCGGCATGAGCATCCCCTTGAAAATCATCGTCCGGGCCGAAAGGCTGGAGATATACCAGTGGCTGTTCCCCCCGGCGGTGCGGATCTCGTTGAGAGCCCGCTGCCGGATCACGTACAGTTTGCGCTCAAAGGCCAGGTCGTTGGCGCAATCGGCGCTGCGGCCGATGAACACCTGCTTCACGCACGGCTCGGACGCTTTCGCGCTTTCGCCCAGGGTGGAGTTGTTCGTCGGCATCGTGCGCCAGCCCAAAAGGGTTTGCCCTTCCTCGGCGATGATGCGGTTGAAGGTCGCTTCGTCCCTGGCCTGCGTGGCCGCGTCCGGGGAGGCGAATACGACGCCCGCGCCGTATTGACCGGCTTCGGGGAGCGTGATCCCGCAAGCCGGGGTCGCCTTCTTCAAAAATTTGTGCGGCATCTGGATCAGGATGCCCGCGCCGTCGCCGGTGTTGGTCTCGGCTCCCACTGCGCCGCGATGATCGAGATTGAGAAGAATCGTGAGGCCTTGCTGCACGATGTCGTGCGATTTGCGGCCCTTCATATGCACGACGAAGCCGACGCCGCAGGCGTCGTGCTCAAACTGGGGATCGTAGAGGCCTTGCTTGGTGGGAACTCCTTGGGGTTGCATCGTGGGCATCGTGTCTTTCATTGAAAAAGGCCGCTTCAACTCATCGCACGAAAAGCCCGTTCGCGCCAGAGAACGGCAACGGGTTTTGCTGTATTAATGAGGGCGTCATGTTGAGCGTGAAGCTGGGTAATCTTAAAACTTATCTTTTTGGCGGGCTGGTAATAGCAGCATGCCTGAGAATTTTTTCAATCTTCTTCTTGCAAAAATTGCCGGTTGGCCCGTTTTGGAGCGGCTTTTCGCGATTTTTGCGACTAAAACATGCCCGGGAAAGGGATCATCCGCAGATTTCGCCGATTAACGCAGATTACTGATTTTTTTGGAAAATTCCTGAAATCTGCGCCCATCTGCGCAATCTGCGGTTAACTCTTCACTGCCAGTTTCCGCAGGATCGCGAGGTTTTCCCGGTCTTCCGCCAGCTCCTTCCCTTTGGGGGTTTCCAGCACTTTCGGGATCGTCGCGAACCGGCTTTCGCGCATGAGAAAACGGAACGGGGCCAGCCCGATTTTGCCCCTCCCCAGATGCTCGTGCCGATCCACGTGCGAGTTGAGGCCGCTTTTGGAGTCGTTGCAATGAACCGCGACGAGCCGTTCCAGCCCCAGGATTTGCTCAAAGCGCTCGAACGTGGTTGCCGTCCCTTCCTCGGTGGAGAGATCGTATCCGGCCGCGAAGAGGTGGGCGGTATCCACACAGACGCAGAGCCGGTCGGGATGTGCCGACTTCTCGAAAATCGTGGCGAGCTGTTCAAAGGTATGGCCCAGCGAAGAGCCTTGTCCGGCGGTTGTTTCGAGCGCCACGCGGGTTTTCACGTCGGGAAGCGTCTCCAAAACGGCATCCAGCCCGGCGACGATCTTGGCCAGCCCCTCCGCTTCCCCCGCGCCCATGTGCGCGCCGGGGTGCAGCACCAGGAACGGGAGGCGGAGCTGGTCCGCGCGGATCAGCTCGTCCTTGAGGGCGCGGCGCGATTTCTCGGCAAACTCGGGGTTTATTGCCGCCAGATTGATCATGTAACCGCTGTGGGCAAAGACGGAGCGAAGCTCCCCCCGGCGCGGATGTTCATGGAACGCTTTCAACTCGGCCTCAGTAAAGGGTGCGGCGGCAAACCATTGCATGTTGCTTTTGACAAAAATCTGCATCGCCGTGGCATCGACGGAAAGAGCGCGATCGATGGCCAGGGCGACACCGCCAGCAATGGACATGTGCGCTCCGATGAGCAAGGGAGACGGTTTCATGACATAACCGTAGCGTGTCGGGAGCGCGGTGCAAAGCCCGCAACGCGGAAGAGGAAGGTCTCTCGCAAAGACGCAAAGCCGCAAAGGGGCACCCTACGAAGGCTTTTTCTTCCTTTGCGCCTTTGCGCCTTTGCGAGAAATTTAAAAAAGTGGTCAACGTTTGCCGCGTGAGCCGATCATCGGCGGGCAGGCCTCGTCTTCAGGATCAAAGCCCGCAACGCGGAGGAGGAAGGTCTCTCGCAAAGACGCAAAGCCGCAAAGGGGTGCCCTACGAAGGCTTTTTCTTCCTTTGCGCCTTTGCGTCTTTGCGAGAGATTAGAAACAGTCGTCAACGTTTGCCGCGTGACCCGATCATCGGCGGGCAATTTTCGTCCTCCGGGTATTTCTTCGTCGAGGGCCAGATGAGCCGCCATGGCTGGCGTTTGATGGTGTCGGTGAACTGTTCGGCGTTGCGGACGGTTTGATTGAGCGTTGGCTTGATTCCTTTCACCCCCCCTTTGAGCGCCACCGCGCCGGAATTGAAGTTTTCGCTGGCTTTTCGGAAATTGCGCAATGCCACGTTCACATCTTTATTTTCCGCCAGGGTTCCGGTGAATTTCTCCGCATTGGTGAACGTCTTTGCGAGGGGGCCGTCTTTGCTGGTGAGGTCTTCGATATTGTCCAGAGCCCCCTGGAGCGCGCCATCGGTACCCGTCAAAACCAGCAACCGGTCGCCGAAATTCCGGAAGCTTGCGAGGGCTACGATCAAATCGGAGCCATCCTGAGTGATTGCACTGAGGCGCTCCGCTGTTTTTTGCAGATCTTTCATCGCCAACGTGGCGCTCCCCACCACTGGGTCCAGTTTTTCGAGCACTTGCTGTCCCACATCGGAGAGGCCCGGCTGGCGCGACCCGATGAACCGGGTGTCTGTGGTCGCCAACCCGGAAGCCTCTTTGCCTTGAGTGAAGTCGATCACTTCCTCGCCCAGCAGACTGTATTGGACCATCAAGACGTGTTCGTCCTTGTAAATCCGCGCCTTCGGATCGACAGCCACCTCGACAATCACGGCCAGGTCCGGCTTGGGCCGCTCGGCTTCCGGCACCGGGGAGAGGATGCGCGAGACCTGCCCGATCCGACGGCCCGCCAGCATCACCGGTGCGCCGCCGTTGATCCCCCCCGCGTTGTCGAAATAGACCCGGTAAATGCGTCGCTCGCCGGAGAGCCCGGGTGCTTCCAGATAAATCAGAATGCCCGCCAACATCACGGCGGCGAAGGCAACCAGGAACCCCGTTCTCAGTTCATTGCGAATGACGCTCATTGAATGGGTCCTTTCGTTCGGCCCTCGATGAATTGCTCCACCACCGGGTTGTGGCTGGAGCGGAACCGTTCGGGGCGGTCCTCTTCAATGATACGCCCTTTATAGAGCATCGCAATCCGGGTCGCGGTGCGGAAGGCGCTGCTCAGTTCGTGGGTGACGATGATGGAGGTGGCGTGCGCTTTTTCCGTCAGATTGACGATCAGCTCATCAATGACCGCCGCGAGGACCGGGTCGAGCCCCGTCGTCGGCTCGTCAAAAAGGAGCAGTTCGGGCTCCATCACCAAGGCGCGGGCGATGGCGACCCGCTTGCGCATCCCGCCGGAAAGCTCGGACGGCATTAACGCCCCCGTTTCTTCCATGCCGACCATGGCGAGCTTGTCCTCCACGATGTGATTGATTTCAGCCCGCCGTTTGCGGGTGAGTTCCTCCAGCGGCAACGCCAGGTTATCGCGCACGGAGAGCGAGGAGATCAGGGCCGACGACTGGTAGACCATCCCGATCTTTCTTCGGACGGCGTTGATCTGCGGGCGCGAAGCGCGGGAAAGATCGCGGCCTTCAAAAAACACAGTGCCTTCGGTCGGCCGCAGAACCCCCAGGATCAGCCGCAAAAGAGTGCTCTTGCCCGCGCCGCTCTGGCCCATGACGACCATCCGTTGCTTGCGCTCCACGCGGAGGTTGAGGCGGTGCAGGATCGGTTTGTGTTCGAAATCGAGCTGCACCCCGCGCAACTCGACTAGCGGAGTCTGCGGTTCCGGGGGTGGGCCTTGCTCATTCATAGATTAAGACCATGGCGATGTTGAAGAACGTGTCGGTGGCGATGACCACCGTGATGGAAGTGACCACGCTCGAAGTGGTCGCCTCGCCGACCCCGGCCGAGCCGCCGGTGACCGCCAATCCCCGGTAACATGAGATCAGGCCGATAACCAAACCGAAAAGGAAGCTCTTGATTTCCCCGGCCACAATGTCCCGGACCACCAGATTTTCCAACACAAGCTGGGTATAATATTGAATTGAAATATCAAACTGCCTCTGGCAGACAATCGCCCCGCCTGCCATCGCCGCGAGATCGGCGACAACACTCAGGCACGGCAGTAGCAAAAAAACCGCCAGGACGCGCGGAGCCACCAGAAATCGCAACGGGCCGATCCCCATCGCATCGACCGCTTCCACTTCCTCGCTGGCGGTCATCGTGCCCAGCTCGGCGGTATAGGCCGCGCCGATCCGGGCCGCCACCATGATGCCGGTCATGAGGGGGCCAAGTTCCCGGGTGAACCCGATTCCCACCAGCCCCGGCACCATGTTTTGAGTCCCGAATTTGCGCAACTGGTAGCCGGTCAGGAGCGCCATCGTCAGCCCCATGAAAAACGAGATCATCGCGACGAGCGGCACGGAACCGATCCCCGCCCGGTCCGCCTGAGTAAAGAAGAGGCTTGCGCGGAACGGGGCATGGCCCCGGAACATGTGATCGACCGTCTCGAAAACGGTGTCCACGGCGAGGTGAACCAGTCCGCCGAGGGTGCGGATCGGTGCGGCCACGCTCTGCCATAGCGATGCGCTCATCTAATGTCCAATCCGGGGCAGACTTGCCGGACGGATGCGCTATTTTTGCCGAATGGCAAGCGCGTCACAATCGCGCCCGGAGGCCGCGATCCACCTGGTTGCGCTCCGTGGTGGATTGGCTGCTTCCGCCGACGGTTTTTTCCAAAAAAACCGAGCGATAGCGAGCACTAGTTGTCGAGGTCCAGGAGCAATGCAACCTGTCCGGCAACGTCCCCGGATCGCATCAACGATTCGCCAACCAGCACTGCATTGACTCCGGCGGCGAACACGCGCCGGGTGTCGGCCTGGGTTTTGATCCCGCTTTCGCTTACCAGCACGATCCCCTCAGGGACTTCTTCGCTGATGATTTCAGTGGCGCGCAAATCGACTTCAAAGGTGGTCAAATTGCGGTTGTTAATGCCGATCAGCCCCGCGCCGCAATCGACGGCCCGTTCCAGTTCCGGGAGGGTGTGAACTTCCACCAAAACATCGAGGCCTAGCGTGGTGGCGGTTTCATGCAGGGCTTCGAGCTGCGGCTGCTCCAAAGCCGCCACGATGAGGAGAATGGCGTCGGCCCCGGCCACGGCGGCTTCGAAGATTTGAATTTCGTGGAGGATGAAATCTTTGCGCAAGAGCGGGAGCCCGACCGATTTGCGGATTTGCGTGAGGTAACTGAGGTTTCCCTGAAAAAATTTTTCGTCAGTCAGCACGGAAATCGCGTGCGCCCCCGCTTTTTGGTACGCTTCGGCAACCGCCACGGGATCGAAGTTCTCCACGATGGTTCCGACCGAAGGGGAGGCTTTTTTGACTTCGGCAATCAAACCCAAGGCGTCCGGGCCGCAATCGATGGCGCTGGTGAATCCCCGGTAATCGTTGCGGAGCAAAGCCGCCGCGCGGAGATGTTCCAGACGGGGGAGCAATCGGGCAATCTCGGTGCGTTTCTGTTCAAGGATGATTTCGAGGCGATTCATGGCTGGGCGACAATAGAGCAGTTCCGCCGCTCCGCGAAAAGAAGATTGAATTCCCGGCGAGACGGTATAAACGGCCATGGATGCTTCCTGATCTCCTCGAATTCCTGCGCTGCCCTGTGACGGGGCAACGATTGGCTCCGGCCTCGCCGGAACGGTTGGCCCGCCTGGAAGCGCAACGCCGCGCCGGAAAATTGACGGTGCCGTCGGAACAACCCCAGTGGGACTCGGGCTCGCCTTTGGAAGCGGTGTTGGTCCGGGATGACGGTCGGATCGGGTACATCGTCCAGGGTGGCATCCCCATTTTGCTCCCGGACCATGGGGTTGAGATCGCTTGAACAGCGCGATTTCGCCTCGTTTAAGCGGAAAATGGGTTGATCCGGAAGCCGAACCAGCTTACCAAAGCGGGCAACTATGCAAAATACGAGCGAAACATCCGGGTTTGCCGGACGGTGGGTGTCCTTCCGCGAAGACATCAAAGTTTTGGACTGCACGATCCGTGACGGCGGCCTGATGAACGACAGCAAGTTCGACGACTGCATCGTAAAGTCAGTCTATGATTCCTGTGTCGAAGGGGGCATCGATTATATGGAGATCGGCTACAAAGCTTCCCGGAAAGTTTTTGCTCGCGACCGTTTTGGGGCGTGGCGGTTCAGTGATGAAGCCGATATGCGGCGCATCATGGGCGATAACCCCTCCGCTCTGAAGATCTCGGTCATGGCCGATGCCGAAAAGACCGATTACCATCACGATATTTTGCCCAAGGACCAGAGCGTCATCGATATGGTGCGCGTGGCCACTTACATCCATCAAATCCCGCTGGCACTGGACATGATCAAGGATGCCAACGACAAAGGTTACGAGACCTGCGTTAATTTGATGTCCGTGTCCAATGTGCTCGAGCGGGAACTCGACGGCGCATTGGAAATCCTGGCGACCTCGGAAGCCCAAGCCATTTACCTGGTGGACAGCTTTGGCGCGCTCTACAGCGAGCAGATCGATTACCTTGTCGCTAAATACCTCAAATACGCCAAGGCGGCGGGCAAAGAAGTGGGCGTGCACATGCACAACAACCTTCAATTGGGCTTTTCGAACACCATCCAGGGGATTGTCTCCGGGGCCAATTACCTGGACGCCACCATGGCCGGCTTGGGACGCGGCGCGGGTAACTGCCCGATGGAACTGCTCCTGCGGTTCCTGCATAACCCGAAATACAATCTCCGCCCGATCTTGAAATGCATCCAGGAGTCGATCGAGCCGATGCGCGAAGAACTTGGCTGGGGCTTCAGCGTCCCATACATGCTCACCGGGTTCATGAACCGGCACCCGCGTTCGGCAATCAAGTGGAATTCCTCGCCGGAAAAAGACGACCTCGTCGGCTTCTACGACAAGATCATTCTCGAGGAAGAAGCGTAGACTGCTTTTTGATTCCTTCCGCACACGGGTGAGCATAAGTTTGCCCGTGTGAACTGGTCTATTTTTGCGATTGGAAAACCGAAGCTCGGCTTTGCCCGGGCCGGAGTGGAGGAATATGCCGGTCGACTCCGGGGATTTGCCCCGGTGACGCTCGAATGCCTCAAAGCCTCCAGCCGCGAGGCGGAAAGCGCCCTTTTACTCCAGCGCAGTGACAGGATGGTTCGCATCGTCCTTGATGAACGAGGCGAGGAGATCAGCAGTCGCGCGTTGGCGGGGAAAATCGCCGGTTGGGAGCAGCGGAGCATCAAATCAGTAGCCGTCTTGATTGGCGGCGCAGACGGCCACACCGACGGTTTGCGAAAAGCCGCCGATTGGACCTGGTCTTTGAGCAAGTTGACCCTGCAACACGAACTGGCGCTCGTGGTGCTCTATGAGCAGCTTTACCGGGCGTATTCGATCAAAGCCGGGCTCCCTTACCACCGGGACTAATCCCGGTCCCGGTGCTTTCTTTTCCTCGGATCGTTGTCTTCAGCGGCGGGGCTGGATTGTGCCCCTTGCGGCTGTGGTGCGGATTGCGCCTGCGGAACTTGTTGCGCGCGAGCGGCAGCGCGGGCGTTCATTTCCGCCGCTTGGCGTTGCTGTTCCACGGCGGCTTGCTGCTGGCGGGCTTGTTGTTCACGCAGGGCGTTTTCCTGCTGGGCTTGGGCGGCACGGGCATTTGCTTCGGCAGCTTGGCGTTGCTGTTCCACGGCGGCTTGTTGCTGGCGGGCTTGTTGTTCGCGCTGGGCATTTTCCTGCTGGGCATGAACGGCGCGGGCATTTGCTTCGGCAGCTTGGCGTTGCTGTTCCATGGCGGCTTGTTGCTGCCGGGCTTGTTGTTCACGCAGGGCGTTTTCCTGCTGGGCATGAACGGCTCGGGCATTTGCTTCGGCAGCTTGGCGTTGCTGTTCCACGGCGGCTTGTTGCTGCCGGGCTTGTTGTTCGCGCTGGGCGTTTTCCTGCTGGGCTTGAGCGGCACGGGCATTTGCTTCGGCAGCTTGGCGTTGCTGTTCCACGGCGGCTTGTTGCTGGCGGGATTGTTGTTCACGCAGGGCGTTTTCCTGCTGGGCTTGAGCGTCACGGGCGTTGGATTCCGCGGCTCGACGCTGGGCTTCAGCGGCTTGTTGCTGCTGGATCGCTTGGTGCTGCAGGAACTCCCGTAGATCTTTTTCTTTATCCCGCTTGCGGTGCCGTTGCTGAACCTGTTGATCTTGCTGGACCTGGGGTTGCTGCTGGACTTGGGGTTGCTGCTGGACTTGGGGTTGCTGCTGGACTTGGGGTTGCTGCTGGACCTGGGGTTGTTGCTGAATCTGAGGTTGTTGCTGCTGGCGATGTTGTTGCTGGCGGCTGCGGTTTTCGTTCAGCATGGTTTGGACCGTTTGGGCGTCCACAGGGGTTGCCGGGGCGGTTGCACGAGTCAGCCCTCGGGTCTGATCTTGATAACGCTGTTTGATTCGGTCTTTTTCCCGGGAATCAGAGACTCCCGCCCACCCTTTGTCGATTCTCGGGGCGCGGATTTCACGGGTCACTTTGGGCGGAGCAAACCGCTGCTGAGGCGCTTCGACTTCCGGGGCGCTCATAATCAATTCACCGCCGATGCGCCGGGTGAACTCGGGACGCGGGTGGCGCGCCCAATCGCCGTCGGCCTGACGCCTGAGTTGCAAAATGTCGATATGATGTTCGGTTCGGCCGGAAATCCGGCGATAATCCGGGCCGCTGTTGAAAACCATGCGGCGATCGTGATCGTGCCCTCTGAGTACGGTAATATTGGTGATATTAACGGTGCTGTTGATGATGAATACATTCTGTCGCCTGGGGACGATGTAGTTGCGGATCACCGGCGCGCCAAAGTAGCGGTATTGGCAGAAGTTGTAGACGGAAGGGCCGATATCGTAATCACGATCCACCCACACGCCGATGCCGGAGTCCGGGTTAAACTCCACATCGGGAGGGAGCGGCGCCCAGCCGATGTAATCATCGCTTTGCCGCCAGGAGACCCAGGCCGGACCCCATTCGTAATCCGGTTTCCAGACCCATCCGATATCTTCGAGGCGGACCCAGCGCCCATAGTGGTAGGTGATCGATCCAAAATCTTCGTAGGAAACCCACGTCCAGCCGGCGTCGGTGTAAGCCCAGTAGCCGTCGGTGTAGGGGCGCCAGTCCGGATCGACGTAGCGCGGTTGCCAGCAATAGCCATAATGCTCGACATCGACCCAGTCGCCATAAGGCGCGAGGCTTTCGTAAAAATAGGAGAAATTGACTCGGGCCGTTGCTTGCCGGGGCAGGAAACCGAGGCACAAAACGGCCAGCAGGAGGGTCAAAACCAGGGATTTGATTTTCATGGAGAAAGGATCGCTATGGATCGTTGGACAGCAGCTTTGGGAAAACATTCAATTTCCCTGTGCTGGGAGCAAACATCCTTCATCAAATCCAAAAAAACAAGAGGGCAGCGCACCGTTTTTTTAGGCAAGCGATCCACCCTGTTCCCAACAAGACTTCTTTTCAATTGCCCTGGATTCTGTTTGGATGGAGGCTTCCGCATGAAAACGCTTTCCCTTCTTATTACCGCAGCCCTGGTTGCCGGATTTGCGTCGGCGCAGGAACCGGCCGCTTCCAACGGTCTGCCCACGGAAACGGGAACAGCGGCAACTCAGCCCGCGGGCGCAGATACTTTGATGCCCATCGCTCCGGCATCGGGATTGTTTCCGCAGGCCGCAACGGTTCCCTCCCAGAGCGGGACCGACACCACGGCGGTTGCGCCGAGTCCCGCTCCCGCCCCGGCTCCGATGTTGAAGGGGAGCGCGGAACAACTGCGCCAGGCGATCCGAATCCGTGAACTCAGGACGCAAGTCATGGAAGAGCCGGAGGTGCAAGCCCAGCTCGCAGGGGCCAACTGCGCCAAGACCTACGCCGGGCGCAACATTTGGATGCGCAACTATTACACGCTCCTCTATACCAGAATGGAAGCGATTGACCCGTCTCTTGCCGGGGAACTCGAATCGCAGCTTCATGATATTTTAATGCGCTATGAGCAACGCCAAGTGCGTCCCTCGGGATTGATCGAGCCCGTAAAGGAACTGCCCGGCAGCCATAGCGCCGATCATGGTTCCAATGCGAAGCCTCAGGAGAAGAATTCTTCCAAAAAGAAGGTTTCCAAATTCCCCTCTTAGGCATCGGGGGTGATCTTTCGGACGGATTAAGCTGGATCGACATTCAGTCGAGCCAAACCCAAAGGGTTTGAAGCTCATAGCCGGTGGTTGAGCGAAGCGATACCACCGGTTCCATGCAAAAACCGCGTCTCACCCCAAAGGGGTGGCAGAGAGCATCGCCTCGTTTTCTGCCACCCCTTTGGGGTGAATTCTTTCCATTACCTCATCCGGTGGTGTCGCTAACGCTCAACCACCGGCTATTCGCTGGCAACCCTCCGGGTTGCGGCGGCTTTTGAATGTCGATTCTGCCTAGTGCTTCGTGCTGGCGCGTCCGGCCGGTTGGGGGTAGGGTGGCCGTAA
>CAIZLD010000019.1 GCA_903933715.1 uncultured Spartobacteria bacterium
GTCGCTCACCTTCAGCCCACTTGCCTCAACTTCTTTGAGGATTCGAATGATCTGCTCTGTGCTGTGTCTTTTCTTCATTGGTTCTGCCTGTTATCGCAGAACTCTCATCAAAACCTGTCCAGTTTTTCGGGGCCCGACCATTGCGAGAAATTAAAAAAACGCCCTACTTCTTATTCATCGCCGCGTTGAACCAGTCCGTGCCGCCTCCGTTCCCGGAGTTCCGGTTCTGAGCGGGACGCCCAGACCGCTCCGCTGGCCGAGAACCCCCGCCACTGGGCCGCTGGCCACCGGCACTGCGCGGCGTTAGATCCGGCTTGCTCTTCATGGAAAGGGCAATCCGTTTGCGCTCCAGATCGACTTCCATCACGGTCACGGTGACGCGCTGCTGCACTTTCACCACGTCCGCCGCGTCTTTCACAAACTGATCCGAAAGCTGGCTCACATGGACCAGCCCATCCTGGTGAACGCCGATGTCCACAAACGCCCCGAACGCGGCAACGTTGGTGACGATCCCCGGCAGCTTCATGCCGACTTGCAAATCGGTGATTTTGCCCACTCCTTCGGTGAATGAGAATGCCTCGAATTTCTGGCGCGGATCGCGGCCCGGCTTGGCCAACTCGCTCACGATATCGGTGAGCGTCGGGAGGCCGACTTTCTCGGTGACGTAATTATTGAGCGCGATTTTTTTTCGCAGCAGCTCGTTTTTGATCAGGTCGCGCACGTTGCAGCCGAGGTCGCGCGCCATGGCATCAACGATCCCGTAACTCTCCGGGTGAACCGCGCTCTCGTCGAGCGGATTTTCGGCATTGCGGATGCGCAGGAATCCCGCCGCCTGCTCAAACGCCTTGGGGCCGAGGCGCGGCACTTTCAGCAATTCCTGGCGGGATTTGAACGCGCCGTTGGCGTTGCGGAAGGCGATGATCGCGTCGGCAATGGAAGGCCCGATGCCGGAGACGTAGGCGAGCAACTGCTTGGAAGCGGTGTTCAGCTCCACGCCCACTCGGTTCACGCTGCTGATCACGACGTCGTCGAGGCTCTTCTTCAACGCGGTTTGCTCAACATCGTGCTGGTATTGGCCGACGCCGATCGATTTGGGGTCGATTTTGACCAACTCGGCCAGCGGGTCCATCAATCGGCGTCCGATTGAAACCGCGCCACGCACGGTAATATCCTGATCGGGAAATTCCTCGCGGGCGACCTCGGAAGCGGAATAGATCGACGCTCCGCTTTCGTTCACCATGACGAGCGGGATCGAGGCCGGGAGGTTCAATTTGCGCAGGAACGTCTCGGTTTCGCGGCCCGCTGTGCCGTTGCCGATGGCTACGGCTTCGACTTTGAAATGTTTGATGAAGGCGAGGAGTTTTTCCCCGGCCTCGGCCGCCGAACGGGCTCCCTGTTCGGGATAAACGACGTCGTGATGGAGCAGCTTGCCCTGGGCGTCGAGGATTACGACTTTGCAGCCGGTGCGGAAACCGGGATCGATGGCGAGGACAATCTTTTGCCCCAACGGAGAGGCGAGGAGCAATTCGCGCAGGTTGTCGGCGAAAACCCGGATCGCTTCCTCGTCGGCGCGGCGTTTGAGTTCCATGCGGATTTCGGTTTCCATCGCGGGGCCGAGCAGCCGTTTGAAGCTCTCCTGCACCGCGAGCCGGACCTGATCCGCCGCCGGGGTGCGCCCTGCGACAAAAAGCGGTTCGATGGTTCCCAGAGAAGAGGTTTCCGGCGGATGCACACGCATCATGAGGAACCCCTCTTTTTCGCCTCGCCGAATCGCCAGGATGCGATGCGAGGGAGCCTTGGAAGCCGGTTCGCTCCAATCGAAATAGTCGGAGAATTTCGCTCCTTCGGTTTCTTTGCCTGGGAAAACCTTGGAAAAGAGGGTCGATTCGCTCTGGTAAACGGCACGCAGCCGGGCCCGGGCCTCTTTATCGTCGCTAAACCGCTCGGCGAGAATGTCACGGGCTCCGGCCAAAGCTTGCTCGATCGTCGTGAGCGGCGGCTCGGCCGCTTTCGCTCCCTCCAGGAACGGTTCCGCAGCGGCGCGAGGGTCAATCCCCGCAGCTTGGGTGAAAAGCAAATCGGCGAGCGGTTCCAACCCTTGCTCCTTGGCAATCGTGGCCCGGGTCCGTTTCTTGGGCCGGTAGGGAAGGTAAATATCCTCAAGCGCGGTGAGTGTTTCCGCCGCTTCCACCGCTTTCTTAAGCTCGGCGCTGAGGAGTTTGCGTTCGTCGAGCGATTTGAGGATCGCCTCCCGACGGGAATCGATGGCCGCGAGGCTCTCGATGCGGTCGCGGATCGCCATGATCGCCACTTCGTCAAGCGTCCCGGTGACTTCCTTGCGATACCGGGCGATAAAAGGAATCGTGGCCCCTTCTTTTAGCAGCAGCGCGGTCGCCATGACCTGGCGCGGCTGGAGGGCGAGTTCACGGGTGATGGTTTCGAGATGCTTGGGCGGGAGCGGAGAAAGATTGGGTTCCATCGTGGCGGGGTGAAAGGGTTACACCAGTCCCAGCCCCCGGTTCAAGCGAAGAAGCGGCAATTCGCCCCCTTTACAGCGTTCCCTGGTTGACCCACTGCACCGCGAAGCGGACCATCTCCGGCGCGGTCTTTAGATTAAGCTTTTCTTTAATGTGCGCCCGGTGGCTTTCAATCGTTTTGACGCTGAGGTTGAGGTCTTCGGCAATTTGCCGGGTGCCGTGCCCCTGGCCGATTAATTGCAGGACTTCCAGTTCCCGGTCGGAAAGGATCGCCACCGGAGAGGTGTCTTGCAAAGCCTTGCCGTCGATGGCCTTGCGCATCATTTTATCGGCGAGCTGCTCGGAAACGTAGATCTGGCCATTGAGAATCCGCCTCAACGCATTGGTCAGTTTTTCCGGGGCTTCCTGCTTCATCACATACCCCTTGGCTCCCGCCCGAAGCGCCCGCTCGGCATAGAGCGACTCGTCGTGCATGGAAAGCACCAGCACCGGGAACTCGGGCCATTGGGCGACGATGTTCTTGATCAACTCAATCCCGTTGGTGCCCTGGAGGGTGATATCGACGATGCCCACATCGGGCTTGGTCTCCGCAATGGCAGCCATCGCCTTGCGGGCGGTGCCCGCCTCCGCACATACCATGAAGTCCGGTTCACAATTCAAAAGTTGGGCCAACCCTTGTCGCACGATGGGGTGATCATCAACAATCAGGACTCTCGCTTTGGATTCTAGTAATTTCATTAGGGGTATGGGCTGGGTCAAAATAATCGGCAGTCACAGCCAAAGTGGTTCTATAAGTTTGGCCCGATTCGGACATAAAGACCATCTCGTAAACAACCTTGTCTAAAGTGACCTTAGACACAGACCGCCCGGGATGCAATCCAACACACCCTATTTCGGGGATACAGGATTCCCCCACCCCCCGCAACAGCGAGCTTTACCCCGGGGCCGGAGCCATTTATGTTCATTCCATGATTCGTTTTCAAACCCTTTGGGAAGGCCGCTGGATTTTCGCGGTTTTCTTCGCTCTGACGGGCGCTCTCTGGAGCTTCCAGTCGGCATTGAGCGTGGTTCCGAGCATCGTCGGGATGTTTCTGATTCTATTCACCTTTTATTTCTTCCGCGATCCGGACCGGATCGCCCCGGCCGATCCCCTCGCCGTGGTCGCGGCGGCTGACGGGGTGGTCGCCGATATCCGGGAAATCGAGGAACCGGAAGTCACAAAAAGCCAGATGAAACGCATCGGGATTTTCCTATCGGTTTTTAATGTCCATACCAATAAAGCGCCCATCGATGGAAAAATCATTTTTTCCAAGGAGCACGAAGGCGCCTATCTCGACGCCCGTGACCCGGATGCCAGCGGCAAAAACGCCGCCCGCACCTGGGCCTTTGAGAATCACCGCGCGACGGTGGTCGTTCGGCAATTGACCGGACTTATTGCCCGCCGCATCGTCGGCTGGTCGAAAATCGGCGACACCGTGCAAAAAGGCGACCGCTTCGGGATGATCCGGTTCGGCTCCCGCACCGAAATTTACGTCCCGATGGATGCCGAAATCACCGCCAAGGTGGGAGACCGCGTCGAAGGCGGCGTCACCGTAATTGCCCGCCTCCGCTAACATCTTCCTGCCCATGGACCCCAAAAACGAATCTCAGGACGAATCGCCCAAAATCTATCTCCTGCCCAACCTGATGACGGCGGGCAATCTCTTTTGCGGGTTCGCCGCCTCGCTGGAAATCCTTCAAGGCGTTTTGCTTCAGGAACAGGGGAACGACCCGATCCGCCAATTTCACACGGCCATCTGGCTCATCCTCGCGGCGTGTATCTTTGATATGCTCGACGGGCGATTGGCCCGTTTGGGGGGGAATGAGAGCGAGTTCGGGCGGGAGTTCGACTCGCTCGCCGATGTGATCTCCTTCGGCGTCGCCCCGGCGCTGTTTCTTTACAAGATCGTGCTTCAGGATTTTTCGCAAGGCTGGATGGTCGCCTTCTTTTATCTGCTTTGCGGAGCGATGCGGCTGGCCCGGTTTAACTGCATCGCGGCCAAAGGAACTGCCGACAAGGATTTCCGAGGGTTCCCAATTCCGGCCGCCGCCGGAGTCATTGCCTCGGTCACGCTTTTTATCCTCTGGATTGAGCAAAAGGACCGGGTCTTGGGCAACTGGAAGTATCTGCTTTTGGCGTTGATGATTTTTCTCTCCTTCATGATGTTCTCGAAGTTCAAATACCCGAGCTTCAAGGCGATCAACTGGCGGACAAAGGGATCCATTTCGCGCATTATTATCATTTTCCTGATCCTGATCTTCACGGTTCAGAACTATATGTGGATGCCGGCGGTGATTTTCATCAGCTACCTGCTCTACGGGTTCCTACGTCCGTTCCTTTCCATCAAAATGCGCCGCGACATTGAGGAGGAAGAAGACGAAGAAGAGAGCGCGGCGAAGTAAAATCGGCCCCTTGCATCGCCCCAAATCGGGGGTATTATAATAACAGGAAGATGCCGCTGGTCCTTTAAAGAGATTGTAGCAGATCCTTTAAAGCACTGGTTCTCCAAAGGCAGAGAAAGCCGAGGAGAAAAAACAACGACATCTTCCATCTTTTTTGTACTGGGACCGCTCCCTTGGGGGCTTTTCGGGGTTGAACCGGGGAACACGCCTGCGATAGGCTTTGAGGAAGCACAAAGAAATTCTGTCTTTCCCAAGAAACCTGTTTAAAAATAGCCCCATGTTTGAAGGAGCCCATACGGCGTTGGTCACGCCTTTCCGCAACAACCGCCTTGATGAAGCCGCTTTTACGCAGTTGATCGAAGACCAGATCGCCAACGGCATCACCGGCATTATTCCCGTCGGCACGACCGGCGAGTCCCCCACCCTTGATTTTGCCGAACACCATCGCGTGATCGAATTGGCCGTTCAAGTGGCCGCAAAGCGGGTCCAAGTCATTGCCGGAACCGGGTCGAACTCCACCGACGAAGCCATTGCCCTCACCGTCGAAGCCGAAAAAGCCGGGGCCGATGCCGCGCTGCTCGCCGCGCCTTATTACAACAAGCCGTCTCAGGAAGGACTTTTCCGCCATTTCAAGGCGATTGCCGAAGCGACCAAGCTGCCGCTGGTTCTTTACAGCATCCCCGGACGAACCGGGATCGAGATCGGGGTGGAGACGGTTCGCCGACTCGCCGCCGCATGCCCCAATATTGTCGCCATCAAGGAAGCCGGGGGCAGCGTGGATCGCGTGAGCCAGCTCCGGCAGGCGCTCCCGGCCCATTTCGAGATCCTTTCCGGCGACGACGCGCTCACCCTGCCATTCCTCTCCGTGGGAGCTGTCGGCGTGATTAGCGTCGCCTCCAACATCATCCCGCGTGAAGTCAGCGAACTGGTGCGCACCGCCCTCGCTGGCGATTATGCTAAAGCCCGTGCCCTTCACGAAAAATGGTATGCGCTATTCCGGGATCTTTTTATCGAGACCAACCCGGTCCCGATCAAGACCGCGCTGGCTTTGCAGAACCGCATCGCGCTGGAAGTGCGGCTGCCGCTTTGCGAAATGGCGCCCGAAAACGCCGGGAAATTGCGAGCGACCCTCGCCAGTCTCCAATTGATTTAACATGAGTGCGCTCCGAATCATCATCAACGGCGTCAAAGGACGCATGGGACAGGCCATTGTCGCTGCGGTTCAGGGCGATCCCGAAGTAACCGTCGTGGCCGGAATCGACCAGGGGGACGATCTGGCCGCCGCGTTGCCGGGCTGCGATGCCGTCATCGATTTCAGCCATTGCAGCCTAACCGAAGGAATTGCCAAAGCGTGCGCCGCCGCCGGTAAGATCCTGGTGATCGGCACCACCGGCCATAGCGACGAGCAAGTCGCCACGATCCGGCAAGCCGCCCAGAGCATCCCACTCGTTTTTGCCCCGAACTTCAGCGTGGGAGTCAACACCCTCTTTTGGCTGACCCGCAAAGCCGCCGAAATCCTCGGGCCGGATTTTGATCTCGAAGTGGTCGAAATGCATCACCGCCTCAAAAAAGACGCCCCCAGCGGCACCGCCAAACGGCTCGCCGAGATTTTGGCGGATGTGCGGGGTCTTCAATACAATGACGATGTGCGCCACGGACGCGAGGGGATTGTCGGCGAACGCACCCGCACGGAAATTGGCATGCATGCCATCCGCGGCGGCGATGTCGTCGGCGACCACACCGTGATTTATGCCAATGTCGGCGAACGGGTGGAACTGACCCACAAGGCGTCCAGCCGCGACACGTTTGCGCGCGGTTCCGTCCGTGCCGCAAAATGGGCCGCGAGCCAGCCCGCCGGGCTCTACGACATGCAGGACGTGCTGGGGCTTCGTTAGGAGATTTGCCATGCGCTGCGGCATCGCCCTCGGCTCCAACCTCGGCGACCGGATTGCGCACCTGCGCGCCGCCCGGACCGCCCTGGCCTCGCTCCACCAAGGCTCCGGCGCACCGCTCCTCTCGCCGGTTTATGAAACGGAACCGGTCGATTGCGAACCGGGCACCGCACCGTATCTCAACGCCGTGATGGAGATTGAAAGCGACCTCGACCCCGCTGCGCTGCTCCATAGGCTCCAGCAGATTGAACGCTCCATGGGCCGTCCCTCCGAACACCTGCGCAACGCCCCGCGGACCCTCGATCTCGACCTCCTTTATGCCGGGGAAATGACCCTCCAAAGCGCCGAGCTGACCCTCCCCCACCCCCGGATCGCCACCCGGCGTTTTGTCCTGCAACCGCTCGCCGATTTGCACCCCGATTTAATCTTGCCCGGCACGGATCGGCCCGTCGCCAGCTTCCTAAGCGCACTACCCCTCAATCCGTCCGTCCAATTGTGGGCACAACCCATTTAAATTCATGAACCCTCGCCTTGAACCGCTCCTTACCGCCAAAGCGCGTGGCTGCAAAGTGGCCATGCTGACCGCCTACGACTACCCGACCGCCCGGCTCCTCGATGAAGCAGGGGTGGACGTGCTGCTCGTCGGCGATTCGCTCGGCATGGTGGTCCTGGGCTACCCGGACACCACCTTCGTCACCATGGAGGAGATGCTTCACCATACCCGCGCCGTCGCCCGGGGTTCCCAGCGCGCCCCCGTCATTGCCGACCTCCCGATCCATAGTTACGACACGCCCGAGCAGGCCGTCGCCAATGCCCGGCGGCTCATGGAAGCCGGGGCGGACGCCGTGAAACTCGAAGGCGGGATCAGCCATTCGGCCCAAATCGCCGCCATCACGCGAAGCGGCATCCCGCTCGTGGCCCACATCGGCATGCTCCCCCAAAGCGTGCGCGAAGAAGGCGGCTACAAAATCAAGGGCAAGACCCCGGAGGCAGCCCAGCAACTCCTCAACGATGCCCTCGCCGTCGAAGCAGCCGGAGCGATCGCGGTGGTCATGGAACTGGTGAAGGCGGAAGCCTCCCAAGCGATCACCGCCGCATTGCGCATCCCGACCATCGGCATCGGCTCCGGCGCGGAGTGCGACGGGCAGGTGCTGGTCATCCATGATTTGGCGGGGCTTTTCCCGTGGTTTACCCCCAGATTTGCCAAACCGCTGGCCGCCGCCGGAGCGTCAATCCGCGAAGCTGCGGCTGCTTACGTTGAGCGGGTGCACAGTGGAAAGGCTTGATAAAACGAGCCCTCTTTAGCTCCTGAAGAGAATTCTTTTTGCAGAAGAAAGCTTGCGAGCAGCGGATAGCTCTGTTACCTGTTTTGCTGTGACTTCCGCCCGAAAAGGGCGCGTCCCTTAAGGAAGGGTGGCTGAGTCCGGTTTAAGGCACTCGACTCGAAATCGAACGTAGCTTTACCGCTACCGTGGGTTCGAATCCCACCCCTTCCGCCATTTTCTGCTCTGGAAATGGCTTAGATAAAGGCTCTGTAAGAAATCTGATTTTCAGCAGCTCGCGAAAATCCCCTGAGTTTAGAGCAATTTAGAAGAACGTGATTTGCACCCCTCCAAATAGATTATGGGATGTATAATTCGATCGGCCCAGTTCGGTGGAATAGTAGCCATAGAGCGCCACCTCCGGCGTAAACTGCACCGTGATCCCCGCATCAATGAGTGCGCTGTCGCGCCCGATGCCCGGTCCATTGACCGTGAACGAGTTTCCCTCGGCAAAGCTGGCGGTGATTTCCCCGTGGCGATACAGATACTCATGCTGCCATTGGGCGCGCAGTTCAGGGGCAACGATCACGTTGCAAAAACCAAAGGCGTACGAAAGCTGCATCCCCGCCGTCGATCTTAATGAATCTTCGCTTTGATCTTTGAGCCTCAGCGGCGCAAGCGAACCGGTTTCATCAAAGTCACGCAACTCCACCCACGTATAGCGAAGAGAGGAAATCGGGCCGAGGCTCCACCCGCCGCTCCGATAGGTGTAGCCGGTGCCCAGCAACGCGTTGAAGTCGTTGCCGTCGGTATTGCCGCGCGCGATGCCACCCAGCGTGTCGCGTCGAATATCATAGCTATTGAAACCTCCGCCCGCGACTCCATTGAGGAAAAAACCGTCCTTAAAAACAGTGCCATACATTCCCACTTTGCCTCCATTGTTTTCCAGCGATCCCTCTCCCGACCATTTGGTATTCAGGTTGGTGTAACCTGCCGTCAGGCCGATCGCCGCGTTTTCCAACACTCGATAGTCCGCACCCAATGTGAGGCCGCCGGTATTGAAGCTGCTTCGGATGGCGTTCCCCGTGCGGCTCTCTCCCACAAACTCTCCCGAGCCGTTGATGAAAAATCCCCATCTCGGGTCGAGCGGAGCGGGCGCAAGCTCCGCTCCGTCTTTGCCAATCGGCCGGGTATCTTTCGGCTCCGCAACCCAAAGAGTGCCGTTGGGATCTCTGAGGGAAAGCCCGCCGGTGCTGAAACCGGTGATCCCGTTTCGGATCTCCTGCATCCGGCGTTCCAAATTTTCGGCCTGAATATTGGAAGTCGCGATGCCCGCATCGTAAACCACGGTGTATTCCACGGGAACAATCCGACGCAAAGCGGAAGAGATGGAGTCGGTGGAAATGGAATCGAGAACGTCAATCAAATCGGAAACGCTCGCGCGATAGATCAGGGGATCAACCGCTTCGGCCAAAGCCAGCTCGTTGGGAGTCAACCCCGGTAATGAAGCAAATTGAGCTTGTTGAGTTTCCACAACCACCGCATTCGGTTCGTAAGCGATCCCCAAACTCAACATCGTGTTGGCAAATTTTGGACTTTGAAGATTCGTGAACTTTCCGGTGATTCCGTTGGCCGCGCTTAAGATGGTGAAACGGTCTCCACGGGTTGGAACGTAGCCGTTAAGCCAGGTCAGGCTGAGTGTTCCGTCAAGGTTGCCCTTCCCCCCGACGACTAGTTGATCATAGAGGTTCCTGGAAGCGATCTCGATGGCGAGCGTTCCGTTCGCGGCCTGTGTATAGTTACCCTGGATTGTCAGTTTTCCCGGAGAATTTCCGGGCTGAACTGTCCCATTGTTGACAAGATTTCCCCCGATTTTTCCAGAACCTTGCAAAATCCCGCCATTTTGGATGAGCGCGGACCCGGCAATCAACCCGTTCACGATCAATCTCCCCGCATTGATCGTGGTTGTGCCCGTGGACGCGTTCCGGCCCTCGATCGTCCATGTCGTCTTGCTTTCCTTTACAATGTCACCCGTTCCTTGGATATCGCCGCTAAAAACGTGATCCATCCCATCGGCTCCACTCATGGTCAGCGTCGCGGAACCGAGGTTCACGCCCCCCCCGCCGCTGAGAGAAGCGATCGTCTGGTTATGGCTTTTTAGATCCAGCAACGCGTTTGGATCGATCGTTAGATTGCAACCGGCTGAAAATACATTCTCCTTGCCGGTTTCAAATGTTCCTGCGCCGATCGTAAAGGCAATCCCCGCGTCGCAGACGTTTCCGGTAAAGACCCAGACGCCGCCGCCGCTCTTGATGAAAGAGCCGGCACCCTGGATGCTCCCGGAAAACCGGTCAATTCCGGAGACGAAGATCTCCAGTTCCCCGGCGCTGCCCCCAAGGTTCACGATGCCGCCGCCGTTGGGACCATCCTTCAAAGTTCCCACCGATTGCCGGGTTCCGTTCACATCAAATGTACCCGCGTGGTCCAAAACGATATTCGTTCTTTGAACACTCTCCGGCCCGGAAACCATGACGGGGGATTCTGAAATGTTCGCGAGGCCCGGGGCGACAAAGCCGACGCTCGCTTGAGAACCCGACCAGAGCGCCCGATCGCATGCGGTTCTCAAGGTTCCGTTGAGAATGACAGTGTCCCCGGAATAGGCATTAGAGCCTGATAGAATGGTCGTTCCGGAGCCGGATTGAACCAAGCCCCCCTCCCCCAAGATCACCCCCGCCAATAGGATGGTGCCGGAGACCTTTGATTCAAGCAGTCCGTTTGGATTGAGAATGACATTGGAAAAAAACGATCCCCCCTCGGCCTGTTTCAAAGCCAGGATGGCGCCTGCATCCACGAGCACTTGAGATGACGGTGATAGGGAGCCTCCTCTTGAATCGCCTCCAATCTGCAAAACGCCATGGACCACAACCGTCTCGCCAGTGTAGCTGTTTTGGGCCGCAAGCACGGTGGTTCCGCTCCCGAACTGGATCAAGTGACCCGCGCCGCTAATCACCCCGGCAAGCGTGTTTACGCCGGGTGCGTTTGCCACGACGACTCCGCTATTGACCACGGCATTCGAGAATGTCTCGCCGTGGGCCAGCATCACCCCGAGCGCCGCGCCAGGGGCGACAAAAACAGTGCTCGACGAGTTGATCGAAGCGTTCGCCGTCATGCCGTCCCCGATTAACAATCCCCCCTGCCTCACTTCCGTAGAGCCGGTATACAGATGATTGCCGGTGATATTCCACAATCCTGTTCCGGTTTTGATCACATTGCCTGAACCGGCAATGGTTCCCGTGAATGTCGTGCTCGTATTATTATTCCCTGTCGTCAATGTCGCCGCCCCGAGCATCACGATTCCGTGATCCGCCAAGGAACCTATCGATTGATCAAAGCCATCAAGGTTCAACAAGGCTCCTCCATAAACCGAAACGCGCGATTGATCCGGAATCGCGTGATCGATCCCGGTGATCAGTTGGCCCGCCGAAACCGTCGTGTTCCCGGCAAAATCGTTATGAGCCGAGAGCAACATCGAGCCATAACCGGCTTTCGTGAGGCCGATGGCTCCGCCAATCGTTCCGGAAACCGAAAGCGCCGCGCCTGTGTTCACCACGACCGCCGGTGAAGAACCGGAGAGCATCAGGTTGCAGCTAATGGTCGCGGGTCCGGCTCCGCTGGCGATTGCGATTGCAGGCACATCAGACGGGCTGGTGATCATCAGCGTGTTGATTCCTCCGATCGTTACCGCCTCCGGATCGATCACGCTCAAACTCCTGATCTGGATGTTGGCTCCAAGCACCGTGTTTTTTTTCGAACTGCCGGTGGCAGAAAATATGACATCACTGGGAGTCGCCGGAACCGCACCGATGATCATGGTCCCCGCGCTGTTACTCGTCCAATTACTGGTGCCGTTCGTAAAGGTGGACCAAACATTATTGATTGTACCGCGCCAATACGCATCCGCAGCCATCGCGCTAGCGGGGATTCCGAAGCTCGCCAGAGCTCCGATCAAAATCAGATATCTGCGAGAGATCCTTACCTGGAATCTGAGTTTTCCAGTCTCGCTTTCCGCATTCTTTTTGAGGGGACAATTGCCGTTTTTCATAGCTTCCTTGCATCTTTGGTCCAGTTGGTGACGGGATGATAGAAGCACCCACAAACACATGGAATAACTATATGAGTTCCAAACTATGGAACGGTGCGTAATGGAATTTCCAAAAAAGGATTGCGAGATATCACTTGGCTCAGATGTAAGGAATACCTGAGCTCTCGCCGAATTCCCCGTGGCGATTACGGAAAAATCTTCCCTGCCCTGTTTAGCGCTCCCCAATTCCTCAACCCTGCTGCTTCACGACGGCATCCAGTTCGATTTCGAAAAGGAGATCGCTGCGGCAGATATCGCCATGCATCCAGGTGAGCGGCATTTTGTCGAGCCCATGGCTGCCGAGATATTGAGTCAAAACCGGCGCTTTTCTGGCATCTTTAAAATAGGCGATGGCGCGCGTGATGTCGCACCAGTTCATCTGCCGGGATTTAAGAATGGCGCCCGCCGCTTCCATCGTAAGGTCGATCTGGGATTTGACATCGCCAACGTGCGCCGTATGACCGTCGAGATCGATGCTGGAGGTGCCGGAAAGATAGAGTTCGCGGCGGCCCGGGCGGACGACTTCCACCGCGCGGCTATATTCCTGAACCGGATGCTGCAATGGCGAAACGACCTCCTTGATGGTCGCGTTTTTGGGTTTGATGGCAAGCGCTCCGGCCACAATCGCAGCGTCGAATCGGTTGGCGATCCCGATATCGGTGCTGGCGGGGAAAAAACCCTCGAAGCTGCTGCGGGACTGCAAAAACTTAGTGCGCGCCTGATTAAATTCGCCATGCCAGCCGAGGATATGATCCAGGTAAAACCAGGTGCGAACGAGATGGCTGGAATCCATTTCCTCCATACGAAGCACGCGATCGATCGTCTCAAAAATGCTGGTGGTTTGTTCTCCGCGCGAGGCGGAAAGATCGGCGGGCACAACCTGTTCAAAAAAACAATACGTTGCGTCCTCGCATTCATGAACGGTTCCGAGGTTTCGCCCTCCGTAAATAAGAGCTCGGCCGCGAGCGCCCGCAAAAGTGCGATAGACAACGTCGCGAACAATGGGGCGGGTGTCCGCAATTTTGGTGAGTTCCTTGAAGCAATGAAGCATAGGTGGGGCGAGGCGGTCCGGGGGAGAAATTCAAAAGAGCGCATTTCAATTTTAACCGGAATAAGCTCTCTCTCTCCAGTTTTCTTTTTGTATTAAGGCGATCTTCGGCTACCGTCTCTCGCCATCGTGCCCTCTGGAGAACGTGGGCCGCTTCTACTATTCCCATGTGGCGCCGGTTTCTCGATTTCATCTCGTCGCTCAAGCTGACCCTCGCCTGCCTTTCGGCTGCGGCGGCGCTCGTTTTTCTGGGCACGTTGGCCCAGGTCCAGCTCGGCACGCACAAGGTGCAGATGCTGTATTTCCAAAGCTTTTTCGTTTGGTGGCCCTTGGAAACCGCTGATGGGTGGAGAATCCCGGTGTTTCCGGGGGGACATCTCCTGGGCGCGGTATTGCTGGTGAATTTGCTGGCCACCCAGTTCCGCCGGTTTCAGTGGAACCTTCGCAATGCCGGGCTTCATTTGATCCACGGCGGCCTGATCCTGATGCTGGCGGGCGGATTGTTCACCGATCTTTTTTCGATCGAGAGCCAGATGCAACTCGCAGCCGGGGAGACGAAGAACTATTCCGAAGGCACCCGCGATTTGCAACCGGTTCGCTATGTCAAACCTTACAGCATCACCCTGAAAAAATTCACACATGAATGTTATCCCGGCACCGGCATTCCAAAAAACTTCGCCAGCCACATTACCTTGAATGATCCGGCGCATGCCGTGAGCCGCGACGTGGTGATCTCGATGAACCGCCCGTTTCGCTATGCCGGAGATACCTATTACCAGGCCGGGTTTGGCCGGGACGGCACATCTTCCATTTTGCAGGTCGTCCGGAATCCGGGTTTTGCCGCGCCATATATCGCCTGCGGGATCATCACGCTCGGTTTGCTGGTTCAATTCTATTTCCGGTTTGCCGCCTGGATGCGGAAGGGGAGCGCAACATGAAACGGCTGCTTCCAGGGTTGATCTTGCTCCTCGTCCTGACGTGGCTGGGATCGGCTTGGCGCATACCCGAGACCCCACCGGGAGAATTTAATTTTAAAAAATTTGGCGATATCCCCGTGCTGGAAGCTGGGCGCACCAAACCGCTGGATACCGTGGCGCGCAACACATTAATGATCATCCGGGGAAGGCAAACGCTGCGCCTGGATCACGGCCAAACTCTGAGCGCCATTGATTGGCTGGCCAGGGTGGCCTTCGATCCCGCGCAAGCCAACCGATACGCCACTTTTGCCATTAGCAACCCGGAGGTGCTCGGCCTTTTTGGCTGGGAGCAGCGCGACCAGAGCTGTTTTAGTTATAATGAGCTGGAGCCGTTTCTAAAAAAGATCGACGAGCAGGGGCAATTGGCTGAAGCGGTCCCACCCGCCCAACGCTCTCCGTTCCAAACGGCCGTCGTTAATCTGCGCAACACGCTGATGGTTTACCAGCAGCTCATGCACAGCTTGCGCCCCCGCGAGATGCAAAATTTCACAGCGGAAATCGGGGCTTATGAGAAGCTCATCCCTAGGGCGATGGCGGACCCGCTACAAAAAGTGAAACTCGGGATTTGCGAGAAATTTGTCCAAAATTATCGCGATTTCGCGGCAGCAAGTTCCATCCAGCCGGTTCCGCCGATGGATGCCGCTGACCGTCAACGGGGGGATTGGCTCTCCATGGGAGAAAGCCTGGCCGGGGCGTTGGCCGATGGGCGGATCAGTCCGGTTACAAAGGCGTATGCTGCGATTGGGGATGCTTATCGCGCAAACCGGCCCGGCATTTTCAATCAGGAGGTCGCCCGCCTTTCATCGTTGATCGCGG
This sequence comes from uncultured Spartobacteria bacterium, assembly GCA_903933715.1. Classification (GTDB taxonomy): domain Bacteria; phylum Verrucomicrobiota; class Verrucomicrobiia; order Chthoniobacterales; family Chthoniobacteraceae; genus UBA695. The sequence continues at coordinate 15,056 of CAIZLD010000019.1, forward strand.
TGGATGAACCGGCGGCAGTAAACCGAGCATCCTTCGAATTCCGGCTTAACCAAATCGCTCCTTTTTATCAAAGCATGGGGCTTTACGTGCTCGGGTTCCTGCTGGTTTGTGGATCATGGCTCGGGGGATCCCAGAGCCTGAATCGCTCGGCGGTTTATGTGATGCTCGTGGGCTTGGCGCTGCATACTTTCGGGCTGGCTGCGCGGATGGTTCTCCAAGGGCGGCCGCCCGTGACAAACCTTTACTCGTCGGCGGTTTTCATCGGATGGGGAACGGTGGCGTTCGGCTTGATTCTGGAACGGCTCCACCGGGACGGCATTGCGATGGCTTGCTCTGCCATGATTGGGTTTGTGACATTGATCATTGCGCACCATCTGGCGGGCACCGGCGAGACACTCGAAATGCTCAGTGCGGTGCTCGACACTAATCTCTGGCTGGCGACCCATGTGGTCACGATCACGATCGGCTATTCCGCGATGTTCCTGGCGGGCATGCTGGCCAATTTTTATGTCATTCGCGGCGTATTAACCCGCTCCTTCACTCCGAAATCCGCTCAATCCCTGGCAAGCATGACTTATGGGGTCATCTGTTTTGCCGCGTTATTCAGCTTCGTCGGAACGGTGCTCGGCGGCATCTGGGCTGACCAATCTTGGGGCCGTTTTTGGGGTTGGGACCCCAAGGAAAACGGGGCGCTCCTCATCGTGCTCTGGTGCGCGATCATCCTGCACGCCCGCCGGGGAGGTTACATTCGCCAGCGCGGATTCATGATGCTCGCCCTGTTTGGTAATGTCGTCACGAGCTTTTCGTGGTTTGGGGTCAACATGCTTGGCGTCGGCCTCCATTCGTACAGTTTCATGGACAAGGCATTCCCTTGGCTGATACTATTTGCGGCAAGCCAATTGGCACTGATAGCTCTGGCCGCAATTCCGCTTAAGCATTGGCGAAGTTGCCCAACAGAATAGTCCACTTATTCCTTTTATTTCATGACTTCACCTGATCTGACTTCCCTCGCCGCCCGCATTTCCGGGGAACTTGGCACCGGCCTCACGCTGCGGAAACTGTATGCCACCGATGCCTCGGAATATCAGCAAATGCCGCTGGGCGTGGTCTTCCCACGGACCGATGCGGATCTGAGGGAAATCATTTGCTTCGCCAATGAACATCGAATCCCGTTGATTCCGCGCACCGCCGGGACCTCTCTGGCTGGGCAGTGCGTAGGTGATGGCCTGGTGGTGGATGTCGGGCGGCATCTGACTCAAATTTTATCGGTGGACCGTGCCAGCCGCCGCGTCCGGGTACAACCGGGGGTGATTCGCAACGAGCTTAATCTCGCCCTGGAACCCGAGGGGCTCTTTTTTGGCCCGGAGACCTCCACCGCCAACCGCGCGATGATGGGCGGCATGGTCGGGAACAATTCGTGCGGCTCCAACTCGCTCGTCTACGGCAGCACCCGCGAGCATCTGGTTTCCATGCGCGGCTTTCTCAGCGACGGCTCTGAAGTCACCTTCGGACCGCTCAGCCGCGAGGAATTTGAGGCGAAATGCAACGGGCCGGACTGCCTTGAAACGCGCATCTACCAATCGTTGCGGACGCTCCTCTCCGATCCGCAAAACCGCCAGAAAATCCGCGACAACTATCCCCTTCCTTCGATCCCCCGCCGCAACACGGGCTATGCGCTCGATTTGCTGATGGATGCGGACGTTTTCGATCTGGAAAATGATGAGCCGTTCAATATGTGCCGCTTGATCGCCGGGTCCGAAGGCACGCTCTTTTTTGCGGTCGAAATCGAGCTGGATTGCTCGCCGCTGCCGCCGCCTCACGCGGCACTCATTTGCGGGCACTTCACCACGGTCAACGAATCGCTGCGGGCCAATTTACTGGCTCTGCCGCATTCCCCCAGCGCCTGTGAGTTGATCGACCGCCATATTCTCGAATGCACCAAATCCAATCTCGCCCAACAGCGCAACCGTTCGTTTGTTGAAGGTGATCCCGGCGCGCTCCTCGTTGTGGAAATCCGCCGCGACACCCACCAAGCAGCGCAAGCCGCTTGTGACGCGGTGATCGCCGCCTGGAAATCCGCCGGGTTCGGTTATGCCTTCCCGGTTTTGTGGGACGCCGATGGAAACAAGGTCTGGGAATTGCGCCGCGCAGGGCAAGGACTGATGAGCAACGTGGTCGGCGACGCCAAACCGCGCGAGGTCGTCGAGGACACCGCCGTGGATGTGCATGATCTCCCGGATTACATCGCCGAGTTTGAGGAACTGATGCGCACAAAATACGGCATCGGTTGCGTCTATTATGCCCATGCCGGTTCGGGAGAACTGCACACGCGTCCTTTGTTTAATCTCAAGACGCCGGAAGGCGTGAAGATGTTCCGCGAAGTGGCCACCGATATCGCCCGGCTGGTTAAAAAATACCGCGGTTCACTCAGCGGCGAACACGGGGACGGCCGGCTTCGCGGGGAATTCATCCCGATGATGGTGGGGGAAGATTGCTATCGGATGATGCGGGAAGTGAAGGCGCTCTTCGATCCGAACGGCATCTTCAATCCCGGCAAAATCATCGACACGCCACCGATGGACACCGCGTTCCGCCATGAACCCGGCCATCCGACTCCCGACTACGAGACCGTGTTCGATTTCAGCGACGTGGCGGGCGTGGTCCGCGCGGCGGAGAAATGCAACGGCTCGGGCGACTGCCGCAAATACGCGCTGGCGGGCGGAACGATGTGCCCAAGCTACATGGCCACCCGGGACGAGAAACACGTCACGCGGGCGCGGGCCAATATCGTGCGGCACGTCCTCAATCATCCGCCCGACCCGAAAAACCCGTTTAACAGCGCCGAGATTAAAGAAGTGATGGACCTCTGCCTCTCCTGCAAGGCGTGCAAATCCGAATGCCCGTCGAGCGTGGATGTCGCCAAGCTCAAGGCCGAGTTTCTCCAGCACTATTACGATGCGCACGGCGTGCCGCTCCGGTCATGGGTCGTGGGTCACTTCTCCGAAAGCGCGCAGATGGCCTCCATCGCCCCGTCGGTTTACAACGCAATCCTGCAAACCCCCACGCTGCGGCGGATCGCCAACCGGATGCTCGGGTTTCACCCCGATCGCACCATGCCACGGCTCAATCCCGTTCCGTTCCGGAAATGGGCTGCGGGACGTCAACCGCTTGCGCCGTTGCGCCAAAAAATCGGCAAGGTCCATCTCTTTTGCGACGAATTCACCAACTTCAACGATCTCGACGCGGGGATCGCCACGGTCGAGTTGCTCGAACGCCTCGGCTACGAAGTGAACCTCCCCGATCACGTCGAGAGCGGACGCGCCTCGCTATCCAAGGGACTCGTCCGCCGGGCCAAAGGGTTTGCGGAAGAAAACGTCCGTCGTCTCGCCCTCATTGTCACCGCTGACGAACCGCTGATCGGCATTGAGCCGTCCGGCATCCTCGGTTTCCGCGATGAATATCCGGTCCTGGTCGATCCCTCGTTGCGCGCTGACGCCCGCCAGCTCGCGCCGAACTGCCTCATGCTCGACGAATTTATCGCCCGGGAAATCGCCGCCCAACGCATTGACGCTTCGCTCTTCACCCGTGAAGCGAAAACGATCCATCTCCACGGCCACTGTTTCCAAAAATCGCTGGCTTCGGTGCATCCGACCGTCGCGATGCTCAGCCTTCCCGAAAATTACACCGTCAATGTGATCCCTTCCGGCTGCTGTGGCATGGCCGGGTCATTCGGCTACGAGGCCGAGCATTACGAGGTTTCGATGAAAGTCGGCGAACTGGTGCTCTTCCCCTCGATCCGCAAATTGGCGGACGAGGTTCTAATTGCAGCACCGGGAACGAGCTGCCGCCACCAGATCCACGACGGCACGAAACGCACGGCGCTCCACCCCGCTCAAATCCTGCGCAACGCTTTGATTGAAAAGAGCTAACCTCTTACCACTGAATCACCGAGCTGGCCCAGGTCAAGCCGCCGCCAAAAACGACGAGCAAAATGTAGTCGTCACGCTTCATCCGGCCGGTGCGGTTGGCTTCGTCCAACGCGATCGCGACTGCCGCCGCGCTGGTGTTGCCATAACGCTGGAGATTGACGAAAACGCGATCGGACGGGACGCCCAACCGGCTGCCGATCGCCTCGATGATCCGCATATTGGCTTGGTGCGGAATGATGCACGCGAGGTCTTTGGTTTGGAGTCCCGCGATGTCGAGGGCTTTGTGGGCGGCGCCGACCATGGCGGTCACCGCCTGTTTATAAACGTCCTTGCCGGACATTTTAATAGTGTTGTGCTTCTCGTCGATATTCTCTTTGGTGACGGGCAAGCGGCTGCCACCGCCGGGCATGTGAAGAATGTCCGAGAATTCGCCGTCGGCCCCCAGGGTGGAATGAATGATCCCGTGCGAGCCGGGGCGATGCCGCAAAATGGCCGCACCCGCGCCATCGCCAAACAGAACGCAAGTGTTGCGGTCAGTCCAATCGACAATCCCGCTCAATTTGTCCGCCCCGATCACGAGAACGGTATTACAGCTCCGGCTGGAGATGAATTGCTGGGCGATTTCCATCCCATACAAAAAGCCGGAGCAAGCGGCGGAAAGATCGAAGCAGATGGCGTTTTTGGCCCCGATTTGCTTTTGCACCAGGCAGGCGGTGTTCGGGAAAGCCATATCCGGGGTGATGGTGCCGACAATGATCATGTCGATCTCTTCCCCGGCGACGCCCGCTTGTTCCATCGCGGCGAGGGCGGCCTTGGTGGCCAGATCGCTGGTGTGCTCGCCGGTGGCGGCCAGTCGCCGCTCTTTGATCCCGGTGCGACTGACGATCCATTCGTCATTGGTATCGACGAGCTTTTCAAGCGCCGCGTTGGTGAGGACTTTCTCCGGGACATAACTGCCTGTCCCGATGATCGATACAGTGCGCTTGGGCTTATGAAGACGCGTGGTGCGAGGCTGCGGCTTGTTCATTGTAGCATTGGATGTGCTCCACGATATGTGGATTCACTTGTTGGGAAATGGATTGTTTCGCCATGCGGATGGCGTTTTTGACGGCAATCGGCGAGCTGCCTCCGTGCCCGATGATGCAGACCCCGTTGATGCCCAGGAGCGGCATGCCGCCGTATTCGTCGGCGCTGGTGCGTTTGCGGATGCTCATAAAGGCTCCCTTGGCCAGCATCGCGCCGAGTTTGCGCACGGGGCTCTTGTAGATCTCGTGCTTGAGCCAGCCAAAGATCGCATGGGCAATCGCTTCGCTGGTTTTGAGAACAATGTTCCCGGTAAAACCGTCGGCAACCACGACTTCCACGGGATTTCCGAAAAGATCGTGCCCTTCGATGTTGCCCCGGAATTTGAGCCCGCTGTTTTTGATAAGCTCAAACGATTGCCGGGTAAAATCGTTGCCCTTTTCGTCTTCGGTGCCGATCGACATGATCCCGACGCTCGGGTTTTCATAACCCAACACATATCGGGAGTAAACCGAACCCATGATGGCGTTGTGGACCATCTGGGTGGGGGTCGGGTCGGTATTGGCTCCCGCGTCGATGAGGACGAAGAGCTGTTTCTCTGTCGGCATCGTGGCGGCGATTCCCGGCCGTTCGATGCCGGGTAGGGTGCGCAATTTGATCGTGGTCGCCGCGACGCAAGCCCCGGTATGCCCGGCGCTGACGACGGCTTCCGCCTCGCCGCTTTTAACCAGATCCACCGCCCGGGCGATGGACGAGTCTTTTTTACGCCGCACCGCGTCAATGGCGTGATCGCTCATCTCCACGACTTGCGTGCAGTGAACGATCTCGATTCGCCCGTCGTTGCAGCCGACTTTTTTGAGCTCGGCCTCCAACTGCGGGGTGTCGCCGGTGAGGTAAAGGCGGCTAATCTCCGAAAATTCACTCAGCGCAAGCGCCGCGCCTTCGACGAGTTTGCGGGGCCCTTCATCATGCCCCATGGCGTCGAGTGCGATTTTCATAAGAGATCGTGCATAGCTTAGAAAAAGAGAGCCGCCTCACGAACCCGCGAGACGGCTAAATTTTAATTGCCGCGGCGTTTAGGCGGCCTCGACGGTGACGACTTGGCGTCCTTTATAATAGCCGCATGAAGGGCATGCGGTGTGCGAGCGAAGCGTGCTTCCGCACTGTCCGCATTTGGCGAGCTGGTCAGCATGCCAGCGGTTGGCGGCCTTGCGGGTGCGCAGGCGCATTTTCGAAGTTTTACGTTTTGGGACTCCCATATCGGTCTTTCTGTGGTCGGTCTTTCTGTCGGTCGGTTACTATCAGTCTTTCGGTTTGGCGAGTTGGTCGAGCGTCGCCCAAGGGTTTTTCTCCTCGGGTTGCGCGGTCGTTTCCGACTCATGCCTTGTATTTTCCAGCATCCCGGCGCAAGGGTTTGCACCATTCCAATCACAATGCGGATGGGGAGGCAGGGCGAGGAGAATATCTTCCCTTATCTCCTCCGTCAAGTCTACCGTCTCGGAAGTGCCAAGCTCAATTTGCACCGCAAAATCGGGCACTTCCACAGTGTAAGGAAAGCAATTCAGGCACCGGACGCATTCCAGCTTGAGATCGACAGCCAGGGTGCCCGTTGCAAAAAGCCCCCCCTCCGAAAGCCCCACATCCAGCGAGTAACGCACCGGGCTCACCGCGGAAACGAGTTCGTCTTTAAAATCGAAAATGTCGCGCTCTTCCTCGCCTTCCACATGAAGGCCGCCGACGGGGATTTGATTGGTGTGAATTTTCATATCAAAGAGAGTCCGGGGTTAACGGGAAAATTTTTCCCTCAAGGCCCGGGCTATGGAATCTGGCACAAAAACGTCGATGTTTCCACCCAGCCGCGCGATTTCCTTCACCAGGCGCGAGCTTAAGTAAGTATATTCCTCCTTGGGCATCAAAAACATCGTCTCGACGCCGCCCTCAAGTTTGCGGTTCATGAGGGCCATCTGGAACTCGTATTCGAAATCCGAGACGGCCCGCAACCCCCGGATGATCACCTGGGCTTGAACCTGCCGGGCGTAATCGACCAGCAGACCGCTGAACTGGGTGATCCGCACATTGGGATGGTGCGCCACGACCTCCTGCAAAAGGGCCATCCGCTCCTCAAAAGAGAAAAGGCCGGTTTTGGATTCATTATGGGCGACGGCCACGATCACCTCGTCATAAAGACGCGAGGCCCGCTCGATCACGTCGAGATGGCCGTTGGTGACGGGATCGAAACTGCCGGGATATACCGCTCTGCGCATGGGGGAAGTGTGGAGGGTGCCGGGGCGGTTCGGAAAGAAAAATCACACTCCCCTCAAAAAAGTTATTGCATTAGGAAGCGAGGCCACTAGATTGTCCGCTCCTATTTTTATGGCTAAAACGAGCTGGACCGAGAAAGAAAAACGCAAACGTATCATTGTGGCCAAGTATGCCGCCCTGCGCGCCGAACTGAAGGCGAAGGGTGACTACGTGGGGCTGCAGAAGCTTCCCCGTGACGCGAGCCCTGTGCGTCTTGTCAACCGCTGCCGCGCAAGTGGCCGCCGGCATGGGTATATGCGCCGCTTTCAGCTTTCGCGTATCGCCTTCCGCGAATTGGCCTCCAACGGGATGATCCCCGGGGTGACCAAATCGAGTTGGTAAGACCTCTACGGCCGGGGATTAAAACGCCTCGGCAGTTTCAATTCATTTCTTTTTTCCGGCTCGCCGCTTCCTGTGGCGAGCCGTTCCTTTTTGGATGGAATCCTTTTTATGAACGTTCTGATTGCCACTTCCGCGGCGCTCGTTGAGACGAGCTGGGAATCGCTGGACGTGATCCTTTTCAAGCTCCTGTGCATCGCGTTGCTGGTGCTCCTGAACGCCTTTTTTGTCGGCGCAGAGTTCGCCATTGTCAAAATCCGCTCCACCCAGTTGGAGCCGCTGATCGAAGAGGGAGACGGGCGCGCCAAAGTTTCCGGCGTGATCATCTCCAATCTCGACGCCTATCTTTCCGCCTGCCAGTTGGGGATCACCCTTGCCAGCCTGGGGTTGGGATGGCTGGGGGAACCGTTTTTGGCCCGGATGATCACCCCGGTTTTCCAGCTTTTTGGAATTCAGAATGCGGCCTTGATCCACCCGGTCTCGTTCGGGCTCGCTTTCTCTTTAATTACGATTGCCCATATCGTCATGGGGGAATTGGTCCCCAAAAGCCTGACCATCCGCAAGCCGCTTACGGCCACGCTTTGGATCGCCCGGCCTTTGCAGTTGTTCTACAAAATGTTCCGCCCGGCCATTTTGGTTCTCAACAATTTCGCCAATTTCATCCTGGAACGCGGGTTCAAGGTCAAACCGGCCAGCGAGCACGAAATCGGCCATAGCGAGGAGGAGTTGAGGGTCATCCTGACCGAGAGCGAGAACGCCGATGAAGTGTCCCCTTTGGGCAAGGAAATTCTGATCAATGCGCTCGATCTGCGCCGGTTGGTCGTGCGCGACATCACCACTCCGCGGGGCGAGGTGGTCAGCCTCGATCTGGAAAATTCGTTCGACGAAAACCTTAAAATCGCCCAGGAATCGCGGCATACCCGGTTTCCCCTCTGCCAGGGACACCTCGATAACACCATCGGCTTGGTGCATATCAAAGATTTGCTGCGGCTGACCCGCCAGGAGTCGCCGGATTTGAGTTCCATCAAGCGGGAAATCCTGCCCGTGCCGGAAATGATGCCGCTCGAAAAACTCTTAAAGCTGTTTCTGAGCAAACACGCCCACCTCGCCCTGGTGGTGGACGAATACGGCGGCACCGTCGGCATCGTGACGCTCGACAACGTGCTCGAAGAACTCGTCGGATCAATCCAGGATGAGTTTGACGTCGATAACGCCGAGTTCCGCAAAATCAGCGAAGATGAGTTCCTGGTCGAGGGAACCTTTGGGCTTTATGAACTCAACGATTCCGCCGGGCTCGATTTGGAAAGCCCGGACGTGAGCACCATTGGCGGTTACGTTACCCATCTATTGGGACGGCTTCCGCAACAAGGCGAAAAAGTGCGGATCGACGGCTACGAAGTCACCATCACCAAAAGCGACGGCCGGCGGGTCGAACAGCTCCATTTCAAGCTCAAGCAAGCATAGCCAATGCCTAAAGTCCTCATTAAAACCTACGGTTGCCAGATGAACGAACGCGATTCCGAACAGGTCTCGCAGATGCTCATCGCGCGCGGGTACGAAATGACGACCGACGAAGCGCAAGCCGACGTGATTCTGCTCAACACTTGCAGCGTGCGCGATATGGCCGAACAAAAAGCTCTCGGCAAAATGCGGCTCCTGGCCCATCACCACCGGGCCCGGGGGGTCGTGCTCGGGTTCCTGGGCTGCATGGCGCAAAGCCGGGGCGCGGCGTTGATGAAAGAGGGCAAAGTCGATCTGGTGGCCGGGACACAAAAATTTCACCGCGTGGCCGATTACGTGGACGAGCTTCTCGCCCACCGGCGCACCCAATCAATGGACGACGCCCGGCTGACGATTGTCGATGTGGAAGAGGAAGCTGGTTCGCAGGAAACGATTCACGACCACACCGTGCGCGAGCGCCAAAGCACGGCGTTTGTCTCGATCATGCAAGGCTGCAACATGCGCTGCACTTTTTGCATCGTGCCGCAGACTCGCGGTTCAGAACGCAGCCGCGCCATCCCGGAGATCGTTCGCGAAGTGGAAGAGCTCGTGAGCAGGGGGGTCAAAGAAGTGACGTTGCTGGGCCAGATCGTCAATTTGTATGGTCGCCATGAGTTTCCCAAGCTGGACGGAAAAAGCCCGTTTGTGCAATTACTGGAAGCGGTCCACGCGGTCGAAGGATTGAAACGGTTGCGGTTCACCTCCCCTCACCCGATTGGTTACAAAACCGATTTGATCGAAGCGTTCGCCCGGCTCCCGAAGCTTGCGGGGCATGTTCACCTGCCGTTGCAATCCGGCTCGGACCGGATTCTTAAAGCGATGCACCGCGGCTACACCGCCGGGCAATATCTCCAACTCGTGCGGCAGATGCGGGAGGTGCGGCCGGATTTGGCGATTACCACCGATATTATCGTCGGCTATCCCGGCGAGACGGACGACGATTTCCAGGCGACGCGCCGGGTCTGCGAAGAGGTCCGTTTCGATAACGCCTTCATTTTTGGCTATTCCAAACGCAAGGAGACGCCCGCGGCCGAAATGCCCCGCCAGATCGAAGAAACCATTAAGGAAGCGCGGCTCCAGAACTTGCTGGAACTGACCAACGCCATCATCAAGGAGAAGCTGGAAACGGCAGTCGATACCCGCGTGGAAGTGCTTTGCGAGGGGCCGAGCAAAAACAACCCCAAACGGCTGACCGGGCGAACCGAGTCCAACAAGATTGTGATTTTCGAAGGCGGCGACCGCCTCATCGGTCAAATGGTCGAAATCCAAGTCACCCGCACCAGCGGGTTCTGCTTGTATGGAGAGCCGGTTTAGCCTTTCTTTCACCAAGCCATGATTTATTCCCTTAGCCTTCGCAACACCGGTCTGCTGGTAGGTTTATTTGTATTTGCCGTTCATGCGGTGGCATTGATTCACGCCCAAGCGGTCAAAAACTTTCTTCAATCGTTTCCACGTTCCCGCACGATGGGAACCTTTTTGCTGCTCCTCGACGCGGTTTGGGCTTTTGCGTTGGTCGCCCAGATCGATCTGGGAGAGTTCACCGCTTACCGGGAGATTTTCCTCGGGATCATCGCGATCGGATCGGTATTGACCCTTTTATTTGTGCAGGAATTCCTGGCCGTGCGCGCGTTGGGCATGGCTTGCCTGCTGGTGGCAGAGCCGTTGCTGGAGGTGACGTTCCTGCGGCCCGAGCTGAGCCGTCTCCTCCTGAGCCTGCTGGCTTACGGTTGGGCAACGCTGGGGCTTTTCTGGGTCGGCATGCCTTATTTGCTGCGCGACCAGATTGAATGGGTCTCCAAGACCGATCTGCGCTGGCGGGTGGCGGCGCTGGGCGGCGTGGTTTATGGCGTGGCGATATGGATCGCCGCGCTCACTCAATACGGAGCGTAAATTCCCGAGCTCTTGGCAATTTAGACAAGATTCACAAGATTTTGAGGATTCTCAGGATTACGCGTAAAGCTCGCAATAGTCGGTTAGCATTCTGTCACCCGATCCGAAAATCCTGTAAATCATGTCAATCTTGCTAATCCTGTCTTAAAAAAATTCCCAGTTAGGCTAAGGCTCTTTTTTGGCTGGAACAGGTATTACCTATTTCGCCCCGGAGACGACATCGCTGAGTTTGAAGATCGGCAGGAACATCGCCACGACGATGCCGCCGACAATCACGCCCAGGAACACGATCAGGAACGGCTCGATAAGCGAGGTCAGGGCATCGAGCATCGCTTCGATTTCTTCGTCCCAAAAATCGGCCATTTTCTCAAGCATCGCGTCAATTTTACCGGTAGCTTCACCGGCGGAAACCATTCGCAACATCATCGGGGGGAAAATCGGCTGGCGAAGCATGGCTGCGGCGAGGCTTTCCCCCTTCTCCACATCCAGAGCCACCGATTTTATGGCGTTTTCCACCATCGTGTTTCCAGAAGTTTCGCCCACGATCTCCATCACTTCCAAAATCGGCACACCCGAACGGATCAACTGCGCAAAGGTCCGGGCAAACCGGCTCATGCAAATTTTATGAACCAACGGGCCCATGACCGGCAACTTGAGTTGGTAGCGGTCCCAGAGTTCGGTTCCGATCTTGGTGCCTAGAAATTTGCGGATCCCAAAAATGGTTCCGCCAATGACCATGACCAGCCAAACCCAATTCCCGCGGATCAGATCGCTCAAATCGAGGAGAAACTGGGTGGGAGCGGGAAGCTTGGCTCCAAAATCTTTGAAAATTCCACCGAAGGTCGGGACGACTTTGACGATCAGGAAGGTGGTGATCACCATGGCGATGCTGATGACGACAATCGGGTAGGTCATCGCCGATTTGACTTTTTTGGCCAGCCGGTTGGAAGCTTCCAGGAACCCGGCCAGGCGGTCCAGAATTTCGGAGAGCATCCCCCCCGTTTCGCCCGCTTTGACCATCGAAATATAGAGCCGGGAAAAAACCTTGGGGTGTTTCGCAACCGCTTCGTTAAAGGTTTCCCCTTGTTGCACACGGCCCATGATTTCGCCGATGACAAATTTCAACGCGGCCTGCTTGCGGGGATCGGACTGCTCATAAAGGGCAGTCATGGCGCTGACCAGCGGCAAACCGGCATCCACCATGGTGGCCAATTGGCGGGTGAAAAGCACCAGGTCGGTGATGGGGAGCTTGTTCACCTTGTTTTTGGACCGCCGGACCGTCTTCTCCTCGATCGAAAGCACCATCAAGCCCCGGCCCATCAGGATGTTGATCGCGTTTTCTTCGTTGATCGCGTCAGCGGCGCCGGTCACGGTTTTGCCTTGAGCATCGCGGGCTTGATAGGCGTAGGTAATCATGGTTGATAACACCCCCAAAGGAGCAAGTTTAGTGCTAGCACGTTGTTATCTCGGTTATTTTCGGAAGAAGAGAATCCGCAGATTGCGCAGATGAACGCAGATTTATACGGAAATAATCGGCGAAAATCTGCGCAATCTGCGGATAACTCCTCTGTCTTTTATGCGCACTACTAAAAACCTCCCATTTGCGCCCGTTTGTCTTCCAAAACGCGAACGGCACCGAATTTGGGGTAGATGAACTGGGCGCCGGTCGAGCCGAGCTTGGTGAGACCCCGGGCGGTGATGGCTCCCGTATCGCGCAAAGCGAGCAGCGATTGGGCAAGCAGGGCGCTCGCCAATCCGCGGTTATGATATTCCAGGGCAATGCACGGGCCGGTCAGTAAATGATTTTGGGCGTCCGGTTCCGCTGTCAACCCCAAAGCACCGATGATCCTCACCCCGTGGGTGACAACCAGGCAAAACGGCTCCCTTTTCTCGTCAAACACATCGGCAAGGGCGGATTCGATGAGCGGCCGGATTTCGCGGAAAAACGGGTTCCATTCGGAATCGAGCGTAAAGGAACTCATCACGACAGAGCTCACCGTCTCCCGGTCTTCCAGAACAGCCCGGCGAATTGCAAAAGAGGAAGGGAGCGGAGGGCAGACCGGATCGAAGTTGGTTAAATCCCAGGAAAACCGCACCCATTTGACCGTATTCATGTGGTTCGACTCTATTTCACCGATGCCGGAAATCAACGCTATCCTATCCGCTGGACGTCTTTCTTTACGGCCTTAAAGGCGGCATAGAACTCTTCCTGCTCGACGATGCCCCGCCCCACAAGCTGCTTCAAATCGGACATATCCAGCAGGTTAAGGGTAAGATCAACACTCAACCCGAACGCCTGCGTATCGGACTGGGTTTCCATTCCCGGGCCAATTAACACGACATAAAAACCCCGCCGGGTGTCGAGGCGCATGGTAGCCAACTCGGCCAGGACGGGATGCGTCTGGGCGTCAGTCCCCTCCAGGTTCTCTTCAATAATCACCACGTTGTAAGTATGGGAGGAAAGTTTGGAGATGGCCTCCTCGGCGGTGAAGGCGCTGTGGATGGCAAACCCAAGTTGGGTGATCTGATCGGTGATAGTCTGCTGAATCCCCGGCGATTCGATGCACAAAAGGGCAGCGAGATCGCCATGCTGGAAGGAATCGTTGCGGGTTTGAAGAGTGCTCATAGGAAAGGGATTAAAGGCCAAATAAGCCGCGCTTCGGTTTGGATGCGCTGGCCTCGCTCTCTTTTTGGGGCGAAACTCCGTCGAGCCGCAAGCCGGTGCTGGTTTCCACCGAAACGCCCTGTTGCTTTTTGGTCTGGTCGATGTGGCGTTGCACGATCCCCTTGCGCGTGGCGTACAGGTTGGCCGTTTCCTCGCTGATGCTTCCTGCATTATAGGCACGCGCAATGCACTGGTCGAAGGTCGTCCAGCCAAAGGTGGAACTGTCTTCAATAATGTCGTAGAAATCCCGGTTTTCCCCTTCGCCCAGGGCAATCGCTTCCTTGGTCCGCAAATTATTGCCCATGATCTCCATCAGCAAAATACGGCCGCCGTCGCGCCGCGGAGCCAGGCGCTGGCTGACGACGTAACGGAGCATTTCCGCCAGGCGCATGCGGAGTTGCTTTTCCTCCTCGCGCGGGAACATGCCGAGGATACGGCTGATCGACTGGCCGGCATCCACGGTGTGAATGGTGCTGAGGACCAGGTGGCCGGTTTCGGCCGCGGTCAAGGCGATCTCCACGGTCGAGCGGTCGCGCATTTCCCCCACCAGGATCACTTTGGGCGCTTGGCGCAAGGCGGCTCGCAGACCGTTGGGGTAGGAGTCGAAGTCGGTGCCTAATTCCCGCTGGTTGAAGGTTGCCTTTTTGTGTTTATGAATGAACTCCACCGGATCTTCCAAAGTGACGATGTGGACGGCCCGGGTGATGTTGATCTCGTTGAGGATGCTGGCGAGGGTGGTGGTTTTACCGCTCCCGGTCGCACCGGTGACGAGAATCAAGCCGTTTTTTTCCTGGATCATATCGAGGAAAATGGGGGGGAGATTAAGGCTCTGGAGCGTGGGGGTCTCCATTTGCAGACGCCGCATCACGATGGCCCAGTTGCCTCGTTGCCGGAAAATATTGACACGAAACCGGACGCGGTCGCTCAAGCTGTAACCGCAATCGCACGAGCCGCTTTGAAGCAATTCGCGCAGCAGACGGCGGTCGTCGCTGATGATTTTCAGAGCGATCCGTTCAATCTGAATGGGCGTCAATCCCTGGATATTGTGCTGGGTGCGCACCGGCTTAAGCACTCCTTGTGACTCGACCTGCAAGGGGCGGCCGACGGCAAACACCAGGTCGGAAATCGATTCATAAGAATCGATCATGCTTTTGAGGATCGAATCGAGTTCAAATTTTCTCATAGGCGGCGGATACGTGGGGATTTTCGCATAGAAAATGGGGAAGAAAAGGCGTTTATCGCTTTCCCCGGCGGCTCATGCGAACAATTTGACCCCGCTCTCCGTAATCCCTTTTGAAGATTGGAGCAGAACCATGAATTCCATACCTAACAGACTCAAATTGGCGGGAATGGTGCTGGCGCTGGGTTTCGCCCTGGAGCCTTGTTCGCAGGCAAGTTTTTGGGGAGCGCAACCAACCGGCCCCAAACGGGTTGTGGTGGATAAATCGCAGCAGGAACTCCGGGCTTACGAGGGGAACCAACTCGTCTTTCAAAGCCGGATCAGCAGCGGAAAACGGGGACGCGAAACGCCCAGTGGACATTTTCGCGTCCAATCCAAATCGCTGATGCATCGCTCCCGACTCTATAATAATGCGCCGATGCCCTACAGTGTCCAGTTCGCCGGGAACTACTTTATTCACGGCTTCAAATCGGTGCCCCATCACCCCGCTTCGCACGGCTGCATTCGGCTGCCGATTGGCCAAGCCCAGCAGTTTTATCAGTGGGCGGATCGCGGAACCCCGGTTCAGGTCGTCCAGTAATCCGATAGCCGCCGATAAGAGGGGCCGCAAAAAGCGCAAAATAAAATTCCCTCCTCAGGGCGAATTGCCTGCTCCTATCCGCCCCGGGACGCAACCGTCTGTTTTTGTGCCTCTTGCGTTTTTTGCGGCTATTCCTATCCCCGGTTTTACGGTTGACAACTGGCGCGATCCGGCTTAACAAGCTCGGCGAATGATCCTTACCGGTCGCCCAGTCGTAGCCTTTCTTAGCGGCGTCCGCCTTGTGGCGGTCGTAGGAAGCGTCGCGCTTGCGGACGTCCGGTAGGGGAACCACTTGAATATCCACCCCTCCGGCTCACCGCCCGAGGGGGTTTTTTTTATCCTCACGAGGCCGCCGGTCCCCAATCGAATCCAACATGAAACTCAACGGAGCCCAGATCATCTGCAAACTTCTCGAACGCCAGGGAATTACGGTCCTTTCCGGCATTCCCGGCGGCGCGATCCTGCCCCTCTATGACGCCCTCTACGATAGCCCCCTGCGGCACGTCCTGGCGCGGCATGAGCAGGGAGCCGGTTTCATCGCGCAAGGGATGGCCCGCGTGACGGGCCGGGCCGCCGTCTGCCTGGGGACTTCGGGGCCGGGCGCGACCAATCTCCTCACCGCCATCGCCGACGCAAAACTCGATTCGATCCCGCTGGTGGCCATCACCGGGCAGGTCGCCCGTTCCCTGCTCCGCACCGACGCTTTTCAGGAGGTGGACACCTTCGGGCTCACGCTGCCGATCACCAAACACAGCTTTATGGTGATGGATACCGAGGAACTCCTGCATGTGATCCCGCGGGCGTTCGAGATCGCCGAGTCCGGTCGCCCCGGCCCGGTGGTGGTTGATGTGCCCAAGGACGTTTTTCAGGCCGTATGCGAGGTGACGACCTGGCCCGAACCGGGCCGCGCCGCCGCCCCTCTAGGCGGTGCGGAGGAACAAATCGCGCGAATGGCGGACCTGATCACCCGCTCTCAACGTCCGGCTCTCTACATCGGCGGCGGCGTGATCGGAGCCAACGCCGGGGAGCTGGTGAAGGAACTCGCCCGGCGCATCAACGCCCCGGTCGCCTCGACGCTCATGGGCCTGGGGGCCATCCCCGGTGATGATCCGCTGGCGCTTGGGATGCTCGGGATGCACGGCGCGCCGTTCACCAATTACATCATGGATGAAGCCGATCTTCTGATTGTGATCGGAGCCCGTTTTGACGACCGCGCCACCGGCCTCGCCGCCCGGTTCTGTCAACACGCCGAGATTATCCATATCGAAATCGACCCGTGCGAGATTGACAAAATCAAACCTTCGAGCGTTTCCATCGCCGGGGATGCCCGCGAGGTTTTGTGCCAGCTCCTCACTGCGATTGCCCCGCAAGAGCGCCCCGCATGGCGGACCCGGATCGAGGAACTCAAGGCGAGCCACCCGCTTCTCATTCCCAAGCGGCCCGAAAGCGTTCACCCCCTGGAATTCTGCAAAATCCTGGGTGAATTGCTGCCGCCCGACGCCATTGTTTCCACCGATGTCGGCCAGCATCAAATGTGGATGGCGCAAGGTTACCCCGTCCGGCAGCCGCGCACTTATTTGACCTCCGGCGGACTGGGCACCATGGGATTCGGTTTGCCCGCGGCGATTGGCGGAGCCCTGGCCGCCCCGGGGCGGCGCACCGTCTGCGTGAGCGGGGATGGCTCCATTTTGATGAATGTCGGGGAACTGGCGACGCTTGCCGATCTGAACCTCGACCTCACGGTGGTGATCCTGAACAACGGGCGGCTCGGGATGGTCCGCCAGCAACAGGAACTCTTTTATGGAAAGCGGTACGAAGCCTCGATTTTCGAGCGCCAACCCGATTTCGCGGCGCTCGCCCGGGCCTTTGGAATCCGCGCCTACGATCTCCAGGGGATCACCGATATTAAAGAGGTGCTCCGGGAAGCGTTCACCCAACCCGGACCCGCATTGGTGAATCTACCGGTCGATCCCGCCGAAAACGTTTACCCGATTGTGCCGCCCGGCGCAGCCAACGTGGATATGATCCGAGCGTGCCCCGGGGAATAAGCTCCGCAGCTCCGCCCGCCTTGCATGCCTTCGCTGGCGCAGTATATTTTTTAATTGTATGGCCGCCCTGATCAAATGCCCCATTTGCGGTCGTGAAAACGACTTCTTTGCCGAGCCAACGGGACCGTTCTGCTCGGTCCGTTGCCAGCGCGTTGACCTTGGGAAATGGCTGAACGAGGACTACCGTTTTTCGGAGCCGCTCCGGCCCGATCACCTGGAGTCGTATGAAGGGCTGAGCGGCCCGGACCTTGACCAACCGGAAGAGGAATAAAGGTTTCCTTATCCCGCGTAAGAAAATCGGCGAAAAAAGCGGGTGACTAGCTCGTGAAATCCGAATCCCTGCCGAGATGATCAACAGGGTCAATGTTTTCAAATTCAATTCGGCTTTCAAAGTGTTGCATACAACCGAACGGAGCCAGACGGCTGTGATGACTCTGGACCCCGGAGAATCGAGCAGCGAAATGCCCAATACGCATCCGGCAAGCGACCAGGTGCTTGTGGTGCTTGAAGGCGAGCTCCTCGCGGAAATCGATTTCAAAAGCGGCGTGCTGCATAAAGGAGACACGGTGACGGTGACGGCCGGAGTGGCTCATAAATTCACCAATAGCGCCCAGGAGCGCGCGATCACGTTTAATGTTTATGCTCCCCCGGCTTACGACTCGGGGGGCTAAATTTTTCCCTGTTTGGAAACCATGCAGCCTTCCGACCCCAACTCCGATATTCGTCATGTGGTCGAGCGCAATATTGCGTCCCTCGTGGAACGCAGTCGCGAGGCGGAGCAAAAGAGATCGCGCGAACAGCGCATCGCTGACGCGGTCACCCGTTTTACGGGAAGCATGCGGTTTGTGTATATTCACCTCCTCATTTACGGGGTGTGGATTTTTATGAATCTGGGGTGGATGCCCGGACCGCGGTTCGATCCGACATTCGTCATTTTGGCAATGGAGGCTTCGGTGGAAGCCATTTTCCTGTCCACGTTTATTCTGATTACGCAAAACCGGATGAGCCAGGCGTCGGAAAAACGTGCCGAACTCAACCTGCAATTCAGTTTATTGGCGGAGCACGAAATCACCAAATTGCTCGCGCTGGTGTCCGAAATTGCCGGGCGCATGCAGATCGAGATTGCCCGGAGCCCCGAGGTGGAAGAACTCAAGAAAGATATTCTGCCTCAAGAGGTTCTGGACGAGATCGAAAAGCGCAGGCCGGAGACGGACCGATGAGAGCCCGTCCAACTGGGACCGCTGTTTCCTAGGAGCATTCCTGCTTTCGCCGTGGGGGAATTCGCCTACACGCACCTGCCGGTGTCGTAACGTATTACACGGCATGGTTAAAAGAATCCTGATCACAGGAGGAGCGGGCTTCGTGGGTTCTCACTTGGCAGACGAATTGTTGTCGCACGGCTACGAAGTTCGCATTCTGGACAACCTGACCCCCCAGGTGCATTCCAGGAACGAGCGACCGCAATACTTGAATGACGGAGCTGAACTCGTGATCGGAGATATCCGCGATCCCGAGACGGTTATCCGCGCGCTGGATGATGTTGACGCGGTGTTTCATTTCGCCGCCGCGGTGGGAGTCGGTCAAAGCATGTACCAGATCGCTCATTACACGAGCGTGAATTGCAACGGAACCGCCGTATTGCTTGAAGCGCTGACCAAGAAAAAAGTTGAACGCCTGATCGTCGCATCGAGCATGAGCATCTACGGCGAGGGGGTCTACTGTTTACCGGACGGCGCCCGGGTGGAAGCGCGCGAACGCTCGCTGGCGCAGCTTTCATTGCGCGATTGGGAGATACGGGACAACCATTCCAATCCGCTTCAACCGGCTCCGACTCCCGAAACCAAAACTCCGGCAATCCCTTCAGTTTACGCGATTACAAAATACCAGCAGGAACGGATTTGCCTCACCACGGGGCAGGCTTACGGGATTCCCACCGTGGCGCTCCGGTTTTTTAATATCTTCGGAACCCGTCAGGCGCTTTCAAACCCCTACACCGGCGTGCTCGCCAACTTCGCCTCCCGTCTCATGAATGATCACGCTCCGCTCATCATGGAGGATGGACGCCAGCGGCGCGATTTCGTGAACGTCAGGGATGTTGTGCGGGCATGCCGGCTCGCTTTGGAATCCCCGGCGGCAGCCGGAATGGCTTTTAACATCGGGAGCGGCCAAAGCCATACCGTGCTGGAAATTGCGAGAGCCATGGCGCGGATTCTGGGCAAGGAAAGCATCGAACCGGAAATCACGGGCGACTACCGGAAAGGGGATATCCGCAACTGTTTCGCCGATATTTCAATGGCGAGATCCATTCTAGGTTATGCACCACAAATCGGTTTCGACGAAGGGTTGAGCGAGCTTGCTCAATGGCTGGAAGGCCAATCCGCGGTCGATTGCGTCGCCCGGGCAAGAGAGGAACTCGTCACGCGAGGATTGACCTTATGAAACCCGTTCTCATCACCGGCGGAGCTGGCTTTATTGGAACCAATCTCGCGTTACGGCTGATCTCGCTGGGGTTACCGGTCATCATCTACGACAATCTTTCCCGATGCGGCGTGGAAAAAAATGTCGAATGGCTGCGGGCGCAACGAAGCCCCCTTCTCAATATTGTGACGGCCGACACCCGCGACCGGAAGAACCTGGAGATTGCGGCGTCCCATGCCTCCGCAGTATTTCATTTTGCCGCGCAGGTTGCGGTGACGACCAGCCTCGCCTCGCCCGAGTTTGATTTCGATGTGAATGTTCGAGGCACCTTGAATCTGCTCGAAATTCTGAGGGAAATGCCGAATCCGCCGCCGCTCATTTTCACCTCGACAAACAAAGTCTACGGGAGCCTGCCGGGAGTGGATCTTCGAATCCAAGGGACCCGCTACGAACCGCTGCACCCGATGATCCGGGCCGAGGGGGTCAGCGAAGATCAAGGGCTGGAGTTCTATAGCCCTTATGGTTGCTCGAAGGGAGCGGCGGATCAGTACATTTTAGATTATGCGCGCAGCTTCGGCATCCCGGCGGTCGTCTTCCGGATGAGCTGCATTTACGGGCCGCATCAGCACGGAAACGAGGACCAGGGATGGCTCGCGCATTTTTTGATCCGGTCGATTCAAGGCGATCGCATCATTCTCTACGGAGACGGCCGGCAAGTCCGGGACATTCTGTTTGTGGATGATCTGGTCGAGGCGTTATTGCTCGCCAAAGAGAAGGCTTATGCGCTCTCCGGCCATGCGTTCAACATCGGCGGCGGCCCTCTTAACTCGACCAGTCTCCTGGAACTGATCGGTCTGATTGAAAAGCTCCGCGGGGTTCCGCCCTGCGTCGAAATGGCCGATTGGCGCATTGGCGACCAACGCTACTATGTCAGCAACTGCGCCAAATTTCAAAACGCAACCGGGTGGTATCCGTCCGTCAGTATTCCTGACGGCGTACGGCGAATTTACGACTGGCTAAAAAATCCGCCACCTCACCCGTATCCGGCCAAATAATTCATGAACTCAAATCTCCCTCAATCTGCTCGGACAAGCCCAAAGCGCGCTGCATCTGCCACCATGTTGGCTGCCCAGATTGCCGCTCCGGGGCAGATCGAAATGCAATGTGTGAACATCCCGGAACCCGGGCCTGGGCAAGTCCGCGTCCGCCTGGAGGGGTGCGGCGTTTGCGCTTCCAACATTCCGGTATGGGAAGGAAAACCGTGGTTCGAATACCCCATTGATCCGGGTGCGCCGGGACACGAAGGTTGGGGCCGAATCGATGCGGTGGGTGCGGAAGTAAGCGGTTTTTCACCGGGTGACCGCGTGGCAATGCTATCGGGCCATGCCTATGCCCAATACGATATCGCGCCTGCCACGTCGGTTTTGAAATTGCCCCCGGAATTCGACAAGGCGCCGTTCCCCGGGGAGCCGCTCGGTTGTGCGATGAATATTTTCCGCCGCAGCGGTATCAGAGCGAACAGCACGGTCGCGATCGTCGGAATCGGTTTCCTCGGCGCAATCCTCACGCGACTGGCCAGTGAAGCCGGGGCGCGGGTGATCGCGGTTTCACGGCGGCCGGATTCGCTGGCGTTTGCCGAGCGGATGGGAGCCTGCAAAACGGCCTGCTTGGACGATGAGAATGAACTCCGGGAACTGGTTCGCTCGGCAACCGATGGCAGGCAGTGCGAGGTGGTGATCGAAGCGACGGGAAAGCAGCGCCCGCTCGATCTCGCAGCCGAGTTCACCTGCGAGCGCGGACGGCTGGTCATTGCGGGATACCATCAGGATGGCCCCAGGCAAATCGACCTACAGCTTTGGAACTGGCGAGGGCTCGACGTGATCAACGCCCACGAACGCGACACTTCCGTTTACGTGGACGGGATGCGGCTCGCCATCGACGCCGTGCAACGCGGAATCCTCGATCCGTCGCCCCTCTTTACTCACAAATTCCCGCTCAACCAACTGGGCGACGCTCTCAACATGACAGCCCAGCGTCCCCCGGGATTTATGAAGGCATGGATCACCCTCTAAGCAAATGAGCCTCCCCTCCCCTCCAAAGCGCGTCTTGATGACGGCCGACACTCTCGGCGGTGTCTGGAATTACGCATTGGAGCTGGCCCGCGCATTGCAGCCTTACGGAACGGAGATCACGCTGATGACGATGGGAGCCCGGCTCTCGCGTGAGCAATGGCAAGATGTCAGCCATCTGCAAAACATCCAATGGATCGAAACTGATTTTCGCCTCGAATGGATGGATGACCCGTGGCGGGACGTCGATGCCGCTGGCGAGCGGCTTTTGGAACTCGAAGCAAGCGTTGCACCGGATATCGTGCATCTCAACGGATACGCGCATGGCTCATTGGCGTGGCATAGTCCCGTATTGATGGTCGCGCACTCCTGCGTGCTTTCCTGGTGGCAGGCGGTGCATCGCGAAGCCGCTCCGCTTCGATATCGCCAATATCAGGAACGCGTTTCGGATGGGCTCCAATCGGCTGGAATGGTCGTCGCCCCGACCCAGGCGATGCTTTCAAGTTTGGCTGAAAATTATCAATTCTCGGGGCCGGCCAAAGTGATTTTTAATGGAACCCGAGACCATGGGGTTGCCGCTGAAACAAAGGAGCCGTTCGTCATGGCGGCGGGCCGGCTCTGGGACGAGGCCAAAAACTTCACGATACTCAACCGTCTGGCACCGCGCCTGAAATGGCCGATCCGTATCGCCGGAGACCCTGGCCATCCGAATGGATCTCGTCGGAATTTTGAAAATCTGGTCTGCTGCGGGCTGCTTTCATCCGAGATGCTCGCGGGCGCTTTGAAAAGAGCCTCCATCTACGCCCACCCGGCTCTTTATGAACCGTTCGGTCTTTCGGTTCTCGAAGCCGCGTTCAGCGGATGCGCTCTCGTCCTGGGGGATATTCCAAGCTTGCGCGAGGTCTGGGAGAACGCGGCGGTTTTTGTTTCGCCGCAGGATGAGTACGCCATTGAACGCGGGATCTCCCGATTGATCGACTCCCCTGCTTTGTTGCGTGAAATGGGGGGCCGCGCGCGCCAAGCGGCACTCCGGTATTCAACGGCTACCATGGCCGCCAATTATGTAGCCACTTATTCTGAGCTGATGGAGTCACGCCTGCACAAGGAGGTGGCCCGATGAGGATTGTTCTATTTTATCATTCGTTGATTTCGGATTGGAATCACGGAAACGCCCATTTCCTGCGCGGGATTGCCACCGAATTATTAAAGCGCGGGCATGATTTGCAAATCTTCGAACCGTTGGATTCTTGGAGCTTAAAAAATCTTGTGAACGATCATGGGACGGCCGCCATCGATCGATTCCACGAACGCTATTCTCATCTTTCAAGCACGCGGTACGATCGGTTGGATTTTCCATCGGCGCTCAAGAATGCGGATCTCGTTCTGGTTCACGAATGGAACTCCCCGGAGCTGGTCCGATGCATCGGGGAGCATCGTCCCAGCAATAGCGTATTGCTTTTTCACGATACACATCACCGGGCCGTGACATGCCCGGAGGCGATGGCCGATTATGATCTCTCCGGTTACGATGGGGTACTCGCATTTGGCAACGTGATCCGCGAAATTTATCTCCAACGGGGATGGGCGCGCAGGGCATGGACGTGGCATGAGGCGGCCGATACCAGCGTTTTTCATCCGCTTCCCCGCAACGATAATCCTGGAGACCTCGTCTGGATTGGAAATTGGGGTGATGACGAGCGCACCTCCGAATTGGAGGAGTTTCTGATCCGTCCGGTGAAACAACTCGGCCTTAACGCTTGCGTTTACGGAGTCCGCTATCCCCGAAAAGCGAAAGAACGCCTCGCGCAGGCGGGAATCGAATATCGCGGCTGGTTGCCCAATGACACAGTGCCGGAAATTTTCTCCCAATTTAAGGCCACCATCCATATCCCGCGCCGCCCTTATGTGATTTCGCTTCCAGGGATTCCGACCATCCGACCGTTCGAAGCGATGGCATGTGGAATTCCCCTCGTCTCCGCGCCCTGGACCGACTCGGAGCAGATGTTCACTGCTGGAAGCGATTTCCTCGTCGCAGCCGATGGCGGCGAAATGGCGGCCCATCTCGCCACGATTCTTAACGATCCGGCCACCGCGAACCGGTTGGCATCGCATGGCCTGAACACGATCCGCGAACGTCATACATGCGCTCATCGCATTGACGAGTTGCTTGGCATTTATCAGGAGATTACGGGAATCTATGGCTAAAGGATTGAATATCGCTTTTTTTGGCTCGAGCCTGCTTTCGTCCTATTGGAACGGCGCTGCGACTTATTACCGGGGCATTCTCCGGGCGCTAAATCAACGCGGGCATCGCGTTACGTTTTACGAGCCGGATGCTTACGACCGCCAGCAACACCGTGATATCTCCGAACCCCCGTGGGCACGGGTCGTTGTTTACGAAAACAGTGCGGATGCGGCTCTGTTGCAGATGGGACGGGCCTACAAGGCGGATATTATCATCAAGGCCAGTGGCGTCGGGGTTTTTGATGAATTGCTGGAATCCGCAGCGCTCGACCAAAAAACGGGGTCGAACGCCATTGTTTTTTGGGATGTTGATGCCCCTGCAACCTTGGATCGCATCACCAAAAATCATCACGATCCATTCCGGGCGAAAATCCCCTGCTACGATTTGATCCTGACGTATGGCGGCGGCGATCCGGTACGGAATGCTTACAAGCAATTGGGCGCGCGCGACTGCAACCCGATCTATAATGCCCTCGACGAATCGACTCATTTCCCGGTGGACCGCAACATGCGGTTCGAAAGCACTCTCGCCTTTCTGGGAAACCGGCTTCCCGACCGGGAGTCGCGCGTTGAGGAGTTTTTCTTCCGCGCGGCGCAGAAGCTGCCGGAAAAGGAATTCCTGCTCGGGGGCAGCGGTTGGCAGGATAAACCGATGCCGGCTAACGTTCGATACCTGGGGCATGTCCCGACAACGCAACATAACGCGTTTAATTGCTCACCGCTCGCCGTGCTCAACATCAGCCGCGAAAGCATGGCGCAATACGGCTTCTCGCCCGCTACCCGCGTGTTTGAAGCGGCAGGCGCCGCCTCCTGCATCATCTCGGATCAATGGGTTGGGATTGAGCAATTTTTTGAGCCGGACAAAGAGATTCTCGTCGCTCGGGATGGTGCCGAGGTGGCCGAACAGTTACGCAACCTTTCGCCCCGGCGCGCCCGCGAAATCGGGCAAGCTGCCCATCGGCGTGTTGGAGCGGAGCATACCTATGCCCATCGCGTTCTGGAATTGGAACGACTTCTCACCGGCATCACCCCAACCCTATGAACCTTCGAATTGTCATTCTCGGATTGTCGATCACCTCCTCCTGGGGCAATGGACATGCGACGGTTTATCGCGGTTTGATGAGGGAATTGGCAAAGCGGGGGCACCAGGTGCTTTTCCTGGAACGGGATAAGCCATGGTATGCCGGAAACCGGGACAGCGCCGCGCCCGCCGAGGGCCACGTCTGCCTTTATCATGGCGTGGAAGATCTCAAGTTACGTTTTTCAGAAACGATCGAATCGGCTGACTGTGTCATGGTTGGCTCGTATATCCCGGAGGGGATTGCGATTGGAGAATGGATCGCAGAAACCGCGACTGGAATCACCGCATTTTATGACATCGATACTCCGGTCACCCAGGCGATGTTATCAGCAGGAAAATGCGAATACCTTTCGCCCGGGCTGATCCCGCGCTATTCCATTTATCTCTCGTTCACCGGAGGGCCGATTTTGCAGGAGATCGAGCGAACGTATGGGTCTCCCGATGTGCGGCCGTTCTATTGCTGTGTTGATGCAGATCACTATTTTCCGCAACCAGGCGCCAAGCCCTATGACCTCGGCTATATCGGAACCTACAGCCCCGACCGCCAGCAAGGCCTGGAACGTCTGCTCCTCACCCCGGCAAACGCCAATCCCACCGGCTCGTTCATTGTCGCCGGTCCGATGTATCCAGAGGCGATTCATTGGCCCCGAAACGTGAAAAAGGTGGACCACATTCCGCCTTCAGAACATCGCGACTTTTACAATTCGCAACGGTTCACGCTCAACATCACCCGACGAGACATGGTGAAGTGGGGCTACTCCCCGAGTGTTCGACTTTTCGAGGCCGCCGCCTGCGGGGTGCCGATCATCACCGACCATTGGCCTGGGCTCACTGAATTCTTTCAACCCGGGAAAGAAATTCTGACCGCCCATTCGGCAAAGGAGGTTTTGGACTATTTGCAAGGCATGGCTCCGCAAGATGCACAGGCCATCGCGGAAAGAGCCCGGCTGCGAATCCTGTGCGAACACACTGCCGCCCATCGCGCCAGTGAGTTGGAATCAATGATTTTGGAAAAAGGCAATCAAGGCACGATCAGAAAGGAATCCCTATGACAGGCAATACGATTCACCGAAAAATCCGGGTAGCGATCATCGGCGTTGGCAATTGCGCATCATCCCTGGTCCAAGGGGTTCATTATTATAAAAATGTGCATTCGGGCGAACCGGTCCCCGGACTGATGCATCCGATTTTGGGCGGCTATCGCGCGGGCGATATCGAGTTCTCGGCGGCATTTGACGTGAACGAGACCAAGGTGGGGCTGGACCTTTCAGAAGCCATTTTTGCCGCCCCCAATAACACCCTTAAATTCTCAGAACCTCCGGCAATGGGAGTTCCCGTTCAACGCGGCCCCGTTCACGACGGGTTGGGACGTTATCTAAAGGACATCGTTATCATCGCGGATCGAAAGGTCTCAGACGTCTCACGAATCCTTAAAGAAACAGAAACCGACGTCGTGATCTCCTACCTGCCCGTCGGTTCGGAAATCGCCGCCGCCTGGTATGCCGAACAGGTTTTGGAAGCGGGCTGCGCATTCATCAATTGCATCCCTGTATTTATCGCTTCAAAGCCTGAATGGCAGCAGCGTTTCGAACAGCGTAATTTGCCGATCATTGGGGATGACATCAAATCCCAGCTCGGCGCGACCATCATCCATCGAATGCTCACGCACCTCTTTCGCGAGCGCGGCATCGATCTTGAGCGCACATATCAGCTGAATTTTGGAGGCAACACCGATTTCCTCAACATGCTGGAACGCGAGCGCCTGGAATCGAAGAAGATTTCCAAAACACAATCGGTCTTAAGCCAGGCGGGATGCAGCCTCGCCGAGGGAAATGTCCACATCGGGCCGAGCGATTACGTCCCCTGGATGCAGGACCGGAAATTCTGCCATATCCGAATGGAAGGAAATGGCTTCGGCAATGCGCCGATGATTTGCGAGTTGAAGCTCGAAGTTTGGGATTCCCCCAATTCCGCCGGTGTCGTGATCGATGCCATCCGTTGCGCCATGCTCGCTTTGGACCGGGGGATTGGCGGCCCGCTGATCGGCCCCTGTGCCTATTTCATGAAGTCCCCTCCACGCCAGTTTACGGATGAAGAGGCGCGCCGGGGGGTCGAGGCATTTATCCTGGGCGAATCCATGCCGTTATTCCAACCGTCAGCAATCAAATGAAAATCGTCATTTTCGGATTGGCCATCAGTTCATCCTGGGGCAACGGACACGCGACGTTGTGGCGTGGCCTCTGCAATGCATTGGGCAAGCATTCCCACCATGTCGTGTTCTTCGAGCGGGACGCGCCTTATTACGCGGAACATCGGGATCTCACTGAAATCCCCGGCGGACGGCTGGTTATTTATCCAAAATGGGACACCGTTTCCGGCTATGCAAAAAAAGAACTCGCCGATGCAGACGTCGCTATCGTGACCTCGTTTTGCCCGGACGGTCGGGCCGCTTCCGAGCTGTCGCTTTCCTCACAGGCGCTCCATGTCTATTACGATTTGGACACCCCGGTCACTTTGGATGCTTTCAATACTGGAAAACCGATCCGCTCGATTGGCCCCCGCGGATTGCGCGACTTTGATCTGGTCCTCAGCTATACCGGCGGTCGGGCTGTTGCGGAACTGAAGCAAAAGCTGGGCGCACGCCGGGTCGTTCCGCTCTATGGAAGCGTCGATCCTGAAGTGCATCGTCCTGCCGCCGCTATCGAACGGTTTCGGTCTGATCTCTCCTATCTTGGGACCTATGCGGAAGATCGCCAATCCCGATTGGATGAGCTATTGTTGGAACCGGCCCGGAGACTTCCAGAAAACGGTTTCTTGATCGGCGGCCCGTTGTATCCCCCAACATTCCCGTGGAAACGGAACATTAGCTATATTCAGCATGTTGCTCCGCATGAACACTCCCCTTTTTATTGTTCATCCCGACTGACGCTGAACATCACACGAAGTACGATGGCGGCAATGGGATATTGCCCCTCGGGACGCCTGTTTGAGGCAGCGGCTTGCGGTGCGCCAATCCTGAGCGACTCGTGGGAAGGACTCGACGAATTCTTTGAGCCCGGCCGCGATATTTTGACCGCATCGGGGGCTGAGGATACGATCAACTCGCTCAACCTGTCCGATCGTGAGCTGGATCAAATCGCAAAATCCGCGCGGGATCGAACGCTTTCCGAGCACACCTCAGAACAGCGTTCGCGACAGCTTGAGACAATTTTCCAGCACGCTCGAACATCATCCGGCGATCTTATGGAGGTTTGATCATGTGGGGCATTATTCCAGCAGCCGGTTCAGGCAGCCGGATTCAACCTCTGGCATTTTCCAAGGAATTGCTGCCGGTGGGGAGCCGGTTTGATGGAGATGCAGAGCATCCCCGCGCCGTCAGCGAATACTTGATTGACCGGTTTCTCGCCGGGGGAGCGACTAAACTATGCTTTGTCGTTGCTCCGCAAAAGTCGGATATCCTGGAATATTATGGTGGGGCGAATCTGCACTCGGCGAGCATCACATTTGTCGTGCAGCCGCATCCTGCCGGGCTGTGCGACGCGCTGTTCCGAGCCGCGCCCCTGATCTCTCGTGAAGAGACCGTCGCGGTCGGCTTGCCCGATACAATCTGGTTTCCCGAGGAAGGCTTTTGCGCCCTGCCCGACGACAGGCTGTCGTTTTTACTATTCCCGGTGAAGCATCCGGAGCTTTTCGACGTGGTCAAAACCGACGCGTGCAATGCCGTGCTGGAGATTGAAGTGAAGCCGTCCCACCCAAGCTCTCAGTGGGTCTGGGGGGCTTTCAAAATGCCGGGCACGGTTTTCCATGAAATCCATGCCCTATGGCGCGCCCGAAATTGTTCCGACGAATATATGGGAACCCTTGTCAACGCCTGGATCACCGGCGGCGGCTGCGCACAAGGCATACGCGCGGGAACATCTTATGTCGATGTCGGGACTTTGAACGGCTATCGCGAGGCAATCCGGCTCCTTAGCCAACCCGAAACAAGGATCGAGTCATGAAAACGATGAGTTTCAACCGCTATTCCCGAGAACAAATCGAGGAGCACGTCAAGCACCTGGGAGACTGGTTCCAGAATATCGATTTACAAGGGGTTCCAACGGCTCCGGCCCATTTTTTGGGAGACTACCCTTCGGTGAAATGGCGGCGCTTCGCAGATTCTGTCCCCCGGGATCTTCGCGGAAAATCCGTTCTCGATATCGGCTGCAACGCCGGATTTTACAGCTTTGAGATGAAGCGCAGGGGGGCGGATCGGGTTTTGGGGATCGACTCCGACGACGGTTATCTTGCACAAGCCAGGTTTGCTGCGGAGGTGCTCGGCGAAGAAGTCGAATTTCAGAACCTGTCTGTTTACGATATCGCCCATTTGGGAGAAAAGTTTGACGTGGTTTTGTTCATGGGGGTGATCTATCACCTGCGCCATCCCCTGCTCGCTCTGGACCTTATTCACGAGCACGTCGCGAACGATTTGCTCATCTTCCAATCGATGATGCGGGGGAACTCTTCGGTACCGGAGCTTCAAAACGATTACGACTTCCGGGATACGGATGTTTTTGAGTCTCCCGATTTTCCGCGCCTGCATTTTGTGGAACACAAATACGCGGGAGATCCCACCAATTGGTGGATCCCGAACCGCGCTTGTGCAGAAGCGATGCTGCGCAGCGCCGGTTTCCAAATCCTCGATCATCCGGAAGAGGAAGTGTTTATTTGCTCCCGTAAGGGAAAAGCCGGAGCCCCATTATGATTGAAGCCGTCATGTTCTGGAACGAGCCCAATAATAAATCTCATTGGGCCTTCGAATTGGACCCCGAATGGAAGACGTTTGGCGCAATGGTAAAATTGGCCTCCCGGCGTGTCGCGGTTGAAAACCCACGCCTGATCCGCGTGCTGGGGGGAATATCCCCGATCGACCCCAATTTCATTGCCAACATGCAGGCTCAGGGAGTTCTCGACGACTTAAACGCCGTCGCTGTGCATGGATTCCCGCTCGACTGGAACTTGTGGAACATTCATGAATGGCCCGCAAAAATCGCAGAAATTCAAGCGATGACCCATTTGCCGGTTTGGGTGTCGGAGGTCGGCGTTTCCTCGTTTGGAGCGGAAGAGGTTCAAGATTTTGGACTCACACGAACGGCGGAACTCTTGATCGGAATCGCCCCGCGAATCCACTGGTACAGTTTGTACGATCTGCCCAGCCAATGGCCTGCAACAACCCGGCACCGAGAGGCTGAAGGTTCATCCTATTACCGTCATTTCTATATGGGCCTTTTGAATGAAAACGGATTGCCAAAGTGCGCTTTGCAACGGTTCTCGCAATACACACCGGAACTCGGAATTTGCCAATGGTTTCATTTTGAGGATCACCGTTTGGATGACGCTGTAAGCTGGCTGCGACGGCTTGGGGTCAAATCGCTGCGAACCGGTTTAAGTTGGGCGGATAGTTTCCGGCCCAACGCGGAAGCCTGGTTTGATCGCCAGATGCGGGCGCTGGAACCTTTTGACGTGACCTTGACGTTTTGCTTCACGCCGGAACATCTGGGAATTGAACCCCATCACACCAGCCCTCCCCGGCGGATTGAAGAATTTGCAGAGTTCTGTGCGCGCATGACAAAACGGTATTCCTGATTTTAAACACCTATGCCAAATAAAAATAAGAATAATGCGAAATCCCATGAACATGGGGCGGACTCCCACAAAACAGTGGATCATGACGAAATCCGGAAATGGGTTGAAAAAAGGGGCGGCCACCCTTCCACCGTGAAGCGAACCATGAAAAATCATGAACCGGGATTGCTTCGAATCGACTTCCCCGGATATAGCGGGGAAGGAACGCTTGAAGAAATTACATGGGAAGATTTCTTTGAGAAATTTGATAAAGAAGAGCTGGCATTCCTTTATCAAAATGAAACCAAAGACGGAAAAGAAAGCCGGTTTTGTAAATTGATCGCCCGCTAACGGACTGGTATGAGAGGGAAGCGACTTTACTTTGGACGATTCCCCCGGTTTTTTGCCGATCTGGTCGATGAGCGGCGGCCGCCATTAAGGATTCCCACGCTGGTTATTGTGGCGCATCCCGATGATGAGGTCATCGGGATGGGGGCTCAATTGCAACGCTTAAAAAATGCGACGCTTTTACATATTACCGACGGCGCACCAAAAAATCCCGAAGACGCAAAAAATGCAGGATATTACAGCGCCAGCGATTATGCCAATGCACGCCGGCGCGAGCTCGAGAATGCGCTCCATATTGCGGGAGCCTCGCTCTCAAATACATTGGAGTTGAAAGTACGCGACCAGGAAGCCTCGTTGGAGCTTGGCGGCATCACCGAGGCAGTGAGGAGGATAACATCGGAGATCAGGCCACGAGTGGTCTTCACCCATCCTTACGAAGGGGGCCATCCTGATCATGATGCCACTGCTTTTGCGGTCCATGCCGCGTGCGCTCGCCTGCCGCGCCCGCCATGCATCATCGAAATGACTTCTTATCATTGGGAATGCTCCCGAATGGTGACGGGGAAGTTCCTGACCTCGCATTCCCGTGAAATCTGGACCGCTTTTCTCAATCCCGAGGAACTGAAAATCAAACGGCTCATGTTCAATTGTTTCAAAACACAGGAGCCTGTCCTGAGGGCGTTCCGGATCGATGCAGAGCGGTTCCGGGTCGCCCCGAGATACGATTTTTCCACTCCGCCCCATCCGGGAACTTTATATGGTTCGCATAACCAATTTGGGATCACCGCGCGGTTTTTCAACTCCCTCGCGCAGGCGACGCTCGTGGAAAATGGAATCCAGGGAAGGATATGAAATTTACAATCCTCAATGTCGCCTACCCGTTTGCGCCCGTTGGCCCTGATGCAGTGGGTGGGGCGGAACAAATCCTTTCCCAGCTTGATATTGCGTTGGAAAACCAGGGAGACCGTTCAATTGTGATAGCTTGTGACGGCTCCCAAACCGCGGGCCATCTCATCAAGACACCGCGCGTGAGAGGCGTCATCAATGATGCGTTTCGTTCCGGAATTCATGAACAGGTCCGGATCGCGATCGGTCACGCCCTGGCGCGATGGCACATCGATCTGATCCACTTTCACGGCGTGGATTGCCATGCTTATATTCCTGCGCAGGAAATTCCAACTCTGGTCACGCTGCATTGCCCCCCGTCGTTCTATGATCCGATTGTGTTTGAACCGTGGCGGCCCCGATTGCACATCCATTGCGTCTCCGCTTCACAACGCAGATCTTGTCCTCCGGCGGATCATATGGTTGCGGAAGTTCCGAACGGCGTCCCGGAAGCCTTGATGCAAACGCGCCATGCCAAACGCAGCTTTGCATTCGCACTGGGCCGCATCTGTCGGGAAAAGAATTTTCACCTGGCTCTCGATGCCGCCAGGCAGGCGAAATGCCCCCTCCTGCTCGCGGGCGACACATTTCCCTATCCCGATCACCAATCTTACTACCGTGAACAGATTTTTCCGCGGCTGGATTCGTTACGCCGTTATATCGGTCCGATCGGGTTCGCACGCAAGCGGCGGCTCCTCTCGGCAGCCCGCTGCCTCTTGATCCCTTCGCTGGCCGCTGAAACCAGCTCCCTTGTGGCGATGGAAGCCCTCGCCTGCGGCACCCCGATCATCGCGTTCCCCTCCGGAGCGCTTCCGGACATCGTTGAGCACGGAAGAACCGGTTTTATCGTTCGCAATGAATATGAAATGGCGGAAGCCATTCACGCGGCCGGAGCCATTGACCCGGATATTTGCCGCGCCGCAGCTCGGGAGCGATTTGCGGCGAGCCGGATGATCTCGAAATATCTCGATCTCTACCGCCATCTCTGCAAAAAGGAGGCTCCGTTTCATGCTTGAGATCTCTGGATCTTTATCGGCGGAAGAAATCGGCTCCATCGAATCTCTTGAAGCACTGGAGCCCGAGTGGAGGTCACTTTGGCAGCGTTGCCCAAGCGCAACCCCGTTTCAGAATCCGATCTGGCTGATTCCATGGTGGCGGTATTTTGGGAGCGATAAACAACTGCTGACGTTGTTATTCCGCACCCGCGGCGACCTCGTCGGCGTTGCCCCATTTTGCATTCTTCATGATCATGAAGGATGCAAGGTGATGCCTGTCGGGATCGGTGTATCCGATTACCTGGACGCCCTTTTTGCCCCCGGCTACGAGCAAGCCGGAGCCGAGGCGTGTATCAATCATCTTTTACATTCCACGACTCATTGGGACATTTGCGAACTGCAACCGCTTCTTGCCGAATCTCCCTTTTTGAAAACCGAAGTTCCGGGGGGAATGATCGCCGATGTCCGGCAAACCGATCAACTCACCTCACTCAAGCTTCCATCCGAACCACGCGCATTCCGGAGCCAGCTTTCGTCGCATTTTACCAAGCGCCTGAACAAGGCGTATCGGCAGGCGCATTTGCTCGGTTCGGTTCGCTTTGAAACCGGGATGCCTTTTCACAAAACCTTCGATCAACTCTTACGTTTTCATGAAGCCCGCTGGAGCAACCGATCCAACACCGGGGCGCTCATGCGCCGCGCAGATGCGTTTCATCGCGAAGCCGCCCAAGCGATGCTACATCATGGGACACTGCGACTTTACGGTTTAAATATTGGCGGACAGATCGTGGCCGTGCTTTACGGATTTAGGCACCGGCGACGGGGTTATTTCTACTTAATGGGGTTTGACGCTGCGTTTTCAAAAATCAGTCCCGGTGTACTCTTAATGATTTACGCGATTGAAGAATTAATTCGCGAAGAGGCAATTTCATGTGAATTTCTTCGCGGCCACGAGCCGTTCAAATATCGCTGG
The DNA here is from genome assembly GCA_903933715.1 of uncultured Spartobacteria bacterium. Classification (GTDB taxonomy): domain Bacteria; phylum Verrucomicrobiota; class Verrucomicrobiia; order Chthoniobacterales; family Chthoniobacteraceae; genus UBA695. The sequence continues at coordinate 49,128 of CAIZLD010000019.1, forward strand.
GGCGTAAGCGAACGAAATACCTATGGTCTCAGGATCCATCATCGCACATGACCACCTTCTTACTCGTTCGGCATGGTGCGCATGATCTCCTGGGGAAAACCTTGGCGGGAAGAGCCCAGGAAGTGCATCTCAATTCTCTCGGAGAGCGTCAATCCCACTGGCTCGCGGAACGGATCAATAGTTATCCCGTCAATGCAATCTATAGCAGTCCCTTAACCCGGTGCATCGAGACGGCGAGCCTCATCGCGCGACGAATGAACCTTCCCGTCGAACCGGTTGAATCGGCCAGTGAAATCGACTTCGGCGAGTGGAGCGGGCGCGACTTCCAGGATCTGGCCCCCCTCCCTGAATGGCAGCGCTATAACGGATTGCGTTCATTGACCGCACCTCCCCACGGGGAATCGATGGTCGCCGTGCAGGGTCGGCTCTTTTCCCTTTTCACGGGTCTGTGCCGCCAGTTTCCGAATGGATATATCACCCTCGTCAGCCATGCGGATGTGATCAAAGCTGCCCTCGTGTATTTTCTCGGAGTGCCGCTTGATTTCCACCGGCGGTTCGAGATCAGCCCGGGTTCACTATCCATCATTGCGCTGGATCAATCAGGGCCGCGGGTTCTTTCAATGAACGAAACCGTGCACGGTATGTGAAACTTACGGCAAAAAGTTCTGCCGGGCACGATTCGTTTCAATATGACCAGCAAACCACGTTTGGGATTCCTCGGCCTGGGCTGGATTGGAACGCAGCGAATGCAGGCGGTTGCGGAGAGCGGCCTGGCAGATATTCTGGCGATTGCCGATCCATCACCTGAAGCTCTTCAGAACGCCTCCCGCATTGTACCTCATGCGAAATGCGTCCAGACGATTTATCAACTGCTCGAACTTGAATTGGACGGCATAGTTATCGCTAGTCCCAGCGCGCTCCACGCCGACCAATCCATCGCGGCGTTGGAGAGGAATATAGCTGTATTCTGTCAAAAGCCGCTGGGCCGCTCCCTTTCCGAAGTTGAAAAAATTGTCGCTACAGCCCAACGAGCCGATGTGCTGCTCGGGATCGACCTCTCATACCGGTTCACTCGGGGAATAGAAGCGATCCGTGATTCAATCCACGCAGGGGAACTGGGCAAGATTTACGCGGCAAATCTCGTATTTCATAACGCATATGGCCCGGACAAATCGTGGTTCTATCATCCGGAACTGTCCGGAGGCGGATGCGTGATCGACCTGGGTGTCCATCTGGTTGATCTCGCATTGCTCCTGATCCCATCGCCGGTTACCGCCGTTTCCAGCCGGCTTTTTTGCAAGGGCGTTCCGATTAACCCTGTCTCAACAGGCCGGGTGGAAGATTTCGCGATCGCGCGACTCGACTTCGCCTCGGGAGCAACTGCCCAGATTGCGTGCTCCTGGAATTTACATGCAGGCCAGGACGCGATCATTGAGGCTTCGTTTTACGGGGACTGCGGCGGCGCCTCGCTACGCAATGTCAATGGATCGTTTTTGGATTTTACCGCAGAACTCTACAATAGCACCTCGAGAAAACTCCTGGCAGGGCATCCCGATTCATGGGGGCCGCGGGCATTACTCTCATGGGTTCGTCGGCTTGCAGCGGGAACCCGCTTCGATTGTGAGGTCAATAGCGTTCTCCGAACCACCGCCATTCTGGATTCCATCTACCAGCGTTCGTGATCGCAACAAGGATAGTCAAAAAAATCCGTGCCGCCAATACAGACGGCACGGATTGGATTCTTATCTGGCAACAAGTTTATTTTTCACGATGATACCGCTCTTCGGGAACGGACGATTCTGACGCGGAAGAGATATCGTCAGCACCGCATTCCCTGAGAACAGCTGTCGCGCGGTCCACCCCGCCAGAGTCTTCGGTATGGACGGAAACGAGAATATTTCCCTCCTTGATCTTTGACTCAAAGCGGCGCGCCTCGAATTCCGGCATCCCCATGCCGACCAAAGCGCCCACGATTCCTCCGACGGCAGTGCCTACAGCCGCTCCGCTCAATGCCGCCATGATCGGCCCGGCAGCGACAAATGGCCCAAGGCCGGGAATCGCCAAGGTACCGATCCCTGCGAGCCATCCGAGAATCCCCCCCGCCACAAAGCCGCTGGTTCCGCCGGTCGTCGCCCCTTCCGGAGCTTTGGTCTCATGCTCAATCGCGAAATCTTTCGTTCCCGAGACGTCCGCGAATAGCATGGAGATATCGTTCGGATAAAAACCGACCGTTTTGAGGCGATCGACCACATGCTCAGCCTGCGAGCGGTCCTTCAAAATTCCAAATACAGATTTTTTCATAATGAATTATTCCGATTTTTTTACTTCGAGGTGGTTTGCTACTTTTCCCTGGCCTGCAGCTTGTTCCGCAAGGGAACCGATAGTCGCCTTTTCCTGCTCGGAACGGACCGGACCGCGTAGCGTTACATTCTTGTTGATGGTGATCACTTTAATATTCTTTGCCATGGAGGAGAGCGCGTCTGTTTTGACGATGGAGCGGCGGATATTTTTAGTTATCTCGCGATCTTCGGGCGATCCCCCCTGATTCTCCGCAGTTGTCTGCTCGGCGGCATTTTTCCTGGTGTTATCCGGTTTCGGAGCCTGCGAATCTGGAGTTTGAGCGACTGCAGTCGAGGCAAGCAGCAAGATGATTAGGGTATTTTTCATGACGCAAGTAAAACGAACCACACTGATGCTTCGGTTGTTTGTAGATTTCTTAATCATTACTCCATTGGCCGATATTTGAGGCTTTTGTTTTCAGACCCATTTCCAGCTAAGAATGAAACGAGGGCGCGCCGGGAAATGGTTGCCTATCCGAAGCGGCATCCGTTGCTTTGGAGGGCCATAATGTGGTTCGTTTACGAAGATGGTTTCATGAGCACCATTCTTCTGATTGTCTTGGTTCTCCTCTTGATTGGAGCCCTTCCACGGTGGCCTTATAGCAGCGGTTGGGGATATTATCCCAGCGGCATTCTTGGAATCATTCTCTTGATTATTTTGGTGATGTTTCTTTTGGGGAGTTTCCGTGCCGGGCCTTAGCCCCTGGCGCATGTCTTCGAATCAAACAAAATCGATATACATCGTGAAAATTCGAATACTACCGAAACTGCTTAAACAATCGGCAACTGAATGGGTTTCCGACAATGCAACGCGTCTGAGCGCCTCTCTTGCCTATTATGCGGTTTTTTCACTCGCGCCGTTGCTTCTGGTGGTCATTTCCGTAGCGGGCGTGGTGTTTGGAACCGATGCCGCCCGGCATCAACTGGCGCAAGCCATCCAGCAATTGGCGGGAGAGCAGGCGGGACGAGCTATCGAGGGAATGGTACAGACGGCGAATCGCCCGAGCAGCAGCGCGTGGGCAACGATTATCGGGCTAATTGTGCTTCTTTTTGGCGCGACTGGAGTATTTGGAGAGCTAAAAAATGCTCTAAATACGATATGGGGCGTCGCCATCAAACCCGGCCAAACATTATTCCGAATGTTTTTCGACCGGTTGCTATCGTTTGGAATGGTCGTCGGGTTTGGGTTTTTGTTGCTGATCTCATTGGTAGTCAATGCGGCCTTGGCGGCACTCAGCACTTATATGAAAGGCATCCTCGAATGGCCTCCCGTTATTCTGCACTCGCTCGATTTCCTGATTTCCATCGGAGTTATCACGGTGCTTTTTGCGATGATTTTTAAGATCCTGCCCAATGTCAAAGTCCGTTGGCTGGATGTTTGGATTGGGGCGCTGGGGACTGCGATTCTCTTCGTTATCGGGCAATTTTTTATCGGCCTTTATCTCGGAAAAAGCAGCATCTCTTCCAGCTACGGAGCGGCCGGATCAGTAATTGTTATTTTGCTTTGGATTTATTATTCGAGCTGCATTCTATTTTTTGGTGCCGAATTCACCAAAGTTTATGCGCGGGAATGCGGACGCGGGGTTGAACCGACTGACGATGCCGTGTTGCTTGAAAAGGCAAATCACAACAGGCAAACAGGCGGCGATTCCAAAGCCTAAGGCCGGGACCGAACCCGCGAATTAACCGGGCCAGGGGATTTATTCTCCGGCCTTATGACCTTTCTCTTTGTGATGTTTTAAAACGGTACGCGCGGCAACTTCCTTCGCGCGCTTTCCGTAACGTCCACTTTTTTGCGCACTCTCTTTGATATGCTCGTATTGGCGCTCCTCTTTTGCACTGACGCCTTTCAAAGGTTTTCGTGGCATGGCAATCACCTCCCCTTCCCGCTTATCGCTCTCTTAAAATAATTCGAACCTCTCTCAACGATCGGGCGGCTTCCTTCCCCCCGGGCTATTGCTAAACTTCCCAATCGGGTCGATCGTTCTCCACCATTTTCGCAAGCAACAAAGCATTTCCTGGGGCGCGCGTGTTCACGTCATTATTAAAATACCCAAAGGCGGTGATCCCTTTCTGCGCACAGCTCTTGAGATGCTCGGCCCATGGCTGCAATTCCTCTCTGGTATAGTCATGCGCAGATCCCCCTTCCAATCCATGAAATCGGATATAGGTAAACGGGGCGGTCAGAGTCAGATCCATCGGCATCACATTCGAACTGAGGGAAACCAATGCAACCCCATATTGAGACAAAAGATTCACGGTCTCCGAATCCAGCCAGGATGGATGGCGGAACTCAAGCGCATGGTGAAATTGCGGGGGCAGCCGTTTTAAAAAAGCGGCAAGCCGTTCGGCATCCTTTTTAAAATTGCCCGGCAGTTGCCAAAGCACCGGCCCCAAATGCTCGCCGAGCGCCTGAATACGCTCCAGCAGAATATCAAAGGACCGGGCTCCCGGCTTCAATCGCTTGTAGTGAGTGACGGATTTACTTCCCTTGATGGCGTAAATAAAATGGGGAGGCGCTTTATCATGCCACGTCTGGATGGTCTTGACTTCAGGCAGCCGATAAAATGTGGCATTAATTTCAACCGTTGGAAAACGCTGCATGTAATATCGCAGTTGCTCCGTACCTTTGATGTTTTCCGGATAAAACTCGGCAGCCCACGCCTTGTAAGACCATCCGCTTGTCCCGATATAAATCTTCCCCCGTTTCACGGCATCTCACCGAACGGCCTGGTGTTTTGCCGAAGCTTCCATCCCCGAGTGATACCCTTCGGCGAATTCCTCGATCATTTTTGCGTTGAATGCGGGAATATCGGCGGGCATGCGGCTGGTCACCAGGCCACTGTCCACCACCACCGGTTCGTCCACCCATTGTCCGCCTGCATTTTTCACGTCGGTCTTGATTGCAGGCCAGGATGTAAGTTTTCTCCCTTCGACAATTCCCGCCTCTATCAGCAACCACGGCCCGTGGCAAATCGCGGCGATCGGTTTGCCTTTCTCAGCAAACGAATGGACAAATTCCACGGCTTGCGGGGTGGAGCGCAGGGTATCAGGATTAATAAGCCCACCGGGAATGACTAGTGCGTCGAAATCATCGGCCTGAGCATGATCGAGCGTTTCATCCACTTCAAAGGACTCACCTTTGTCGGCGTGGTTCATCGCCTGAATCGTCCCCGGTTTGATCGAGACAATCAGCGGGATCGCCCCCGCCTCCTGCAATGCTTGCAGCGGCCCTTCAAGCTCGGACTGTTCAACTCCGTTCGTAACGAGAATAGCGACACGTTTATTATCTAACTGGTTACTCATAGCATTAAAGTCGTAGCCCGCGCTAAAATCGGCCGGGCCGTATTGCGATTTCGTGGGCGTTCGGATTTACCTCTAAAAGCCACTCCGGGTTATCGAACCCTTCAGTGATCCGATGATGTTCAAAAGCGCGTCCGCAAGGATTCGCGCGGCCCGGCAAAAGGGCCGCGCTCTCCTTTATATGACTATTGAGTAACGCCGGCGCTTATATTTACCTGCTGCTCGGCAATTGCCGTCAGCTTCTTGTCGGTTTCGCTTTCTTCCTCCAAAGTCTGCTGGAGAAGGTCGGCGGCACTCATGTTATTCAAACGCTTGGCGAGGGAGCGCAAGGTGCCGTAAGCGGCAATTTCGTAATGCTCCACTTTTTGGGCAACCGCGATGAGACCGGCATCGCGCGCCTCCATTTTTCCTTCGGCACTGATATAATCCTTACCTTCGCTAATCAGCCCTTCCATTGCTTCACAATTTTCTCCACTGGCTTCCAAACCAAGTTCCTGGAAAATGCGCTCCAGGCGCATCACCTGAGTTTTGGTCTGTTCCAAATGGTGTTCAAACCCCATCCGGAGTTCATTGCTAAACGCGGCCTCCGCCATCTTGGGAAGGGCTCCCACCAACTGGTTTTCCGCATTATAAATATCTCGGAGTTCCTGAATGAAAACATCATTCAGCGAATTGATTTTTAATGACATTAGTTTCATAAGCATTCTTTCTGGCAAGCGACATAGAATCGGCGAACCTATCCTGCAAGCGCGTTCCGCCCGGGTCTGCCGTGAGGAAAACAGGGTTTCCCCTTTTTAAAATCGAGGTTTTTTCTTCGGCAGTTTCTGCCGAAGGTTCAACGCCGGTTCAAACAAGTCTCCCCTATTTTCAACCCGCTTTAGCGCCTCTTCCGAATTGAAACTGAGCATCCGCTTATGCTTCCATGCCAATTCCACTTCCTTCCATTCGATGGGGGTGGAAACCGTCGGTTCATTTTTAGCACGGAGTGAATAAACACAAACCGTCGTCTTGTGGGAATTATTCTGGCTCCAATCGATGAACACCTTACCCGTCCGCAAGTTTTTTGGCATTTGATCCGTAACGTCACCGGGATGGGCCTGGGCGATTAGATGCGCAATTTCATGCGAAAATTCCGACGTTTGCTCGTAAGAAGTCGGCGTGTTCAACGGGATATAGATTTGCAACCCTTTGGATCCGGATAATTTCACCAATGCCTGGAGCTTCAAATCTTCCAGCATTTCTCTCAACCACAACGCCACGCGGCAACATGATACCACATTGGCGGGCGGACCCGGATCGAGATCAAAGACCACCATCGTCGGGCAGTTTTGATCGGAAATACAATGAAGGAATGGATGCAGTTCCAGGTCGGCTAGATTGGCAACCCAAACCAGGGCGGAGAGGCTGTCCACAACGCAATAATCGATGGATTCGGTTTTGTTTTCTCGCGGAGTTCTGGTTGTTTTGACCCACTTTGGCCGATGAGCCGGGCACTGTTTCTCGTAGAAATGAAGCCCTTCCACGCCATCAGGATAGCGTTTGAGGGTTAATGGGCGGTTTTGAATATGCGGCAATAAGACCGGCGCAATCCGGATATAGTAGTCGATCACCTGCGCTTTCGAAAACCCGACTTCCGGATAAAAAATTTTGTCCAGATTGGATAAGGCGATTTTTCGCCCCTCGACATCAATTTCGATTTTGTTTTTTCCCATAATGCCGCCTTTAAATTTTTCGAAACCATGGAGAGCGGTGGCTGCAAGCCGGTTGCCTGACACGCGCAATGCCCCGTTCTCTTGCGTAGTTTCGCTGGAGGTAACAATATGTTAAAATGGGCTGTAATTTTTCTAGTGATCGCTTTGATCGCCGGAGCCTTGGGATTCTCAGGTGTCGCCGGAACCGCCGCAGCCATGGCGAAGATTCTTTTTGGGATTTTCCTGGTGATTTGCGCTATTTTCTTTGTCCTCGCAATGATGGTGGTTCCGAAATAAAAGCACCTGCTACCGATCTTCCCGGATCACCGCGGAGGGCAATTTATCCGTTCTGATCCCAAGAAATACCGGCTGGCGGAGTTTCCCATCGCGGGTCCATTCTGTGAATCCCACCTGGCAAACCCGCTCGGGTTTGACCCACCGGCAGTTCCTCAGTTCGGCAGCGGAAAGCACGGCGGGAGTATGGATATCCACAAAGGGACAGGCATCGCTTCGCAGCGTTTTGAAATCCCGCATGTACGCCGCCAGCATGCGTTCGTTAAAACCGGCCCCCACCTTGCCCGCGAAGCGCAATTTTCCCCCCTCGTAGTAGCCCACCAGCACCGATCCGAAATGACTGCGACTCCCTTTGGGAAGGGTGTAGCCGCCGATTACGAACTCCTGCTCATTGATGCATTTGACTTTGATCCATTTTCCGCTCCGTTGTCCGGGTTCGTAGCGGGAATCTTTCCGTTTCGCGACGACTCCCTCGATCCCAAGCGCCTTGATCTGCGATAAAATCTCGTCTGGAGTTCCGGGAAGCTCGCCTGAATAACGCAGGGCTGGATCGCTTTTTGAAATCAGGGCTGCCAAAAGATTTTTTCGCTCGGAAAGTGGACGATTCTGCAAATCGACGCCGTCGAGGTGCAAAAGATCAAAAAGATATAAACAGATCGGGGCTTTGGAAGATTCACCCCTTTCCCGCGCTTGCAATAGCTGAAACGACGGATGCCCCCTCTCATCGAGCGCAACAATCTCCCCGTCGAACACCCCGCTTTGACATGGAACTGATGCGACTGTTTTCGCCAATTCAGGAAAGCTCAGCTTTTTCTGATTCCGGGAATAGAGCGTAACGTTCCCGCCATCTTTAATCAAAATGGCGCGATAGCCGTCGAATTTCATTTCAAAAATCCAGCCCGGCTCTTTGGGAAGCGTTTTGACAAGCTTCACCTTCATCGGTGGCACAAATTCCGGGTGCTGGGAACCTCTCCTCGAACGCTCTTTCGGCCTGGAACCGACGGCCGCAACCGTTCCTTCCGCTTTGGTCGGGACCTCGGATTTTTCGCTGATCTGCTGCATCGTTTTTCCGGAAACCGCTGACTCATCATCTTTCCTGGAACTGACCGGACGAACGGAATCCCCCGTTTTTATCAAAAGCCAGTTTTCTTTCCCGGGCTGCCGATAACCCGATCGAACCAGAGTCCATTCCCCGTGAATCTTTTTTCCATGCAAGAGGAGGTGCAGTTTCCCTGATCGGTAGGCAGCAAGCGGATCAGATCCGGAAACTGCATATTCTCCAATATCCCATACCATCACCGTTCCGCCTCCGTACGACCCTTTCGGGATCGTTCCCTCAAAGCGAGCGTAATCGAGAGGATGATCTTCCACATGCACGGCGAGATGCTTCTCCCCTTGCGCAAAAGGGATTCCCTTGGGAATGGCCCACGATTTCAGCGCGCCATTGATTTCCAGGCGGAAGTCATAGTGGAGATGCGACGCAGCATGTTTTTGAATCACAAATATTGATTGGGCCGATCCCGCCGGACTTTTTGATCTTCCAGGCTGGGGTTCCGCGGTCTTCGAAAAGTCCCGCTTTTTTTGATACTCGCGCAGCCCCTTCACGCAACCCGCCTCTTTTTCTTTTCAGGCGCACGCGCCGCCGGTTTGGCTTTTCCGGCTACCTTGCGCGTTGGCTTCTGCCTCGCCGCTTCCGTCTTCGCAAGGCTCTCCTGCAATACCGTCACGAGGTCAATCACCTTCCCTGGCTTGGACGGTTGTCTCGGCTTCTCGGGCAATTCTCCACCGTGCTCGATTTTTTCCTCAATCAATTTATGGACGGCCTCCCTGTAATCATCTTTGTAGGCTTGGGGATTCCACTCGCTCGTCATTCCAGAGATGAGCGCCTTCGCCATGGAAATTTCCCGTTTCCCAACTTCGCCGACCTCGGGGATTTCCCATTCGGAAAAATCGACCAACTCCTCTGCGAAATGCATCAACTCCAATACGAGACCCCGCGCCGATGCTTTTACCGAGGCCAAATGTTCCCGCGTTTTGATCACTACCTTGGCGATCCCGATCTTGCCCGAGTCTCTCAACGCGTCATGCAAGAGGACATAGGCTCGTTCCCCGCCTTTATCGGGAGTCATGTAATACGGCTTGCTGAAAAACATTGGATCGACTTGGGTTAGGGGAACGAAATCCATGATGTCGATGGTCCGGGTCGCCTCGACATCGACTCGCGAAAAATCTTCCTCTTTTAGAACAACGAATTTGCCTTTTTCGTATTCGTATCCTTTGACGATCTCCTCCCACGGCACCTCTTTGCCGTCCACCTCGGCGATTCGCTTGTAGTTGATCGGGCTCAGGTCGCTCGCCCTTAGCAGCCGGAATTTCAATTCCTCCGTCCGGGTCGCGGGAAAAAGCGCGATCGGGATATTGACCAAACCAAAAGAGATGGAGCCCTTCCAAATCGCTCTCACTGCAAATGATTCGCGCCTCCGTTCACGATTGAGCTTAGGAGGGTTGGGGGGATTCACGGCCACGCATAGTCTAAAAAACGAAACCAATACGTCCCCACATCTAACGAACAGAAATCCCAATTATGCTGCAATACACTATTGTTTTTCTGATCATCGCGATCGTCGCTGCGATTCTGGGCTTCGGGGGTGTCGCAGGGACTGCCTCGTGGATTGCCGAGGTTCTATTCGTCATCTTCCTGATCCTGTTTATCTTCTCTTTGATTCGGGGTCGCGGACCCAGAGTCTAGACGAATTGCGGAACAAATGGTGCACCCGGCGGGGGTCGAACCCACAACCTTTGGCTTCGGAGGCCAACGCTCTATCCAGTTGAGCTACGAGTGCGCTAATTTCGCCGATGACATCCTCTTCCGGGGCTCCTCATCTGGCGAAGTTTCATTTTTATTCACTCGCATCAAAAATGGCAAGCGCAAGAGTCTAAAACTTTGATTGCTCGTTCCTTATGTCGCGGACGCATTTCCCGAGGCGTTGAAAGGCGAGCCGATGGAAGTGCCTGTGCTTGGGATTGAACGCACCTTTTGGGAGACGATCCTGCACGCCGAGGCCCATCGGCGGGCGGAACAGCCCACCCCAGAGCGGTAATCCCGGCATTATGCCGATCTCGCGGCGTTGGCAAACCACGATGGCGGCAAACGTAAGCACGACAGCGCAAGTTCTACTCCGGCTAGAAGAGTTGTTGACCTTTTTCGTAATCTTTTGACACTATCTGACCCCCCCGATACGCTGACTAAACGCATCATAATAAGTGTGAAAAGCTATTACGAAAAAAAACTTTCTCCAATTCCGCTTTAATTACCGGGTTGGGGGAGCGTCCAGTTGCTGAATGCTTTAGCGTGCGTAATTGAATTAGGAATGGATCAAAAAAAAATGAAAAATGTGCCACGGTTAACTATTTTCTCCATAATTCTTTCATTGCTTCTCATCGCCAATCTTCGCGCCGATGAGATCACCAAATCCCCCGGCAGGAATCCCGTTGTCCCGCCCAGAGCCTCGGTTGACCAGTTGGTGATCGGCGATCGTGCCAGCGAAGCCGCGCACAGTTGCCGCGTCAGCTCCAATACACCTGTTCAGAACATTACCACCGAGATCGGCACCGTAAAGGAGCGCTATACTGTCCGCACAGTACAAGGAAAAGATACCACCCTGAAGGCCACCTTCTCGCTGCCGCCCCGGGGCAAGGAGACCACAACCGGCTACCTGCTCGAGGTTGAGGAGATCCATAACCGGCAATGGCAGGGCTTTGGATACATGGTGCTGGTGAATGGGCGGGAGACTTATTTCCGGACATATGAAGAGCAGGCCGCCGGCCCGAACCATTATTTCGTGAAAATCGACCCGGCACTTGTTTCAGACCCTGCGAAGGTCGAAGTTACCTTCAAGAATTGCGGAGGCGCCCCCTTCCGGTTGGCGCGCGTATGGATGTATGCGAATTTCTTTGCGTTGGCAGACCAGGAGCAGATCAACCAACCCCTGACCATTATGGGGCCAGGCCCATTCGCTACGCCGTCATCTCCAGATATCCGTTTTGGGTATTTTAATAATTTGTGTCATATCGGATATCCCTACAATCGGTCGTATGGGGCTATCGATGCGGCATTATCCGAAACAACAGCGAAAAACCTCCCGACAGAACTCGTACTCACAGCCTGGTTCTCCTCATGTCCTGATGGCCCGGATGGGCGCGGGGGATTTTTCGCAGATCCCAAATATGCTCAGACCGTGTATCGGGATGGGAAACTCTATCCACAGTATCCCAATGTCTGGGGAAATTCGTTTGGCTATCCCTCAATGACGGAGCCGATAATTAATCAATTTTTGGATCAAACTCGGGAGGACACCTGCCGGGCAGTCCAGCGGCGGCGATCCTTCATGAAAGCGGCCGGCGCTCCGCTGTCTCATCTCCAATTATGCAGTGATGTCGGCCCCACCTATTGGGATGGCGACAGATCGGATTTTACAACCTTTGAACTGCAAGCCGCCGCACGGGATGGTGTGCGTCTGGATCCCAATCATTTAACCCCGGAAGCGCGCATGTGGCGGCACACGAATCTTTCCCGTGTATTTGCACGCATTTCCGACGCATTTCAACGCGGCGTGGGGCGCGACAGCGTCTTGATTGACCGCGGGACGATGACTTTGCCATCGGATCAACTCTGTGAAAATTTGTTTACCCACCCCTTCTTTTGGATCGATAACCCTGTTGGCGATCCGCGTTGGCGCGGTTGGCAGACTGGAGTCGTCGACGGGATGTGGACGAGTGGCGAAATGGGGGAATGCTACCGGACCGACTACGAGTATGTCACAGCACGCGGCAAAACCGGTATCGTGAATATGTGGTCAGGGGGGTGCGACCCGGCCCAGGGCCAAAAATGGCTGGCACTCGAATATCAGTTTGGCTGGCGTTTTTCGGCAGTATATGGGATGCGCCCCGAGGTGTGGGAAAGCCTTGCAAAATGGAATGACATCAGTGCAGGGTCCGCTCTTCCGCCGGTACATTATGAACGACGGCTTCTCGATGTGTATATCGGGGGGATGCAGAGCATGGGAACTGCGGAAAAGCTCGTGGCCTCGCAGAACGTGCGGGTCGGGAATGGGTACAGCGTGGTTGGTTTATTGCGCATTGATCCAAATCTGCCCGCATCGATTACCTATAAACTCGATACGCAAGAGGTCTCTGCCGGCATAAAGCCAATGCTATACATCGAAGGGCGCCAGATGGATAAAGGGATTGAAATCGCTATCGGCGATTCGCCGGATGCCCTTGTGCCCGCAGCAACGATGGTGCGAGGTAATTTCAAACCGTTTGGGTATTTTGGAAAGTTCACGGACATGGGGTCGCTCCCCCTCCCCTGCTTGCCAAACGGGAAATGCCCCTCATATGTGAAACTGACCTTTGGCGCGGGGTGTATTGCGCGTGTCCGTGTCGGCATCCCCTGGGAACATATGACTGGGCATACCCAGGCTTATCCAGCGGGGGCAACCTCCTTGACGGCTGACGAAGAGAAGGAACTCTATCCTGTCGTCGAGAATTGGCGTTGGGTTTCCCAGCATGCGACGGACCGCACATGGAGCTGCAAGGAGTCGCGCATTCTAAACCTTTGGATCCAACAGCGCCGCATGACAGAGCGCCTTCTCAAACAATATCGTAAACTTGGCGGAAAGGACGCTATTTACCGCACGGCGCAAGCTCTTTACGAACAGGGGTGCTATAAGAGTGCGTATCAGCGCCTGATCGGTGAACTCTCCCAAATTCTCCCGGCTCAATACGCAATACGCGGCCATGGGCAACTTGGGCGTTATCCTGTTCAGGTGCAACTCCCCACGGATAATGACGTGGCGCTGGTAACCCTCACGCGAGTCGAACCGGATCGTGTGGAGTTCCTGGTTGATGTTGAAACCCCGCTTAAACTGCGTTTGCAGATGCGCAATGTCCCGGCGAAAAAGGGTTATGCGCTTGAACGCATTTCCGAGAATCACTATTGCATTCGCCTCGCTCCGAAAGATACACCGGCAGAGCAACTTCTCCTCGCGGTGCGGGACACGCTCGATGTGGAAGTGAACGCCGCACCTCCGGCTCCTGCAATCCCCAAGCGTTTTACGGGGATCTGTGCAGACCTGAACGGGATGAGCAAAGTCGCATGCTACTGGCCGGATAACGGCGAGCAAACGGAGTGGTTGGTAAAAATTGCGCCGGGTTCGCAATGCCGCCGACGTGAAGTGCATGCGACCGAATGGAGCAATGGTGCTCCGCGACCAGGAGATCTCTGTACGGTGACCCTCAATGAACGCGGCGACTCCAGTCTGGTCGAATCGGTCTACGGAAAAGAGACCGGGGTCATCAAATCGTTTGAGCGGCCAGGGTTCACGGCTGATGCGCACGCCGGGATTCTCACCCTTGAGAATGGCCATCGGTTTGAATTTGCCTGGAGTAATCGCTTTGGCACCAGCTTGGATACCGCGCTCCTGCAAGGCATGGTACGCCAATACAACTGGGATATGCTTGCCGCCGGGTTGCGCCCTGGACAGCGAGTGGAACTCACCTATACCCCCTCTGCAGACCCGAAGCGGCCTTGCCGCTTATTACGCATTTACCAGCCGACGACAATCACTTTTGAGGATAAGGTGGGTGATGACGAAGCAGAGTGGCGGAAAAAACCCGCTGAGATTGCGAACCTTGTGTATTACAAACTATCGGGAAAACTTCCGGCATTACGCAACCAAAGCTATACGAATGAAAAACCGGCATATGTCGTCTACAAAGTTTCCAACGCGGAGCCATTTGGCGACACAGCGGTGCATATCTTTGGGCGCACCATCATTGATGAGCGCAATAAGTTCCTTATCTACACCAGCCTTGACAAAGAAAACTGGGAACAGCGGGGAGAAATATCGGCGGTTGAGCAACTCGACCAGAAACACATGATGGCTGATTTATCGGCATGTGCTCGTGGCCGGAATGAATTCTATCTTAAACTGCAGATAGCCGGTTCAGGCGATTGGTGCACCTTCTGGGAAGTGCAGGTCAGAACCGAGCGCGCAGAAGCTGTCTCAACCCCATCAAACTAAGCTGAATCGACATTCAGATCGAGCCAAACCCAAAGGGTTTTAAGCCCATAGCCGGCGGTCGAGCGTTAGCGACACCACCGGATGAGGTGTTTGAAAGAATTCACCCCAAAGGGGTGTCAGAAAACGAGGCGATGGTCTCTGCCACCCCTTTGGGGTGAGACGCGGTTTTGCATTGAACCGGTGGTGTCGCTCCGCTCAACCACCGGCTATTTGCTGGCAACCTTTCGGGTTGCGGCGGGTTTTGAAGGTCGATTCATTGCCCACAACGGCATCTACTGCGGTTGTGTTACCAACTCCGACCTCCTCGGAACGCGAGGTCCAACGGCTATTGCCGGTGCAATTCGCGATACCGGCTGGCGGGCTGTTGGCAAAAATGCTTGAAAATTCGAGCAAAATGCTGACTGCTCGCAAAGCCCGTTTCCAACGCGATTTCCGTGATTGACCGGTTCGTCCCCCGCAGGAGTTCTTGAGCCCGGCGCACCCGCATCCGGCGGAGATAAACCAATGGGGTGTCTCCGGTGATTTTTTTCAGCATTTCCGCAAATCGCGTACGGCTCAACCCGCTTAGGCGGCTCATCCCCTCAAGCGTCCAAGTTTCCCCGGACCGCTCACCAATCGCCTGGATGCATGCGCGCACACGGGTCTCAACCCCGGATAGGACTTTTCCCGACGGCTTTTCCGATTCAATACAACGAATCAGTTCGACAAGCAGCAGGCGTGTGAGCGATTGGACGGCAGGCTGTGCAAATGAATCCGCACGCCGACACTCGTTGACCAACTCCGGCACAATCCACGCCACCTCGCGCGACGATCGAAACGAACGGTGGGATGCCCCGGTCAGCACACGCCGGATCCGGGCGGTTTCCGACTTGGAAAAACCGAGCGCCGGATGAAGGGCATATTTTTTCGGCGAAATGCCGCCAGCTCCGTGCAGCCCAAGCACAACCCAGTAGCAATGATGCCCCGGCTCATATTCATCGCGGCTGCCGTGCTCTTCCCATGGAAACGTAAAAAAGACAGATTGGGGAAAAATATCCTCCACCCGTCCCTCGACTTCCCAGCGCAAGTGTCCCTGCGAGACATAGACGATCTCCAATCCGGGATTCCGATGCAAGGGAAGCTGGGGAATCGTCCCATGCCCCCAATGGGCAATCAACGGAATGGAGTTTTGCATGTGTCTATTTTACCAGCAGCTTTTCGGAAACGCAAACTTCATTGGAATCGACGATAAATGGGCCATGTCATCCTCCGATCCCATCACCACGAATTCAAAAACCATCACCGTCGCGATTCTCGGCTGCGGCAAACGCGGCGACGGCAAAGTAGGCTGGGCGATTGGCCATGCCCATGCCCATGGCTGGATCGGCGCCGTCCCAAACCTGAGGCTCTGCGGGGTCGATCCTTCCGCGGAAAATCTTCAGGCGTTTGGTGAATGTTTTGCACTCCCGCCGGAAAATCTTTTCCCCAATACCGAAGCCCTCTATGCCGCGCTCACTCCGGATTACGTCAGCGTATGCACCTGGCCGGGCCTGCACGCGTCCCAAGTTATCGAGGCCGCCAGCAAGAGCGTCAAGGGCATCGCTTGCGAGAAGCCGATGGCGCTCGACGGCGAAGAGATGCACAAGATGATCGAAGCCTGCGAGCAATCCGGCACCCGGATGGTTATTGCGCATCAACGTCGGCATAACCCGGTATTCGAACGGGTGCGCCAGATCATCGCCGATGGGCAACTCGGCGACGGCATTGTCCTGGAGGCTCGTGTGTGTGATGGCTGGGATATGCTTTCATGGACGACTCATTGGTTGGACATGAGCTCCTATATCTTGGACGCCACCCCGGAGAGCGTGCTTGCAGGTGTCGATTTTACCGGTGAGCGCCGCTACCAGCATGCGGTCGAAAACAGCTCGACGGTTTTTGTTGAGTTCAGCGGCGGCCGTCAGGCCATCTTCATCAGCGGGCCTGGAAGCGCGGACGGCTTCAGCATTCACATACGCGGCTCACGAGGATACTTGAACGTCAACGGGCAAACGGTGCGGCTCTTTACCGAAGAGGGATTCAGCACCCTTACCGAACCCGACGCCGCAGCTGGCGGTTTTGCGCCAATGCTCGCCTCCCTCGTTGAAGCGGTCGAAAAAGGCACCACGCCGCGTTGCGACGTGAGCGCGACGAAGATGGGAACGGCTCTCGCCTTCGCCGCCCATGAATCGGCCCGCACCCAGCGCACCATCAAACTGCCGATGGCGACGCGCTTTGCTCCGCTGGAAATCCTTGCCCATCCCGCGATATCCACCCTCCCTGGCGTAAAGAGCCGCGTAGTTTTGATGGCTGACGACCACTATGGCTCTGGGGGTCGGGACGGATTGGCGGCCGCTCTGCGGGAGATCACCGGCCAGGAAGTCGTGGAAGTTGAGGCGGCCAACGGATTGACCCAGGCTGACGTCGCCGGGGCCGAGCTGATCGCCATTTATCACACCCAAAAAGAACCCTCGGCTGAAACCAAGGCCGTACTCACCGAATGGGTGGAGCAAGGCAAGCCCGTATTGATCGTACACTGCGCGGTGGGAGCCTATGGCGACTGGGCGGAGTATCAGCAATGGTGTGGCCGTGTCTGGGATTGGGAGAAATCCAAACATCCCCATGAAGCTTCCGAGCTTTTGGCTGATTCCGCTGCCGAATTCCCCTGGACAAAGGCGTGGCTGCCCAAAGACGAGGTATTTACAGTCCTCGGCGACCGGAGTGAAGTGATCGACCATTGCTTTGTGCGCATCTCCTCCGGAGATCATCCGGTGGCATGGGTTTCCAAACGCTGGCCGAACATCGCCACATGGGTTCCCGGGCATCGTGGAGATCTCTACGTGGTGCCCGCCATGCGTGACGGCTTGCGGACCATGATCCAGAAAGCGCTCCGTCCGTCCGAAAAGCAGTAAACACTCCAACCTCCAACCAAAACCCACATTCCCATGAACATCGGCTGTTTTGCTCTCGTCCATCCCTTCCAACCGCTTGGTGCCCAACTCGCCCAAATCGCAGCCTGGGGCTTCAAATTCGCGGATGTAACAGACAACAGCGACGGGGCTTCCCTCGGCGTTGAATTCGGTTTCGCAGCGGTTGCGAGCCTCGATGCGAACCCTCACGACATCCGCCGCCTGTTTGCGGCGCACGGCCTGGAGATCAGCTCCTGGTGCGCCCACGCCAATCTGCTTGATCCCGCCGCGCCGTGGCGTTTTGGAACCGCCCAGATCATCAAGGCAATCCGGGCGGCGGCGCTCATCGGCGTGAAGCATGTGATCACCACAGAAGGTGAACCTTCCACACCGTTCGGCCACGCTTTGTCAGAAGATGAGCGGATCTTCAGTATCCGGGAAAAACTCAACGAGCCGCTGAGGCTCGCGGAAGACCTCGGCGTCAAGCTCCTTATTGAACCGCACGGGCCGGTCTCCGGCAGCATTGCGCTCACCGAGCGCGTGATCGACGCGTGCAATTCTCCGGCGCTCGGCCTCAATCTCGACACCGGCAATCTCTGGCTTGGCGGCGGCGATCCGGTGGCCTATGTCCGCAAGTTCGGCTCGAAGATCGAGCATGTGCATTGGAAGGATATGCCTGCCGAGATGGAGCCACGGCGTGGCCAGATCTTCGGGTGCGGCATGGCGACCATAGCCCTGGGCGACGGCGTGGTGGGTATCGCAGCCGTGGTGGAGGAATTGAAACGCGCCGGCTTCAATGGACACACAACGCTTGAAGTCGCCGGGGAAGCGGCGGTCCTGCAAAGCCGTGATTTTTTGATTCGGCACAATCTTCCGTCGGGTGATTCTTTAAACAATGTGCAGCCATGAATCGCAAGATACGTTACGGAATGGTGGGTGGCGGACGCGGAGCCTTCATCGGAGCAGTGCACCGCATCGCAGCCGCGCTGGACGGCCAGATCGAACTGGTTTGCGGCGCGTTCTCCGCTGATCCGGAAAAATCGAAGCAAAGCGGCGCGGACCTTTTTCTGCCGCCGCAACGATGCTATGGAAGCTACGAGGAAATGATCCGCACGGAAAAAGGGCTCCCGGCCGACCAACGCATGGACTTCGTGGCGATTGTCACCCCCAACCATATGCATTTCCCGCCCGCGAAACTGGCGCTGGAAAACGGGTTCCATGTGCTCTCGGACAAGCCCGCCACGTTCAATCTCTCCGAGGCTCGCGAACTCGGCGCTCTGGTGCAACAGACCGGGCTGCTTTACGGGCTCACCCACAACTACACCGGATATCCGCTAGTGAAGGAAGCGCGCGACCTCGTGCGTTCGGGGCGGCTTGGCAAGATTCGCAAAATTGTTGCCGAGTATCCGCAAGGCTGGCTCTCCACAAGGCTCGAAGAGAGCGGCCAAAAGCAAGCGGCATGGCGCACCGATCCGGCGCGTTCAGGCGCGGCAGGTTGTGTGGGCGACATCGGCACCCATGCGGAAAACCTCGCTGAATACGTCACCGGGCTCAAAATCAGCGAGCTTGCCGCCGATCTCACCACCTTCGTGGACGGACGTCTGCTGGATGACGACGCCAACCTCCTTCTCCGGTTTGAGGGCGGTGCAAAAGGGGTGCTCCATTGCAGCCAGATCAGCGTCGGCGAGGAAAACAACCTCAGCCTCCGCGTCTATGGCGAAAAGGGCGGCCTGGAATGGCACCAGCGCGAACCCAATACGCTGCTGGTGAAATGGCACGACCAACCCGCGCAAATTTATCGCACGGCATCGGCCTACCTCGGCGCAAACGCCGCCACAGCCACGCGCACCCCAGCCGGCCACCCCGAAGGTTATCTGGAGGCGTTCGCCAATATTTACCGCAGCTTCGCCGCAACAATCCGCGCCCGTTCGGAAGGTCGCGAGCCGACAGAAATCGAAAACGATTTTCCCAAAATCCAGGACGGAATCCGCGGCATGGCGTTTATTGAGGCGGTAGTCGCCTCAGGCAAAGCCAATGCCGCCTGGACCAAACTGTCCGTTTAATCCTCCACAACATCCCTCCTCCATGTCACGTCCCGTCACCCTCTTCACCGGCCAATGGGCCGATCTCCCGCTCGAAACCCTGCTCCCAAAGGTCAAATCCTTTGGCTACGATGGCGTGGAACTCGCCTGCTGGGGGGATCATTTCGATGTCTCAAAAGCCGATCAGGCTTACTGCGATGCCAAGCGCGCCCTGCTCGCCAGGCACGGCATGCAATGCTATGCCATCTCCACGCATCTGGTCGGCCAGGCGGTGTGCGACAACATCGACGCCCGCCATCAGCAAATCCTCCCGCCGCACGTTTGGGGCGATGGCGACCCGGAGGGAGTCCGCCAGCGCGCTGCCGCCGAGATCATCCGCACCGCAGAAGCCGCCAAGCGATTCGGCGTCAGCGTGGTTAACGGGTTCACCGGCTCATCCATCTGGCATCTCTGCTATAGTTTTCCGCCGGTGCTCCCGGGGCAAATAGAAGCCGGCTACCAAGACTTCGCCAAACGCTGGACGCCGATCTTCGATGCATTCCAAAAGCTCGGCATCCGTTTTGCACTGGAGGTCCATCCCACCGAAATTGCGTTCGACATCAGCTCGGCTCAACGCGCACTCGCGGCCGTCAACCACCATCCGGCATTCGGCTTTAATTACGACCCGTCCCATTTCGGCTACCAAGGGGTGGATTATGTCGCCTTTCTCCGCAAATTTAGCGACCGCATTTTCCATGTTCACATGAAGGATGCTGCATGGAACCTCGGCTCCGAGGCAGGTGTCTTCGGCGGCCATGTGGACTTTCACAGACCCGAGCGCTACTGGGATTTCAAGAGCGTGGGACGCGGCTGCATCAACTTCGAAAAGATCATCCGTGCGCTCAACGACATCGACTACAATGGTCCGTTGAGCGTGGAATGGGAAGACGGCGGGATGGATCGCGAATACGGGGCCGCCGAAAGCTGCGCCAACGTCAGGCGGCTGGACTTCCCGCCTTCGCGGATCGTTTTCGACGAGCAGTTCGCAAAAAAATAAACCCGTCTTGCCAGAATCGAGGACTACGGGCGTCTTTTAGAAGACGTTTAGAACCCCGCGTCGAGCAATTCGTTCACGCGTTCTGGCGGGCGGGCAACGACCGCGCGTTCAACGGCGATGACAATGGGGCGTTGGAGCAAAATCGGAAATTGGGCGATGGCGGCGAAAAGTTCAGCGTCGGCCTTACTGGGATCGGCGAGGTTCAATGCGGCGTATTCGTCTTCGTTATCGCGAAGGATGTCGCGGGCCGGTAAGCCGAGTGCCCGGAGTGTTTCTAGCGCCGCTTGAGACGGTCCGCACCTTGTAACCACTCTGCCTTAAAACCGCAGCCAAAGTTTCAGATTTTCTAAAGCGTCATCCATCACAAGGATACCGGGCGCGTTTGCGCGGAAAAGCCGGTCATTCATTTTCACTGTTTAACTATTTTTACGTGTTGGTTTGTTTGGACGATTAAGGAACCGCAAAAGGGCTTTGGCATCAAACTGTTCGGCCAGATTGATAAGTTTTTGAGCACGGAGGGCATCTTGGGAGGCGATCTCATTGACGAGCTTCTCCACCAAGTCAAAATCCGCAAGCAACACGGCTTCCCTCATTTTGGCAATCCATGAATCGGGGAGCCCCTCAGTGGAAAGTTCCTTCCGCTCCATCGCTTCCACTTTTGGGGCCGACTCCGCTTCTTCAAATTTGAAGTCGGCTTCAAGAAGCTTGCCAGCAGAACCTCACCCGCGCTATCAATCACCCGTCATTTACAATGACGCGTGTCGGTGCCGGGAACGCCGTGAGAATCGGCGACAGTGCCGCTACTGTAACTGGATACGAAACCTCAATAGCCACTCGGCCCTGTCAAGGCCGGGGAAGGCGAGGCGGTAGGCTCGAAGCCAGAAGTCAGGATATCGGTCGATACGCGCAGAAAGAATTGAGCCTTCGAACCAAAGGAAATCACGTGTCTAATCATTTGTCATTTCAATGCCCTCGCGAGCCAGCGCTCGCGCAGGGGTATTCCCGCTGCCTGTAATTCCGCCCGCTATCCTGCCCGTTGAACGCCCCCGTCGTTCGCGTTTGGCAGTTGCTTGAATTCGCAGGAATTTTCGCGTGACGCTTGCTGTTGTATTGCGCCTCGCGCGTCCTGCAACCGTTTTGCACGCGCGCCCTGCGCGGCGGCAATAATCAAGAAAAGGAGGTGAGAATCGTTTGAAAACAGAAAAATCCAGCAAGAAGAAGGAAGTCATTGCCATTCGCAAGAGTTGCAAGGCGACCGGAACCGGCCTCTCCCATTACGTCATGATGGAAGCGCCCAAGAAATAAACTGAAAGAACCGAAAGCTGCGCCAGGCCACCCGCGGTGGCGGTCTGGCGCAGCCAAAAGCCTCATCCACCCGCCGCCGCACTCAACTTCACCCAATTCCAAACCCGCTTTCCTTATGAAAACCGACTCCATCCCCAGCCGCGCCGCATCGCGTGGCATTCACTTTAACTCCGGCAAAGGCCCCACCCTCCAGCCTCTGGATATCGGTCACGCCGACTACGCCGCCGTCATCGATCCCGATACCGCATTCTGGGCGCTTCTGCGCAAAGACAAGCTCGCCGACGCCTTTACCGAAGGGACGTTTCTGGAGAGCTACCGCGCCAAGGCCGCCTCGTTCGCCGAAGAAATGAACGTGCTGCGTTTCGGGCTCAAACCTTCCTGCGTTTACTTTACCCCAACCACAGCGTCATCTGCACCGTCACGCAGCAGAACATGGAACAGCTCGTCGCGATTGTGGACTTTTTCCACGAACGCGAGGTCCCCACCTGCATGCTCAACCCCGTGCGCTGCACCCGCGAAGGAGCGCGCGAAATCAAGCCGCTCGACCATGAAATGTCCGCCCATTACCTGCGCGCCCTGGATCGCACTTTCGATCTCTACCAAAATACGGGACGTAAACTCGT
Organism: uncultured Spartobacteria bacterium; assembly: GCA_903933715.1. Lineage (GTDB taxonomy): Bacteria > Verrucomicrobiota > Verrucomicrobiia > Chthoniobacterales > Chthoniobacteraceae > UBA695. The sequence goes on from CAIZLD010000019.1 coordinate 71,770, forward strand.
GGTGGCAAATTTCGCCAACATCCTCATCTCCATCCTCGCACCTCAGGCGCGCCGCCTCATGTGCGACATCTCGCCCTGCGGCGGCGGACGCTCCTTCTTCGCCGTGGCGGCGGGCGGGGACATGTTTCCGTGCAGCGAATTCATTGGGCTGCCGGAGTTCAAGGGCGGGAATCTCTTCCGCGACAACATCGACGCCGTGCTCGCCACCCCCGCCTTCCGCAAAGTCTCCGAGCGCAAGGTGGAAGCCATCGACCCGTGCAACCGCTGTGCCATCCGGCATTTCTGCGGCTCGCCCTGTCCGGCGGAAGCGCACGAGATGAATGGTGCAATGACCCAGCCCGGCGCGTTTTGCGAACTCTACGAGGAACAAGTCCGCTACGCTTTCCGGCTCATCGCCGAAGAGCGCCAGGACGCCTTCCTCTGGGACGGCTGGGACAAGGATACCCGGACCACCCTGGAGATGCTCTCGCTGTAACGAAACCACCCGGACGGTTTCTAGTATCGAAGCAGTCCGGTTGTATTCAGGAAGCCCCCGCGTCAGAAATGGTGCGGGGGCTTCCTGCTAATTTGAAATTAACCCAAAGGGCGCTTGTGTCCTAATTTAATGAGAACAGGCGCATCCTTCTTCCCCGGCCAGGCCGCTCGGGCCTTGATCTCGGAGTTTTGTAATCCGGATCAGCCAGTCGGGGCCTTCCTGGAGGTATTCCCAGCCAAACCCGGCGGGAAACAACCCCTCGAATTTGCCCCGCAACGGTTGGGGGTCATGCGTGTTGCAGAGCACAAAGCATTCGCCCACAGCGAGCGCGTCGTAACGGGCGAAAATGCGGCCGTGTTTTTCCGTGCAGGAAAGTTCGCGCACATCCAACAGTTGAGCCGCCGGGATTTCTTGAATGGAAGTCGTCATATACTGGAGAGTTACAACTACGCAGCCACGGGAGTGAGGATCGCCTTGAGATCCCCTTCCGCCGTGCCGATGGGCATCAGGTTGAACTTTTCAGAAAGCACATTGAGCACGTTGGGAGTCACAAACGCCGGGAGGGTTGGCCCAAGCCGGATGTTGCGAATGCCAAGATGCAGCAGCGAAAGCAAAATGGCCACTGCCTTTTGCTCATACCATGAGAGGATCAACGAGAGCGGCAGATCGTTTACACCACATTGGAAAGCGTTCGCCAGCACCACGGCGATCTGGATCGCGGAATAGGCGTCATTACATTGGCCGATGTCCAGCAGGCGGGGGATGCCGCCGATATCGCCGAACTCCAGCTTGTTGAACCGGTATTTGCCACACGCGAGCGTCAGCACCACACAGTCCTTCGGCACGGCTTCGGCAAAATCCGTATAGTAATCCCGACCCGAGCGCGCCCCGTCGCAGCCGCCGACGAGGAAGAAATGTTTAATCGCGCCCGCCTTCACCCCGGCGATCACCTGATCCGCCACGCTCAAGACGGCATTGCGGCCAAACCCGGTCAGGATCGTCTTGTCCGGACCATCCTCGGCAAAGCCCGGCGCGGCCAGCGCGGCTTCGATCACCGGAGAGAAATCGCTGTTGGAGACATGCTGCACTCCCGGCCAGCCAACGCGCCCCGCGGAAAAGATGCGGTCGTGGTAGCTCGGCTGCGGTTCCTGGATGCAGTTGGTGGTCATCAGGATCGCTCCCGGGAACTGCGCAAACTCCACCTTTTGATCCTGCCACGCCCCGCCGTAATTGCCTGCCAGATGCGGGTATTTCTTGAGCGCGGGATAACCGTGCGCCGGGAGCATCTCCCCGTGCGTATAGATGTTGATCCCTTTGCCTTCGGTCTGGATCAGGAGCGCCTCCAGATCGTGAAGGTCGTGCCCCGAGACAAGGATCGCCTTGCCCTTCAACGGCTCCACGCGCACGGGGGTGGGCACCGGGTGTCCGTAAGTGCTGGTGTGGGCGGCATCGAGCAGTTCCATCACCTTCAGATTGATCTCCCCGCAGCGCAGGCAATAGCCGATCAGGCCGTCCACGGTGAGTTGACCGTCGGCGAGATAGCCGAGCGCTTCGCTGAAGAACGCATACACTTCCTCGGATTCATGGCCGAGCACCAGGGCATGATCGGCATATGCCGCCGCTCCCTTGATCCCGTAGACGAGCAATTCCTGAAGGCCGCTTGCGTCCGGGCCGAACTGTTCGCGGCTGAACAGGATTGACACCTGTCCGCCTTGTTTTACCAAACCCGCGAGATCGCTTGCTGGAGCCCAAAGTGCCGGGCCCTTCAGTGGCTCGGGGAGCTGGCCCGCCTGTCGCGCGGCGTTTTCATAAAGCGCCCTCGCCTCATCCCGCACGGTGGCGGCCCGCCGGAGCGCCCGCGCCAGGGCTTCGGCATCAAAGTTCACATTGGTCACCGTCAGGAATAGCGCTTCGAGAATGAAACGGTCGATATTGCGATTCGAGGCTCCCAAGCAGCGGGCCCGCGTAGCGTATTGAGCGATCCCTTTGGCCGCGTGAACCAGCAAATCCTGCAAGCAGGCCGATTGTTCATCCTTGCCGCAAACGCCAGAGCTGATGCAGCCGGTTCCCTTGGAGGTTTGTTCACATTGAAAGCAAAACATAGGTAGTGGAGTGATTGAAGGTTCGCGCAAAATCTAACCCGCCACCGCCCGCCGCGCCTTGACCCACGTCAAGCTTTCCGCAGATTCTTTCGTGTACTCTTTCCACGCGACGAACCCTCTGGCTTATGATAGGGGTCGCTCGTGACCACGCTGCAATCTCTTCAACTCAGCGGGCGAGCCAACGCCCTCCGCGCATGCCAGCTCTTCAGCGGGTTGCCGCAGGAAGGGGTGCTGTCCATCGCCGGATTCGTCGTCCCGCGCCTGTTGGAAAAGGAAGAAACATTGTTTCGCGAAGGAGAACGCTGCGATGGGTTCTACGTCGTCCAGAGCGGAGCGATCAAGGTCCACCGGGTCAACGCCATGGGCAAGGAACAGGTCATCTCGGTTTTCCGGGCGGGTCAGTCCTTTGCCGAAGCGGCACTGGTGAGCGAGGGAGGTTATCCTGCGGATGCCTGTGCCATCGAACCCTCCAGCGTGTTGCGGGTGCCAAAAGCCGACTTTACGGAGCTGCTTCGCGCCCAACCGGAACTGGCGTTCCGGATGCTCGCTTCCATGAGCCAGCATTTGCGGGGGTTGGTGGGACTGCTAGACGATCTCAAGCTCAAGGATGTGGAGTCCCGGCTGGCCCATTGGCTGCTCAAAAAATGCCCCAAGCCCCCCGGCACAGCTCCGGTGGAACTCAAACTCCGTCAGACCAAACGCGTGCTGGCGGCGGAACTTGGCACGGCGAGTGAAACGCTTTCGCGCACGCTCGCGAAGTTCCGCGACCGTGATCTCATCCAAGTAAACGGCAACACGATCACCGTGATCGATCCTTCTCGTTTGGATGAACTGCTGCGGTGGAATCTGGGAGAAAATCTTCGGAAATCTCAAAATTCGTAAGAACTGCCTAATCTGGATTTGACACCCCGCAACCGGGGTGAGCATCAAAGATAAAAAAACCGCCGATCTGGCGGGGATATGGGGGCGTGAACGAGTTTAACTATTTAGTATGAAAAAACTCACCCTCGAAAAAACGGAATTCACAGCGGCAAGCCTGCCGCGAGGAAAGGTTTGCGAACCATCAATGTCAGGTGATTCGAGTGCGAGGCTGATGGCATGTCCAACACAAGTGAACTGCGAGCAAGCACCGTCATGCAAGTTGCCCGTCCGAGTTTGGTTAAAGTAGCCCTGCCTTCTTGGCTGTAATCCCCCAGACAACGATCTCAGGGCCATCGTTTCGCACAATGTCCACCGAAGTCACGACGCGGTCCGGCAGCGGATTGATCCAATCGAAACGGGAGAGGCGATTGCCGTTCTTCGCCGTCCATATCACTTCCGTGCGAGGCGAAATACCCCAGGGCCGGTCAAGGTCACTGAGCGTCGTTCCCAGGGCAATCGGCACATTCAGCACCGTGCCGTCCGCGTAGCGCACCCGGTAGAAACCGAGCACGCTTTCATGCAGCCAGTAGATTCCGTGATGGAAAAAGTGAAGAGAACTTACACGCGTGCCAACGCGCACCCCTTCGACAAGCCGACTTCCCATCTCAATATAGCGCCCATTCACCCATACCGGCACCGTTCCCAATGCCACTCTCCCGGGCGTGAGCGGAAGCGTTTCCCTCGCATCCTGACGAGCAACGCCCGCGCCGAACTGATTCATGCCCGAGTACTCGACATTCTTGAGCATCGAGGACAATGACCGGTTACACGCGCCATCGATATCCAGCCCCAAATAGTTATCTCCCAGATCCCAGGGCGGCCCGGAACGCAGTTCGGCCGCACTGGTCGTTTCGAGCTTCACCAGCTCGCGCCGCCCCGCAAGGGCGTCGCCAGCGAAATAGGAGGGCTGTTTCTCCTGGGCGCGCTTTGGTATTAATACCGCATCTGGATCGTTCCTGGAAATCGCAAGTTTTCTGCCGGTCGGCAGCGCCGCTCCGAGATCTTTGCCAGGAATAACCGCATAGACTCGAATCCCGACCGGCTCCACGTTTGCCGAAAATGTCCAGGCTGTTATGGCCGAGAGCGGCTGAACGTCGCTGCCAAAGCATTCGCTGATCGTGTAAGCGCCACGCGGATCAAGACCAAATGCCAAGGGATCTATTTTGACCTTCAGATCGTGAGTGCGATCCTGGTTTTCAATGAGAATGAGTAAGCCGCCGCCTTCCTTGAACAGGCGACGCCCGGCATAAACCCCGGTGTCAACCTGTCCTGCATCGGTGAGGAGGGCCGCAGGCGCTACCCCGCCTTGATACAGCATCGAACAAAGAAAAGTACCGCTCGGATCGTCATCGCTGATGACCAAGGGTCTTCCAGCTAAATAGAAGCAGCGACCTTTGCCAAAAGCATTCTGGCTGGCGATGATCTCCTTGCCCAAGGTCAAAATCGGCCGGGCATGGGAGCCCGCAGGGATGCGCAATTTGGCCTGTATGTCCATGTTGATCATCTGGCGCGACCATGGGAGCGTCACCGGGGTCTTTCGCAACTCAGCCGGTGGCAATTCCCTGGCCTCAATCCCACACGCCTTTGCCAAGGGCTCGCTCGGGAAGAATTCCGAATCCCGGCAGAGATCGTTGGCCTTCCCGGTGGGAGCCATGAGGATCAGGGTGCCGCCTTGAGCCACATAGTCGGAGAGTTTCTGTTGGTGGGCGCCGGTGATGCGCGGGGTCCGAGGCAGAAGGATCGCTTTGAACCGGCCCAGATCCATCCTCTCAAGATGATACTCGGTGAAGATCCCCACCTGATCTCCCAATCCACGGGCGGCAAGAGCCCTCAGAATGGAATAGCTGTCGGCCTTGTAACTGCCAGCGTATCCTGCCATGGACGAGTCCTCCAGATAGAAGATGCCGATGGGCATCTCCGGTGCCCGCGATCCGGCCAGAAGCGGCCCAAGCGACGCAATCATCCGGTTGCAATGCTGGGCTTCGAAGAAGCCCGGTGCCAAATTCTCAGCGCGAATCGGATCAAAACAACGCTCCCCGATAAACTCGTTATTCGCACCGAGCACGTTGAAGAAGGTCCAAAAATGATAGCCGTTGCCTCCCAGTGCAAGCGTCCACCAGATATGCCTGCGAAAGTAGGCCGGTTGTGCTCTGCGATAGCTGGGAACACGTGCGTCGAGCTCGTTTGTAAACCACGGCCCTGGTCCGCACGCTTTGGTGAATAGGCCATGCATCGACTCCGCCAGGCTGTAGGCAAACTCGCCAGGCCCCACCGAGAAGTTTTTGGTCCGTGCACACACCCCCTCGAAGTTAAAGTTATAGAGGCCATAGGCGCTGCCCGAATAAGGGCCATGATTGTATTCGTACGAGATGGGCCGGCCCCGGCCATCGCTCTCGTTGAATGCCTCAATCATCGCCACCCATAGGTCCTCATGCACTTTCTTGTTGAATCTGGCCCAGTCAAACCAGGCGACCCGGCCATTGGCCAACGTTTTGCCAGAAAAATCCTTCTCCCCTCCCTTGACAGGGGGAACCACCTGATCCCAATCCTTGTAGCCATTCTTTGCTCCCAGATAGCGCTCGCCCAGTTGCTCGAGCGAAAACTCCCCTTTCAGGAATGCACGGTACCGTCCGATGGATGCCGGGTCATAGGAAATCGCCGTCCAGGTTTCCCCTCCAATCTGGTATCCGATCACAGTCGGCTCGTCGCGAATGGCTTCAGTGATCGGCTTGAGTCGCTCCCGCATCGCCTCAGCATGTGCTTGGGGATCGGGATAAAACCTATCGCCGGGTTGCGGCATCTCTTTTCCGTTTTCATCGGTCACCATCCATTTCCGCGCCGCCACGATGCTGGCGGGAATGGTGCAGTTAATGTGAATAACCACCTTCTGTCCCACCTTTTTGGCGCGTTCGATAGCCGTCTTGAGTTGAGATAGGTTGGCATTGGTCATGTCCATGTCGCCAACTATTGTATAAAAGGCGGTGCTGAACCCGGCCCGGGCGTAAAAGTCCCGGTCGCCCCCGACGAAATCATCCGGCAGGGCAAGCTGGTTGCCCAAGCTGCGATCCGGGTGCTGTGACATCCAGTGATTAATCCCCCACCAACCGGCCGTCTTGATGAAGGGCTCTCCATCCACGTACTGAATGCCATCGGCAACATAAGACCAGCCGCCTGGGGCTGGGGAAATTGGTTGGCCTAAAACGGATGAAACCAACCCTGCGAAAAGAAAACACCAACCTGCATTTCGTATCATACTTGTTCGGTGGGGTTCAAAAATTCTATTTGGGCTCCGATTCTCAGAGTATATCGGTCAGGTTCCGGTGAGGCAATCCCCGATCACGCCGCCGCCGGTAATCGTGCCGGAGCAGCCCGCCTAGCCGGGAATCGCACGCGATTTAGCTTGGGATCGAGCGGCACCGCGGTTGGCGGGGTGAGGCGGGGATTGTCACGTTACCAAGCCCTTGGTGCGGGCGTACGGTGTTGTAGTGGCGCTCGCATTATCGAAAACGCCAAAAACATTTAACGAGGAACAGCGGGTTCGCACAGCCCCCGTTTTATGGAAAAGAATTCGAGATTCACAACTCATTGATTTCCAATACAAACAAAACAGAGAGTATTCTATTCGAGTTTGAGATTGGGTATGCACGGGGCGCATGCCCGCTACTGGACGGTTCTGGCTGTCTGGGGTTCAAGGCCCAGCGCCCATAAAATCCCCCCAAGCACATGTGATTGATACGCTTTGCTCACTTCAACAGGGTTTTTGCGATCCTTCAGGCATGGATCAGTATCTATGATGTCTTCACGGTGCCCGAGCGAGGTGTAGAAGACCTTGCCTTTGCCGAACTCACGGCACCAGGAAACCGGATAAAAGCCCGGTTCAGGGTTTTTAATTCTGTAACCATTAAGCTCCACTCCCTTAAACGCCGATATTCTATGAAGCTAAAGCGCTTTTTCTTATTTACTGGCTCCGTCTTGGCCGCCATGACCCTTCTTCCACTCACCGTGACTGCGGCTCAAAAAAGAGTTCTTGTCGTCAGCGTCACTACCGGATTCCGGCACAGTTCCATTCCGATGATGAATAACCGAATCGACATCAAAGGATATCGGGTGGGGCGGAGCCAAAGGCACCAGCCAATGGGCTCCGATGCACACGCCGGACATCTGCTATCCGGCCTCGGGAATGCCGTTGGTTCGGGAATTCCCAGCGGTAAAATTGAAGGTCCATGGCGGGGAACTCATTTTCCGGGGCTGGGAATTCAAGCGGCGGCTCCACTCGGTCTACGTTTTTTATACCCTTAACAACGAGAGCAACCTGGACGTCACCGCACCGTTTGTACAAGACCTGCTGGGCTGGGATCGCGTGATTCAAGGCCAGCGCAACCTGGGCCAGCAGACCGTGGAATTTTCGCTCATCGGCTATCGCAACTACGACGCCGCGCTTCAAGCCCTCAAAACCCGGCTGCCCAAGATCGTATCGCTCCAAAAATAACGGAGCCCCGGTCAGGGACTCTCTTCGACGGCAGGGCGAGGACGAACCGGGCTTCTAGCGCATGGCGTTCTTCATGGGCCAACTTTGCCACCTTGAGAGCCGTCTCAAGAATGGCCGAGCCGTCCTTTTTCATGAAGGCTTGGAGGATGCCCAGCCACGGCTTTCGGATTTTCAGCCACCGTTCGCCATAAAAAGACCCTTTTAGGCGGCGCTTCTTGCGCAAGTTCCTCAGAGAGAGGAAGAAGTGGCTGGGCCCGGAATCGAACCGGGGACACGAGGATTTTCAGTCCTCTCTTTTAGTGTTCTCCTGTGTTCCCGCGTGTTTTCGTGTTTTGAATCGTTAGGCTATGGAAACGGCTTGAATAAAGGGTTCGTGACGATAATATCAGACGCATGATCAAAAATGAGGGAACAAATGGGAACCCTAAAGATTGCGAGAAGATTGCGAGTTGCAAAAAACTCGAAATCTCTGGGCTCGATTCCGCGAACGGTGGGGAAGGGGGCAGGAAGGCACGCGCAAAGGGCATTTCTCGAACCCATGTTGCCTATTGGAAGAAAGCCCTGCGGGTTGACCGGGTGACGGGCAACTTTTTCGTGGAAATTTTTTACGACAAGCGGCGCGGGCGGTTCACCTTTGACCGGAACGCGGAAGCGGCGGCGGAGAAAGCCCGGCTGATTTTCCTTTGCATCCAAAAGGAGGGATGGGAAACGGCGGCGGTGCGGTTCGCCCCTGGGGCAGCAACGCGTAAACGCAATAAAGCGGAAGCGGCCCGCGTTATCTCCTTGGAGGGACGCATTGAAGAGCCCACCGTTGGTGATCTTATCCGGGTTGCCGGGGAATTTTCGGCGGTTCGCCCCAGCTCGTTCCACGGCTACGTTAAAGCCTTGCGGTTTATTGTCTCTGAGGCGTTTACCGTGGCACACCTGGAAAGCGTTCCTGTGCCGGATAAGAAATCCGGCAAGCGGCGCGGCAAGAAAACGCTGATTCGCATCAAGGATGTGCGCCACGATTACCGGAGCGGCGGCCTTGCAAAGTGGCGGGAGGCGGTGGACGCGGTGAAGCTCTCTTCCCTCACTCCCGACAAGGTGCAAGCGTGGCGGAAGTCTTACCTGGAACGGGCCGGGGCCGATCCCGTGGCAGTTGACCGCGCCCGCGTCTCCTTCAATAAGACGATTCGGAATGCGAAAGCCCTCTTTGGTCGCAAGCTCATTCCCATGCTGGAAAAGCGACTTGTTTTGGCGCGGCCCCTCCCGTTCGACGGCGTTTCAATGGAGAAAGAGCCCCCGATGCGTTACCAGTCCCGGATTGACCCTGGGGAGGTTCTCAGCAAGGCGGCAAGCGAATTGCAGCCGGTGAACTCCGAGGCGTACAAAGCCCTCGTGCTCTGTCTCGTGCTTGGATTGCGGCGGACTGAGGCTGATACGCTCCTATGGCGGCAAGTCGATTTTGACCGCAAGGAGGTTTCCATTGAACCCACGGAGCACTATTGGCTAAAGAGCCGGGATTCCGCCCGCGTGCTTGCCTTGGATGATGGAAGCCTCGCCCTGCTTCGCGGGTGGCGCGCTCTCGCCAAAGGCGCGTTCGTGTTGGAATCCCCATTGAAGTCTAAGCCGAACGCCCTCACGCCCGTTTGGCGTTGTGGGCGGACGTTCAAAGCCCTTGCAGATTGGCTCAGAACGCAAGGCGTCACGGCCCGCAAGCCGATTCACGAACTCCGCAAGGAAGCCGGAACAATCCTTTTGAAGCAAGGGCAGCCCATTGAATCCGTTTCGCGCTACTTGGGGCATTCCACAATCGGAATCACATTGAAACATTACGCGGATTTGACTAAGCGGCGCGCCACGGTGGACATGGCCGCCTTGATGCCTCTGGTGGATAACACAAAAAGCCTGCACTTTCCGGGTCCGGTGGAAGAGGGACCGAAGAAGACCGCGCCAATAAACAAAAAACTCCCCCGCCGTTTGACACAGCGGGGGAGTCCTTAATTAGCGGATTCAGCTAACAACATCCACCTTGAAGGTGAATCACAAAAAAACGGGCGTTTTTCGGACGCTCAAGTTGACCCGTTTTCGGATTCGTCCTATAGGGACGGATGATGATCGGCTGTCCACATTTACGGCAAATAGTCATAAATGTATCAGTTCATCTTATTGTTTCTGTCCTAGGTATTCGGCAAATTTTTTGCCGAACCACTTGACGCCGACCATTCAACCGTGCAGAATTTTATTGAAGTTAAACCTGCACCTGGCAAACGCCTCCCGTCTAAGACGTGTTTTCCGGGAAAAGTTCTTAAAAGCCATCAGCGGTGCAAACGTTGGTGGCTTTTACTTTTCAAAATTTCTCAAAGAACAGGGCACAAAAAACCGACCAGTTTTCCCATAGCGGGGGCCACCCTTTCGGACGGCAAACTAGTCGGTAAATTGGGGGTAACTCTAGTTTCCTATTTGCTATCGGTATTTAACTGACCGGCCTTTTAGCCGATTTGCGTGTAAAATTATCCGGATTGATGATCTTTTGCAAGCCGAATTTTTAAAAACCACAATATCTTGTGTTTCGCTGGGCGTGAGAGTCTGTGAATTGTGGTTTAGATTTTATTGACAAGTTATTCACAATTGAGGAATGGCCCATTTTAGGAGAGCCTTGATTCCTCGTTGGCAGTGGTGGGGACGCCCTCAATGTCTGCTCTTGTTATTGGGCGGGCTCTGCGGTTAGCCTCGCCCCTTAATGACCCCGGCAGAATTCAAAGCAAAATGGGCAAGGTTTTCCGGCAAGGAAAGCGCCGCGTATCAGGAGCATTTTAGCGACCTTTGCCAGATGCTCCGGCTTCCGACGCCCATTAAAGCCGATCCTACCGGCAACGATTCGTTTTGTTTTCAGAAGCGCGTTGTAAAAGATGCCGAGCTTTTCAGCTTCGATGAAGCCGGGGGCGTTGCCGAGAATCCGAAGAACGAGCGCGGCTTTGCCGACGTTTGGAAAAAGGATTGTTTCGGCTGGGAATACAAGGGGCCGGGTGAAGACCTCGAAAAAGCCTATAAGCAGCTTCTCCGCTACCGGGAATCCCTGCTCAATCCGCCGTTGCTTGTTGTCTGCGATTTTGACCGCTTCATTGTCCGCACGAATTTCAATGGTGCGGTGCAGGAAACCCACGAATTCACGAACGCGGAGATTGATTCACCCGATGCGCTCCGCATTCTCCGCTCTATCATTGCCGATCCCGGCGCGCTCCGCCCGGAGATAACCACGGCGGAAGTGACGGAAAAGCTCGCCCGGCAGATTGCCGGAATCGCTCTGTCACTTCAGAAACGGGAATCCGTCGAATTGACCGACGCCAAGACCCGCAAGCAGCATTACGTTGCCCAAAAGAAAAACCTTCGCATCGCCCGGTTTCTCAACCGGCTTGTGTTCTGCTTCTTTGCGGAAGATACCGGCCTGCTTCCATTAAATATCTTTGCTGAAATCTGCAAAAGCGGCCTTGATGATCCCCAGCTTTTCGCGGAAACGTTAGAAGACCTTTTCAAGTGCATGGCAAAGGGTGGACGTTTCGGCGTTCACAAAATTCGGCATTTCAACGGGCATCTTTTTGAGGATGCCACCGTGTTTGAACTCACGCCCGGAGAAATCCGCGCCCTTGCCGATGCCGCCTCCCATGATTGGCAAAACATTCAACCCAGCATCATGGGCAACCTTTTTGAGCGCGGCCTTGACCCCGACCAACGGGCGCAACTTGGCGCGCATTACACCAGTGAGGAAGACATTAAAACGCTTGTGGAACCCGTGCTCATGGCACCGCTTCGCCGCGAATGGAAGGCGCTACGGCGCGACCTGGCCCCGGCGATTTTGAGCGGCAAAGGCTCCCCAGCAGACAGGGGCAGACTTGCGGAGTTCCAGAGCAAGATTGCCGCCGTCACTGTGCTTGATCCTGCGTGCGGCAGCGGCAATTTCCTTTACGTCGCGTTGCAGCTTTTGCTTGGGCTGGAAAAGGAAGTCATTAGCGCCGCCGCGCAACTCGATTGGACATTCAAGCCGCAAGTCACCGTGCAACAACTTCGCGCCATAGAGTTGAACGCCTACGCCTACGAACTCGCGCAAGTCTCCGTGCAAATTGGCTTTCTACAATGGCGGCGCGACAACGGTTTCGACAATGACCGTTCGCCCGTCCTTCAAAATCTGGAAGGCTTTGAAAACAAAGACGCGCTCCTTAACGAGACATTCCGCAAAAAGCCGAAAAACTTAAAGGCCGCGCAAGCAGAGGAACACGGTGGACAGGATGAACTTTTCAAAGTCTATACCGAGCGCGCTTGGCCCGTGTGTGACGTAATTTTGGGCAACCCGCCGTTTTTGGGAGGTAGTCGAATTTGGGACGAACTCGGACGGGCCTATCAGACGGAACTTTGGCGAGTTTTTAAGGGTCGATTGCCCGGTGCCTCTGATTTGTGCTGCTACTGGTTTGAAAAAGCCCGCGAGCAAATCGAAGACGGCAAATGCAAACGGGCTGGATTGCTGGCAACCCAAGGGATTCGGGGCGGAGCCAACCGGGAAGTACTCAAACGCATCAAGGAAACCGGAGATATTTTCTTTGCCGAAAGCGACCGTGATTGGATTTTAGCGGGTGCAGCGGTTCATGTCAGCATGGTGGGGTTTGACAATGGGGCAGACAAAGAATGTTACCTGAATGGAGCGCGTGTGGAAGAAATCCATTCAAATTTGAAAAGCCTTTCCGACATCACACAAGCGAAGAGGCTAACCAGCAACCTGAACGCTTGTTTTATTGGAACTAAGAAGGCCGGGAAATTTGAGATCAATGAAAGCCAATCATTGCAATGGTTGCACGCTCCTAATGCACACGGGAAGCCGACTTCTGATATTTTGAGACCTTGGGTTAATGGTAATGCGTTGGTAACAGTCCGTCGCATTTTTTGGATCATTGATGCTGGGATTTCCATGCCGCTGGAGCAAATGGCGGGTTATGAGCAACCTTTCAATTATGTCCTTAAGTTCGTGAAGCCAGATCGGGACAAAAACAAAGAGAAGCGAACAAAAGATAATTTTTGGATTCACAAGCGCCCCGGCCCCGACTTGAGGGTGGCACTAGAAAAACTCAATCGTTGCCTTGCAGTCGTGCGGCATTCAAAGCACCTGATTTTTTCATGGCTCAATACGGCAATACTACCGGATGACGGGATTTATATTTTCGCCCGCGCTGACGATTTGTTTTTTGGATTAATGGCTTCAAGGATTCACTCCACATGGTCATTTGCACAAGGCACACAAGTTCGTGAAAAGGAATCGGGGTTTCGCTACACACCTTTGAGCTGTTTCGAGACCTTCCCTTTTCCTCGCCCCACGCCCGAACAGGAAACCACCATCGCCGCTGCCGCCAAGGAGTTAAACGACTTGCGCGAACGCTGGCTCAACCCTCCCGAATGGACTTGCACCCGCGTGCTCGAATTCCCCGGCTCCGCGTGCGGCCCGTGGGCGCGTTACGTAGACCCCGCCACGGTAGACCCGCAAACCGGCGTCGGCACGGTGCGTTACCCCCGCCTTGAACCCCGCAACGCCGAGTGCGCCGCCAAGCTTAAAAAGCGCACTCTCACAAATCTTTACAACGAGCGCCCCGCCTGGCTTGACCTTGCGCACAAGCGGCTGGATGCCGCCGTTGCCGCCGGCTACGGCTGGCCCGCCGATCTGAGCGACGAACAAATCTTGGAGCACCTGCTTGCGCTCAACCTGGAACGCGCGGCAGAGGAAGCCAAGACCGCAAAACCCTCGAAGCCCAAACCCTCTCGCGCCAAGCAAGCAGATGAAATGCTTTAGAAGCACGGTATTCCCGCAATGAGTCCCATTATATTCTTAGTTTTTGGCGTGTCCTATGCCGTTTTGTTTGCCGCGGCGTATCTGTGGGTTTGGAATATTAAACGGAAAAACGAGCGTTCTCCACTTGCAGACAAATTGCTCCGTCCGCCCGGTGAAACGTTGCGCCGGAAAGTGGAGGAGCTAAATGGCGATTTGGCTCAGGCAATTATTATCGTTCTCATCCAACCTGTTTGGTTCTTCGTCGTTGTATTTTTACTGACCAAGATTCCTTCCGGGCCTAGTCCGCTCGCGACCCTGCTTATTGGCGGACTCGCTACGGTGGCCGGGTTAATAGTGTTGGTCGGGCCCCGAAAAACTGGACAGGTTTTGATGAGAGTTCTGCGATAACAGGCAGAACCAATGAAGAAAAGACACAGCACAGAGCAGATCATTCGAATCCTCAAAGAAGTTGAGGCAAGTGGGCTGAAGGTGAGCGA
>CAIZLD010000020.1 GCA_903933715.1 uncultured Spartobacteria bacterium
CCCAAGCATGGGCAAAAGCCAAAGCAGGCCAGACCCTACGCAAAGTCGCATAGATCTCAGAGACCCATCGCATCTGACATCTATGCTTCCTCCCTCAAATCCACGCCCCGACGGTCAAGATGTCCCTCACCGGACGCTTACGGTTGAATATCGATTCAGCCTAAGCCATCGCAGTACAAAAAAATGCCGCCGTGGCACATTGATTTGTGCCACGGCGGTTCTATGTAAGTTTTTGCTCTCTTCCCAATCTCCTGATTGGGAACGCCCCTGTCTGTGAATCTCCGATTCGAAAACCGCGAGTTTACAGATCAAGCCTTCTGGATCATCTTCGACTTTTCACGCAATCCACGATTGTCGAAACAGAGTTTCGCAGACACTTGCGTTCCCAATCGGAGATTGGGAACGAGGCTGGGCTTGTGTCTTTGCCTATCGCTTAAACGTGTGACAGCCCACTAGGCTATTGCAACCCAAAAAAATACCGCCGTGGCACATTGATTTGTGCCACGGCGGTTCTATGTAAGCTTTACGTTACCCCTCCGATTGCTTCCGCAATCGGTTCTTAACGTAAACCCCCTTTATTTAATTTATTGTGCCGAGCGGCGGCGCAGGCGCTGGCCGAAGGCCAACATCCCAATGCCACCCACGACCATCGCCCAAGTGCTCGGCTCCGGAACTACGACAAACTCGCTGTTGTGGTCGATAACCGCCCACGCAGTGTGTTTGGTGGAATCATACCCGTAGTTGCCCAGTGTCAAATACGCGTCGGAGAAGGCCATATCGCCGTAGTTGCTTCCCGAGGTCAACAGGCTGTTGCCCTCGACCGCGTTCACAAACTTCGTCATGCTCGTGCCGGGTTCAATGTAAGCGATGAAGACCGCGCCGCTGAAGTTCACATCATAGCTCAACTGCAACACGAACAGGTCCGTCAGGTTCGGTGTTGCCATGTCGGGCTGGTGGATTCCGGTCAGTGTGAGGAAGTCGCTCAGAGCGTTGAAGCCACCGGCTCCCGCCACCGATGAGGTGCTATCAAACGACATGGTGACCGTCGCGTCTCCGGCAGCCGTGCCACCCAGCAATTCTGCTGTGGTGCCCCGACCTGCCCCGCTCGTCAGGCCGTAGCCTTTATAACTTGCGGTGGCTGCGAGATTCGCGAATTTCTTTTCATCCCGGTTGTTGCTGACGCTGTCGGTAACTGTCGCAGTGACTCCGACTGAGCTGCTGTCGCCGGTGCCGCCGCTGATCGCCGCATCCGCCGCCGTTTTGTTGTCAAACGACAGGTTTGCCGTGGCCGTGTAGGTGCCGTTAAGCCTGTTGCTGTTCAACGTCGCGACTGCCGCCGAGCCGCTTGCCGCGACCAGGTTGCCGGTGCCGGCTGCCGCAAAGTTCCCCGCCTTAACGCCGGTCAAGGTGTTGCCGGTGATCTTGGCCGCCGCGGTGTAAGTGCCGCCGGTGTTGACCAGATTCAAGCCGTTCGAACTGAGGTTGGCGCGGTCGTACCCAATACCGGTGACGTGGATCGTCTCCCCAGTAAGGCCTGTGTTGCCAAGCCCGCTGGTGCCGGTGCCATTCGAGGTGGCGCTCAATACCACGGTGCCGTTGTGGGTGCCCGAGGTGACGGAGCTAAGCGCGACGGTCAAGCTGGTGCTGTTGCCCGCCGCGATCGAGTTTGCTCCTCCGCTGAAGGTAGCTCCATCCGTTGCGGCTCCGCTCAGATCGAGTTTCTCGCTGTAGCTGTCACCCGTTGCTGCGGTATTACTTCCGCTCAGAACCCGGCTCTGCGCGTTGCCCGCCATGAAGTTGCCGAAGTTCACATCGCCCACCGTGTTGACCGAGGCCAATCTGTAGCCGGTGCCGTTGATTGTGACGGTCTGGCCAGTGATATTCGCCGCTCCGAGGCCGCTGCCGTTCACGGCATTGGATTGCAGAGACAGGACTGTCGTGGCCGACTGGACGCCGGCTCCGGCGCTTGCCCCTGCGCCCACCAGCAAGGTGCCGCTGTCGCTGCCGCCGCCCGCGATGCCGCCGGCGGTGCCGCTTGCGACGAAGTTATTCGTCGGCGCGCTAAACCCGTTGGTTTGCAGGGTTTCGGTGTAGGTCGCGTCTGCCGCGGCCGTGTTGGCGATGGTCAGCGCCGTTGTCTTGCCCACGCCAACATGGTAGTTCCCGATGTTGACCGTCTGGGTGGCTGCGGCTGCTGCGAGCCGGTAGTTATCCACGAAAACCCCCAATCCGGCGCCCGTGCCCGCCCCGCCATCCGCCACTGCGGCGCGATAACCGGCCACGTTACTTACGTCGGTAAACGAGCCGCTCTTGGTTCCCGTATAAGTGAAGATTTTGTAGGAACCCACCCCAGCGCCGCCTGCATTAGTCAAAGCCAAGGTGCCGCCGAGCGCGAGGTTACCAGTGACATCGGCACGGTCGGAGGAACCCGGAGTGTTGCGGGTGCCCGCGGCTGCCAGTTCAATTTCCGTAATACCAGCAAGAGACAGGCCATTGCCGAACGCCACCGTGCCAATCGAGTTGCCGGGGGCCAAGGTGTTGCCCGCAGTGACACTCACGAAATTGCTGATCGCGCCGGTGCCGCTCAGTCTGCCGCCCGTTCCCGCGAATTCGACGGTCTTGGAAAGCGCCGTGCCGGAGTTGTATTTGAATTCACCCGCGCCGATGCTCACCTTGTTGGTGTTGTTGATCGAACCGCCGGACCCAATGGCCAGCACGCCTGCGTTCACGGTGGTTACCCCCGTGTAGCTGTTGCTGCCGCTCAGCGTAAATGTTCCGCCGCCAGCCTTGGTCAGGCCAAGCGCTCCGCCGCCGGTGCCATCGCGAAGCCAGCCCTTGAAGTCTCCAGTATAATTTTTGGAATTACCAACGGTGAGGGTGGCCGCCGTGGCATTCGCATTTTCAACCACCCCTCTGTAGGTGGCCCCGCTGTTGGTCAATTTGGAAACAGTGACGTTGGTTCCGTTCAGCTGCAAATAGCCGCCATCAGGGGTGGTGTAGCCAGCTCCGCCGTTATCAAAATCAACCGCATTTTCCGAACCTGCCGTTTTGTTTAGTGCTCCACCATTGGTTATTTTAATGGTAAAGTTCTTACCGATTTTAATGCCCCCGGTGAAAGTATTGTTTCCACCCAGTTCAATAATCGGAGTTGCATTGGTTGCGGCGGTACCAAACTCCATAGAGCGTGGGGTGCCATCCTCCCCAATAACCCCAGTAATCTTTGTATTACCGGTAAACGGCTGCGCACGAAAGCGAGTGTCGGCATAAAGCGTGATCTTCCCTTGGTGGGTTCCGCCACCAAAATAGATCGATCCTCGTGCGCCGCCAAACGTATAGATATTGACGTCGTTTAAATAGGTACCACCCCCATACTGCACAGTAGTCGAATCACCGGGATTGGCCGCAGACCCGATCGCAACCGTAGCTGACCCAGCGGCATAAGCATTAGCGATGCTTATTGTGTTAAGGTTGGTGGAGCCTGTACGGCTGGTCGTTAAGGTCAAAGTTCCAGTAAAGCTATTACTCCCCCCCAATGAAATGCCGGCAGAAGCTGATCCGGCCTGGTTGATAGTCACATTATTCCCGACTAAAACGGAGTTAATCGTGCCCACACCGGCTACACCAGCAGTGTCAAATGTTGTGATTGTCGGGTTGGAGCCCCCGAGGTAAATCGTGCCGCTTGAGAGCGTTGTTGTGTATTTCGAGAAATTGATGCGATTCGCATAGACAGCACCCACTGTGACGGTGGTATTGGACGCAAGCACAAAATTGGCTTCGTTGCTGTAATTCGAGCTATTCCATATTGTGTTCTGGGCAGTGCCCCATCTGGTCGTGTCTGTAAGCGTTCCATCCCAGTTTCCTGACCCGCCAGTGTTCCAGGTGTAGCTGGCGGCGTCGGCCGAGCCTGTCAAAAGCCCAAATGACAGGGCGATGGCGGCCAAAACCGGGGATTTTTGGCCGGGAAGAAGCTTGCGAATCAGACTCTCAGGAGACTGCGGGGGGATTTGTCGGGAAGATCGGGGTTGGTAATAGGGGTTAGTTTTCATAGAGGCAGCCATAATACTTTTTCCCGACCTTGATGTAAGCTTTATTAATTGCGAAAGGGATTCAGAAATATGCGTTATTGTTTCAGCGGGGTCTCCGTGCTTTCCTGAGAAGAGTAGAAGGCAATAAATCAAAAAAGTCGAGGAGTTTCCAGGCCTAAGGACACACTGAATAAAGAACGATGGAGCAGAATGCACGTCAGTTTTGGCGGATGCCGCAGCCGCAAGCGGTGGCCTTGTCTGAAGACAGAAGACAAGGACGCCGAGCGCGGCAATGGCAGACGCTAAAAATCACGCGCAGGCTGCCCGTCGGGATTTGTTCAGCGTGTCCCTAAGCTGAATCGATATTCAGATCGAGCCAGACCCAAAGGGTTGCGGCGCGGTTTTGAATGTCGAAATTACCTGGCGCCTTGTATCTCGGTTTTTTGGAAAAAGAGAATCCGCAGATTGCGCAGATGAACGCAGATTTATACGGAATAATCGGCGAAAATCTGCGCAATCTGCGGTTAACTCCCCTGTCTTGCCTGCGAAAAGCTTCATGATATACGTATACTAGCGCCTGTCCTGCGACTGTCGTGACGACACTACTTGGCGCAGCGAAAGCGTGATGGCGCTGCGGCGGAGGCGCGCCCCGAATCCCCCGCGGCCAACGTATCCCGGTATTCGCTGGCCCGCATCCCGGTAAAAGAACGGAAAATCCTCGCAAAATATTGTGAGCTGTCGAACCCGCATGCCATCGCGATTTCAGTGATTGTCTGGCTCGACTCGCGCAGCATCCGGCGGGCATGTTCTACGCGAAGCCGGTTGAGCAACCCCATTGGCGTATCTCCCGTGTGCAGCCGCAGCCGTTGCGCAAACTGGGTTCGTTTCAGCCCGCAAAAGGATGCCATTGCCTCCAGCGTCCACGGCTCATCAATCCGCGCCTCAAGTTCTTGGATCAAATGCCGGATCGGGAGGGTTCCCGGCAGTGCTTTCAGGGCGCAGTTATTGCGGATCGCCTGTTCCAGCTCGAGCAGGACGATCGCACTCCAGGACGCGCAACGCCGGGTTTGAAACGGGCCGCCGGTGTTGCATTCCTCCACCAGGGCCGCCATCGCTTGCGCAAGTTTGGGGCTTGCGGGCCAGGAATGGCGGGGAGCCGCCCGCAACGAGGCAAACAGCTGCCGCTGTTCGCTGAAAGTGAAGCCCAGCGCCTCTGGAAACTGCAACGGTCCGGGGTGTTCGATCCCTTTTCCCTCCACGCGAAAGACGGCAAAATACCAGTGATGACCCGGCTCGAATTCCGCCATGCTCCCATGCCATTGCCACGGCAATGTGAAAAAAACGGAACCCGGGCCAACCGGCTCCGGCTTGCCATCCACCTGCCAGGGGAGATTGCCGCCTTCGACATACACCACCTCCAGGCCGGGATTGCGATGCACCTCCAAATGCCGGGTATGGCCGCTGCCATATTGGATGATCCACGGCGGAGGCAGGGAAAGTGATGGCATGGGTTTGGACAATTTACCGGCAGCATTCCATGCAAGCAAACTTTCATTGCCTGTTATAAAATCCAATTATGCAATCTTTTCCATCTCCAGAACCCCAGGTATCCGCTAAAGACCGCGAAATTCTCCGCTCCCTTGCAGGGCGGGTGCGGGAAATAGCCGAATTGCCCGAGCAGGCCATCCGCAAGCGGCGTTTGACAAATCACAACGCCCTCAAGCCTGAGCGCCCGATCATTCTCGCCTACCCGGAATGCGCCTGGTTGGAGTTGCTGCCGGAATCTTCGTTGCACTGCGAAGATAAAACGTTGCGTGGCTGGGAACAATCGCTCCGGAAAAAGATCTATTGGTGGGATCACCTGCGGGACGACAACACTGTCGAACCGTACTTCAATCTCGGCTGGGATATCGACATGGGAAACTATGGTTTCGATATCGCCTACGAACACGGCGATAACCGCGGCAGCTATCATTGGGTTCCACCGCTTCAGGATATTGAAGCGGGCTTTGATCAGTTGAAGCCTGCAATCTTAGCTGTGGATCGCAAAAAAACCCTGGCCCATGTCGGCCTGGCCACGGAACTTTTTGGCGATCTCCTCCCCACCCGCATCCGCGCGAGCTATTTCTGGACTTCCGGGCTCACTTGGGAAGCCATCAAGCTGATCGGTTTGGAAACGTTAATGCTCGCCCCCTATGACCAACCCGAAGGACTCCATCGCCTCATGGGTTTCCTGCGCGATGAACATATGCGTTTGCTCAAATGGCTGCAAAGCGAGGAGTTGCTCTCCGATTGCAATCAAGATGACCACGTAGGTTCTGGCGGCGTCGCCTACACTACTGAACTCCCGCAACCCGGGCGCAAGCCGGGCGATCCCGTGCGCTTGAAAGACATCTGGGGCTTTGCGGAATCGCAAGAAACCGTGGGGGTTTCCCCGGAAATGTTTAAGGAATTCATTCTCCCCTATCAGCTCCCCATTCTGGCGGAATTCGGCCTGAGTTGCTACGGCTGCTGCGAGGGACTCCACGACCGGATCGATTCGATCCTCGAAATCCCAAACCTCCGTCGCGTTTCGGTATCCCCCTGGTGCGAACAAAAGATCATGGCTGACAAGCTCGGGCAAAACTACGTTTTCAGCCGTAAACCCAATCCCACCCAAATCTGCCTCACCTTTAATGAAGCCGCCATTCGGGACGATCTGGCGACCACCCTCGGGATCGCAGGGGGCGGTCCCCTGGAAATCATCATGAAAGACACGACAACCGTCCAGAATGAACCCTGGCGCATTTCGCGCTGGATCCAAATCGCCTTGGAGGAAGTGGAGAAATACGTTCAGACGCGATAAACGCCGCTTCATAGTATCATGAAGCTTTTTTCATGAAGACAGGGGGAGTTATCCGCAGATTTCGCAGATTTTCGCTGATTCTTTCAGTATAAATCTGCGTTCATCTGCGCAATCTGCGGTTTCTCTTCTTCCGAAAACGTTCCCGTCCAAACGGCCGTCGGGCGCACCATCAGGAATGGCTCGATTTCAGCGCCACTGGGAGGGAGCCACTCCGACCTTGCGCTTGAATAATCGCGAAAAATAAAGCGAATCTGAAAAACCAACACGGGCGGCCACTTCCGCCACGGGAAGCGTGCCGAGCAATCGTTTGGCCTGATTGAGGCGGAAGTTAAGGAGATATTGATGCGGGGCGACTCCCGTCGCTTCCTGAAAAAGCCGACGAAAATTGCGATAACCTACGCCGAGTTGCTTTGCCAAAAGTTCGAAACTGATCTCTTGGCCCCAATTTTTCCGAATATATCCTAAAGAAGCCTCCACGATCGGGGTTGCCTGTCGGGAATGCATAAAACGGTCCTGATGGAATTTCAGAACCATAGCCAAAATTTCCATGACCACACCCGCCTGAATCTGGTTGGAAAAAGGGGATGCCACGCGGGCAATATCCAGGAGGCGGTCAAATCCCTCCGTGACTTCGTTGCGTAAACCCACACGCAGCACCGGGGTGTCGACACAAAGCAGATCGTGCATGCACCAATGGTTGGCCAATTCGCCATTAAAGAGTACCCAGCGCGCCGTCCAACCGGTTTTGGGCGAGGGATAATAATCGTGCCGAATCCCTGGAAAAAGCGCCAGCACATCCCCCTCCTGGACCCGGCGCCACTTGGAATCATGCCCTTTGTACGACCCGTGCCCGTCGGTGATATAAATCAGACAATAATCGCGCAAGACCCGCAAAGGGTGGTTGTGCGATGGCCTGGGTTGCTTAGGCTCCACCTGGCGGCCCACACCGGTGACATAAACTCCCCAAGTTCGTTCCCGGGCGGCAGGAATGTAATCGAAACGCTCTCTTATGGCCATTTTGTCCATATTTTTGGCCATTGTGTGCATTCATCTGGTGTAAGGTCAATGCTATAAGCAGATCGTAACCAACCCCTCTTTCTCTTAGCCAAATATTATTTATGAGCGAACTCCAAGAACTGACCGCCGCCGTTGAAAAAGGAAACCGCAAAGAAGCCATCAGGCTCA
Source organism: uncultured Spartobacteria bacterium (assembly GCA_903933715.1). Taxonomy (GTDB): domain Bacteria; phylum Verrucomicrobiota; class Verrucomicrobiia; order Chthoniobacterales; family Chthoniobacteraceae; genus UBA695. Next base: position 8,056 of record CAIZLD010000020.1, read on the forward strand.
CCAATCTTCTCATCGAAGCGGGAATGCCCCCGATGGATATCGTCGAGACGGGCCTCGTTCCCGCGATGTCGAACGTTGGCGAAAAATTCAAAAACAACGAAATCTTTGTTCCTGAAATGCTTATTGCCGCCCGGGCAATGAAAGAAGCCATGGCGATCATCCAGCCGCTTTTGACGGCCGCCGGGATCAAGCCGAAATACACCGCGATCATCGGAACAGTTCAAGGGGATTTGCACGATATCGGCAAGAACCTCGTAGCAATGATGCTCAAAGGGGCCAATTTCAACGTGATCGATATTGGCACTAATGTGCCGCCGGAGAAATTCGTCGCCGCAGCCAAGGAGCATGAGGCCCAGCTCGTAGGGCTCTCCGCGCTTTTGACCACCACCATGCCGGCCATGAAGACCACGGTGGAAGCGTTCCGCACCGCCGGGTTGAATACCGTCAAAATCATGATCGGCGGAGCGCCGATCACCCAGGAGTTCGCCGACGAAATCGGAGCGGACGGCTACAGCCCCGATGCCGCCAGCGCGGTCGATCTGGCGAACAAAATGGTCGCGGCCTAAGCCGTTCGACCTTTCACTCCCCACCCAAACCCCCCACCCATAACCAAAGCGGCCGGAGCTTCTCCAGCCGATACGCTACTCCTATGCCCAGATACCAAAAACTCGCCATCGTTGATCCAGCGGAATTGCGGTTCGGCATCGCTCCCAACCCGCTGACTACCCGCCATGGAATGACCATCGGGGGCGGAATCGTCTACCCCGAACTGAACTTTACCCTTCCTCCGATGTTTGTAGACAAAACAACCATCTCGAAGGCTCAAGATCATTATCGACAAATCATCGGCGGCGCCTTGCAGCGCGCGGTGGAATTGGAAGCCCCCGGCCTGGTCGTGGAATTCGAAACACTGCCGCCCATGACGGAAAATCCGGAATGGGGGATTGATATCGCCAAGATTCTGCTCGAAGCGATGGAAAAGGCCAACACGCAACATGGGCTCAAAAGCGTGCTGCGTATGACCCCCAATGATACCCGGGAAATGGAACGCCCCCCGGCGATGCGCAGTGGGATGCTTTGGGAAAAGATGCTTGAAACCTTCGAGGGAAGCGCCGCGGCAGGCGCAGAACTGCTCAGCATCGAGTCGGTCGGCGGCAAGGAAGTCCATGATGACGCGCTCCTGACGGGCGACATTGCTTCGGTGATTTTTGGCCTGTGCGTGATGGGAACGCGCGATATGCGCTTTTTGTGGAGCCAGCTCGACAAGATCGCCAAGCAGTACGGCGTTCATTGCGCGGGAGACACGGCTTGCGGCTTCGGCAACACGGCCATGGTTCTGGCGGAACAGAAAATGATCCCGCGTGTATTCGCAGCCGTTGTGCGGGCGATCAGCGCGGTGCGGACCCTGGTGGGCTATGAATGCGGATGCGTCGGCCCGGGCAAAGATTGCGGGTATGAGAACATCATCATGAAAGCCATCACCGGTTTCCCGATGGCCATGGAAGGAAAGACTTCCGCCTGCGCACACCTCAGCCCGCTCGGGAACATTGCAGCGGCTGCGTGCGATACCTGGAGCAACGAGTCAGTCCAAAACATCAAACTTCTCGGCGGCATGGCCCCGACGGTCTACCTAGAGCAACTGGTGTACGACTGCCGGATCATGAACCAGGCTCTCGGCGACGGGCGCGATGCGGCCCTGCTCTATCGCAAATGGTTGGTTAACTCCGACGCCGGTCTCGATCCGCAGGCATTCGTCCTCACCCCGGAAAGTTCGATCGCCATCGCCCAGTCAATCGTCCAAGCGCCGGACGACTACACTGCCGGCAAACAAGCGGCGCTCACCGCCATCGAACTGCTGCGGCAAGGCCATCGCAACGGCCTGGTCAGAATCAGTGAAATGGAACTCCCCTGGCTCGATACCATGCGGGAAGCGGTGGAAGACCTTCCCGCCGACGAAGGGCAGTTTATCTGCCAGATGATGGGCACCCTGGAAACCGAAAAATTCTGCGCGAAAGATTACGAACTTTAAAAATATGGATCGCTCTTATTATCTCGAACTGGCCGAATCCGGCCTGAAAATGCCCATCGGCACCCACCTCGTCCTCCACGAACACGCCGACGCCGAAGCGATCTTGCTGGAAGGAGAACGCCTGGGCTCCGTTGTGGAGGAAGCGGCCCGCACCTTCGGCGCTCCCATGGCCATCCCGGTGATGGACTTGAAACTCGAAAAAGAAGCGTTGCTGAGTTCTCATGGCGTGCCGGAGGCCGAAATCGACCAATTCCATTTCAAGGAAGCCCCGGAGCAGGATTGGGCTGTTTCCGCAACGCCCCGGATGAAAGCCACATGCGAGGCGATCAGCCATGTGGCAAAAAACGGGGAATTTCTCCCTGTCGGCATGGGCATCGGGCCGTTTTCGCTGATGACCAAACTGGTCTCGGACCCGATCACCCCCGTCTTCCTCGCCGGAGCGGGAAGCACCGCCGAGGAGGACGAGGAAGTGCATCTCGTCGAGCGCACGCTGGCGCTGGCCATGAACGCCATATTGCCTTATCTCGAGGCCCAGATTAAAGCCGGAGCCAAAGCGATCATCCTCTGCGAACCGGCGGCGAACATGGTCTACTTTTCGCCCAACCAGCTCGCGGAAAGCTATGAAATCTTTGACCGCTACGTCATGGAGCCCAACCGTCGGATCAAGGCGCTGCTCGACGCGCACAACGTGGATATGATCTTCCACGACTGCGGCGAACTGCAAAATGAAATGGTGAGCCGCTTTGCCACGCTTAACCCGGCTATGATGAGCCTTGGCAGTTCCCGGATGCTCTGGGAAGACGCGGCGCTCGTCCCCAACGACATCGTGCTTTACGGCAACCTGCCGACGAAGAAATTCTACTCCGATTCGCTCGTCAGCCAGGAAGATGTGCGGCAGCTTTCGGCCGAACTGACCCGGCGCATGCGTGCGACCGGCCATCCGTTCATCCTGGGCAGCGAGTGCGACGTGCTCAGCGTGCCCGGCGCGGAGGCAACCATCAAGGCAAAGGTCGAGGCCTTTCTGAAATAAGCCGCACCTTCCGGCAACGCAAATTGCAATGAACGCCCTCGCCATCTCCGGCGAGGGCGTTTATACTTTTCGCCTATGACCGATCTTCTGGTTGCATTAAATACGCGTCCGCTTCTTTGTGATGGGGCGATGGGAACCCAGCTCATGGATTGCGGCCTCGGCAGCGGTGATTGCGGAATGCTTTGGAACACCCTCCATTCCAATCGGGTCCGCGGCATTCATCAATTTTACGCCGAGGCGGGCTGCAATCTCCTGACGACCAACACCTTTGGGGGAACCTCCTATGCGCTGGATCGCCACGGTCTCGCCGACCATGTCCTGAAACTCAACCGTGCCGGGGCACAGGTCGCGAGAGAGGCTATCGGAAAATCCGGCTGGGTGCTTGGCGACGTGGGGCCGTTTGGGGATTTTATGGAACCCCTGGGCCAAACGTCCGCAGACGAACTCTGCGCCATGTTCCGCGAACAGATTGCCGCGCTTGCGGAAGGCGGCGTGGATGCCATTCTCATTGAAACGATGAGCGATCCTGCCGAAATGGAAGTCGCCATCGCCGCTTCAAAACAAGCCGCCAGCCTGCCCATTATTGGAACCTACGCTTTCCAGAAATCGGGGGAAACGGGCTTTCGCACCATGATGGGCGCCCCCGTGAAGGAAGCCATCGAACGGGCCATTGCCGCCGGAGCGGATATCGTGGGAACCAATTGCGGTGTGGAGCTTTCCTTTGGCGACTACCTGGAGCTTGCACGCCAAATCGTGAGCGCAGCGGGGAAAACTCCGGTCATCTTGCAGCCAAACGCCGGCTCGCCTCAACTCGTCAACGGAGAAATCATTTACAACGCAACTCCAGAGGAAATGGCCGCGCTGACTGCAGATTTGCTGGACGCGGGAGTCCGCATCGTGGGAGGATGCTGCGGAACCAACCCTGGCCACCTTGCGGCAATGAGTCGCAGGATTGGTTGATCGCCCCCCAATGAAAATTGCCGTTCTGACTTGCGATGTCCTGACCGATGAAGTGAAGCACTTTTGCCGCGACTTGCCCGAGGTGGCGCGGGTCGAGGTGATCGAACAAGGGTTGCACAATACCCCCGGCCTTTTACGCGAACGGCTCCAGGCGGCCATTTTGGCAACGGAAGAAGACCCGGACATCGATGCCATCGTTCTAGTCTACGGCCTTTGCAGCCGGGGCATCGAGGGCATCAGCGCGCGTCGTTGCCGGATCGTTATCGCGCGGGCGCATGACTGCATCACGCTGCTCCTCGGCTCCAAAGAACGCTATGCCGAATATGTGGCGCGCCATCCCGGCACCTACTGGTACAGCCCGGGCTGGAACCGATGCCATCTCCCGCCCGGGAAAGAACGCGTTGAAAAACTCAAACGCGAATATGTCGAAAAATATGGCGAGGAGAACGCCGATTACCTGATGGAAATGGAGCAGGATTGGCTGCGCGCCTACAATCGCGCCACGTATGTCGGTTTCGACGCCGCGGCCGCTCAAGCCGATGCCGAATATACAAAGCAATGCGCCGACTGGCTCGGTTGGAGCTTCGATTCCCAGCAGGGGGATGCGCAATTGCTGCGCGATCTCCTTTCCGGGCACTGGGACTCGGGCCGTTTTCTTGTATTGGAACCGGGAGAAACCGTCCGGTTCACCGTAGACGATTCCATTCTCGCCGCCATGCCATGCGGCGGAAATTGTTCAGTCCAACCCGGTGCGGCACAGCAATGAACACCACCCTGCATCTCCAGGCTCTGCACCGCAACCAAACCATCCATCCCGATCCGGCGACCGATCCCCGGGGTCTCGCCGATCTGCTTGCGTTCCACGGGCTGCCGCTCAATACCCGTTGCGCCCAGAATGGGTGTTGCGAGAGTTGCACCGTGCAACTCGACCGCGGAAGCCTCAAGGAAACGATCAGCGGCAACCCGATCACCCACCCCGGGCCGCTGCTCGCCTGCCGGGCGGAGTGGATTCCGGGAACAGAAATCGCCCTCACCATTCCAAGCCGCTCCCTGCTCGCCCGTGATGCCGTTGCCGCTGATGATTTTCAGATCAGCGTTCCGGTCGGGAACTCACCTCTCTTTTCCGGCGAGTTTGGACTGGCTGTGGATATCGGAACGACCACCGTTGTCGTACTCCTCGCCGAACTAGCCACGGGCCGAATCCTGACTCGCGCCAGCGGCTTCAACCAACAAGTCGGCCTGGGGGACGACGTTCTGGCCCGCATCGGCCTGTGCTATAAAAACCCCGGAATGGTGATTCGGCTTCAGCGCGCCATCTGCGAGGAGACCCTTGCTCCGTTGGCATTGGAGGCGTGCGCCAAAGCATCCATCCCCCCGGAACGCATCAGCGGAATGGCTGTTGCCGGGAACACGGCGATGCTGCATCTCTTGTTCGGCGAGGACCCTTCCCCCCTCGGCGTGGTTCCATTCACACCCCGCTTTCTCGACCATCGAATCCGCGGCGCACATTCCCTCGGCTTTTGCGATTTCCCTGACATGCCCGTTCACGCTTTGCCGGGTCTCGCGGCCTATGTCGGCGCGGACATCGCCGCCGGTCTCTACGCCACGGGACTTCACGATAGTCCCGGCCCGGCGCTCTTCGTGGATGTCGGCACCAACGGCGAGATTGCCCTGCTCAAAGAAGGCCGTCTGTATGCCTGCGCCACCGCAGCCGGACCGGCCTTCGAGGGGTGCAGCCTTTCATGCGGAATGCGTGCGACCGAAGGGGCCGTCGAAGGGATCGCGCTCAGCCTCGACCAAAACGGGCAAATCGCGATTCACCTCCAGACGATTGGCCATCTTCCACCGGAACAATCGCCCGGTTTTTGCGGATCGGCTTATATCGATTTCCTGGCCCAAGCCCGCGCCGCCGGGATCCTCATGGAAAACGGGCGCTTCGATCCCAAACACGTTGCGGCAAATCCCGCTCTGTTCCAGGACGAGGAAAACGGCCGCGCCATGCGGCTGACCGAGGGAGAACCCCCCCTTCGCATTACCGAATCCGACCTCGCCATTCTTCTTCAATCCAAAGCCGCCATCGCCGCGGGAATCCAAACATTGCTGGAGCGCGAACGGCTTGCCGGGGTTCCACGGCTTTATCTCGCGGGCGGGTTTGGCATGCACCTTGATGTTCCCCACGCGATCGCATGCGGCTTGCTTCCAGGGTTTCTGCCTTCCCAAGTCGAAGTGGTCGGCAACACCTCCCTTGGGGGAGCCTATCTTGCCATGCTCGACCGGTCCGTCCTGAAGGAGCTAACGCGGCTCCAGACACGCACCACCATCGTCGAGCTCAATCTCGACCCGGAGTTTGAGAACCGCTATATCGATAACCTGACGCTCGCGTAAAGCCGCGATTTCCTGGTTGGTTTGTCGGCTCGCTTAGAGCAACTGCCAAAATCTTTCCGAAAGAGTGCGGCGGCACGGGTCAACGCGCTGCGTTGCTCGCTCGGGCACTGCCCCCAGCCGCGATCAGCGGCTCCCGCCTCTCATATGCGAAGCCTCATTGCAGATCGCCCAATCAGGAGATTGGGAACGAGAGCAAAATTCAAAGCCGCCGCAACCCGGAGGGTAGCCAGCGAATAGCCGGTGGTTGAGCGTTAGCGACACCACCGGATGAGGTGTTGGAAAGAATTCACCCCAAAGGGGTGGCAGAGCCATCGCCTCGTTTTCTGCCACCCCTTTAGGGGTGAGGCGCGGTTTTGGATTGAACCGGTGGTGTCGCTAACGCTCAACCACCGGCTATGGGCTTCAAACCCTTTGGGTTTGGCTTGGAATCTGAATGTCGATTCAGCCTAGCAGACTCTTGCGATGTCGAGATTGAGCAGTTTTCCGAGCTTCTGGAGCCGATCGCCAATATGGCCGACCCCGACGGCGCAATGGTGAGCCGGGCCGTGTGCATTCCACCCTTCGACGAAAGCTCGAGCGCCAATCGGGAACCGATAACGGCTATTGGTGTTGCCGATTTCCAAAATCGGCCCGGGGACTGATTCGCCTTCCGCAACGAGCAGGGAAAGCTTCCCATTTTTTTGCTCAACCACGGAGAGCAAAGTGACGGGGCCATGCTTTACCATCATTTCCACGGAGAGACCTTTCCCGACTTTTCCATGGTATACCTTCAAGGGGCGCACCTTGGTTTTTCCGGCGGCAATGGCGATATGCCCGGGGCCGTCATGCCCCATAAGAACCACATCGTCTTTAAAATCCATCGCGTAATATTCGGTGAACGACCCTCCGACGCCGAAGCTGTCGAGGATTTTCATGGCCTGGACGTTTTTGACTTCGTATTCACCAGCCACCGGCACACCTCTGGCGGTGAGCAGAGAGTTTCCAAGGATCACGGAACTCATGACATCCTCCAACTCCGCGATACCGCTGCCCATGTGGTAATAGGCCAGAGAGCCGAGCTGTTTGTTTTCCACCAGTTGATCCAGCGCGAGGGAGGTGCGCGCGGCCCGCAGCAATTCCTCTTCCGAGCAGTCGGGCTGGACCTCAAACACTTCCCGGAATTTCGCAACCCGTTCGATCGCCAATTTTTCCGGGATATCCCGGCGCAACGCGGCGAGTTCCTCGACCTCGACGATTTCCATGTGGCCGCCGAAGGTGGCGACCTGCAAGGTGATGTCGCTGGCGATATCCAGCATGCCATTATAATAATGGCCCATGAGTCCCATTCGGTTATGGGCCATGATCGAGGCGACCCGGGCGGCTTCGATCCACTGGTCGATCTCTTTCCACACCACAGCATCCCCCTCGAGTATCCCTGTGACTTGGTGGAAATCCACCCCTGCGCGATTAAACACGTTGGCGATTTCAGGCACCGGGCAGGATGAACAATAGGACAGCCATTCCCCCGTCATTTGAGTTCTGTCGCCGAGGGCATTGAATCGGGCGTAGTCGATGGCTGCCTCGGGCTGGAGATTCAATACAATCACCGGCACCTTGGCCCGGCGCACCACCGGAAGCACCGTGGAAGAAAGCGCGTAAGTGGTGACATACAAGAAAATGATGTCCACATCCTCTCTCCGGAACTGGTGCCCGGCATCCATGGCTTTTTCCGGTGAGTCGATCAGGCCAAGATTGACGACTTCCACCCCGGGCCGTTCAAGTTTCGAGGCGACGGTCTGGAGATAGCCCTCCAGACGTTTTTTTAATCCCTCAAACTGGGACCAGTAGGTGTCCAAGCCGATTCCAAACAAACCAACACGCAGGGCAGAGGGGGATGTTTTCATTGGCGGGAAATATGCTGTTTCTTCAGCGATGCGTCACGCCGACTTGCCTTCAGAAGGCTATCTTTTGATTGCAAAAAAATATCAAAAAACCCGGCTGATTTTTAACCCCCGGCTTGCCATGGGGGAGTTTTCTTCATATTTCAAAGAAGCATCAAAGATTACTTCGAATATTTCCCTTCAGGATCCCGCGAGTTGGGTTGGACTTTCCATCTCTCCGCCATCGGGCATACCCGGATCAAACCAGGGGAGCTTTACCCCCCGCGCCACCATCCCGAAGACCGCGCGTTTGTGTGGAACGAAGGAAGGGTGATCAACGCCCTGCAACTGGTTTTTATATCCCAGGGCGAAGGAGACGTGGAGTGGCGTTCGCGGGTCGAGCGGGTGAAGGCGGGGAATGTGGTCGTGCTGTTGCCGGGGGAATGGCATCGGTATCGGCCGAGAATAAAAACGGGCTGGACCGAGGATTGGTTTGAGTTGCGGGGAGCCACGGTGGATGCGTGGATCAAGGCGGGTGTGGTCAGCAGGGAAATCGGCCAGGCAGATTCCCCGGGCGACTTCGCCAACACGTTCGCCCAAATGCATGAACTTTGCGCGAGCCAACTGCCGCATGCCCGGGCCGTTGCAACCGGGCTCTCGATGAGCTTGTTGGCAAGGGTGACAACCCCTGGCAGCGCCGAGGGAAAGGAAATCCTTGGGTTATTGCATGCTTCAAAACCGTTATTGGCCGAAGGTAAAAGGGTTCGGGAAGTAGCCCGCCAACTGGGCCTTAGCTATATCACTTTTTATCGGCAGTTCAAAATGGCTGTGGGAATCACACCCCAGGAATATGCCAGCCAACTTCGCCTGGCCCGCGCGGAAAATTTTCTCCTTGGAACCAGCCTTCCCATCAAGATCATTGCCGACCGCCTTGGATATAATACCCCGTCTCATTTCTCCAATGAGTTCAAAAAAGCGCGGAAGATGACTCCGGAGATTTGGAGGCGCTCTCGAAGGCAAAACGATACGCCCACGGTTGCTTAATTAGGCGGGCCTTGCGCGCAAACCGGTTCCCAAAGGGAGACGGCGGCCAATGAACAATGCGCCAAGGCTTGCTCGGAAAAACCAGTTTCCAAATGCACCGCAAGCCTTTATAAAAGTAGCTTCTCATGGCCCCAAACGAAATTTTCTCCCAAATAACGCCCGCGATTGCGTCGCAAATCTTCGGTTTCCTGTTCGAAAAAGAGAAGCCGCTTTACAAGGCAACCCTCGACACCCTGGCCAAAAAACGCAACCTGCGCCCGGTGTTTGTCGAACGCAAACCGCGCGTCGAACGGTTTGCCTGGATGAAAGATTCCCTTTCCCGACCGGCCAATGAAGGGGTGGCCGCTCACCTGCTCCAGGTTTGGCTTGTCGGGGCACAGTCCGGGATGCTGTGCGACTTTTTGGACGGCCTCGGGATTGCTCACGACGAAAGCGGGACCGTCGAACAACTCCCCGGAGCACCGGCCAAAGAACCGTTAGCTGCCGCGGTGGAGAGTTTGCTGGGCAAATACGAGCCCGCGTTGGTCGCTCTGTACCTGCATACGTTCCAAGCGCTTCATGAAGAAGGCGGCTGGGCCACCTTGGGGGAATTGCTGGAAAGCGATCCCCGGCTCAAACTGGGGGCTTAGAGAGCGGATGGGGGTCTCCCCGATCCTTTGCCGATCCAAGCTGGCGCTTGACTTCAATCCGCCGTCCCTTACGGTGGAAAAAATTTCAAAAAACATGAAATCCCGCTTGCTGGCCTTTGCCCTTATTGCCGTATCCATCGCTCCTTTTGCCGAGGCGGAAGAGCAGGTTCTGGATGGCATCGCCGCCGTGGTTAATGGCGAAGTCATCACCTTTTCCCAGGTCCGGGAGCTCGTGGTTTCCCGGGAAATGGCGTTGCGCCAAACCCTTCGGGGGCAGGAGCTTGCCGACAAGGTCAAAGAGACCCGGCTGGCCGCCATCAACGACTTGATCGACCGGCAGCTCGTGCTCCAGGATTTCCAGAAAAACAAATTCAACATCCCCGAATACGCCGTTGACGACCACGTCAACACCATCATCCGGGAGCAGTTCAAGGGGGATCGCCTGGCGTTCATCCGCACCTTGCAGGCCCAGGGATACACCCTCCAGCGGTTTCGGAAGGTCGAGACCGATAAAATGATTGTTCAGGCAATGCGGCAGCGGGCCGTCAAAATTGACCCGATCCTTTCCCCGTCGAAGGTGGAAAAATTTTACGAGCAGCACAGCGCCGACTATACCACGCCCGAGCAGGTCAAACTGCGGATGATCGTCCTCCACAAAGACAGCGCCGACGCCAAAAACGTGGCCGAGGAGATCCGCACGAAGGTCAAAGGCGGCGCCGAATTTGCCAAAATGGCGCAACTGTATTCCGAAGATTCATCCAAGGAAATCGGCGGCGACTGGGGCTGGATCGACCGGACCACGTTGAACGAAACCCTCTCCGGCCCCGCGTTCAATCTCAAGCCGGGGCAGATCAGCAAAGTCGTCGAAGTCGGCAGCAACTATTACCTGCTCTTTGTGGAAGCCCGCAAAAAGGCGGAGACCAAACCGCTCTCCGTTGTCCGGGACGAGGTCGAGAAAAAAGTGCTCCAGAGCGACCGCCAAGCCGCCCAGGAGAAATGGATCAAGGGACTGCGCGACAAAGCCTACGTGCGGATTTTCTAGTTTTTTTCCGGATAAGAGAATCCGCAGATTTCGCAGATGAACGCAGATTGATACTGAAAATAATCTGCGAAAATCCGCGAAATCTGCGGATAACTCCCCTGTTTTGCATGCGAAAAGCTTCATGATATTACCTACTAGCCGTCCGCCCGGGATCATGACCTCTTTGGGAACCATCGCGGTCACTTTGGGCGATCCGGCCGGGATCGGGCCCGAAGTCGTCCGCGCCGCGCTGGAGTCCGGTCAGCTCGATCCCCGCTTTCAATATCGGCTTTTGGGCGGCACCGAAGGGGCTATTCCCGGCCAGCCTACCCCCGCCACCGCCCGCGCCGCCGTCGATGCGCTCGAAGAATCGGCCCGGCTTGCGGTTTTGGGAGAAATCGACGCGGTGGTGACCGGCCCGATCCACAAAGCCCATTCCCAAGCGGCCGGATTCCCCTTTCCCGGCCAGACGGAATTTTTCGCCGCCCGCGCCGGGGTGGATAATTTCGCCATGCTGCTTACCGGGGGCAAAATGACCGTGGCGCTCGTGACGATGCATGTGGCGTTGCGCGACGTGCCCGGGATGATCACCGGCCCGGAGATCGAGCGGGTCGGCTCGTTGCTTGCCGAGTTCCTGCTGCTTCGCCCCGGCTCGCCAAAGAGCCCACGCATCGCGGTGGCCGGGCTAAATCCCCACGCCGGGGAATCCGGAGCGATGGGGCGCGAAGAGATCGAGGTGATTGCCCCCGCCGTCGCCCGGCTTCAAGAACAGTGGAACGGGCGGGCCACATTCGCGGGGCCGATCTCGCCCGACACCCTCTTTTGCCGTGCCGCCGCCGGGGAGTTCGACGGCGTCCTGTGCATGTATCACGACCAGGGGCTCATCCCGCTCAAGCTCCACGCCTTTGATCAAGGGGTGAACGTCACCCTGGGGCTCCCGTTCGTGAGAACCAGCCCGGACCACGGCACCGCCTTTGAAATCGCGGGCAAAGGGATCGCCCGGCCTGACAGCACCATCGCCGCCCTGCGGCTCGCCGCGGAACTGGTCGCCGCCCGCAAAAAGGCGCAGGGATTTTAATTCTGAGGCCCGGGTGGCAAAAAACGCCCCCGGTCGGCCTCTTCAATACCTTCGATGCGCACGGTCTTGAGCCGTGCGGTATCTCCGCGCACCAAGGTCACGGCATGGGGCCGCACCCCAAAGTGCCCGGCCAGAAACCGGAGCAACTCGGCATTCGCCTTCCCCTCCACCGCCGGGGCTTTCACCTTCACCTTGAGCCGATCGCCCAGCCAGCCGACGATCTCGCTGCGGGGGGCGTTCGGGGTGGTCTGGAGATTCAGGATAATCGACATGGGGGCGTAGCGGCTCGGAAGGGTACGAGTTCCGGGCCGGTTTTGAAAGCCCGGTTTTTTGGCAATCTTCCCGTTTTCAGGTTGAAACCACACGGAAACCACGTCATTGGTCTTTCCTGCCGATGCGTATCCGTCGTTCCGTCGTTCGTTCCATCCGTTATTTTACGGCCACCGTGGTCGCCATCCTGTTTGTCGCGGGATGTGGCTATGCGTTGTGGTTTGCCCTCCGTCCCCCGGAACCTCCCAGCCCGGAACTGAGCACCCCGGCCGTTTGCCTGAGCGCCCTGCCCGCGACTCCCGTCGGGCCGCTCTTCTTTAATTTGGGAGCGCTCCCGTTTTTAAAAGGAGATTGGGAAAAATGGGGCGCAGCTTACGGGGCATCCACCCAGGTTCCCGAAGAGCTGGCGGTTCAGTTTGATAGCTGCACCCGCGCTCCCCAGTCATGGCGGGTTCTCGACCGCAAGTGGCACTTTGGTGCGGTGTTGCTCTCCGGCGATCCGACCAACTTCCGCCCGCTTCTGGAGCATTTGAGGAGTTCACCCGACTGGACGCTCACCCAAATCGATCCCACCAGCTACCTCTTCCAACGGAGCCCGGCGCGGGCATGGTCCCGGGAAAACTTGAGATCCGTGCTGGAGGTTTTTGCCGGGCATTCGATCAAGGAACAGCACGAGGCCCGTATCCAATTAGCCCATCGGCTCCTGTTTATTGCGGAAATCCCGGCTTCGCAAATTCTTTTGGACGAGGTGCTTAAGGCCGATCCTGATTCCATGATGGCTTGGACCGAAATGGCAAGCGCCCACGGGATGTTGGGCCAATGGAAAGAATCAACGGAAGCAGCCGAGCGAGCCCTGAATATCGACCCCCACTACCGGCCCGCCCTGATCGCGCAGGCCAACGCCTTCTACGCCATGGGGCGTTTTGACAAGGCGCTCTTGATTACGCGCATCCTTTATGTTGAGATGCCCGGAGACGGCCAAATCCTCCTTTTGCACGCCAAAGTCGCCCATGCGGCGCACGCCTATCAGGAGGAAATCGAGGTTCTTCAAACGATGATCACCGCCGCCCAGGGAGCGTCCCAGCCGGTCGGTCTGCTGCAAATTTACCTGGGCCAGGCATATGCCGGGCTGGGGGATGGCGGCGCGGCCTATGAGCATTTGAAGATCGCGTTGAAGGACCCCAGCATCTCGGATGCCGACCGCAGTTTTGCCGAAAAAGCCCTGGAACGGTTCGATTCGAAGAATCAATTCTTGAATACCGTCCCCTCATTCCCCCAATCTTCTCTGCTTGACGCCCCTGCCGGGCACCTTTAATGTTAACAGGTTGTCCGTAGCATAGAGTGGGCTTGTCCCCACTCTTTTTTGTCTCTGGATTTAACGATTTTATATGAACAGCGATCTCATTTCTGGACTGGATTATTTTGAACGGGAGAAAGGCATCAAGCGCGAAGTGCTGATCGAAGCCGTGCAAAATGCGTTACTCTCGGCCTCCAAAAAGGCCATTGGCCCGGCCCGGGAAATGCGTATCGAGATCGACTCAAAAACAGGGGAAATCCGGGCCATTGCGACCCTCCTTGTCGTCGAAAACGTCACCAATCCGCACGACGAGATCGCCCTGGGCAAAGCCAAAGCCATCAAGCCCAGCGCCGCTTTGGGAGAGGGGATCGACGTCGAGGTGACCCCGAAAAACTTCGGGCGCATCGCCGCGCAGACAGCGAAACAGGCGATGATGCAGCGCATCCGCCAGGCAGAAAAAGAGATGGTCTATGACGAGTTCAAGGACCGCGCCGGGGAGATCGTCAGCGGCACCGTGCGCCGGTTTGAACGCTCCGACGTCATCATTGATCTCGGCAAATTCGAAGCCGTCATGCCGTCCCGCGAACGGGTTCAAACCGAAGATTACAATGTCGGCGACCGCATTCGCGCCTACGTCGTCGCCGTCGAAATCGGCCCGCGTGGCCCCGAAATCATCCTTTCCCGCAGCCATCCCAACTTCGTCCGCCGCCTCTTCGAAACCGAAGTGAGCGAAATCGCCGACAAGACCGTTGAAATCCGCGGCATCGCCCGGGAAGCCGGTTACCGCACCAAAATCGCCGTTCACAGTGAAAACGACAAAGTCGATCCCGTGGGCGCGTGCGTTGGCATGAAAGGGTCGCGGGTCAAAAACATCGTCCGCGAACTCAACAGCGAGAAGGTCGATATCATCCGCTGGAGCGAAGATACGAAGGAATTTGTCCTTGAAGCCCTGAAGCCCGCCAAGGTGAAAAACGTCACGCTCGATCCCGTCAAACGCGCCGTCCTGATCCGTGTCGATGAAGACCAGCTCTCGCTGGCCATCGGCAAGCGCGGCCAGAATGCCCGGCTCACCAGCCGGCTGGTCGGCTGGGATATCAATATCGAGAAAGACGAAACCGCCAAGGAAGCATTCGCCCAGAGCGTTTCCAAAGCAGCGGGTGGGCTGGCCGCCGCCCTCAAGATCGACGAAGCCGTGGCCCGCAAATTGATTACTGCGGGAATGAACAGCCCGGAAGTCATCGTCGGCGCCGAGCCCCAGGATATTGCCGATGCGACCGGCGTGGATCTCGAAACGGCCCAGACTATTTTCAACTCGGCCCAGGCCGAATACCAAAAAGGGGTTTCCCAGTAAGGCAAAGCCCCGTATTTTATCCTTTTAACGAATGGCAACCCGATCAACACCCAATCCCCACGGCGCGAAGCGTCCCTCATCCCGAAAACCGACGGGAGGCAGCGGCGCACCAGCTCGCGCGCCCCGAGATTCGGGCAAAGAGCCTGCCGCTCCAGCCGAAGCTGCGGCGAAACCGACCCCGCCCCCGGCTCCCCAGGAAACCGTTTCCCTGATCGATAAACCGAAGCCGGGAGCCCGCCGTCGCGCCGCTTCCGGTCTCAAACCGTTCACCGCGCTGCCGGTGATCTCCAAAATTCTCGCTCCCGAACCTCCGCCGCAGCCTGAACCGGAGCCGGTCGAAGAAGAACCCGCAGCCCCGGTGGAAGAAGCTGCGCCTGCACCCGTTGCCGTCGAAGAACCGAAAAGCGACGAGAAGATCATTCACATCAAGCCGCCGATCATCGTCAAGGAACTGGCCTCCCAGCTCGGGCTGAAGCCGTTCCAGCTCATCTCCGAGTTGATGGAGATGAACATCTTCGCGGCGATTAATCACACTCTCGAACCGGAAGTCGCCTCCAATCTTTGCAAAAAGCACGGCTTCATTTTCGAAAAAGAAAAACGCAAGGAAGGCGGCGGTGTCCATAAGCCGGAGCCGGTCGTCGAAGCGCCCAAGCCGCCCCCCGCGCCGCTCAAGGACGAACTCAAAAACCGCGCCCCGATCGTGACCTTCATGGGGCACGTCGATCACGGCAAGACCTCGCTGATGGATTACATCCGCAAAGCGCGCGTCGCCAAGGGGGAAGCGGGCGGGATCACCCAGCACATCGGCGCTTACACCGTTGATTACAACGGCAACGCCATTACTTTCCTCGACACTCCCGGCCATGCCGCCTTTACCGCCATGCGGGCTCGCGGAGCCAACGTCACCGACATCGTCGTACTCGTCGTTGCCGCCGATGACGGCATCATGCCGCAAACGGTGGAAGCGTTGAACCACGCCAAGGCCGCCAAAGTGCCGATCATCGTGGCAATCAACAAAATCGACATGCCCTCCGCCAACGTCGACCGGGTCAAAGGCCAGCTCCAGGAGCGCGGACTTACGCCTGAAGACTGGGGCGGCGAAACGATCGTCTGCCCGGTTTCCGCCATCAAAGGCACCGGCATCGACACCCTTTTGGAAATGATTCTCCTCCAAGCCGAAATGCTGGAGCTCAAAGCCAGCCCGAGCGTCGATCCGCGCGGGACCGTGATTGAAGCCCGGGTGGAACCGGGCCGCGGCCCGACGGCCACTGTACTCGTGCGCATGGGCACGCTCAAAGTCGGTCAGCCGTTCATCTGCGGCAACTACTCGGGCAAAGTCAAATCGCTCATCGACGACAAAGGCAAGAACGTCAAATCGGCCGGACCGTCCACCCCCGTGCAAGTGCTGGGGCTCTCCGGGCTTCCGTTTGCCGGGGACGAACTGCTGGTGATGGAAGACGAAAAAGCGGCCAAGGCGTTGAGCGAAGAACGGTTAAGCGAACAGCGTGAAGAGAAACTCGCCGCCCCGCGTGGACGGGCCACTCTCGAAAACCTTTTTGCAAGCCTCGCTGCCGACGCGAAAAAATCGCTGCGCATCGTTCTCAAAGCCGACGTGCAGGGGTCACTCGAAGCTTTGATCGCCTCGCTCAACCAGATCGAGTCGAAGAAAGTCGATCTGGAAATCATCCACGCCGCCGTGGGTCCCGTTTCCGAAAGCGACGTGCTCCTGGCCACCGCCTCCAATGCCGTGATCATCGGCTTCGGCGTCAAAGTGGAGAACACCGCCGCCAACGCCTCCAAGCGCGAAGGGGTCCAGATCAAACTGTTCTCCATCATCTACGAATTGATCGACCAGATCAAAGAAGCGATGGCCGGATTGCTGGAGCCCGAACTGCGCGAAGCCGTTATCGGCCACGCCGAGGTCAAACAAATTTTCGAATTGACCAAGGGAATCGTCGCCGGATGTTCCGTCACCGACGGACGCATCTCGCGCACCGCCCGGGCCCGTGTCCTGCGCCGCCGCCAATCGGTTTACGACGGCAACATCGCCACGCTACGCCGGTTCCAGGACGACGTAAAAGAAGTCCGCACCGGCCTCGAATGCGGCATCAAGCTGGGCGACTACACCGAATACGAACCGGGCGACATCATCGAGTGCTACACGCTCGAAAAATTCACCCAAACGCTGTAAGCTAAGGGAAGAACCTTTTACCAAGGCAGGGGGCTCGGTTCCATCCGGGCCGCCCGCCATTTTATCCCATGAAGAATCGCCTCGTCCGAGTCAAAGAACTCATGAAGCGCGAACTCGGCGACCTGATCGGTCGTGAGTTGACCTTTCCGCAGCTTGTCACCATCCAGGACGTCGACCTGACGCCCGACCTCAAGCACGCCCACGTCTACGTGAGCGTCCTGGGCGGGGGCGAGCAAGCCGCCAACGCCGTCCTTTCGACGCTTCACGAGCACCGCAAGGATCTGCAATACAAGCTTTCGCGCCGCGTCATCATCAAATTCACGCCGCAACTCCATTTCAAACTCGACGTGGCGGTCGAACGCGGCTCCCGGGTCATCGACATCCTGAGTAACCTCGACATCCCCGAAGACGAGCCCGGGGAGCACCCTGAAGACCCGGACAAAGAGATATGATCCGCAGATTTTCGCAGGTTCGGAAAGATTTTGCCGCGGATTGTTTTTCCGCGCTGAATACTTTTCTGAAAATCTGCGTTCATCTGCGCAATCTGCGGACCCCTCTTTTCCTTTTCTGCGGAATCCAGCCATGAACAGCAACTGCATCTTAGCCGAGATCGCCGAGGCGCTTCGGGAGAACCAGACGTTCGTCGTGATGAGCCATCTACGACCCGACGGCGATGCCATCGGCTCCGTGATCGCCCTGGCGCTCGCTCTCAAGGGAGCAGGCAAGGAAGTCACCGTCTGGAATCACGACGGCCCGATGGAGAAATTGCGATTCCTCCCCGGTTCCGACCTGATCGCCAAGCCGCCCGCGACGCCGCAGGATTTTGACGTCGCGCTCGTGCTCGATACCTCCACCCAGCCGCGCCTGGGCGATTCGCTCGCCGCCGTCCGCAAGGCCAAGCTCTGGATCAACCTCGATCATCACATCTCCAATACCGGATTCGGCGACCTCGTCTATATTGACGTACCCGCCCCGGCTACCGGCCAGATCGTTTTTGAACTGATCCGCGCCGCCGGGTACCCGCTGACCCCGGCCATCGCCGATAACCTCTGGGCCGCGATCGCCACCGACACCGGCTCGTTCCAATATTCCAACACCTCGGCCCGCACCTTTGAGATCGGTGCGGAACTCATCGCCGCCGGAGTCGATGTCGGCAAAATCTCCGAGCAGTTGTTCCAGACCCATCCGCGCCGCCGGCTCGAACTGCTCCGGGCCTTGCTCAACACCATGCAGTTCACCTGCGACGGCCGCGCCGCCAGTTTCTCGCTGCCCCTGGCGACTGCCGCGCAAATCGGGGCCGGTCCCGAAGACACCGAAGGGCTCATCGACACCTTGCGCAGCACCGAAGGGGTGCTCGTGGCCGCCTTTTTTGAAGAACTCGAAGGCGGGCGCGTCCGCGTCTCCATGCGTTCCAAAGACCCGCGCTACGATGTCTGTAAAATATGCGCGCAGTTCGGCGGCGGCGGACACATCCTTGCCTCCGGAGCCCGGATCAAAGGCGGTCTGGCCACCGTCGAAGCCCAAGTCTTAAAAGCCATTTCCGATGCAATCCAACAACAACCTTGACGGCGTTCTTATCGTAGACAAAGCCCCCGGCATGACCTCGCACGACGTGGTCGCCATCGTCCGGCGCGCGCTCAACACCAAAAAAGTCGGCCATTGCGGCACGCTTGATCCGCTAGCCACCGGGTTGCTCATTATCGTTATCGGGCGTGGCACCAAGATCCAGGATTTGCTCATGAGCGAGGACAAGGAGTACGTCGGCACCCTCAAGCTCGGCGAGACGACCGATTCCCAGGATGCCGATGGCCAGCTCGTTGAAACCCGGCCCGTCCCTGAATTGAGCCGGGAGCGCATCGACCAGGCGTTTGCAAAATTTGATGGCGACTTCTACCAGATGCCGCCGATGGTGTCGGCCATCAAGATGGAAGGCGTCCCGCTCTACAAACTCGCCCGCCAGGGGAAAACCGTCGAGCGCGAGCCGCGTTTCGTCCATATCTTCGCGCACGAAATCAAAAAAGTTGAACTGCCCGAAATCGAATTCCGGGTCGTGTGCAGCAAAGGCTTTTATGTCCGCACCTACGCCTTCGACATCGGCAACGACCTCGGCTGCGGAGCGCATTTGAAAGCCTTGCGCCGCACCAAGTCCGGCAAATTCACACTGGACTGCGCGGTCACCGTCGAGGATTTGAAAACCAAGCCCGCCGCCGAGATCGCGTCGAAAATCTTGAGCCTCCCCACCGTCTCCCGGATGCGCGGAGCGTAAGGGAACCCAAGGAAATGACTCACGCAAAAACGCAAAGGCGCAAAGATCAAAAGCCATCGCGCGAACGGTTTTTGGGAATGCCCAGCGCTTGCAGGTTTTTACACGAAGGCACGAAGGCACGAAGGCACGAAGGTGAAGAATGGGAAAGTGAAACGCCCGCTTTACTTCACACTTCACGCTTGGAAATCCGTTCCAGCTTTTTTTTATTTCTTCTCCAAAAATCCGTTGGTTTTGCAGCGGAGCGCCGAAACAAACCCGCCCTTTCCGTTCTCCTCTCTTTTCTTCGTGCCTTCGTGCCTTCGTGCCTTCGTGTGAGATTCCTTCAAGGCTGTGCCTTCAGACCCGCGCCCGGAATTCAATCGGGGCCCGACCCTTTGCGGCTTTGCGTCTTTGCGTGAGAATAAAAAACCATGCGCATCCACCACTCCATCACCGAGCTTGCCGCCGTCCCCGGACCGGTATTCCTGGCGATCGGGGTTTTTGACGGCGTCCACCTCGGCCACCAGGCCGTGATCGGACGGGCTCTTTCCGATGCGCGCAAGGCAGGCGGAACCGCCGTGGTCGTCACGTTCAATCCGCATCCAATACGCATGATGCGGCCCGAGCACGCACCGCGGCTCCTCACCTCCACACAGCACAAAGCGCAACTCGTCGAACGGCTCGGCATCACCGATCTGCTCATTGTCCCATTTACCCCCGAACTCTCAGCCACCTCGCCGGAAAACTTCGTACTCCAACTGCACGCCGCCTGCCGTCCGTTACGCGAAATCTGTGTCGGCCATACGTGGTCCTTTGGCCGGGACCGGGCCGGGAACCTCGAACTCCTCAAAGCCATGGGCGACCGTCTCGGCTTTGATGAAGTCGGCCTCCCGGCGGTGGAAATCGATGGCGAAGTCGTCAGCAGCACCCTCGTGCGGGCCGCCGTGGAAGCGGGCGATCTGCAAAAAGCGTCCCGGTTGCTGGGGCGCGACTTCACCCTCCTCGGAACCGTGGTTCACGGCGACGGCCTGGGGCGCACCCTCGGCTTCCCCACCGCCAACCTGAGCGCCCATAACGAGCAATACCCCCCCAACGGCGTCTACGCCGTGGAAGCCTTTCATCAAGGGCGCAAGCTACCGGGCGTCGTCAACATCGGAGTGCGGCCCACGATCGAAAACGCCAGCGGCGAGCGGGTGCTCGAACTGCACCTCTTCAACTTCGATGCCGATATTTACGGACAGGACGTCGAAGTGGCCTTCAAGAAATTCCTCCGCCCGGAGCAGAAATTCGCGGGTCTCGATGCGCTCAAAGCGCAGATCGCCCGGGACGTTGCAGAAGCCCGCAACGCGCTGGGGATTTAGAGCAACGAACCGGCTTTTCAAAAATGAATCTGCGGCAATCTGCGCAATCTGCGGTTTACTCTTCTTCTCCCCTGGTCTAAATCGTCGTCCCCGAGGGGATCGTTGTGTTCTTGGGAACAATCACGATGCCGTCGCGGATGTAATAATTGGGCCCGTCAAAATTCTCCGGCTTGCCTTCCGGGGTAATCGTGACGTTGTCGCCGATGCACGCGTTTTTATCAATGATGGCATGGTCGATCACGCAGTTCTTCCCGATCCCCAGCGGCGTGCCGGTGTGGTCGCGTTGCGCGAGATCGGCGTCGAAGAAATCGTTGCCCATCAGGATGGAGTGCCGGATCGTGGTGCCGCTGTTGATAAAGGAGCGGACGCCGATCACCGAGCGCTCGATCTGCGCGTCGGCAAGCACACAGCCGTCGGAAATGACCGCTTGCTTGACCGTCGCCCCCTGGAACTTGCTGGCCGGGAGAAAACGGGCATGCGTGTAAACCGGGCGCGTCGTGTCGAAGAACGAGAACGGCGGCTTCTCATTGGTCAGCGCAAGGTTCGCATTGAAGAACGAACGGATCGTCCCGATATCTTCCCAGTAACCTTGGAAAATATAGGCCTGCACCTTCCGGGTCTCGATGGAACGGGGGATGATGTGCTTGCCGAAATCGACCATCTCATTGTCGAGCGCCTCAATGAGCGCCTGCCGGTTAAAGACGTAAATGCCCATCGACGCCTGGTAAAGCTCCTCATTCGGGTTGTGGCCGAGTTCCTGGAGCAGTTCGCCGGGGATTTTGAGGGTGTCGAGCACGTCGGCCTCCTTCGGTTTTTCCACAAACCGGGTGATCCGGCGGCTGGCATCGGTGTGCATGATGCCAAAGTCGGAAGCGGAAGCCCGGTCCACCGGAAGCGTTGCCAGGCTGATGTCGGCCTTCGTCTGGATGTGCTGGCGCAGGAGGTCGCGGAAATCCATCCGGTAAAGCTGATCGCCACTCAGAATGACATAATATTGGTAAGGACGGCTCAGGAAATTTTGCAAATTCTGGCGCACGGCATCGGCCGTCCCCTGATACCAGTGCGAGCCCGAAGGGGTCTGCTGGGCCGCCAGGATTTCCACAAAAGAACGGGAGAAACGGTCGAATTTGAATGCGCTTGCGATATGGCGGTGAAGCGATGCGCTGTTGAACTGCGTGAGGACATAAATATGCCGCAAATCGGAATTGATGCAGTTGGAAATCGGAATATCGACAATCCGGTATTTGCCCCCCAGTGGAACCGCCGGTTTGGACCGGTCCTTGGTCAAGGGGAAAAGACGGGTGCCCGCCCCGCCCCCCATGATGATGGCGAGGGTGGAATTAGTGACGGCGGAGAAATCGGAGAAGTCGGTGGGATTCATGGTTTTTAACCTTGCGGAGTCCTTTTAAGCGCGATCATGTTGCCTTGAGTCGTTGCATTTGTCATTATTGAAAAAATTATGTGCGGAATTATTGGTTACATTGGCAAATCGGAGGCGGCGCCGATCCTTCTCGAAGGTCTTCGCCGACTGGAATACCGTGGTTACGATTCCGCCGGGTTGGCGATCCTGAATGGGGAGCTGAGCCTCCGAAAATGCAAGGGCCGCATTGCGAACCTCGCCGATCTGATCGCACGCGAACCGGTTTGTGGTTCTATCGGAATTTCACACACCCGCTGGGCCACCCATGGCGGCGTGACCGACGAGAACGCCCATCCGCATTTTGACCAAAGCGGCAAGCTCGCCATCGTCCACAATGGGGTGATCGAAAATTACCAGACCCTCAAGGACCAGCTTATCGCCAAAGGACACTTTTTCAAATCCCAGACCGATACCGAAGTTCTGGCCCACTTGATCGGCATCCATTACGACGCCCTTCCGGGGGAAGCGAGCCGTCAACGCCTGGTCGAAGCCGTCCGGGGCGCTCTTAAAGAGGTGATCGGCACCTACGGCATCGCCGTCATGCACCAGGCCGTGCCCGGAACCTTGGTTGGGGCGCGGCGTGGCAGCCCGCTGGTTCTTGGGATTGGCAAGGGGGAGAATTTCCTCGCCAGCGACGTCAGCGCCATTGTCGGCCACACCCGGGAAGCCGTTTACCTGCGCGACTACGACATTGTCGCGCTCGACGGGGTCGATTTTGAGATCAGCACCGTCAACGGCGGCACCTCCGGGTTCGAGGTGAGCACCGTTGAGTTTTCCGAGGACGACGTGAGCAAGGGCGATTACCCGCACTACATGCTCAAGGAAATTTTCGAACAACCCGATTCGATGGCCAACGCCTTCCGCGGGCGGCTCTCGACGGAAGAATCGACCGCGAAACTCGGAGGCCTCAACATGACGCCCAAGGAACTCCGGGATATCGAGCGCATCGTCCTGACCGGCTGCGGCACCGCCTGCCACGCCGCCATGGTGGGCGAATACCTTTTGGAACATCTGGCCCACATCCCGACCGAGGTAGAGTTCGCCAGCGAATTCCGCTACCGCAACATGCCGATGAACAAAGATACGCTCGTCTTTGCCATCAGCCAGAGCGGTGAAACCGCCGACACGCTCGCCGCCTTGCGCGAAAGCCAGCGCAAAGGCCACCGCACCCTGGCCATCTGCAACAATGTCGCCAGCACCATCGCCCGCGAGAGCGACGGCGGCGTCTACATGCATGCCGGGCCGGAGATCGGCGTCGCGGCGACCAAATCGTTCACCTCGCAAGTTGGCGTGCTGACCCTGCTCGGGCTTTTGCTCGGGCGCATTCATCACTTGTCCACCTCCGAAGGGATTCAAATCATGGAGGAATTGAATGCCATCCCGGATAAAGTGCGCACGATCCTCAAACAGAGCGATTACATCAAGAGCATCGCCGAGAAATATTCGTATGCCAAAGCGATGATGTTCCTGGGGCGTCAGTTCAGCTACCCGGTTGCCATGGAAGGGGCGTTGAAAATGAAGGAGATCAGCTATATCCATGCCGAGGGGCACCCCAGCGCCGAGTTGAAGCATGGCGTCATTGCGTTGATCAGCCCGGAAGTCCCGTCGGTCTTTATTGCGCCGGACGACTCCGTGTTCGACAAGAACGTCTCCAACATCGAGGAAGTCAAAGCCCGCAAGGGGCCGGTGATCGCCATCGGCACCGAAGGCTCCACCAAGCTCGAAAAAGTGGCCGACGACGTGATCTATATTCCGCCCTGCCCCGATTTCCTGTCGCCCCTTTTAAGCGTCATCCCGCTCCAGTTGCTCTCGTATCACCTCGCCGTCAAGCTCGGGTGCGACGTGGATAAACCCCGCAACCTGGCCAAGAGCGTCACGGTGGAATAGAACGACTCCAAAAGCCTTGCCAATAGAGTGCGGCGGCACGGCGGTGCTCGCTGTTTTTTGTGCCCCTTACGTTTATCGCCGCTTCTGGAGTAAGCGGAGCTCTACTGCTTTGGGCAGAATCGGAATTCAGAAAAAGATTAGGAGCTGTTAACGAATCCAGAAAGGAACGCTCTTTCTTTTGAGAGAGCTTGATTGCATCCAGAGTCCGCGTCCTCAATTGCCTTTCTCCGTGCCTCTGTGCCTCTGTGCCTCTGTGTTAAATACCATCGAGCTTCGAATCTCCCGGCGCATGGTCTTTTCTCTGCGCGTCTTCTCCCCTCAGCCTAACGGGAAAAGACACCTTTTCTGAATCTCCACACCTCTTTTGCTGCCTTCCTTTGCCTTTTTCACACGGAGGCACGGAGTGTTTTGATCCAAGCTCATCTTGGCTTCCTCATTAAAATTCATTAACAGTCCCTAGAGCATCTGCCAAAAGAAATTTCCGGATAAAAATGCGAGCGCCACGGGTTAACGCGCAAGGCGCGAGCGAAGCGGCTGTAGTTTCCTATTATCGCTTCGCAAAGCCTCAGCGATCTGCAATGAGGCTTCGCATATGAGAGGGGGAGCCGCCGATCGCGGCTGGGGGCAGTGCCCGAGCGAGCAACGCAGCGCGA
>CAIZLD010000021.1 GCA_903933715.1 uncultured Spartobacteria bacterium
CCATGGTCGCGCGCAAGCGTGAACTTCCGCTCCGGGCTACGCCCTCCGCTCCAGTTCACGCTTTCCAAATCAACCCAAACCAGTAAAACACACCCCGCAGACTCTCATTCAATTCTGTCCAGTACCAGGGGCCCGATCACATTAACTACGACATTCACTGGAATCCCGTCCGCATCATCCAGCGTTTTGGCCGCATCGACCGTATCGGGTCCAA
The DNA here is from genome assembly GCA_903933715.1 of uncultured Spartobacteria bacterium. GTDB lineage: Bacteria > Verrucomicrobiota > Verrucomicrobiia > Chthoniobacterales > Chthoniobacteraceae > UBA695. Next base: position 215 of record CAIZLD010000021.1, read on the forward strand.
GAACGCCTGCATCCAGCTCGTTAATTACTGGCCGGACATCACGCTGGACGAATACATCAACCTGAAAGAGCGCGTTGAGAACCGGATGATTCTCGCGGACGTGACCGCCACCGGCGATGACAACCCGCTCGATGCCAAGTCCAACGACATGTCCTACCGCAAGGAGCAGCTCCGGCGTCTCCAGGAGGAAGTCATCGAACTGGAGGACCTCAAGACTGGCATCTCCATTACCGATCTTGGCCTGAACGACTTCCGCATGGATTTGCTGAACTACGTGAAGGAGCATGGCGACCTGCCCAACCTGCCGAGCGGCATGCATGCCGTCGTGCCCGCCGATCCCGAGCGCGGCCTCCCGCCCGGCGCCATCTTCGCCCTGCGGAACCGCAACGATGGCGTGAACGTCAATCAGCAGAACCGCCTGCATCCCTACTACCTCGTCTACGTCGCCCAAGACGGAGAGGTCATTGTCAACCACGCGGACGCAAAGCGCCTGCTCGATCTTGCCCGTGCCGCCTGCAAGGACCGCAGCGAACCCATCCCGGAGGTCTATCACGCCTTCAACAAGGCCACCAAAGACGGTCGCCGCATGGACGCCTATTCGGCGTTGCTGGCCAAGGGCATCCGCTCCATGATCGAGCTGAAGGAGGAAAAGGACATCGACAGCCTCTTCTCCGGCGGCAAGACCAGCGCCCTGCTGAACACCATCAGCGGTCTTGATGACTTCGAGCTGATCGCCTTTCTCGTCATCCAGCCCACGCCTGAATCCTGATGTTTTCCTATCCGAAACAGGCCGAGTTCAACCGCGTGCTGCCGAAGAACAAAATTTACGCACACGCCAAGCCCGGTGGCACCGTGAAGGCCCTCTTCGTCTCGCAAATTGGGGAGATAGTCTGGAAATACAAACTCTCTCCCGAGACGACCAACCTCCCCGCCCGTCACGGCATCAGTGAGATTGAGGTGTTCGAGATCGCCCTCAAGGGCGAGGAATTGAACGACGACGTGCTCCGCACCATCGACAAAGCCATCCCATTTCCCATCCTCTTCCAGCTCACGCACAGCAGCCAGGTTCGCTTCGTCGCCTCCTACAAGCGCCCCAGTGAGGCGGAGCCCACCAAATGGGTCATTGAGGCCAGCTTCACCACACCATGGCAACCTGCGGCTGACGAACGCCCCCCTCTGCCGGTAGCCCTCGATCTCGCGGCCCTCTACGAGCACATTATCCGTCGCCACATTCCGCTTCCCCAGCGTCCCGGCGAAGGCATCCGCGATCAAGTCGCCCGCTTCAATGCCATTCAAGTCAAAGAAAAGGAGTGCCAGCAGATGGAACTCCGCTTAAAAAAGGGGAAACAATTTAACCGTAAGGTGGAGACGAACGCCGCGCTGCGCACCCTCCGCCAAGAACTCGAAGACCTGCAAAAATCCTGACCTCTGCCCCATGGACAAACTCAAACTCCACACGCCCGACCTCACGGCGCAGAACATCGAGAAGATCGCAGCCCTCTTCCCGAACTGCGTCACCGAGGCTCGGGATGAAAAAGGCGGACCCAGGCAAGTCATTGACTTCGATCAACTCCGCCAGGAACTCTCCACCAGCATCGTCGAAGGCCCCAAGGAGCGTTATCACCTGAACTGGCCGGGGAAACGCGAAGCATTGCTCGCGGCCAATACCCCCATCGCCAAGACACTTCGCCCCTGCCGTGAGGAGAGTGTGGACTTCGACACCACCAAAAACCTCTTCATCGAAGGCGATAATCTCGATGCATTGAAGCTGCTTCAGGAGACTTACCTGAACAAGGTGAAGATGATCTACATCGACCCGCCCTATAACACGGGGAATGATTTCATTTATCATGACGACTTCGCACAAGACAGGGAGACGTTTTTTTTGCAGTCGAATCAAATAGATGAAGAGGGCAACCGCCTGATAGCAAACACCAGCGCGAATGGGCAATTCCACTCGGACTGGGTGACCATGCTGTATTCTCGATTGAAGCTATCCAGGAACCTCCTGCGAGACGACGGGGTGATCTTCATCTCCATCGACGACAATGAAGTCACCAACGTGCGCCAAATCTGCGATGAAGTTTTTGGAGGAGAAAACTTCGTTTCGATGATCATCTGGCAACGATCCAAGAAGGGGGATGCCAAATTGATCGCGCGAGTTCACGAATACATTGTGTGCTACGCTAAGAATAAGAACACGTTGATTGAGGCCGGTGTCTGGAGGCGAAAAAAGGAGGGCGTGGATGAAGTTCTGGCGCAATACAACGCCTTCAAAGCGTCCTTCCGCGATGACCATGCCAGAATCCGAGAAGCCATGCAAAGTTGGTATCGGGCATTGCCCGAGAACAACCCAAGGAAGGCGCACAAGCACTACAACTGGTCAGATACGCGAGGCCTGTATTTCGCAGCCGATTTTGCTGGCCCGGACGATGGGAGAGATAGTCGTCCCCGCCATGACATTCTACATCCAGTTACCGGCAAACCATGCAAAAAGCCTTCCACTGGCTGGAGGTGGGATGAGGCGAAAACAAAATGGGCGCTAGAACAAGATCCTCCGCGCATTCATTTTGGTCCGGACGAAACCACCATTCCCACGCGCAAGAGCTACCTAGAGGAAATCAGCGTCGAGCCTTATCCTTCAGTGTTCTATCGAGATGGTCGTTCAGCAACTTTAGAGGTTGAGAGCCTCGTCGGGAAGGGATGGTTTCAGTTTCCAAAAAACACGGATGTTCTAAGCGAACTCATTGAGCTCGCGACCGGGCCAAGTGATACTGTTTTGGACTTTTTTGCTGGTTCTGGCAGTACCGGTCACGCTGTATACTTGGTGAATGCGATGGCACAAAGCCAACGAAGTTTTGTCTTGGTTCAACTGCCCGAGCCAACCGGGAAGAAAGGGTATAGCACTATTTCAGAGTTGGCGAAGAAGCGCCTGCGCGGTGCTGGAGCAAAAATCAAAGCCGAGAATGCAACCACCGCGCCTAATCTCGACGTCGGGTTCCGGGTCTTGAAGATCGACACGTCCAACATGAAGGACGTGTATTATGCGCCAGATGAAGTAAAGCAAACCGATCTTGTGGCCCATGCCGACAACATCCGTGAAGGTCGCTCGCCGGAAGATTTGCTGTTCCAAGTGCTCATGGATTGGGGTGTCGACCTTTCCCTGCCGATTGCCAGCGAGACCATCGCCGGAAAGACGGTCCTCTTCGTCGACGGCAATGCTCTGGCTGCCTGCTTTGATCCGAACATCAGCGAGGAACTCGTGAAAGAACTGGCCAAGCGCAAACCACTCCGCGCTGTCTTCCGTGACAGCAGCTATGGCAGCGACAGTGTGAAGATCAACGTGGAGCAGATATTCAAACTTCTGAGCCCCAGCACTGAGATTAAATCGCTTTAGGGCATTCCCGACTGGCTTCATTCCTTCATCCTTTCCCATGATCCAAGACCTGCTGCGTGAGCTTAATGAGTTGGACGAACACCCGGCGCTGGAGGCCAAGGCCTCCACCTCGGGTGATGTGGGGGATTCCTTTTTTGAAACGGTTTGTGCTTTCTCCAACGAACCGGATCTTGGAGGGGGTCGAATCATTCTGGGGGTGGCAAAGAGCGCGGAGGATTTTTTCGGGGGCTACGAGGTTCTCGGTGTCAGCAACCCGGATAAGTTACTTTCGGATATCGCCAGTGGGTGCGCCACTCGATTTAACCTGCCCGTAAGAGTGCAAACCATCACCGAACCCTACGAAGGGAAGCTGGTGATTATCGTTGAGGTGAGCGAGCTTTCGCTTTCACAGAAACCCTTGTTCTTCGTGAAGCAGGGTCTACCCAGAGGCGCGTGGCGGCGGATCGGCTCGACCGATCAGAGATGCACCGAAGATGACCTCGTGGTTTTTTACGGCAGCCGCCAGGGAGACAGTTTTGACCTCAGTCTTATCGGAAATGCCACGGAAGAGGATCTCGACGTTGAAGCTATTGCCTACTACCGGACCCTGCGAGCCAAGGCAAACCCGCTGGCAGAGGAATTGGACTGGAACGATCACGATCTGATGGAGAGCCTCAATGCCATTCGCAAGGACGGGGACGTGTGGCGTCCCACCTTGACCGGCATGCTCCTATTTGGCACCCGGAAAGCGTACCGCCGGGAACTCCCGGCTGTGCGGGTTGATTATATCCGCGTTCCGGGCAAGGAATGGGTGGAAGATCCCGATAAACGCTTTATCGCCACCGTCGATATGCGCGGGCCTTTGCTCCAGATTGTGGACCGCGCCCAGGCAGCCGTGATGGACGATCTGCCAAAGGGATTCGAGCTGAAGGAAGGAAAGGTCCAAGCTGAAACCCCAACCCTCCCGGCCCGAGTTTTGCGCGAGGCGATTGTCAATGCGCTCATGCACCGGTCCTACCGAGAGCACCGCCCCACCCAGATCATCCGCTACTCCAACCGTATTGAAATCAACAATGCAGGTTTTTCTCTTAAAAATGAGGATCACCTGGGCGAACCCGGCTCCCAACTCCGGAACCCCAATCTGGCCGCTGTTTTCCACGAGACAAACACGGCGGAAACCAAGGGCAGCGGGATTCGCGTGATGAGGGAGCAGATGCGGGCCAACGGGTTCAGTCCCCCTACGTTTGAGTCGGATCGCACCAATAATTCGTTCACCAGTCGGCTGCTTCTGCACCATTTCCTCCAGGCGGAAGACATGGAATGGCTGCAAAAGATGCCTCCGGGCCTCAGCGACGCCCAGCGCTATGCCTTGATCTTCTTGCGGGAACAAGGGGCGATCAACAACCAGACCCTACGGCAACTGACTGGAAGCGATGTCCTTACAGCCAGCCAAGACCTGCGGAAACTCCGCGAATTCGGGCTGGTCATCCAGAAGGGCAAAGGGTCGGCAACGTACTACCTGCCTGGACCGACTTTTCCGGCGAGCAAGGCTGCGCCAGACGGGCCACTTACAGTCGAGACTGTGCCACCGAACGCTGGGCATACGACTTTAGCGCCCGGGCATACGACTTTAGCTCCACAGCACCTGACCTTAACGGGGGAACACCCGACTTTACGAAATTCCCTTCCCGAAAACCTCCGGAGCTTGGTCGAGTCTATGGGGCGACGCCCCGGCGACAAGATCCGCCCCGTGATCCGTGAACTTTGCGCTTGGAAGCCATTGTCGTCTGGCGAGTTGGCCCAGATACTGGACCGCACAGATAACGAGGCCCTTCGTCGCGATCATCTCAAGCCGATGATCGACGCTGGTGAGCTGGAATACACCTACCCGGATATGGAGCGCCACCCCAAGCAGGCCTACCGCACGGTCGCCCACTAATTCTTTTATTCCCCTTGTATGAAGCTGAAATTCAAACAGCAGGCCTACCAGACGGATGCGGTCGAAGCCGTCGCCGACTGCTTCGCGGGGCAGCCCAAGAGCACTGGAATCAAATACACCATCGATCCAGGGCTTGGGAATAAAGCGGGCGTGGTCACGCTGCCGGGGATGGATGGGGATGGCTTCAAGAATGCCGATCTAGCCCTGCCTCTGTCCCAAGTGCTGGAGAACATCCACGCTGTCCAGCGTCGGCAGAATCTCCCGCTCTCCTCCGCCCTGGTGAAAACGAGTGTCTGCGACCTGAACCTCGATACGGAGATGGAAACTGGGACGGGCAAGACCTACTGCTACATCAAGACGATGTTCGAGCTACATGCCCGGTATGGCTGGAGCAAGTTCATCATTGTCGTCCCCAGCATCGCCATCCGAGAAGGCGTCCACAAATCTCTCGAAATCACCGCCGATCATTTCCTGGAGCAATACGGCAAGAAGCCCCGGTTCTTCATCTACAACTCCAAGCAGCTCCACAACCTGGAAAGCTTCTCCTCTGACGCTGGGATCAACGTGATGATCATCAACGTGCAGGCCTTCAATGCCCGTGGTCAGGACGCCCGGCGCATCTATGAAGAGCTGGATGATTTTCAGTCGCGCCGCCCCATCGACGTCATCAAGAAGAACCGCCCCATCCTCATCCTCGACGAACCGCAGAAGATGGAAGGTGCGGCTACGGTGGAGCGACTGAAAGAGTTCGCGCCCTTGATGGTGTTACGCTACTCCGCCACCCTTGGTCAGCAGCACAACAAGGTCTATCGCCTCGACGCTTTGGACGCCTACAACCAGAAGTTGGTGAAAAAGATAGCCGTGAGGGGCATCTCGGTGAAGGGCTTGGCCGGGACAAACTCCTACCTCTATCTGGCATCCATTCAGGTCTCCACGACCAAACCCCCGGAAGCCAGGATCGAACTTGAGATCAAACAGGTCACCGGCATCAAACGCGTTGTCCGCAAGGTGACGAAGAACGATAACCTTTACGACAACTCCGAGGAGTTGGAGCAATACAGGGGTTACGTAGTGGCCGACATCAATGCCCTCAACAACACCGTGACATTCACCAATGGCGTGGTGCTGGAAGCCGGGGTGGCATTTGGCGACGTGAACGAGTCCGCTTTGCGACGCATCCAGATCCGCGAGGCCGTCAAAGCTCACTTCGAAAAGGAGCAGACGCTTTTTGCTCAGGGCATCAAGGTGCTCACCCTTTTCTTCATCGATGAAGTGGCCAAATACCGGTGCTACGACGATGTTGGAGACCAAGCGGGGGAGTATGCCCGCACCTTTGAAGAAGAATACAACAGTCAGCTAAACGAGGTGCTGACGCTGGAAGACACGCCCTACAACCGCTATCTCAAAGGAATCCAGACGTCAAAAACGCACGATGGTTATTTTGCCAAGGACAAGAAAACCAAGCGACTGATCAACCCCGAAACCTCCGCCCGCTCCACGGAGTCCGACGACAGCGATGCCTACGACCTGATCCTCAAGGATAAGGAACGCCTGCTCTCTTTGACGGAGCCCGTCCGCTTCATCTTCTCCCACTCTGCTCTACGCGAAGGTTGGGATAATCCGAATGTATTCGTGATCTGTGCCCTGAAGCATGCGGACCCGAGTAATGTTACCACCCGCCGCCAGGAAGTGGGGCGCGGTCTGCGCCTGGCCGTAAATCAAAATGGCGACCGAATGGATGATCCGGCCACTGTTCATCAAGTCAACGTCCTGACCGTTGTCGCCAGCGAAAGTTTCAAAGATTTTGTGGCCGCTCTCCAGCGGGACATCAGTGCATCCCTGTCTTCACGTCCGAAGTTCGCGAACGAAGACTTCTTCAAGAATAAGGTATTCAAGACATCGACGGGAGACGTCACGGTGACGCCTCAACTCGCCAAGGCCATCTATAAGTATCTGCTGAAGAATGATTACACGGATGCAGATGATCGCATCGCACCTGCCTACCACGAAGCCAAGAAGGAGGAAAAGCTCGCAGCCTTGCCTCCTGAACTGGCTCCCTACGCTGAACAAGTCTTCCACCTCATCGACAGCGTATTCACCGACGACCAAGGTCCCGGTATTGAGGATGAAAGGAAGACCAAGGTGAACCCGCTCAGCGCGAATTTTGAAAAGAGAGAGTTCCAAGAACTCTGGCAACGGATTAACCGCAAGGCCGCCTACACCGTCCACTTTGAGACCGAGGAACTTGTGGGTAAGTGCGTCGCAGCCATCGATAAAGAGCTGAAAGTAACGCCGCTGCAATACACCGTGACGCGGGGTATTCAGGCCGACGAAGCCACCTACGACGGCGTGCACCAGGGAGAGGCATTCGTGTTGCAAGAGAACGCAACAAACACCCTGACTTCTTCCGCTCAATCGGCAGTTAAGTATGATCTCATCGGTAAGTTAGCCTCAGAGACCCAACTCACCCGCCAGACCCTAGCCAGCATCTTGAGCGGGATCAACGTGGCTGTCTTCGCCCAATACAAGGCGAACCCAGCAGTAATCCTCGTCGGAGTGGCTTCGCTGGATTTCCATGAGGCCGAAGTAGCGGGCTCCGTCGTGGCTGAGGCTATGGGCCTGGTTGCCGACGACGAGACCGTTCGCCCGGAGGGTTTGCTCGACATGGGCCACCAAAGTGATATGGGCGATGGGCGTCCATGTGTCGGTGGGCCATGGGGTCGGGATGTCCATGACCTGTTCGCGTTCCACCGCCCGGGCTCCGCAATGGAGCAGGAGGTTGGGGTGGCGGCGTTGGGGCCGTTGCGTTTCGATGGGTTGAAGTAATGCTATCATACTGATTGCCTTTCTTTTGTTTGATGTGGAGAGCGTCAAAGTTGTGAAACCCTGCGCTCAATGCGTTCGATGGCGGGAACGGCCAGCTTCTTCGCGTCGAGAATGCCGCTGGTGAACCAGCAGCGATCCCCGCACACGTCGCGCCAGACCACCTTTACGGGGCCGAGGTGGGTGTGGAGCGTTGCGCGAAGCGGCTGTTCCTTCCGGTCGAAGGTGATGGCTACGATGCGGGTTTTCATGGGTTGGGACGAATGGGGCCGGGTGTGCCGTTGTCAGCACAGCCCCGGCCCCGTGTTGCCGTCGCCAAATGGGTTGTGACTAGATGCGAACGCTCTGAAGTGAGCGCAGTGTCTGGCGCACACCCTGGATTTCCCGTTCGCTGGTTTTCTGCTCCCGGCTGGCCTGCTTGAGCAGGTCGCCGAGTTTGCTGAGGCCCGCGACGGCACTCCGAAACTCGCCCCTGATCACATCGATCTGGGCAAGCGCCGTTTCGAGGGCCGGTTTTTCAGCCGGTTGCGTTGAGGCGACTGCGGTGGTGGAGCGCGAGGCTCCGTTGATGGTGCTGCTGTTTTCTGTCATCGGTTTTCTTTCTGGTTGCTCCGCATGGCGCGGAGGGATTGTGGTGGATGCCACGGGCGCGGATTGCGTCCGGGACATGTGGATTGAAGTGGCGGGCGCGGGCCGCACGGGCATAACAATCATCTGCCGCCCGCCGTTGCTGAAGCGCAACGGGGTGAGCGGGTCGGTGATCTCGATGCGGGTGAGACCAAGACGCAGCGCCTTGGTGAGGAACTGCCTGTTAATGTGGATGGTCACATCGGGACCGACCGCCTTGATGGCGCTCAGTTCGACCCGTGTCGACTGATCGGTGCCCGGCGATTTGCTGAGCAGGGAGAGTCGCCTACTGGCGATCTCCAATCCGATGGCATGATGCTGGGCATCGGGATCGGGCATCCGGGCGATGGTCCGAATCACGTCTTCCTCCTCGGCTCCAAACTCGATCTCGACGGTCGTCTTGACGTTGTTGGGATTTGGAACCACGGCCCGCCAATCCGGGTAGCGGCCTTCCAGCGACTGGGCGATGAAGCGCCAGTGCCGGGAGCCGATCTCGAAGCGTGGTGGCTGTTTGCGCTCAGACCTGGCTGCCCGGAGGGTCCAGTCCCCGTCCTGATTGAACTCCTTCCAACCGAGGAACCGATGGTTCGGGATGATTATCGAGTCCTTGAGCGGCAACGTGAATGAGTTGGAACTGAACAGGTGATGCCCGTCCGTGGCAACCACGTAATGCCCGGTCGACTGGCTCACATCAAGGCACGCTCCGTTGAGGATGGCCCTGTTTGTATCCGTGCAGGCACACCCCATGGCATCCCGGATCGCGTCACGGAGGTGGCGGTCGAGCGGGATCGGATTGGTGCAGACGCTCGCAATGTCCGGAAATTCGTCAACCGGTATCGACAGGCACCGGTGCTCGGTGGGCTGGCCGCCGACCGGGAATCGGATGGCGACCTGGTTGTCTTCGACCAAGGTAATGGCAAGCGAGTCCCCGCGTCCGCAGCTCTTGGCCGCGTTGTTGAGGTCCTCGTATGGAACGAGGAATGCCGCCGGGTCGCCTTGGGCTGGGGCGTCCAGTTGGACAACAGCGGCGGTGTCGAGATCGGTGGCGGCTAGTTCGACCCGGCCAGTCTTGGTGCGTTCGATGCGGATGCAGCCCAGAACGGGCAGCGTGGGGCGGCGGTTGATGATCTTGCCCAGTCCCGCAAGGGCGGGCTTGAGTTCGGCGATGGGAATGGTGATGGGATTCATAATGGTTCCTTTCGGTTTCAGTGTTGAAAGCACGACAGCCCGCCGAACCCATGAGGGCTGGCGGGCTGTTCGTGCAGGATGTTCTGTTGTTGATGACGGTTCAGGCGACCGCGCTGGCGGGCTTGAACTTGAGCTGACTGACGGTGCATTCCTCAGTGCAGATGTCGTCTCTCCGGCCCAAGTAGACGGGCTGGTAGATGACTCCGCTTTCCGGGAAGGCGTAGAGGTAACGACACTCCACCACCGCGCCGATGGGAGGAATGTCGTGGTTGGCCGGGATCGTCACGTTCCCTGCCGGGACCAGGACTCCATTCTTGAGGAGCATCAACTCGACGCTCCGTTTGGCGTTGATCTGGCTGACGATGAACGAGGCGGACTCGGTGAACTTCAGCTTCAACTGCGTGCCGCCCGAGTTGGGACGGCCCGCCGTGTAGGGGGCTTCAATGTCTTTGAACACGATGCCTTCTTTGTCCTCGGCCCGGAACCTTTCCGCGAATGCCCGCCTTTGCCCTGGCATGAACGCCGTGGCGACGAGCCGGATGGCGCGAGATGCGTTCGAGCCGATCACATCCATCAACTGAAGGTATCGGTCCCGGTAGGGCCAGGACCGAGTATCGGTTCCGTTGAAGGCGAGGAGGTCGAAGGCGTGAAGGCGCTCGCCCACGGCTTCACCGTCGATGATGAAGTCCGATGCGATGGCTTCGGCGACCGCTGCAATGGGTTCAGGAACGGACACGGTCAGTCCGAGCCGGTTGATCCCTGTGACGATGTTTCCAGTTTTCTGAATCAAGAGCCGACGCCCATCGAACTTCTCCTGGACGCACCATGCCGGATCGCCAATGAGCATCTCGGCTTCGCGCTCCGTGATGGGGTTCAGCAACTGGCAATGGATGCCGGTGGCTTGCAGTTCGCGTCCGGTCTGGCGGTACGGCGTGCCGTCCTCTCCGGGCGTGTAGCCTTTGGCGGTCTTCTCGGCGATGAGTTTATCATAGAGCCGCTTGGCCGTGTCCAGATCGACAGGGATCTGTGTTTTGGTGCCGGTGGTTAGGGTTGCGCCCCGGCGACCGTAGGCGAAGGTGACAACGTATCCGCCGTCCTTGGGTTCGATGGCCGCCTGATAGACTTTATCCGACGAACCCTCGCGATAATACAGAGTGGTGTGCTCCATAGGTTGGTTTCCTTTCTTTATGGTGGGTTGAAATGAAAAAGCCGGACGGCTCATAGGGAGCACGCCCGGCTTTTCCAGTGGGTGATTGATGCGGGTCAGCGGAACAGGAATTTGAATGCCATGATGGCGCCCATCCCCGCCACGGCCAACGCGCCGTTGCGGATCGCTGCCGGGATCTGACTCAGGTTCTTTGCGATGTTGGCCAATTGTCCCGAGCCCGCTGCCAATTCGGCCAGCATGTAGCTGGCGATGGGGGTGATCAGGAGGGCGGGAACCGCCAGCACCAGCGCAAACCAGAGATTGAGCCGAAGCCATTCCCGCAGGCCGCCCCTTGGGGAAACCCAGTATTCCGTCGTGAAGACGGCATACCGGATGACCTCCGCCGACCGTTCGACTGCCCCCATCCGGTGGAGAGCGGGCTGAACCACGGGCGGTTCGATCTCACGGGGGTGCCATGTCATCAGTTGACGCTTGCCCTGGCCCTTGGCGGGAGCGTTGGTGTTGCCGAAATTACGAGGGCTGCCAAAAGGCAGCGGAGAATAAATTTCATCATAGATTTTTCCTTTGGTGAAGTCTTCGGCGTCCCGACGAGGGGGCAAAAGACAAGCTATAGACTGTGGTCGCGACTGACAATCCCTGTTTCGGTTGTTGGCGCCGTGGCCAACATTCCAAAACACCGCAAAATTCTAGGGGAGACCTTGCGTGCCTCCCGGAAGGAAGCGGGCCTTTCTCAGGAGAGACTGGCAGAACTGGCTGACCTCCATCCCAACTACATTGGGGAGGTTGAACGAGGGGAGAAGAACATCTCAATTGATGCTCTGTTGAGGATAGCGCATGCCTTGAATGTGCCGATGGCTCATCTGGTGGCGGGGCTTTAATGGGAGAGTTCATAAGGTGATTGGCCAGAGGTGACTCCACCTCAAACCCAAGCAAAATCCTTTTCATCCTTTTCTGGTGGTATTGGGCAATCTCACTCGCACCCAGAAACTTTTCTGAATTTGGAGGAGAATACAGAGGGACTTCGAAGCACGGCACCGCCATTTCGATGGGGAAAGTGCTCTCAGGTGCCTCCCACGGATGAATACCGGACCGGCGGAGCCGCCCGGAATGGCGGCCCCGCGATCCTGTAAACTCACTGCCATGCTCGGCATTCGGTGAGGAATTCGCACATTGAACATTGCATCCCCGGTGAAGGGACCGGGTCCCGGCGCTCCAGATCATCGACGTAGGCGTCGATCAGGTGGAAGAGCCGGTTGACCTGCTGGTCCGTGGCCGGACCGGCTTCAGTCACCACGAGCTTGGGCGTTTTGAGCTTTACCAGGTGGTGCAGTTCAATGCCGGTCTCCCGCTGGCTGGTTGCCTCACGGTAGAGCAGGGCGTAGCCGGTCGTCTGGACTTCCGTGGTATGCAGGACCATCTTTGGATCGGGGGTTCGGCCGGTCGTCTTGTAATCGACGATTCGCCCCCCGGCCCGCACAAGGTCCAGCACCCCGACCAGCGCCGGCAATCCGTAGGAGGCAAGATCCATCTCGACAGAGACCTCCACGCCCTCAGGCTTCTCATCCACGGGAATGGGAGTGTCGCGCAGGTAGACCTGGATGACCGCCAAGGCGTTCGCCTTGCTGGCCTCTTCCTCCTCAGCCTCCCACGCGATGGGGACCGCCCCCTCCGGCGTCGCCCATGCCTGCTCGAACACCGCTGTGATGGCGGCGTCGTCCAGTGGTGCATTACGCCACCGGGCGAGGCTCCACTGCTGGAGGACGGCATGCACCGTCTTGCCGAAGTGGAGGGCTACCGTGGGCGGCTTGGCGACCCCGGCGACATACCTCAGATGGAATTTGAGCCGACATTGGAGCCATGTGCTCAACCTGGAGGCCGAGACCGTGGAGGTCAGTTCCTCAATGCTGCGCCCCTTCGGTTGACTCGGCTCGAAAGCCGCCGCAGTGGGTGGATCGGCGAACGCGATCATCGGGAGGCCCCTCTCCCCTCGCGCTGAAACCGTCCCCGTTGGCCATTGCCATTCCCATTGCGCCGCTGTCCGCCGTGGCGTTCCAGAAGCTCATCAATGAGACCGCTGGCCTGGAGACGGTTCAACTGCCGGACTCCGACGCCGAACCGATCCTGTGCGAGGGACTCGATGTCGTGTTTATCCAGATCGTTCTCGCGGACGATCTTCTCCACCAACTCTCGCTGTTTGGGGGAGCAGGCCCATGTGCCGGTGTCGGCCCCGTTGCCATTGCTCTCGCGGCTAGGGCGATCCCCGCCGCCCCGTCCGCTTCCATTTGCCCCGTTGGTCGCGGGGTTCATGCCATAGGTGGTGGCATCGGGCAGATACCCGACCTCTTGGATTTCCCGGTCCACCGCGTCCTGTGTCAGGGCGTAGAGGCGTTTTACCTCTCCGGTGACTTGGGACAGATCGGGAATCTCCGATTGAATGCTGACACTGCATTGGTGGCTGCTGAAGTTGGGCAGCCCCAGCTTTTTGGAATACGTTAGGTTTAATATGACGGCCATGGTGTTGGCTCCTTTCTTGTTTGGTTTGGGTGAAAAGAAAAAGCCCAGCCGGTAAAGGCTGGGCTCTTGGTTGAAGGTGATGGGCGATGGGCCACATCACGGGACTACAGGAGGTGATCACGGCTAGCGCCGATGGATAATATCTCCCCCTATATCATTATGGCCTGGTTTTGCCGTGAGAAAGACACCGGAGGGCAGAAATAGGAAAGAGAAGTGAAACGACGCCCTCAAAGCGCCTTGTTGACCATGCGCCCATGCCCGTGTTCCAATCCGCCCCACCCATGTCCACCCTGACTGCCATCCTAAGCTACCTCGGATGGCACATCAGCATCATGGCCCTCGTCTGGGGCGTCTTTCTTGTGCGCTTCAACAAGACAGTCAAAGACTTCTTCGACCTGCGCTACGATGACAGTTGGGAATCCCAGGTTCTGCGGTGGGGAATCATTATCGGGCTCGATCTGGTGCTTCCAGCGGCACTTGCATCACCGGCTTTCTATTGCACCGGCTTCGTCTGGCCAGTCGGATGGATTATCTGTGGCTCCACATGGATGGGCTACTGGGGGTTTTGCTTCACCTTAACATGGATGGTCCTGCTTCGGCTGGGCTCCAAATCGCGCTGTTGCTGTGACGTCGGTCGTCACCGAAGGCATTGGCGCAAGCCCGACAGTCCCAATCGGCGGCGGCATAGTAATCCCGAGGACGATACTCCCCGCGAAGTAATATGATTTCTCGGTCGCCTGTTCCCCCCTCAGAGGACATCATAAAGTGGCACCTACCGGCCATTTCCACCCACGATCCGATCAGCCCGCGCCCGCTCAAGGGCCTCAGCGACCTCGGAGGGGACCGTCCGCTTACCCAGCGGGGCGAAGCAGATGGCAGCCAGCTTAAAGTGGGCAAGGCCGAAGGGGATGCCGATCAAGGAGGTCAGGCAGGCGAGTCCCGCAAGGACGTGGGCGATGGCAAGCCAGACCCCAGCTAGGACAGCCCAAAGCAAGTTGACCAAGCCAGTCCCCGGTAACGTCTGCTCTCCCATCAACTCGGCGTCCACCAACCGGCGACCAAAGGGAAAGGCGGCGAACCCGGCAATCCGGAAGGCCGCAACGGCAAAGGGCAGTCCGACCACCGTCAGGGCGAGCACCCCGCCAGCGATAAGCCACAAAGCGGCAGCGAAGATACCGCCGCCAAAGATGAACCAGAGAAGGTTGAGGGCGAGTTTCATGGGATGCTTATTTCAGGTTAGCAGGCCGAGATCCATAAACCAATCACGACGTGCACTAACACTCCACCCATTCGGTCCTTGCGTGTGCCCCGAATTTGAGGGAAAGTGTGCCCTAGAAACGCACATATGGCGCAAACAGCTCGTATGGCGGACCGTTAATTACAGAGAAAGTTGGGGAAATCGACCGGATTACTCTGGCGGCCAGACAAGGCTCATAACCTGAAGGCCGCGGGTTCAAATCCCGCCCCCGCAACCACTTTTAAGAACCTCGCAGTCAGTGACTTGCGAGGTTTTTTATTGCATAATTACAAAGGCGTTTGAACACCGGCCCCGGTTTTTTTGTCTAAATGGGATGCCGGAAGAACCGTTAGCTGTCAGTTCAACCCGCCTGACCTTCTCTGCGGAATTGCAAGCGCTGGCAGATAAGTTTGCCGATAAACCGGCACGGCTTTCGGAGGTTTTGGAGGCGACCCATGGACGCGGGTTCGCTTTGTTACTGGTGTTTATTTCGTTGCCTTTTGTCACGCCAATCCCCTTGCCCGGGCTCTCCACTCCTTTTGGGATGGCGGTTGCATTGATCGGAGCCCGGCTGGCGATCGGGAAAAAGCCGTGGCTTCCCAAGCGTTTGCTGGATCGGGAGTTGCCCTCCGGGTTTCTAAAGAAAGTGCTGGGTGCTGCCGGGCGCGTGGTCCGGATTCTTGAATTTTTCCTCAAGCCCCGGCTGACGTTTGTCCACGAATCGCTGGTGTTTCAAAAAATAGCGGGAGCGCTGATTTTAATTTCGGGGCTGATGCTTCTTCTCCCGCTGCCGATCCCGTTCACCAACCTTTTTCCGGCCGCCACGGTGGTATTGCTCGCGGCAAGTTCCCTGGAACGGGATGGCGTCGTTTTCCTGATCGGCTGCGCGATGTTTGCCTTGGGAATTGGTTATTTTGTGCTTCTTTCGTTTGGCGGAGTTCACGCGATCAACGGGCTGCACGGGTAAGGCCGTTTTGCGGTTCTCTTCTGAGCCGGTTTGATGCTATGCTGGCCTGCTCCATGAACCTGCAAGCGCCCGCGAAGATCAATCTGCATCTGTCGATTCTCGGCAAACGGCCCGACGGCTTTCACGAAATCGAGTCGCTTATGGTTCCGTTAACCCTGGCCGACTCGCTGACCCTGGAATTGGGCGAACCCGGCATCGCGTTTCGTTGCAGCGATCCCACCCTGCCGTGCGACGATTCCAACCTGGTGGTGCGCGCCGCCAAAGCGTTCTTTGAAAAGGCAAATCTCGCCCCCAATGTGCGCCTTCATCTTGAAAAAGCGATCCCCCACGGTGCCGGGCTGGGCGGCGGGAGCAGCGATGCCGCGACGACGCTCCTCGGGTTAAACCAGCTCTACAATAGGCCGCTTGCGCCCGGGTTGCTCCACGAACTTGCGGCGCAGACCGGCTCGGATGTTCCGTTTTTTTTGGCCCGTTCCGCAGCGCTTTGCCGCGGACGCGGGGAAATCGTTGAGCCGGTCCCGTTTCCCCATGCGCTGCCGCTTTTGCTCATCAAACCGGGGTTTGGCGTGCCGACCCCGTGGGCTTACAGCCGGTGGAGCGGCTCCCGCGAGCTTCCCGGCGTTTCCTATGCCCCCCAAGCGTTCCCTTGGGGCACGCTGGTCAACGATATGGAGCGACCGGTGTTCGAAAAATATCTTCTATTGCCGATCCTCAAACGCTGGCTTGGGGAACAGCCGGAAACAGTCGGCGCGCTGATGTCCGGCTCCGGCTCGACCTGCTTTGCCGTGCTGCGCGATGGGGCGGACGGAGCCGCTCTGGAAGCCCGGGCCCGGGCAGCGTTCGGAGAGGTCTGGACCTGCCTCTGCCAAACGGTGGTGGAGTAGGCTGAATCGACCGAGATCAAGTCTTAGGGAAGGTGTTCAAAAGCCGCCGCAACCCGGAGGGTTGCCAGCGAATAGCCGGTGGTTGAGCGTTAGCGACACCACCGGTTCAATGTAAAACCGCGCCTCACCCCAAAGGGGTGGCAGAAAACGAGACAATCACCTCTGCCACCCCTTCGGGGTGAATTATTTCAACCACCTCATCCGGTGGTGTCGCTAACGCTCAACCACCGGCTATGGGCTTCAAACCCTTTGGGTTTGGCTCCGATCTGAATGTCGCCGTTGAGCTTAAAGTCTTTCAGCCTACCATCTATTTCCCGCGTGACAACCCACTGGATCACCGTGTCCATAGAGGGAGAGGGAGTTATCCGCAGATTTCGCAGATAGACGCAGATTGCGTCAAATAATCAATCTGCGAAAATCGGCGCCATCTGCGGATTCTCTTCCTGTTACGAGCAGCCTTGGCTGGTGCCGCATTCGGTGCAGCAGCCGCACGCGCCCGCCCGGATCACTTTGCTGCTGCCGCAATTGGAGCAGGTGATGTCCATATACATGTTGCCCATGGCTTCCTGGACACGCGCGGCATGCCCATCGGTTTCTTTGTGATTGCCGTTGGTTCCCTGGAAGTTGGACGGGCTGGAGATGACGTCCAGGATTTCCTTTTCGCCGGTCCGCGAAAGATCGGCGACGGGGCGATTGACCGTCTGTTTGTCGATCTCGGGGAGTTCTTTGAGCGGCAACTCGGGCTGACTCTTTTTGGGTGAAGTCGCCTCCTTGTAGCCTTTGATGAACTGGCAGCCAAGCCAGCGGAAAACGTAGTCGGTGATGGACGAAGCGTTGCGGATATCCGGGTTCTTGGTGAAGCCGGACGGCTCGAAACGCTGGTGGGCAAACTTTTTGACCAGGCTCTCCAGCGGCACGCCGAATTGGAGCGAAAGCGAGGTCAACGTCGCCACGGTGTCCATGAGGCCGCCAATGGTGCTTCCTTCCTTGGACATCTGGATAAACAGTTCGCCCGGCTGCCCGTTCTCATAGAGGCCGACGGTGATGTATCCTTCGTGTCCTGCGATATCGAATTTATGCGTGATGGCGACGCGGGTGTCGGGCATCCGCAGCCGCACCGGTTTGTTGACTTTCTGGCGCAGCGATTCGAGTTCGTTCTCCAACTCGATCACCCGGGTTTCCAGCGCTTTTTTGCTGGCGAGTTCCGCTTCGGCCAGGTTTTCTTCGGCCGTTGCGGTTTTCTTGCTCTGGACCGGCTGGGAACGCTTGGAGCCGTCGCGGTAGATGGCGATGGCTTTGAGGCCCAGCCGCCACCCTTCGATGTAGGTGTTCATGATGTCCTCGACCGTCGCCGTTTCCGGGATGTTGACGGTTTTGGAAATGGCGCCGCTCAGGAACGGCTGCGCCGCGGCCATCATGCGGATATGCCCCTTGTAACCGAGGCTGCGCTTGCCCCGGTGCGGTTTAAAGGCGCAATCAAAGACGTGGAGGTGCTCGGGCTTGAGACCGGAGGCCACCGTTTGGCCGTTCTCATCGGAGACATCTTCGATGGTGTCGAAGCGGTCAATGTGGGCAATGATTTGCTCGATCTGCGACTCGTTGTAACCCAAGCCGCGCAGGGCCGGGCTGACGGTCTGGTTGACGATTTTGAGCATGCCACCGCCGGCGAGGAGCTTGTATTTGACGAGCGCGATGTCCGGCTCGATGCCGGTGGTGTCGCAGTCCATCAGGAACCCGATGGTGCCGGTGGGGGCGAGCACGGTGACTTGCGCATTGCGGAAGCCGTTTTGCCTGCCCAGTTCCAGGGCGCGGTCCCAGCAACGCTGCGCTTCCTCTTTGAGGTAGTGAAATTGCTGGCTCGCTTGAATGGCCGCGACGTGGCTGCGGTGCCGCTCGATGACTTCCAGCATCGAATCGACGTTATCCTTGGCCACGGGATTCTCGACGCTGCGGGTGCGGGCATCGTTATAGCCTTCAAACGGCCCCATGTCTCCGGCAATGCGGGCGCTGTGTTCGTAGGCGTGCCCGGTCATGATGGAGGTGATGGCCCCGGCCAGCGCGCGGCCCTCGTCGCTGTCGTATCCAAGCCCCATGCTCATGATGAGCGCCCCGAGGTTGGCGTAGCCCAGGCCGAGCGTGCGGAAGAGGTGCGAGTTTTCCGCGATTTCCTTGATCGGATAGCTGGCGTTATCGACGAGGATTTCCTGCGCGGTGATGAAGAGGCGCACGGCGGCTTTGAACCGCTCGATGTCAAACGTGCTGTCGTCGCGCTTGAATTTCATCAGGTTAAGCGAGGCCAGGTTGCAGGCGGTGTCGTCCAGGAACAGGTATTCGGAACACGGGTTGGTGGAGTTCTGCCGCGCGGTTCCCTTGCAGGTGTGCCAGGTGTGAATCGTCGTGTCGAACTGCATGCCGGGATCGCCGCAAATGTGTGTCCCCTCGGAAATCTTGCGCAAAAGCTCCCGGGCGTTTTTCTTCTCGCACGGCTGGCTGTCGGTGACACGCTTGGTCCACCATTCCTTGCCCTCAATGGCGGCTTGCATGAATTCGTCGCTCACGCGGATCGAGAGATTCTCGTTCTGATACATGATCGAGCCGTAGGCTTCGCCGTTGTAGTCGGCGGAATATCCCTGCTCGATGAGCGCCCACGCTTTGCGCTCTTCCTTGGTTTTGGCTTCGATGAATTCCTCCACATCAGGATGCCAATCCTTGAGGGTGTTCATCTTGGCGGCGCGCCGGGTTTTCCCGCCGCTTTTCACGACGTTGGCGACCTGGTCGTAGACTTTCAGGAACGACAAGGGGCCGCTGGGGCGTCCGCCGCCGCTCAATTTCTCGCGCGTGCTGCGCAGGGAAGAGAGATCGCTGCCGGTTCCCGAGCCGTATTTGAAAAGGAGCGCTTCGCTCTTGGCCAGGCGCATGATGTCTTCCATCGTGTCCTTGACGGACTGGATGAAGCAGGCGCTTCCCTGCGGGTATTCGTATTGGCTGGGCGCTTTCTCCGCTTCGCCGGTGGCCGGGTTGTAAAAATAGTTCCCTTTCTGGCCGCCTTTGCCGACGCCATATTGATGATAAAGCCCGACATTAAACCAGACGGGGCTGTTAAAGGCGCCGTGTTGGTTGAGGCAGAGCCACGTCAGGTCGTCGTAGAACACTTGGGCCGAAGCTTCGTCGGCAAAATAGCCGTCGGCGATTCCCCAATCGGTGATCGTGCGCGTGACGCGATGGATCAACTGGCGCACGGAGTTTTCGCGGCCCCCTTTATACGGATCGTTGCCGTGGGCGATATCGCCATAGAAATACTTGGAAACGGCGATCTTGGTGGCGAGCACCGACCAGTTTTTGGGAACCTGGACGTTCTCTTGCTTGAAAATGGCTTTGCCACCGTCATCGGTGATTTCCGCGGTGCGCTGCTCCCATTCGACTTGGTCGAAGGGGGAGACGTTGGGATCGCTAAAAACGCGTTCGTAACGGAGTCCCTTGGATGGAGATGTCAGGCGCGATACGGCGTCTGCTTTGGAACGAGGGGTGCGGGTTCCCTGTTTGAGATTCGACATGGCGGGGTTTCCTTCTTTTAAATTTGCAACAGATTTGGGTTTTTTGCCTGTAAATAATTGAGTCGTTCCAGCCAATAAACCTCCATAACGGCGGGCGGCCTTCAAGAGCACCCTACCACAGCTTGTTGGGGAGAACGAGGCGAATAACACAATATATTGTGGTTTTCATCAAGGCGAAAAAGTTTCTTTACCCCAATTTTTTCCCTTGCCAAAGGATCGGTTGAGGCCGGTTTTCGGCTGCCAGCATTTCCTACGCCATACCCCCAAAATGCCCGCCCCAGAACGACTTCCGCGGGAAAAATCGCTTCCAAAATGGAGCCGAAAATTCCAAAAAAACCAGCCTTGGACGCTCGAACTTGCTTCACAACCGCAACCCCTTTAGCTTAAGCGGCTCCAATGAACCGCACGACGATCGAACAAACCTTGGCGTCTCTTCAAACCCGGCCCACCAAGAGCCTTGGGCAAAATTTTTTGCATGACGAGGCAGCCGCCGCCTGGATCGTCAACCAGCTCGATCTCCGCCCGGAGGATCACCTTGTGGAAGTCGGCCCCGGCCTGGGCGCGCTCACCGAGTTTGCCGTCGGGCAATGCCGCTCCGCCACGCTGATCGAAAAAGACGGGCGGCTCGCCGGGTTCCTTAAAGAACGCTTCGCCGATAAACCGAACGTCGAGGTGCTCCATGGGGATGCGCTCGATTACGACTTGCGGACGCTCTTCCCGCATGGCCCCACCAAGGTTCTGGGCAATCTCCCCTACTACGTTTCCAGCCAGGTTCTCTTTGCCTTTACCGCCGAGCCGTCGCCCGTGGGGCGGCTCGTGTTCACATTGCAAAAGGAAATGGCCGAGCGACTTTCCGCCGAGCCATCCACCAAGGAATACGGAGCCATCACGCTGATCGTCGGGCGGCGCTGGCGCGTCCGCTACGTGCGCACGCTGCCGGGAAGCGTCTTCATGCCCGCCCCCAATGTGGAAAGCGGCGTGATCGTCCTGACGCCCCGGGATCAGAGCGAATTGCCGGATTGCGACGGGCGGCTGTTCAACCGTCTCGTGAAAGAAGGGTTTTCCCAGCGGCGCAAAATGCTGCGCAAGATGCTCGCCCCGCACAATCTCGATTGGCCCGCCTTATGCGCCGCAATTGGAGCCGAGGAGACGGTTCGCGGCGAAGCGCTTTCGCTCAAGCAATGGGTCGATCTCACGCGGTTTGTGGAAGCCCACGCCGATCCGGAGAAATTCAACGCCAAGGCGCAGGATGTCCACGGCGAGATGTTCGACGTGGTCGATGACGAAAACCGCGTCACCGGCCAGGCGAGCCGTCACACGGTGCACAAGGAAAAGCTCAAGCATCGCGCGGTCCACATCTTCGTCTTCAACGCAAAGGGGGATCTCTTTTTGCAAAAGCGTTCGCGCATGAAGGACGCGAACCCGGGAAGATGGGATTCGAGCGCCGCCGGGCACCTTAACGCCGGATGCGATTACGAGGAATCGGCCCAGCGGGAGTTGCAGGAGGAACTGGGGGTCAGCGCGCCGCTGGAGCAGATCGGGAGCCTCCCCGCGATCCACGAAACCGGCTGGGAATTTGTGCGCCTCTACAAGGCCGAACATAACGGGCCGTTCACGTGGCCGCGCGCCGAGATCGAAAGCGGGTTGTTTTTCCCGATTGAGGTGATCGATCGCTGGACCGCCGCCCGTCCGCACGATTTTTCAAACAGTTTTTTGCAATCGTATCGGCTGTGGCGGGAGAAGAGAGAATAGAGACGTTCTTTTTTAAACGTGCCCTCTCATTGCGGGAATCCGGAAAGACCGATGGATGAGCCCTCTCATTTCCGAAGCTTTTCTCAACTTTGATTGATCTTATCTGATCTGGAAATTCGGCCCCTTGGTGTCGAGATAAAGCGAAAATTCCTGGATCAGCGTCGCGAGCTCGGGCGTGCGAGTGCAGACCGACTTGGCCAGCTTTTCGTAGTTCTCCGGGTTGCGCTGGGCCAGCTCCGCCAGCGCCATAAACACCGCCAGCGCGTTGTTGATGGAATGCTTCATCTCGCTGTAGCGACGGCGAAACTCCATCCATTCTTCTTCGTTGAAACGAACCGGTTCAGTACTCATGAAAGTTAGGTCTGGAGCTATTGGGTCTAATGTGCTTTGTTTTACACTTTTCAGCAATCCCGTAAAATGGCTGCGGAGACAATCAAAATCAGTGGGGCGCGACAGCATAATCTCAAAAACCTGTCTGTGCATATTCCGCGCCAAAAATTGGTGGTGATGACCGGGTTGAGCGGTTCGGGCAAGTCGTCGCTCGCTTTTGACACGCTTTACGCCGAGGGGCAGCGCCGTTATGTCGAGAGCCTTTCGGCCTACGCCCGGCAGTTTCTCGACCAGATGCAAAAGCCGGATGTCGATTTTATCGAAGGGCTCTCCCCGGCCATTGCCATCGAGCAGCGTTCCAGCGCCAGCAATCCGCGTTCGACGATCGCCACGACCACCGAGATTTACGATTACCTGCGCGTCCTCTACTCGGCCATCGGCCAGCCACACGATCCTTCCACCGGGGAGCCGGTTTTCAAACAGACCACGCAATCCATTGTGGACGCACTTCTCGCGTTGCCGCAGGAAACCAGGCTCGTCCTGCTCGCTCCGCTGGTTCAAGACCAGGTGGGGGAATTCCGCGATGTGCTGGAAAAAATCAAACGGGAGGGGTTTGTCCGGGCCCGGGTCGATGGGAAAATCGTGGAACTCGGCAATCCGCAAGCCCCCGTGAAGCTCGAGCGCGCTAAAAAACACGCCATCGAAGCCGTCGTGGACCGCCTGGTCGTGAAGGAAGGGGTGCGCCAGCGGTTTGCCGATTCGGTGGAAACGGCCCTCAAATGGGCCGGTGGACGCTTGATGGCGCTCACGCAGACTCCCGGCACGGCGGATTGGGCCGAACACCGTTATTCCACCGATTTCACCAACCCGGAAACCGGGTTCACGATCCCGCAACTCACGCCCAAGCATTTCTCCTTCAACAGCCATCTGGGGGCTTGCCCGGCCTGCCACGGGCTCGGCACCGAGCTGGTGTGCGATCCCGATCTGATCGTCTCTGACCCGGCCAAAAGCCTTGCCGGGGGAGCCGTCGTCCCGTGGGCCAAGGCGACCAAGCGAATGCAAGGCTACTACCGGGCCATGCTCGCCGGGCTTGCCAAAGCGTTCCGAGTCTCGATGGATACGCCTTTTGAAGAGCTTCCCCAGCGGTTCAAAGAGGCGCTTTTCCACGGCACCGGCGACCGCGCCATCGACCTCCAGATGGAAAGCGGCACGCGCAACACCCGCATCCAGAAGCCGTTTGAAGGGGTCGTCAGCAATCTCGCCCGCCTTTACGAACAGACCACCAGCGAACTGCGCCGCCTTCAAATCCGCAGCTACATGAGCCGCCGCGAATGCACCGTCTGCCACGGCGCACGGCTCAAGCCGGAAATCCTCGCGGTGACCCTGACCCGGCAAGGCGGGCAGGAGCTTGGGATTCAGGCACTATGCCAATTAACGATCCGGGAGGCCGGGGCGTTCCTAAAGCACCTGCAACTCACTCCGCAGCAACAGCAAATCACGACCGAAGTGTTGCGGGAAATCCTGGCCCGGTTAAGTTTTCTCGACGAGGTCGGCCTTTGTTATCTCAACCTCGACCGCGAAAGCGGCACCCTCTCCGGCGGCGAAGCCCAGCGCATCCGGCTCGCCACCCAGATCGGCTCGGGGCTGGCGGGCGTCCTTTACGTGCTCGACGAACCGAGCATCGGTCTCCATCAACGCGATAACGACCGGCTGATCGGCACCTTGCGGCGGTTGCGCGATTTGGGGAACTCCGTGATCGTCGTCGAACATGACGAGGACACCATCCGCGCCGCCGATCACATCATCGATCTCGGCCCCGGCGCCGGGGTTCGCGGCGGCTACCTGGTGGCCCAAGGGACGCTGGAAGAGGTACTCGCCACGCCCGGATCGCTCACCGCCGATTATTTATCGGGCCGCGCCTCCATTCCGGTGCCGCGCCATCGCGTCGTCCCGGCGGGCAACCGGGAGCTGGCCTTTGAACCCCGCACGCTCTCGAGCGGCTGGCTCACCGTCGTCAATGCCGCCGAAAACAACTTGCGCGACGTCACCGCCGCGTTCCCGCTCGGCTGCTTTACGTGCGTTACCGGCGTATCCGGCAGCGGCAAATCGACCCTCGTGGACGATATTTTGCGCCGCGCTCTCTTTCGTCATTTCTACAATTCCAAGGAACGCCCCGGAAAACACAAAGCGATCCTGGGGCTCGATCAAATCGACAAAGCGATCGTCATCGACCAGACCCCGATTGGCCGCACTCCCCGTTCCAACCCGGTCACCTATACCGGTGCGTTCGGCCCCATCCGATCCCTGTTCGCCCAGTTGCCCGCTTCCCGGGTGCGTGGCTACGAACCGGGCCGCTTCTCGTTCAACGTCAAAGGCGGGCGGTGCGAACATTGCGCGGGAGACGGCTTGATCAAAATCGAGATGCACTTCCTGGCCGATGTCTACGTGGAATGCGAAGTCTGCCACGGACGCCGCTACAACCGGGAAACGCTGGAAGTCACCTACAAAGGCAAAAACATCGCCGACATTCTTGATATGACGGTGGATGAAGCGGCACGGTTCTTCCGGAACGTCCCCACCGTCTGCGACAAGTTAATCGCGTTGGAAGACGTGGGGCTCGGCTACGTTCGGTTGGGGCAGGCCGCCACCACCCTCTCCGGTGGCGAGGCCCAGCGCGTGAAGCTCGCGGCGGAACTCGCCAAGAAAGCGACGGGGCGGACTGTCTACATTCTCGACGAACCGACCACCGGTCTCCATTTCGCCGACATCCAGAAACTCCTGGAAGTGCTGCTCAAATTGCGCGACTCGGGGAATACCCTCATTGTCATCGAGCACAATCTGGAAATGATCAAATGCGCCGACTGGGTTCTCGATCTCGGGCCCGAGGGGGGGCAGGGCGGCGGCCAAATTATCGGGCAGGGGACGCCCGAGGAGATCGCGAAGCTGGCAGCCAGCCCTACCGGGCATTATTTGCAGCGGGTGCTCGGATAATACGGGGGAAAGCGTTCCCCCAGCATTCAGGGGTTCCGATCGGCCGGTCGATCCACGCCTACGCAACGCACATAAACCAGTTCGCCGCCAAGCCAACCTGAGATGCAGATCAAAATGATGCCTGCGATGGACAACAAAAAGGGGCTGTTTGACATCGGGTCATTACGCGTCCGCAGCCAAAGGTTGATACAGTAAACGACCACTGCGGTTAGATTAAGGACCATGTGCCAGATGGCTATTTTCTTCGTCTTGGGATTTTGGATTGAAAGGAGATCAATGAGCCCCGGCACGGCCGCGAGGAGGGCTCCAATCACTCCGCCAAACATCGTATAAAAAGCGACATCATACCAGACCGGGCTGCCCCATCCGGCCCTGAAGATCACATCGCTGACCAAGGAAAAAACCCATAATCCGATCGGCAGCGGAATCAGCATCGGGTGAAACGGGTGACGGCTAAAACTTGCGGGTGTAGACATAAATAACTCCTTTTTAAGAAACGGACATTTGTCATTCGTTCCTCCCCCGCTATTCGAGTGTGATACGAACTTCCCGGCCATGGGCCCGAGCAAAGGTAAGCGTCCGGTGAGGGACATCTTGACCGTCGGGGCGTGGATTTGAGGGAGGAAGCATAGATGTCAGATGCGATGGGTCTCTGAGATCTATGCGACTTTGCGTAGGGTCTGGCCTGCTTTGGCTTTTGCCCATGCTTGGG
>CAIZLD010000022.1 GCA_903933715.1 uncultured Spartobacteria bacterium
GAAACATTTTTTGGAACGCTGGCAGCGAGCCAGGAAAGAGTTCTTCAACTCGCTTCCCCTGCAAAGCCTTGAAATGCGGGCTGCCTGCCATGGCGGGCCACCCTACATATTGTGGTTGTGTTCGTCAAGCGGATAAGCACGGTTCTTTCTCCTTTGTAATCATAAAACGATGTAACCTGCGTATTTGAGTGCACTCCGCCTTCTACTTGCATCAAATAACCTCGATCAAAATAAGCGGTGTGCTCAACTAGCAACCAAAGTGTTGAAAGATATCCATTCACTACATCTAGCAAGTGAGATATTTGCTTCTGCGGGTTCGAAACTGTAAATTCTTGAAATTCTGTATAGACTAACAGTTTGGCATTTTGCAGGGAATTAAGCTCAAGCCCGCCGACAGCTTCTTGAAAAACTGGATTTCTAAGGCACGTAATACGTCGGGGTTCATTAATCACCCGCAGTCCTGGTATGATTTCGATTCCATTGGCTAGGCGACCAAGGGATTCGAGACATTCGATTGCTAAAACGAACTGAGCCTTCATTTTTTTTGGATGATAATATTCCGATTCTTAGACTTTAGCGACGATAATCGGCGCATCGTAGAAATGCCATTACACCATTTCACTCCTGGTCGGGCATATCGCCAACATCCATCTGCACCGCCTCCCTCCCGATCAGCTTGAGCATCGTAGCGGCGGCGGTCTGCATCGCCTCGCAGTCGAAGAAGTGATTGGGGCGGTTGCCAATTTGCAGCCACGCCCATTTGCCCTTCTCTTTGACCCGGTGCTCGGATTCCATCTGCTTTAAGTAATCCTCGGGCACATCGTCGGGCACTTCCCACGTCACCCCATTGGCCGGGTCCTGATTCCTACGCAACCGGGCCAGTGAGTCCTTGATGTTGAGGTTGCTCCAGTAGTGGACGTGACAGAAGCGGCTTGAGCCGAACACCACCTTGCGCCGGGGGGAATAGAACCGCTGCACCGGCTTTCCGCTCTTGGTTTTGTGCGGGAACGTCGTGCGGCGGTCGCCCATGAGCGCCACCCAGCCGCGCTCGGAGCACTGCTTGTAAACCTCATAGGTCGCGTTACCTGCATCGATGAACACCAGATTCGAGTGGATTGCGAACCGCTTCTGCAATGCATCCACATCCTCAAACGTGAGGATGCGCTCGCACCAGAGCAGCCGGGAGGAACCCTCGGCGCTCCAGGACCGCACGACGGCGTAGAGATGATCCATCTGGCAATCCACCGTGAGCACCCGAAGCGGGATCGTCCGCGTCCCATCGTCGAACGGCGGCGGCGTGATCTTTCCAAAGCGGTCGATCCCGGCTTCATCACACCACGGCTCGCCCATCTTGTAACCCGAGGTGGTGATCTCCAGTTTGAAATCTTCCAAGTATTCACGCCACGGGAAGCCGAGCCGCTTCTGGTAAAACTGCTGGATCAGCGATGTGTCTCCTTTTCGGGCAGCTTGCTTGGCTCGCAGGTAGAGTTCCGCGAGTTTTCCCCAGGACATGGTCGCGAGTGCGTTCCAGTGAAAGCCGACATTCTCCTTGGCCGCTCTCACATTCTGCGGAACGAACTGGCCCGAGGCATTGAGCCGACGCCGATTTTCGTCCGTGTCCTCAAAGTAACGGTTGCATGCGGCGCACCGCATGGACGTGGTGGCGTGAACCCGGACGAAGTCGTATTGCTCGCTCTCGTCCTTGCAATCCTTGCTCCACTCCACGTTTTCCCACAGGTAGGGCTGGCGATGACCGCACTCGGGACACGCGAAAGTCCATTCCCTCATGTCAGTGGTTTCAAATTTCCGGTGGGTATCGTCATCCTCCTCCCCGCCCTGGCTCATGAAGATGCACTTCCCCAGCCAGCCGAACGCGGTGACGCGAGCCTCGGCTTCCGCCATGTGCCCAGGAGGCCAGCGCCAGGTTTCGTCTCCGATCATCCAACGAATGGAACGCCGCTGGAGATTGGTCTTGTTGTGCGCCCCAAGTATCCAGAGCGTCATGCCGTTGGCAAAATGGATCGTCTGGTTGCGGCGCTTGTGGCGGTCGGCATGGAAGAGCGCCTTCACTGGCTCACATTCATCAAAGAGCTTCTGGAGCCGGGACTCGCTTTGGTCTTTGGCGTCCTCATCGGTCTGGTCGAGCCAGAGCGCGGGGCCTGGAAGATTGGCGATGATGTAACAGAGACCGACCTCCGGCGCGGTGGTTTTGCTCGACTGCACCGCCGCGATGATCGAGACCAGCCGCACCTTGGGATCGATGATGGCGTCCAGCACTTCGCGGATCTGCGGAGAGTTCTCGATGCGAAAACGCCCGGGCATTGGGGAATACGGAATGGAGCGGATATGCTCTTCCGCCCACGCCCATGCGGGTTGGCGATCCGGGGGACGCCAGGCTTCGCGCCAGAGGGAGATCAGTTTTTCGTGCGCCATTGGTTCTGGATCGCCGCGACAAGGCAGGTGAGATTGGGAAGCGTGAGTTGAGAGCCGACCAGCCGCACCACGCGCCAGCCGCCCAAGGCCGCTTCGAAGTATTTCTCGGAATCCGCGACGAACCCTGCGGCGCGGTTGTGGCGTCCGCCCACCCATACGCCGCCTTCCAGTTCAATCAACGTGCGGGATTCAAGGTGAGCGAAGTCGGCACGCCACCGCCGTGTAGGGTGAAACCGGAACTCTGTTTCCAGCTTGGGGCCA
Source organism: uncultured Spartobacteria bacterium (assembly GCA_903933715.1). Taxonomy (GTDB): domain Bacteria; phylum Verrucomicrobiota; class Verrucomicrobiia; order Chthoniobacterales; family Chthoniobacteraceae; genus UBA695. The sequence goes on from CAIZLD010000022.1 coordinate 2,695, forward strand.
TTGAGCGTTCGCCAGAGCAATTCAAACCGGCGTTCCAGTCGGGAAGGCTTGTTCACGGCGTGTTCCCCCCTCCGGTGTGGAGCACCTTGCAGACTTCATCGATAGCCCGGGCGCATTCCTCGCGGATTCCCTGAGCATCCTGGCCGCTCAGAATCGGCGGCAGTTCGTTTTCAAACTTGGCCCGCAGCAATGCAATGGCTTTGCCGACCTGCGTGAGCCAGTCGCGCCGGACATCAGCCAACAGAGCAAACTCACCCTTTTTGATGCCGACCTTGAGTTCCCGTTCCTCCACTTCGGCCAGCAGCTTGCGCGCTTTGAGCGCCTCCTCGTTGGTGGTCGTGGGTTGGTTGGTCTTCAACCCGCGCACCCGGACGAACTCTCGCCATTCCGAAACCGGAAAATCGCCGTTGGGAAGGGTCTTGGGTGCGCCGTCGAGTTTCTGCCAGGTGCCGATTGTGCGGCGAGTGACACCCAGCAGGCTCGCAAGTTCCACCACGGTTTTGGCGTAGGCGGTGGCATCGGTGCAACCCGAGGCGCGAGCCTGGACCCGGGCGCGTTCCGCCACTGTGAGGGTTTTCCCTCCGGCGACTTTTTTGACGATGTTCTTGAACTCGGCGTCGAGAATTCGCTCCGCCATGTCGGCAGTGACGCCCTCTTGTGCTGTGCTGCTCATGCAGGGTGCCGGGTGTCAATGCGGCGTTGACACCTGTGCGGAGGGCATGAGCGACATTCCCGTTTTCTGTGCGCACACCGAGATGGTGGACATAGACAAGCTGATCCCCAACCCGCGCAACCCCAACCGTCACCCGGAAGGCCAGATCAAACTGCTGGCGAAAATCATCAATGGCCAAGGATTCCGAAATGCAATCGTGGTTTCCAAGCGTTCCGGGTTTGTGATCAAAGGGCACGGGAGACTGGATGCCGCGAAGCTGCTGGGGATGCCGCAGGTTCCAGTGGATTTCCAGGATTACGAGAGCGAGGCGGCGGAATGGGCCGACATGGTCGCTGACAACCGCATTGCGGAAATAGCCGAAACCGATGAGGACAGCCTCAAGGCACTGCTCAAGGAACTGGACGGCAAGATCGATCTCGACCTCACAGGTTTTGACGAGGACTCACTCGACGATCTTCTCGACCGCCTGGAAACCAATGAACCGGAAAGCAATACCGTCACGCCCCCGCCCGCGAACCCCATCACAAAACCGGGCGACCTTTACGAACTCGGGAATCACCGGCTGTTGTGCGGCGACTCCACTAATGTTGACGATGTCAGGCGCGTGATGAATGGCGAACGTGCGATCCTCTTTGCCACGGATCCGCCCTATCTCGTGGGGTATGATGGGACGAACCACCCCGGCACCCGGCCTAAAACCAACACTGATTGGTCGGAAACCTACGGCCCGTCGTGGGACGAGGCCGACGCAGAGCAGAACAACGACCTTTATGACCGCTTTATTAAAGCGGCGATTGCAGAAGCCATCGATCCCCATGCCGCATGGTATTGTTGGCACGCCAGCCGCCGACAGCGGATGGTGGAGGATGCATGGGAGAAGAATGGGGCTTTCGTTCACCAGCAGATCATCTGGGCGAAACCGAACCGTCCAATTCTCACCCGGTCGTGGTTCCTGTGGGCGCACGAGCCCTGTTTTATGGGGTGGATCAAAGGAAACAAGCCACCGCGCGAGTCATCCGATTACGAGCGGAGCGTTTGGGAAATCGAGGGCTTGAACAACGACGAGCGTCCCGACCACCCCACGCCCAAGCCTCTGGAATGCTTCGCTGTCCCCATGCGCCAGCATACGAAAAAGGGTGAGCTGTGTTTCGAGCCGTTCTCCGGTAGCGGCAGCCAATTAATCGCTGGGGAACAACTCGGTCGCCGGGTTTACGGTCTCGAAATCTCGCCCGCCTACTGCGACGTTATCGCACGCCGGTGGCTGGCGCTCGGGGATGGTCGCCGGGTGATCTGCAATGGGGAGGACGCGACAGCCCAATTTGAAAAAGCTGTGGAAATTGACACGGAGCCAACGGCATGAACACCATCCTTGGCGCTAACTGGCGCACTACCCTGAGCGGCTGGATCGCGGTCATCGCATCTGCCATTGCCATCAACCCCGCACTCGTTGCGTTCCTCCCCGAAGCAGCGCGTAATTACGTGACCGGCGTCGCGGGAATCCTTGCCGTCATCTCCGGCGGCACGTTTGCCAGTCAGGCAAAGGACCGGCAGGTTACCGGCGGCACGGTCCAGAACGATCCGCCCGCTCCCATAAAAGGGAACGGCATCACCCCGCTGATTGCCCTGGCGCTCCTGCCACTGTTTGCCCTGAGTGGTTGCGCTTGGGTGGAGAGACACCACCCGCAGATTGACGCCACACTGGGCGTCGTGGGCGCACGGGCGTTGGCCGTGGCGGAAAAGGTTCTCATTTCCGTCGCCGTGGATGAGGCGGACAAAAACTTCAAAGCGGACTTTCTGGATTCTGTTGCCGCCGGTCTTCGGGCGAATGAAACGACTATCGTCAATTCGGACGACGTCTCAAGGATTGTGCGCATCTGGAGCCCGAATGACGGGTCCGCCTGGCAGGCACTCGCAGGGAACCTCAGCACTGTTGCGGGCAATGCGCTGGCATCGGCGGGACAAACCAAATCCGCAGTCATCGTAGAGAACATCGCCGCCGGGTTGAACGATGCCGCCTCGAAAGCCCGCGCAACCACTCCTGCGCAATAATCCCATGTTTGCTTGGTTTCTTCGACTTTTCGGCTTCATTGACACCCCCACTTCCACCGCCATGACCTTCGACGCCCGCACAGAATCAAACATAAACACGCTCCTTCCCGCCGCACAGGCCAAGGCTCGCGAGTTCATGGAGGCGTGTCTTGCTGCGGGGATTCCGCTCAAGATCATTTGCGGCACCCGGACCTACGAGGAGCAGGACGACCTTTATGCCCACGGGCGCACCAAGCCCGGCCCAATCGTGACCAGGGCACGGGGCGGGTATTCCTGGCATAACTTCGGGATCGCTTGGGATGTCGGGATTTTCGACGGAATACGATATATCGGGGAGTCGCCCCTATACGCAAAGGCCGGGGAAATTGGTAAGTCGTTAGGGTTGGAGTGGGGCGGCGACTGGCCGGGAATCGAGGATCAGCCTCATTTTCAGCTCAAACTCGGCCTCACCCTGGCTAACTGCCGGGAGCGTGTCGCCAAGGGCGAAGCCATCGCCTGATTTGACACCGCGCCCCCCGCATGGCGCAAGGTCTCTTCACCACCGGATTCTCCGTAGCCGAAGTTCTCCAAATCCAATCCAAAGCCAAGGAACTGCTCATTGAGGGCAAGACCGCCATGGCATGGGGCGACAGCGGCTCGACGGTTTCCAAACAGTTCCCCATGACGGTCAAAGAAGTCTTGGACGAGTGCAAATACGCGCTTCGCGTCCTTGATCCTGTCACCTACGGCCCGCGCCGGAACGTCGCCCAATCGGGCGTCACCGGCTATCTCCCGCTATGAATCCCCTCGCTCGATTTGTTACCCGCCTGATCCCACCCATCCTTATCCCCAAGGCGTGGTGGTCGGCGTATGAGGGGGCGAACTTCACCACCCGCCGCGCACGGGTGCCCGGTGTGCCGCCGGGGGACGCCAAGCGTGATCTTTCGCCGTCCGTCCGCACGGAACTGGTGCGGCGATCCCGTTACCTTCACAAGAATTCTGGGTTCGTTCGTGAATTGGTGGGAAACATGGTGATTTATTCCACGGGCGACGGCATCCGGCCCCAGGCGCAATCCGCCAATCCCGAGTGGAACCGTCTCGCCGAGGAGTATTTCGCACTGTGGGCCGCCCGCTGCGAGACCACCCGGCGATTCTCCTTTGAAGAGTGCCAGTCGATCATCTGCCGGGCGGTCGATGTGGATGGCGAATATTTCGTCCACAAGACGCGGGATCGTGATGGACGCCCGCAAATTCAATTGATCGAAGCCCACCGCGTGGGCGACAGCGCGGGATCGAAAGATACCGTGGATGGCATTGGCGTCGATGCGTTCGGCGCTCCGCTCTTTTACCGCACGATCGAGGACGGCGGCGGCACCCGCGATTTGCCTGCCGAGGCCGTGCTTCATATTTTCGAGCCGGAATCCGCGACGGCGATCCGCAATCCGCCAATCCTCCAGCACTCGATCAACCACATCCTGGACGAGATGGAATTGCTCGCCTTGGAGAAACACGCGGTAAAGGACAACGCCGACATCGCCCGCGTGCTCAAGACCGAGCGTGGCGAGATCAGCGAGGATGGTGATTTTTCCCTCCCGTCCACAGCGGGCACAGCGGAACCGAGCGATCCTGTGTCACTCCAGCGGATCGTTGGAGGCAAGCTGGTGGCGCTCAAACCGAATGAATCCATCGACTCATTCGAGTCCAAGCGCCCGTCGCCCACCTTTACTGGTTTTTTGGAACACATCCGCCGAGACGCAGCCCTTGGCGTGTTGCCGTTTGAGTTCGCGGCAGACTCTTCAAAGATCGGCGGTGCGGGGGTTCGCCTCATTGTGGCGAAAGCCGACCGTCGGTTCTCCTACCGGCAATTGATCCTGATCCAGCGTTTCCTGCTGCCCGTTTGGGCCTACGTCATTGCGGACGGTATCACGCGAGGCGAGCTTCCCGTGCAGCCGGGCTGGCATAAGGTGCGCTGGCAAAAGCCGAAAAAGGTCACCGTGGATGCGGGCCGAGAAGCCCAGCAGAACCGGGCGGACGTGGAGACCGGTCTCAAAACACTCTCGGAATCTTACGCGGAACTCGGGCTCGATTTTGATGAACAGGCGGAAATTCGCGCCCAAGACGCCCGCCTGATGATCGATCTGGCGGCGAAATATCAAATTCCGCTCGAAATGCTCTACCGCCCGAGCACCGGTGCCGTGGTTCTAGCTGAACCCTCCAACGAAGTCGCTCCCCCATCACCTGTCGTTGACACGCCCCCATCAGCGTGACTCTCGCTGAAACTCTCCTCCTCAAACAACCGTGGTTAATTTCGCCCGACTCCCTTCGGGCCATGACTGCCGCCGCTCAGGCGTTCTTTGCCAACCCGCAGGAACTTCCCGCGCCCGCACAATCTACTGCCCTCTCTATTGAAGATGGCGTGGGCGTAGTTGCAATCGGTGGGCCGATGATTCGGAAGGCCGACATCCTCTCGCAGATCCTATTCAACGCGGTCGATACCGAGGAAATCACCGCCGCTGTGCGCGAAGCCGCGTCCCGACCCGACATTGAAGCCGTTTTCCTGGACATTGATTCCCCCGGCGGCACCGTCACCGGCACACCGGAATTGGCGCAGGCCGTGGCCGATGCGGGCAAGCAAAAGCCGGTCTATGCATTTTCCTCCGGGCTCATGTGCTCGGCAGCGTATTGGGTGGCGAGCCAGGCACAGGCGGTTTACGTCACACCGAGCGCACGGGTCGGTTCCATCGGCGTCATCCAGCCGATTTTCGATGAATCCGAGGCGTTCAAGAATGCCGGGATCAAGGTGGAAGTGTTCGCTGCTGGGAAATTCAAGAGCATCGGCGTGCCCGGCGTGCCGCTCACCGATTCGCAGAGGGAGTGCATCCAGAGCAACATCGCGGAGACGGCAGCGGAATTCCATACCGCCGTCTTGTCCCGTGGCCGGAAGATTCCTGCGGAAGCAATGGAAGGCCAGGATTTCTCCGGCAAACAGGCGCAACGGATGAACCTCGCGGGCCTGGTGCGTGACCGGGCGGACGCCATCCAGCGACTCCGTTCCTATCATGTCTCGTTCAAAGCGCAGGCGCGGCGGGTTGACACCGATCCCCTTGCAATGAAACCCATCGAGGACCAATTGCAGGAAGCCCTGGCGCGCATCCAGACGCTTGAAACCGACGCGCAAGCCAGCGCCAACCTTCTCTCAGAGGCGTCGGCAAACGCCGCGTCTCTGGAAAGACAGATGGCGCTCTGGGGCGAGGAACGCACCTGCCTCACTGCCGATCTCGCCACCGCCCGGCAGTCCATCGAATCGCTCACGATCCGCAACAAGGAACTGGAGGCGAAGGAGCAGGACCTCGAAGCACGTGTGGCGCTCCGTTCCGCGCAGGTCGTTTCCTTCACCGGCACGCAGGTTCCCGCCAAGATTTCCCCGGCTGGGGACACCGAGTTGGCGAACGTCGCCAGCGCCACCGCCGAGGAGCGCATCGCCCATTACAACAACCTAGTCAAAGCCAAGCAGCCCAAGGCGGCGGCTGAGTTCTACCAGAAGCACATCCAACCCCTCTTCAACCACTAAGGAGTTTTCCCTGTGCCCAACGTAAACGCCACAGTAAATGCCCCGCTGATTGCCCAGCAGGCGCTCACCACGCTGCTCGCCAAATTCCCTGTCCTGACGCAGATCGCCACGGATTTCAGCGATCAGTCGGTAAAGTTCAACCAGGACATCGTCTCTCATATCGTCACGCCCACCGTTGCGCAGGACTTCGATCCCGCCACGGGTTACGTCCCGAGCGATCAAGCGCAGGTGGACGTGAAAGTGAAAATCGACCGGCACGCCTACGCGGGCTACGCCATCACGGACGTGGAGCGTTCCAGCAGCGTGATCGACCTGAACCAGCGTTACGCCGATAAGGTGGCCTACGCGCTTGGGCGGAAGGTCAGCGACGATCTCTTCGGACTCATCGTGGCCGCGAACTTCACGAACAAAACGGAGGTGGACGCTGCCACGTTCGGGCGCGACATCATCGTGGACGTCGCCACAAAGATGAATAAGCGGTTCATCCCAGATATGGGCCGGTTCATGTTCGTCAATTCCGACTACTACAACTCGCTCCAGAAGGACGAAGCACTTTATAAAGCCTACATCGCTCCGCAGGTGGGTGACGTTGTCGTGACCGGCGTGCTGCCCAACGTGAATGGGTTCACCGTGGCGGAGTATTCCGCGCTCCCCGAAAACGGCGAGCGGCTCATGGGGTTTGCGGGCATCCGCGAGGCGCTCATTATGGCGGCGCGCGTGCCGGACGTTCCCGAACACACGGGTGACACGTCCATCAGCATCGTGACCGACGCCCGCACCGGGCTTTCCGTCCAGGTGCGCGACCGCTACGACGGGCGACTTGGTAGGCAGGAAGTCAGCTACACGCTGATGTATGGCTTCACGGCGGCGAACAAGCCGATGCTGGAGCGGATCGTCGCCCCGGCTCCGAAGTAAGATTTAAGGTTGGTTCGGGTGTGTGCATGGCCCCCGCGTCAGAAATGGCGCGGGGGTTTTGCTTTGGGGTGAAATTGACACCCCACCACCGGGGTGAACATCAAACGCGAAAAAGCCGCCGATCTGGTGGGGATATTGGATGAAGTCGGGGAAGCGGTGACGTGGAACGGGCGCACATTGCGGGCGCTCGTGTCCGATCCGGCCATTGGGGAAAATCTGGAGCTAGGCGGATTCACCGGCACCGGGGATTTCACTATCAAGATTCCCCGCACGGCATTCGGGATTCAGTTGCCCAAGCTGGGCGAGATCGTCGGGTTTGAAGGGAATCGGTTCCGCATCGTGCGGATTACGAACCACCCGCAGTATCCCATGATCGTGTTGGTCGTAGGCCCACTGGAGTAACGCGCCATGCTCGACCAGGCCCTTGAATCCGCCTTCGTCGCCTTCCTGGGGGCTGATCCCGCGTTTGTCGATGTCCACTTCTTCACCGGGCACGATGAAGAGGAACACCTGCTTCCTGCGGTTACAGTCTCCAGCAAATCCGAGCCGCTGGCAGGCTCAGCGGCGGTGTTCCGCGCGGATGTCACGCTCCTCATTGAAAGCGAGGCGCATGACAGTAAACCGGACGAGCACGCCGCCCTTGTGGAAAAAGTCCGCACCCGGTTTTCCAGCAAAGCCGCCGTTGTTGCCGCGATTAATGCCGGGAACCGTGTCCATCTTTACGGCTACGCCTTTGCCGGGAGCAGCCAGGACGTAGACGGGTTGCGGTTCCGCACAACGCTCACGTTCAAAGCCGGGTATGGCGTCCCGTAAAAATTGACACGGTGCTACAGGTGTATGCCTGCCACTGATGTAAAATTTGGAATCACAAAACACGAGGGCGCGCTCATCGACTCCGTGGAAGTGGAGAAGAAGATCGAGCAAAAAGCGCTCAAGGGCTCCGACGGCAACGTTGCCCGCGTCCATGTCTACAACCCCACCAACTCCGGTTCCGTGAAGGGACACGGTGCATTGACCGTTGTGCCGGGCGTGGGCGATGCGGGCGTTTCCGGCATCACTGGCGGCGTTACCGTGATCACCAGCGTGAAGGAATCGGAGAACAACGAGGATTTCGACGGCTGGGAATACCAGTTTGAGCACTACCCGAATGCAGAGGAGGTTTCGTAATGCAGGAAGGCGACAAAATTTGTATCGTGCGGGAAACCGGCACCGACCCGGTGACCTCCGATAATACGGAGATGGTTGCCGCGCTGGTAACGCTGGGCGTTCCGTTTTACGAGGCCCAGCCGTTTCTGGAAACCCGCGAAATTGTCGATGGGCAAGAGAAGCGCACGGTGACCTGGTGCTTGGCAACCAAGACCGCTGATGGCCGATTCAAGACCCGCGAATTGATCCAGTGGTGGCGGGATGCGACCTGGCTTCAGGCCAACCCGGAGCACCCACTGGCTTACGCCAAAGCTGCCGTGGCGAATCATCAGCGGCTTGTGGCCGGTGTGAAAACCTCCGCGCCGCTCGCGCTCGTGCACAAAGGCCGGAAATTCGCACTTATTCCGTTCGATGCACCCCCGGAGCGCCGCCAGCAACTTCTTGATTCTCTCAACCCATGAACGATCCCCGCCAATCCACCCTTTCGGAAATCTTCATTACCGGCTCCGCCAAGATCGCCGGACTGGAATGCCGTCCCTTTTCACTCGGCACACTCACGGCGGCGCGGCTGCTCGGGCTTTCCCGCGTGATCGGCGAGTGCGATGGCCCGTGCAAAGACTGGCGCATGGAACGCCAGATGGCGGCATTGCTGTTCCTTCAAAGTCAGCCACTCCCGGATGTCCAGGCACTGGTGCGATTTGCCAAAACCGACGTCAATGCAATCGATGAGCGGTTACTTGCGTTCGAGTTGAGCATCCCGCTCAACGCCTTGACCGAGTTGGCAGCCCAAATTGAAGCCGATTCCGGTGCGGTGGCAGAAGCGCAGTTTGAGATCGAATCGAAGCCGGGCGACCGGAGCGAGGCCGACCCCCCAAACTCCTAGAGCCGGGGTGGCTGGCCGTGATGGTCTACACCCTGGCGCGTGAAACTAAGTGGCCGCGGGATTTCATCCTGTGGCATCTGCACATCTCCGAGGTGTTCCAATACCGCCATTGCGCACTTCGCGCGGCGGGCAAATGGACCGTCACTCCTGCACCGGCACCGCAGGATCAATTTGCTCAGTTGTTTGGAAATTGGAATCCCATTCCATGAATGTCCACATGAAATTCGACATGCGGCGGCTGCAACAGGCGATCAAGAGCTTGGAACCGAACGTCAAGAAGTCGCGCAAGGAACTCGTGGAGCAGGCAGCCAAAGGTTTCGTCAAAACGGTGGCCACAGTCACCCCTCCGGGCTCCAAAGGAGCAACAGGCAGCACGGCCAAGAAACAGGGCGAAGCGGCGATCAAAAGCGATCTGGCAAAAGTGATGAAAGCAGTTCGGGCGAGAAAGGGAGCCCAGCTTCAATCGGCGCAGGACATCTACAAGCGATTCCGGGACAAAAACACCGGGCGCATCAATCCGCGCAACCTCCAGAATCCGTATCCGGTTTCCAGTGCAGAATACAACGCTCTCAGGAAAACCTTGCTCGCCCGGGTCGGCTGGCTCGCTTCCGGCTGGAACGCCGCTGCACAGAAGCTCGGCGTCAAGCTGCCTGCCTGGATCACCCGGCACGGCACCGGGGCGGGCGTCATCCTTGTGACCAATGATGGGCGGCGCTTCCGCATCGAGATTTCCAACGCCGTGAAATTCGTGGGGAACGTCAAAGATCTGGACCGGCGCATCCAGAAGGCGATCACCTACCAGGCCAACGCCATGCAGCGGCAGGCGGATTTCCTTCTGAAGAAGGCGATCAAGAAGGCTGGGTTTTGACACCGCCCCCTTGGCATGTCCGCCAAGGCCACAGCCATCTTTGAAGCCGATGACAAGCAGCTCAGCAATGCGCTCTTGAACATCAACCGCAAGCTGCTCGCCTTCCAGCACACCATTGCTAAACTCGCCGTCGGATGGGAGGCGCTCAAAAAGGGCGGCGAGATGGTGGCCCAGGGAGTGGAACATTTCACGGCGGCGCTGGAAAAAGGCGGTCAGTTGCTGGACCTTTCCAACAACATCGGTATCGCGGTAAAAGACCTGGCTGTTCTGCAACAGCAGTTCAAACTTTCCGGCAAAGCCGCCGAGGATGTGGGGCCGGTCATGGCCAAGATGATGAAGAACATCGAAACCGGCTCGGCGGCGGGAACCATCAAGCGGCTTGGGCTGGACATGGACGATCTCCGCAAAAAGACGCCGTCCGAGCAATTTCAGGCGATTGGTGAAGCAATCAATAAACTTCCCGACCCAGCGGAACGTGCCACGGCGGCAATGGACGTTTTTGGCAAGAGCGGCGCGACCCTCCTGGCGGTATTCGCCGACAAGAGCTTTGGACAGGCGGCAGAACAGGTAGGCAATCAGGCCGAACTGTTGAACCGGGATGCCGCGCTGTTCGATGACATCAGTGACAAACTCGCAACGGCGGGTCTGAAAGTTCAGGGTTTCTTTGTCGGCGTAGCAGATCGTGTGGCCCCAGTGATTAAACCGTTGCTGGACAAGTTTGCTTTACTCGACCTTTCCTCACTGGGGCAGCAGGTAGGCGACTTTGTTGCGCTGTTTGTCCAGGCGTTCCAGGACGGGAAACTCGGTGAGGTGGTGCTGACATCGATGGAACTCTCTTTCGCCACCGCCGCAAATTTCCTCATGGGACTTCTGACCGGCCTTGGTAGCGCACTGGCTGAGATGCTCATGCAGGGGCCAAAGAACGCCCTGACCATGCTGCAACTGGCCACCACCGCTGATTTCTGGAAAGGACTGGGAGCATCGTTGCTGAGCATGGCCGCCAACTTCACCGCCGCGTTGCTGGATGGTGTTGCCATGTTGATCGACAAGCTGAGTGGCATTCCAGGGATCGGAAACAAGATTCATGGTGGTGCAGAGGCGATCCGTTCCAAGGCGACAGAATTGAGGGAAGGCGCTGCCGTCCTTGGGGATTACGGAGCCGACAAGCTCACCCCGGCATTGGCAGCCATCAAAGCGCGTGCGGCCGAAGAATTGAAAGCCATTGCTGAAGCAGCCGGGAAAGGGTTTGACCAGGGTAACTCTATCATCGACACCAGCGGCATCTCCAAGCGGCTCGACAAAGTGGTGGGCGAAGTGATGAACCATGCCCAGCACGCCCAAGATGAAGCACTTAAAGAGTTGCCGACAAAAACACCCAACGCTCCCACGGGTGAAGATTTCATAGCCAAGCCAGCGTTCTCGCATCTCCAGAAAATCGGCGGTGGCGGCTACACCAGCGGCGGCGATCCGCTCCTGACCGAGTCGCGCCAGCAGACCCGTGAACTGCGGGAACTTAACCGGGGCGTGAAAGTGCTCATTGAAAAGCAGCCGAAAACGACTGGTGGTTTCACCCCGGTATTTACGTAATGGCCACACCCCTCCAGCTTCTCGGGATCAGCGGTGGTGTCGATAAAGTCGGCATTTGCAGCATCACCGTGCCGTTCCATGTCGCCACGCTTGGGGAAGCCATTTCCTACACGCCTTCCATAGATGGGGTCACCCTTCCGGTCGTGTCCCGCAGTTTCCGGCAGAGCGAGGAAGGCGGTTACGAGGTCACGCTGACCTGCGAGGGAGCCGACGAACCGAAGGAAGACCAGAAGACGTTCGAGATCGACGCTTCCATGGCAGAGGAAGCGATCAAGACGCACCCGAATTTCGAGGCATTGAAAAAGACCTTCGGCTGGGATGAATCGCTCGGCAGCTTTTCGGAATACCTTCCGGGGGACACCTCCTCGGGCGGATTGGCAAGTGGCTCCCAGAGCGGTTCCACGCGCAAGAAAAGCAAGATGTATGGGGTGGAATCTTGGCTCGTGGCTGGTGCCATGTATCGCGTCAGCTACGCATCCAAAACGGTTCCGTCGTCAATTTTCCAAGGGATCGGCACCGTGCAAACTCCGCCCCAGATCGGGAAATTCAACCTCCCGAACCTTGGCAAACGCAACTGGCTCAAACTCGCGCCGAAGGTGCGGATGCGCGGCAACAGCATTGAGATTACCTTGGAATACATGCTTTCCGGGCCACTCGGGTGGTTCACAGAAGTTTACAGCGTTGCGCAGCTTGGGGAATCTAATAACGGAAACAGCGGAGGGCTTTGAGCATGTTTGAAGATGTCCATCCCGGTGATCCGATTCCCAAGCTGGCCGCGTTCTGGAATAACCTCAAGGCGGCGGTGGCCGCGCGGCGTTTGCTGCCGGGCGTGGGCGTGAGGCTCCGCGAGATGCCCTTTGGCACGATCATCAACTTCGACGCGGATGCCGCCGCGTGGGATCATCCCTGGCGGATCGCGCTGAACGGGAAGGAAGCCACTTTGCGACGCGGCTTGGTGGATGGGATTGAGCCGAAAATTGGCGACCGGCTGATGTCCGGCGACAAGAAGAATCCTGACCCGCCCAAGCTGACCATCGCGCCCAGTCGGTTCACCAAGGACGGGCAAAGTTTGATTTGCGTGGAGATCGAGTGTGACGAGCATTGGAATATCAAGAGCGCAAAGCTCGTGCAGGTGGCACGGCTCAATGATGCCAATCCCGATAATCCAGGTGACGGAACGACGCCGTTGCTTACACCCGCGCTCTCTGGCCGCAAAACTCGCTGCCCATTGGTGCAACTCCGGCAAAAAGAGAGCGGCGATATTTTGGCATTCCAGATTGCCTATTTCAACCTACGCCATGTCGCGTTGTTTCCCTTGGGCACCACGGAGGAAAAGCGCGTGCGCCACTTCTTTTTCCCGTCCTGATGTTCAATTTCCCGGCCAGAGCCTATAACGATGTCATGGCGGCAATCCGGCGCGCGAAGCCATTGCCGGGGCTGCGCTCGCGCATCCGTGAGACGACCGCCGGGGTGTTGGTTTCATCCGGTGCGCCGTCGCCCGACTGGAATCACCCGTGGAAACTGCATCCCCGGTGGGTTGAAGATGACAACGGGGACGGGCATTGGAACGTCACGATCACACCGGGGTTCGTGAATGGCGCGAATGCGGTGATTGGGAAATCCGATAAGCCATTGACCGCTGATCCCTCGCCATCACTTGCGATTACGAATTTCCGAGACGCCACCGGCATGAACGGCCATTACCCGGCGCTTTTCAAAAAGCTCGGGGCACGCAAGCCGCTGGAACCAGACCCCATTCTTTCCAGCACGCTGGAGGAAAACGCGCAGGTGGAGGTGGCGCTCTTTCCCGAGCAATACGGCTCCCGGCGTTTGATGGCGGCGGATGTGTTGTTGCATATCGACCACATGGGCATCCGCACGGACACGTTCTTCGCCGATCCCACTACGGGGAATCTGGTCATTCACTCCCCGGCGTTCACGCCTCCGGTCAATCGCTATCCCTACCGCGTGCAAACCGTTCCCGAATACATAGCCGTGCAATACCCCACGATGCTGGAGCGGATGATGGGAACGATGGATGAACCCAATTTTGATCAGCTTTTGCTCGGCACGCTCTGGCTACTCTCCCAGCCAGATGAAGGGGAGGACACCCAGCCCGGCCCGACTTGGCAGCCGTACACGCAGCATTTCGTGTTCTGGAATCTCGGCTATGCGAATGTGAACAAGTTCAATTTTACGAACCCGCAGTCCATCACGATCCATACCGGTCTGGCGTTCGGGTTACTTGATTCCATTGGTAACAGCATGCTCGCGCCAATCAACGATGCTTATGCAGACGTAATGAACGGCCTCAATGAAACCAGCATGCGTGGCTATTTTTGGACATTATGAGTACCGCACTTGATCCCGCAACCACCGCCGCCAAGCAGTCAGACGTTCGCCGGGGAAAAGCCGGGAAGCCGGAGGAAGATCAACCGCTGGATCCCGCGTTTCCTTACCGGGTGATCCAGTTTGACCCTACGGTGTTCGGAAGGGTTGCGGAGAGTGCTGAAGCCACGGTCTGATTTCGCTTGAAAGTTCCAGTACGTCGAGTATCTTTCGACATACTGGAACTAAATGAGATCTCTTTTACCCCGAGATATTCCCTTCGATTACCAGCTTGCCATGCAGCGCCTGGCGGATTACGCCGCGCCTCGTGACAAGCTCCGGCAGCTTTGTGCGCAGGGTGAAATCGCCCGCGTGAAGAAGGGGCTTTACACCCCGTTGGAAGATGGCCGTCCTGTCATTGATCCTCTGGTGCTTTCCGGATTGGTTTACGGGCCGTCGTATGTGAGTCGTGAAACCGCCCTGGCCATTCATGGGCTGATCCCGGAGCGTGTGGAGGAAATCACCTGCATGACCCCGCTCAAGGAGAAGCGGTTCCAGACCCCGGCGGGGCGTTTCAATTACCGGGTCATGCCGAAAGCGGCTTATGCCTTGGGAGTGGGCCTTGCTGAGGCGCGCGGCGGCACCTATTTTCTTGCCTGCCCGGAAAAGGCGCTGTGCGACCGGGTGGGCATGGTGCGCGGTTTGACTGAAACCGCCGAAGTGGAAGCCTTGCTCGATGAAGATTTGCGGATCGACTCCAGCGCGCTTACCGGGATGGATGTGGCGTTGGTGCGTCAAATTGCCGACGCCTACGGAAGGCGCAATGTGCGGGTTCTGGCCGACTGGCTGGAGGAGGTGGCACGATGAATTCCGCCCTCCAGGAACTCATGGGGCGGTATGCCCCGAAAACCCGTGCGGAATATGAATCGGCCCTGCGGGAAATCGTCCAGGAACTGGCCCTGCTCGGCCTCTGGCGCGCAAAGTTTTACGAACATGCCGCGTTTTATGGCGGAACGGCGTTGCGGATTTTCCACGGCCTGCGCCGTTTCTCGGAAGACCTCGATTTTTCGCTTCTAAAGCCCGATTCAACATTCGATCCCCATCCCTACCTGCGGGCGGTGGAGGAAGAGTTGACCGCGTTTGGTTTTTCCGTGGAGGTGGAAAGACGGCAGAAGAACGTGGAGACCGCCATCGAGTCGGCCTTCATCAAGGGGGAAACCACCGTCAATCTTTTGCGGATCGGGGCGCCTCCAGCACTGGCGGGCGGGTTGCCGCGTTCACAACTCGTCCGGGTCAAAATGGAAATCGACACCGATCCGCCACCAGGCGCTGCATTCGAGGTGCGCACGCTGCTCGTTCCCATTCCCTTTCAAGTCAAGCTCTACGCGCCGCCGGACCTCTTTGCGGGGAAGGTTCATGCTGTGCTCTGCCGCAAGTGGAAAAACCGTGTGAAGGGGCGCGATTATTATGACTTCGTCTGGCATGTGGGACGGGGAACCCCGTGCCACCTTGCCCATCTTGAATCCCGGATGCGGCAGACGGGTCACTGGAATGAAAAGCGTGCTCTTGCTGAGGCCGATGTTCGCACATTTCTTGCGGAGCGCTTTGGGCAGGTAGATTTTGATACCGCAAAAAGCGACGTGCTTCCATTCCTGCGAGACTCGGCGGAAGTGGCCCTCTGGTCTCCTTCCTTTTTCCGGCAGGTCGCGGAAGGAATAGAAATACAATAATACCCATCCCGTCCCAAAATCAGCGTAAACCAGATACAAAATGCATCCACGCGCCAACAGTCGCGCAAAATAATAATTTATTGAATAAAACCTCCAAATGGAGTGTTATTCAATCTGGCATAATTACTGTTAGGGCGCACTCTGCACATCCACCTTTCATCCACGATGAACTATTACTACTCAATTGACGGCACTGAGGTTGTGGGACCGCATTCACTCGATGACCTTAAAAGCGAATTTTTTAGCGGCTCGCTCCTCCCAACAACACAAGTCTGTGCTGAGGGGACGGAGACATGGCAGACTCTCGCTACACTCGTGAATCCATCGCCGAAGCAGGTCGCCCAATCTCACCCCATTCCCCAGCAAGTTCATCGCCACCAAACCACCCACCCATCAACCGTACAAGCACGCAAAAATCAGTACGGAGTCAAAGTCCTCACAACCAAAGACCGTGCATTCGGTGGCAAGTTCGACCCAGAAAAACTGGAGTCCGCGCTCAACTCATACGCTTCGGAAGGTTGGACTGTAGCAGGCTGCGACTCAGCAGAGTTTCCAGGATTCCTTGGAGCGCGTTCAGAACTGATAACCGTAATGCACCGAACTGGAGGATGTATGAAAAAATATAAAATTCTAACTCAGAAAGACCGCTTCTTCGGCGGTAAGTTCGACCCAGAAAAGCTCGAAAGCGCAATAAATTCCTATGTCCCGGAAGGCTGGCAGGTGCGCGCAGTCACGACCGCATCGTTCCCCGGCTTCGGTTCCAGCCGCGAGGAAATGATTGTCGTTTTGGAGAAGGAGGTCTGAGATGGAAGAGTTAGCAGGAGCACGCGGCAACTGGCATCAAAACGTCTTCTTTACTGAGGACATCGTGCAGGCACCCGCGCAACCACGTGGGCGAATCCAAGTCGAGATTAGCCGCCAGAACTCCAATCTTACCGAGATCAAGAACGAAATGGCGCGTCAAGCCACCGCCCAAGGTGCCAACGTGATTCAAAACTTTCAATACGGCCAGAAGGCACACAAGTGGTGGGAACTGGTCTTTACGCTCAAGTGGGACACAGAGAGTTGGCACGGAACAGGAGATGCCATAACGGTCAAATGAAGTCGCCTAGAGGTATCACTGCGATTTGACATCCCGCCTTCGGCGAGATGCAAAAGTTCCTGATCTACGGCGACCTGACCACCCGGCGTTTGACTGATTCGGCGGGTGCACCTGCGACCTTACCTTCACTGGTGCAGGGGGATTTGGTCACGTTCTCGCTTCGGCTGCTCGACCGTGCGGAAACCGGCTCGCCCCAAGTGGTTCAGCGTAACGTGCGTTCGCTGCGCGGCTCCGTCGGCAACGTCAGCACGGCCCCGCAATCCGGGCAGTTCTCGCTTCGGATTGGCGCGAACGGAACGCCCACACCGCTCATTGATTTCAATTCCAACCACGCCGTCCTGAAGCCGCTACTGGCCGCTCTGCCGGAGGCAGCCACCTATGACGGGCTGGAGCATGTATTTGAAACATCTCCCGGTTGTTGGTTGATCCGGTTTGGGAGCAACACATCGGTTCCCCTCCAAGCCGCCGACAATCTTCTCTCTCCTGTTTCCTTCATCCGAGTTCGTCCTTTCCAGCAGAACGGACGGTGGTGGCATGAACTGCGGCTCCTGCAAGCACCCATCGCCTACACGGGCTTGAGCGAACGAGTGCTGGCCGATCCGCCCAGCGTGCGCCGGATTCGTGCGGGATGCACCTATTCCGAAGCCGGGGTGGATTACATCGTCAACGAAGTCCAGGCGGTCAAAGTTCCTGCGGGGTTCAGTGGCACCTACTATCTGAAGTTTGAGGGCCGCGCCACGATCATGCTTTCGCAGGACGACGACGCCACGGCGATTGAAACGGCGCTCAACAACCTCTTCTCCGACGGCCAGACCCGATTCGCCGTCACGAATCCCGAGTCCTACAACGCCTACGTCGAGTTCAAAGGGCCGCTTGCGGGTCAGCCCCAGGATTTGCTCGTGGCAGAGGTGGGTAGTGTGGAGCCGGGCGATTTGACGTTCTCGCTGGATTTGAACACCGCAGAGGTGTTCGCCGCATTGCGCGATGTGGCGAGCGTTACTGCGCAATTTGAAGTGGAGCTTGAGATCGCCAACGATGACGACCCGTTGGGGACGCCCGGAAAGATTATTACGCTGTTCCGCGAGAGTGTGACGATCCTGCGTGAATTGCAATGGCAGGAAATGGCAGCAGCGGCAGGCATTGATTGGTTGCGCCCGCCGCAGCCGCGCGACTACATCCCGTTCACCCGCGACCAGATCATCAACGGTAGCCAGCATTACGTCGGCGTGATTGGCAACGGAATCTCCCGTGGGTTCACCCTCGATCACAACCTCGGCACCGACGCGCTCCATATCACCCTGCGGGAAAACACCAGCAACGGCAAACGCCTAGCCGATAACGAATACGCGGTGGCGTTTGCCGACACCAACTCGCTCACGATCACGTTTCCAGATCAGGTCGATCCACCGGCAGCAAATGCGCTGGCCGTCACGATCACCAGCGCCGGGCCGATCAGCGCGTTCCAAGCGCACACCCACACGGTTGCTCAAATTTTGGGGTTGCAGGCGATGATTGACAACCTGAGCAACCGGGTCACGGCCATCGAAGCGATTGTGCCGAATCTCGGGGCGGTATCCTCGGTTTCCTCATCCAACGGCTTCACGATCCCCATCACGCCCATCTCCGAAGTGCTGTTGCGGTCCACTTCATCCAGCAGCGTTTTTGGGAATTCCGGGCTGGATACAAGCAAACTGGCATCCCGAGCACCCTACATGCTCCCCGCCGTTCACACGGCCAACGTGGGCGCAGTGTGGGCGCTTCCGTTGCCAAGCCCTGCAGCCGGGCAGGTCTGGCAGAATAACACGGGCGCTGATTTGCAAATTTCTGGTGGCGGGATGATCCGAGGCGGCACGGTTCCAGCCGGGGGATTCATCGCAAGCGACGGGCGCATCCTCTACCGGGCAAACCAGGCAGACAACACCATCAGCTATTTCCCCGCAACATTCGAGCGGACGCTTTGGAACCTCTACATCAACGAAAAGATGCTCGGGGTGGGCAAAACACTGTCGGTGCAATTCGGTATCAGCACGCAGCTCGTCAAATCCACCTCGCAGGCCCAGTGGATGCTGGTAATTGAAAAAGGCGAAGCACCGTCGGAAACGGCGGGGGCCCCGGAAACCAATCTCCTCAACGTGGTCTGGGACACGGCAAATCCGATCCTCAAGCAGCGGCTCATTTTAACGCCCACGGCAACGCTCTGCTATGCTGGGTGCAACGTCTATCGCAGCAAGCTGGGAGCGATCACCTGCGACCGCTCCCTTTACGGCGGCTTGGAAAACGCCAATACCGCTGCGCCAGCTTCCGCAAACTTCGCGCTCCGTGCCCGGTTGATCGAGTTCGACACGGAAAACAGCATCCCCACCGCGCGGGGCTGGGTGGCGTATCAACTCGTCAAACCGGCTTCGGGCGAACTCCAAGCCTCCATCTCCTGATTTATGTCCGCTCCCGTCATCAATCCCAACACCAGTGTGCTCGGTTTCACATCGGGGCAATACGTCGCCTATCAGTGCAGCACGGTGGACGGCCAGACCGGCACCTGGTCGTGCGTGAATCTCCCTGCCGGGTTGAGCATCAACGCCACGACAGGGTTGATTACCGGCATGCCCACCACGCCGGGCATCTATAACACCACGATCAAATGCACCAACGCGAACGGCACGGCCACGTTGCCCGTCACCTTCGGGATCGACGATGCGGGCTATGTAACGGATGTCGGGATCGAAGTTGATATCGACTTGATTTCCGGTGCGGTAAACTTCCCAACGTCGCCCGACGGCAAACTCCACGGCAAAAACGGCGATTATCTGCCGCTCCTGGTCGGCCTGAAAAAGAACGGCACCCTGCTCGATCTCCCGGTGACAGCGATCACCTTTGGCCTCAAGGAGTTTGAGGCGGAATCGTTGATCATTCTGAGCCAGCCCTGGGCGTTCTCGAAAGTGGGGAGTTACGAGCAAACCCGGTGGCGGACGCTGGTTCATCTCGATTCTTCGGTGCTTGCTGGCCCGCTGGCGGATTACGAAGCCTCCACAGCCGTTGGCGGCACCGTGCCGGACGATAAGATTGATGCCTCCCAGCTTGTGACCCGACTGGCTGCCCCCTGCGAAATCCAGATTGAATTGCAGCAAACCGACAACAATCTGACGCCCTCCACGATCACCCGCAGCTCGCAGATCTTTTCGCTGCTGCTCGAACGCCAACTGGTCGAATAATATGAGCGCCTCCCAACTCTTTGATTGGCCGACCGCCCGCAAGGCACTCAATGCTGGATGGCAGGTGCGTCGCTCCGGTTGGACGGATCGCTGGCTGGAACGGTGGACCGGGGGATTGATCTGGCTGATCCTCAATGACGGCACCAAGCGGGTGGTGCGCAACACCGATTTCGGAGCCGATGAATTCCTGGCGCTGGATTGGACAAACCTCCCCGCCACCTGTGTCACGGACGGAACCACGCCCGGGACAGGAACGAACGGCTGCCCGCTGCCGTATAATCCCGCTACGGGTGATGGCGGCACCACCTCCAATTCATCTGTAGGTGGAGGCTCGGTCTCGGGGGGAGGATCAACTTTAGGCGGTTCCTCCGCCCCGATTGCCGCCGATCAACCGCCTTCCGGCTCCACTGGTGGGGGGCAGACCGGCTCGAGCGGAGGAGGAGGTAGCGGCGGGAATGGGAGCAATACGCCACGGCGCGATCCACAAAACATCACTTGGCCAACACTGAGCCTCTCGATTCAGGATAGCCAGGATACGTGCTATAATCGCGGCAATTACTCCACGGATTTTGTAAATCCGATCTTCACCGGGACAGTATCGTTGTCGCAGCCGGCCAATTACAACGGCCCCACGGTTTTCTTTGTTTCCGTCAAAAATGGCCCAAGCACTTTTGCAACTTGCAGCCTTGGACCGGGCGGTTCTTACGGCTTTGAATGGACTGATCCGCTTCCAGCGCGTCCGGGCAGCACACTTAATTTCACCGCCCGGGCTTGGGCCAGCGGAGCGCCTGATCTTCAGACCACGGCAAGCGCCAATATTGCCGCATGGTGCCAATACGCACTCGCGTTCGACTGCGCCGCTGACGGCGGCTACTGCCATACCGGCGTCGGCTGGGTGACAATTCGGGACGCCACCGGAACGCTCATTTACGACGGGTGCCCGAATCAGGGTTCTCTCGGGCTTGGGGCTGGCGTGGTCATTACAGCCGGATGCACCGTTACAGTGCAATACAGCAACTCCGACGGCCAGTGCCCAGGCGGGCATTGCTGCAATAGCGCCGTCTTCAACATCACTCTTTGGCATAGCGGGCATTCAATTGCCGTGGGGACTGCGAACCTGAACAACGGCAGTGATTGCGGGAATCGCGGCCCGTTCACTTTTCCGATCACCCAAGCAATGATGGACGCACTCGAAACCCCATGATCACCATACCTCTCTCCAAGCTCCAATCCGCCGCCACCCTGAAAGCCCCCGGCTATTATGATGCCTGTATCGCGGCGGGAACTGTGGTGGGGGATAATCTCGAACTTTCCGAGAGCGCGTTTGCCCAATTGCGCGCCCAGTTCTCGCCACCGCCGATCACACAGCAGATTCAATCTGCCGCCGGTGCCGTTGTGGCGGAATGCGGGGCATTTCTTTCGGGCGAACCCTCTGTCGATGATGTGACGAAAGCCGCTCGTCTCGCTGTTTGCGAGGGGTGCGAGTTCTTCATTATTGCCGACCGGCGCTGCCAGAAATGCGGTTGCTGGATGGAGGTCAAGGCGGGGTTTCGCACGGCGACTTGCCCCGAAGGCAAGTGGCCGGTTGACACGACACCTTCCGCGTGAAGATCACTGTTAATCTCGACACCCAGGCCATCATCACCCAGCCATCGCCTTTACGCTTCAAGGCGGGCTGTTATAACCCGGTGGAGGTGGTTTTCACCCGCGGCTCCCAGTCCGTCCCCCTGCCTCACGGCACGGTGATCGAGTTCGCGCTTAAGCCACGCAATCAGTGGACGGGTGGGTTGCTGGCATATCTGAACACGTTCACTCCCGGAGCTGGCAGCATTTACACGGGCTCGCTCAATTGCGCTTCCGCCGCGATGCTGGCCGCGCTCGGTCTTTCCGACGAGGTTCCTGCCAATGACGTCGCCAATCTCGATGCAAGCGCCGAGGTTTCGTGGAGTTTTGGGGGGCAGAAGTTCCGCTCGGCCACGTTCTCCGTGACCGTGGAGGCTCCATTGACGGACGAAAGCCCCATCGCAACGCCCGATCCTGAACGCTACCCGCAGCCCGAAGCTATTGCGTTGAAAACGGATATTCCCGAAGTCGGGACCGCTGCCGCGCTCAATGCCGGGGAACCCAATGGCGCAGCCACACTCGACGGAAACGGCAAGCTCAAGGGGACGCAGGTGCCCGGCGCAGTTGCGCTCAAGAGCGATCTCATGCCAATGGGTTCCAGCCGGATTGTGATTGCGGATAGGTTTTCCCTGGCAAATCTCCCCACGGTTGACGTGAACGGTAATCCGATTGCCGAAGTGTATGTGGGGGATGTGGTGCATCAGACAGGAACGCCAGCAACGCCCCGAACGGCTGTGGTGCAGTTTGTGGATCACACCATCACGGATGATGACGTGAACTACGGCTATGGCAGCCGGTTTTTTGACGAGAATGGCTGGGAGGCGATGCTCGCATTTTCGTGGTTCGGCGGCAGCAGCGCAACGGTGAGCGCCTTCGATCTGGCAAACACGTTCGCCAACCAAGTCAACAGTTCTGGCCTCAATGCATATGCCACTGTAACGGGCAACGGATCACAGGTGACGATCATGAGCTACACCCAGGGGCCGCTCCCTGGCGGTTGGGGTTTCATGGATGATTCCGGCACGGCTTCCTATTCGGAAACCGAAGGTGCAGCCTCCCTTCCTCCCGGCGATTTCATCGTGGTTGATCTTGCCAATCTTGGCAATGCCACGGGTTATCAGGGAATCGGCGACACGGTCGATTTCCTAAGCGGCTACGGAGCACCGACGCTAGACATCGGCGAGGAAGGCAACGGCTACGTCGATCAAAATAACGGCGATTTTTACCACCGGGACGCCTCGGGGTGGCAGTTCGTGCTTAACATCAAAGGGCCGCAGGGAAACCAGGGAGCGCAAGGTCCGCAGGGGAATCAAGGACCCCAAGGGATTCCGGGCCTTGTGGTAGCTGAATGGAACGGAACCAATGTAAATAACTACTCGTGGTTCTCGGAGGGCACCATATCCAATTACAACGGGACAACTTACGTCTGTAAACAGTCGTACATGTCCAACAAGATGAACCAGTCCGAGATCCTCATCAATCCTCAGTTCTGGGGCGTGTGGGTCGGCCCGGGGTTGGTGTGGAAAGGAGCTTGGAATTCGTCAACGGCTTATATTGTGAATGACGCGGTGTCTTCGGGAGGCAGCAGCTATCGCTGCATCCTGGCACACACCAACCAAGCCGTCACCAACACGACTTACTGGGCGGTAGTCGCGCAAGCCGGTGCAACCGGACCCGCAGGTCCAACCGGTGCCACCGGAAGAACAGGCGGAATCCCGGCACCCTTTTACGCAGCCCGGTTGATCAAGAGTTCGTGGGCATCTACCACATGCCCCTCGCAACCCAGCATCGGCCGCATGGCATGGTCGCCCGAGCTTGGACTATTCGTAGCCGTCGGGGGGAGCGCCGCAACGACCTCTATCTTTACATCACCAGACGGGGTTACGTGGACTGCCCGAAATAATCCAGCCAGCGCCAGTAACATTTTCACCGGAGTGGTATGGTGTCCCGAACTTGGGCTGTTTGTGGTTCAATCGAATTACAGCACACCCCTGTCATCTCCCGACGGGATTACATGGACAGCCCGCACCGGATCATCCGCCGGAACGTGGATTTCCATGGCATACTCCCCACAACTGAAATTGATCATTTCATGGGGGACATCTTGGTCTGCAGGTGTTTTAACTTCTTCGGATGGCGTTACGTGGACAAGGAATACCGGGATAGCCGCTTTCAACGGCGGGCCCGGCCAGGGTTCAACGGCGTGGGCTCCAGAGCTGGGGCTCTTTTGCACAATCATCGGCAATGGCCCGAATAGCACCGCGATGACATCGCCCGACGGGGTGACATGGAGCAGCTATAATCTGCCTTCCACGATGAACCTCAGCTATGGATATCCTGGTCATCTGTGCTGGTCACCGGACCTTAAAACCTTCATTACCGGAGCAGGCACGAACCAAGTGGCCATTTCAAAAGACGGAGCTAACTGGACCGTGTATCCGTGTCCAACGACGATTGGAAACCTGGATGTCATTCACTGGGCAGCCGAGTTCGGGCTTTTTGTGGTTATCGGGGGCGGGACGAATGCAATCTATACCTCACCGGATGGCATCAACTGGACAACGACCTCGGGCGTATTACCCACTACCGGAAACTGGAATGCCTGTGCATATTCCCCGGAGCTGGGGATCATTGCTGCGATTAACAAAAACAGCACAGCGGCGACGACGTCGTGCTATCCCAGACAGTGGACTGCGAATGGATGCTTCTATACGCCCGCCGCCACGATGGTTGCCAACATCGCGGCTGTTGTGCCGTCCAGGTGCCGCTGGAGCCGCCAAGGGCGCGTGGTTTATGCTGAAGGCAGCATCCAGATTGATCCGACAACCACGGCCACGCTCACACAGTTGCGCCTTTCATTGCCAGTCCCAAGCACGTTCATCGCGACCACGGATTTGTCTGGGACATTCTCAGGCGCTCCAGCAAACCACGCCGGGAGCATTGCGGCAGATACCGCCACGGGAACTGCTCTCCTGAGCTACACCCCCACAGATGTAACGAACCAGACGGTGGCATTTTCGTTCAGCTACGCAGTCATGCCTTTCTAATTTTATGAAATTCCTCATCACCTCGAATCCAAAAGGAGCCTACATCACCGAAGCTGGCAATCCCGTGGACATCACGCCTGCCGAGCATGGCAAGGATTACGCCGATGAAGCTGCATTCGCATCCGCCTTCAAACTCTTGCCACGGGAGGTGTATGCCGCCCGGCAATCGGCGCTGGCGGAGCTTCAACGGAAGTTTGAGGGCGCACTCGCCAAGGGTTATCACGATGTTGAACTTGGCGTCACGATTGCGATTGGGGACGTGGATCGGCGGCAGTTCAATGATTTGGATACGCACCTTGCCCGCAAAGGAGTCCCCGACGATGCCCCGATCACGATCAAGCTGCTGGATGGCTCGCTCCATCTCCTGACTCGGGGTGAGTTTCACTCCTTGTTGATCCATGCCGGGGACTACTACCTCGCGCTCTGGACCGATCTCCAACAGAAGAAAGCCGCCCCATGACCGCTCCATCCGAGCAATTACATGAATTGGCCGAGAAATGCACCATCTGCCGGGAAGACGTGCGTGACCGTCTTGCGGCATTCGACCGCCGCCTTTTGGCGCTGGAGATCGTGGTGCGCGGCGAAGATGGCACCAACGGCATGAAAAGCCAGCTTCGGGGACTCTGTGAACGTTTCGATCAATTCGAGAAGAAAGCCATTCGCGTCATTGCAATTGGCACCAGTCTGCCAGGGGTGGTCGTGGCGGTGCTCGGCGTGCTCAAGTTTTTGGGAAAGTTGTGAATTCCAAATATCTTCGGCGAAACAACAACGATCCCACTATACAGGCTCGGGCCTACATCGATTCGATTCGGGACACGCTTTCAAATTCGGTGAACACGTCTGGATGTCTGGAGGCTAAGAAACGAGTGACTTTCGCATTTCCGAGCAGTTTTTTGATATACCCCCTTACGAAAGTGAGGTTGAGCATGTTCTTTCCGTAGTCATCCTCCGATGCTTTAAAATCGCGTTCGAGCATCGCCATTTCATGTTCCATTCGGGCCTGTTCTTGGAGGGTGAGCTTCGTATTTACCTTGGGTTTATCGGGTCGAATCATCTGATCCTGAGGCGTCCCCATAATTAGAGCTTGGATATATGCTGCGGAAAAATTGTTTGCGCTGGTCATGAGTTCCGCCATTTCGATTTGGCGACTCCCTTTCACTCGTTTAAGCAACGCCACCGCTTTGTGGGTGATTGGTTTTTCCTTAAGGATTTCGACCGCATCTCGGTGGATACCCTGTAGAAGATTTATGACCGAATGGACATAGGCGAGTTGGAGGTTCAGCGATGCCGCAATGCGCTCGGGCGATACGCCGGATTTCACGGCCTTTGCAATCATCACATGTTCCTGGATCGACGTGATGCGGCTGACGCGGGCGTTGTATGTGAAGCTTTCGTCGTCTGTGGAGAGGATGCAGTCCGCCTCTGTTTCACCGAGCTCCAACAACGCGGCATGTCTCAGATGTCCGTCCATTAGGAGAAACAGTCGATTTTTCTTAAAAACAACCAGCGGTTCAATCAGTCCAGCATCTTTAATGGAAGTGACGATAGCTCGGTAGCGAGTGATTTTCTTTTCCGGATCAATAATCTGTCGTATGGGAAGAATCTCGGACAATGGAATCCGAATTTTCTGCATTTTAAACCCAAGTTTTGCATCTTTACTCATGAGGTGTGGCTGTTGGATATTTTTTCGGCGAGAAATGAGGGCATCTTGGGTAATCCCTCGGCTCGCAGAAGATTGACGAAGTCCTCATCCCCAAGAAGCCCTTTAAATGCGGCAACGAGAACAACGAGCCTCGATTCGCAAAGACGTGCTTTTTTGATGAGAAGCTTTTGGCGCGTGCATTCGCGGCGGTAAGCAGAAACCAAGGTTTCAGCACTCGTTCGTACCCCTTTCTTGGCCCGGCCGTGTGTCAGCGTTTTTCCTAAAATCTTCCGCTGGGTAATCAGCCGTTTAATCTTGCGGATTGAGGTTTGGTTAACTTCTTTTTTCTCGTAGGCTTTCAGTAATTCCCGCTGCGCCTCAATGCTTTCCGCCTGGGAGATTTCAACGGCCACCCACAGTGGGATGTTGCCACGCATGGCTTCATCTAATAAACGCTCTTCGCCTGACTGTTTCAGCGCGAGCAAACTGCTGACGGAGCAATCCGCTATGCCCAGTTTCTTACCAATTGCGACATTGCTATATTTCTGGCCTTTCAGCCGCTCGATTTCTCGGAGCAACGCAAGCGACACCGGAGGGCGGCGGGCCATATTTTCAATGAGGCTGCGCAAAAGCCGGTCCTCTTTTGAAATCTCGACGACTTCGGCGGGAATCTCCGCGTAACCGAGAGCTTGAAATGCTTCGATGCGGCCTTGCCCGCAGACAAGATCGTATCCCGGCTCCTCCCCGTTCTGGACCGAGCGCCTACTGACTTGAATTGGCTTTTTCAAGCCAAGCGTTTTGATGCTTTCAACGATTACCTCGAATTTTTTCTTATCGCGGTGGCGGGGGTTTAAAATGCGAATCTGATCAATTCGAATCATTTTGATTTCTATATTCATGCGGCTTGGGGGATAGAGGTCTGTCTTGTCATGTTCAAAAAACCATCAAGGGTATCGGCGCGGTACGCATCCAGATAGATGCCGTTTTCCTCCGCGATGCGGAGCTTTTCCCATGTCATATCGATGCCCGGCAGGATATAATAGTCCCGGATTCCTTCATTGGTTGCCGTCATCCGAACTGCGATGGTGATGTCGGGTTTGAGGCCTTCGTCAAGTCGGATGACCCAGCGCGAGGAACCACTCGAAGTTTCCTGATGACGACAGAGAACGATGGAAACATTCAGTTCGCCGTTTACACGAAGAACTCCGAGCTTACCGGCTTCGGATACATGAGCCCCTATCCGCCGCAAGTTCTCAACGGTTTGCGCGACGATTTCCGGATGTTGTTTGCGCAGGCGTCGGTTAATCTCCATGAATCCGTAGTCAATCTCAGGGTCATACCCGATTAGCTGGTAGGCCGTGACGAGACTGCCGAATCGACTGCGGAAAGCCGAACTGGAGGGGGTATCCTCCTCTTCATCAATCAAAATGCCGGAGATGCGTCCATGTTTTTGCAACACATCGCGCAATCTGCCCAGCATCTCGTCGTCGGAGAGTTTTCGGCTCCGAGCGAGGATAATTTCTTGCGCGGTGGAAAATAGGTCTTGCGGGACGATTCCAACAAACGCGCCCTCGGCTCGTACCCATTTGTCACTCGGGTTTTGAACGTGCTTTTTTTTCAGCTTGAATGAGGTGCGGTGGTAAACATTGTTGCCGATATATTTTTCGTTCGTCAGCACCTCATGCACGGTGCCTCGTGTCCACGGGCGACCAAAGTCGGTGAATATTCCCTTTTCGTTGGCCGCTGCGGCTATCTTCGACTCGCATTCTCCTTCCTCGACGAACTGCTTATACATCCAGCGCACGATTGCAACCTCCTCAGCAGGGCCGGGAACCAAAATGACACGGTCGGTCTGGATGCTCTTCTGCTCGCCAATTTGAAGCACACCTTTGTGGCCCCCGGATGAATCGACCAACATTCGGCGCAAGCCATACCCAGCCGCGCCACCTTGTTTGTAGCCCAAGTGAATTAAGCGGCACGCGCCCTGAAAC
Organism: uncultured Spartobacteria bacterium; assembly: GCA_903933715.1. Classification (GTDB taxonomy): domain Bacteria; phylum Verrucomicrobiota; class Verrucomicrobiia; order Chthoniobacterales; family Chthoniobacteraceae; genus UBA695. The sequence continues at coordinate 31,038 of CAIZLD010000022.1, forward strand.
ACCTTCGATGAGAGCTCCCTGCTGTATTCGCCAGCCATTGTTCGCTTAACGCTCTTTACAATCGCGGAGATCGGACTGCCATCATTGTCAAACTGTTCAGCACAGTAGTGGACAGAATTTCCAGCGCGGCGGCAGATGTACTCATAGTAAGCGCTCTCGTCGGCATCTTGGAAACGGCCCCAGCGGCTCACGTCATAAACCAGGATTGCGGTAAAATCGGCTTCCCCTGATTCAACATCGTGAATCATCCTGCCCAAGGCATCGCGCCCTTTGATATTGAGACCGCTTTTTCCCTCGTCGGAGTAAATCTTGCCAATGTCCATGCCTTTCCGAACAGCATACTCCTTGATGACGTCCATCTGGTTGCTGGTGGAATACCGCTGGTGCTCAGTGGACATACGGACATATGCCGCGGCACGGATTGTGGGAGTCGGACCGGGGGATTCTGGCTCGATCATAAAAAAGGCAGCAGGGGGAGGTCGCCAACCTTCGGTACGAGTTTTGGAGCAATAGAATAACACTCGTCCGAAGGAGCGCGCCATTTGCGCGTTACGGCGCCGTCAAACAAAGAACTAATCCATTGCCAAGCTGCCGAGTAATCATTCCGGCAAAATCGCACCCGCTGGTATTCACGGCGGTTGTTTCGGTGTTTACGGGCACACCTCCCTCGAGGCCCTTGCTGCTCCAAATGCATAAAGGGGTTTAAGCGGGTGCTGCTTTCGTATGGATTCCGGTTTTAACACTAAGCCATTCGCTCCGCATTTACCGACCGGCCTTATGAATCGCATTTTTTTTCATGCGCGTGAATTTTTAGGCATAGAGAGACGGGAATGAACAAGTTCTGTGGAGGTATATCCCACTTTCACTCTCGCGATCCAAGAATCGTTTTGCCCGTAAATTTCGGAGTTTCTCGAAATTGGTGCTCTTGTTTTCGCGGGCGAGATAGAGCGTCTCGTCACGGTCTTTAAGAATTGCCCCGTCGGGGTGCATTGCCCATTGGTCGCGCGAACACAACCATGGCTTCCGGGCAGAGAGGCTTCATTCCAGATATTTTTTCAAATTTTCCCAAAACATTGCCGACGGCCTTGCATTCACTTGCATCGGCAGCAGTTGTTAAGTATTGCTTAACAACTGAAGACGCGCTTCCAGTGGAAGGCATTTGAACGTGGTAGGCGGTTGAAAAGGAACTACCGAATAAACAGAGAAGATCAGCCTCGACCCTAAAACAAAGCTATCACAGCCGGTGAGATTTTTGGATTTTGTCGCACCATTTCTCTGCAATCCGGGCTTCTGCTGCAAACTCCGGCCATTTCAAAACGGCGCATCGCACTTCTTCGTAAATCGCTGCGACTCGACCGCGCTTCATCAGCGCCGATTTCGCGCACGCCTCAAAGTCCTCCCGCGTGAATTTATCCCGTTTTCCATTCAGCGTCATCTGGTGGGTGGCGGTCCAGGAACCTGACGGATTATAGCTGTAGGTCAGGTCAAACGCCGGAGAAAGCGACCATTTTCCCTGCTTATCCATTAGAAATGCGATGTTCTTTACGTGGTCATCCTGATTCCGCGCGATGATGTTAAAGACCATTCTCCGGAACTGTTCCTCCACCGCTACCATTGGCAGCTTAAGTTGCCGGATCGTCAACAATGCCTGCTCGTAAGAATAGGCGCCCGCTTGGTTGAAATCGAAATGCGCCAAAGCACAGAGCGACTGCATATGCAGTTTCTCACCGCCTGCCATACGATCAAAACGGCGCGTCATGAAATGCCGCCGCCCATTTTCTTCCAGCAACCGGCATTCGCTCATCGTAATCCCCGCTGCCCTCGCCATGAGATGATAGGCAAATTCGATTGCCCCATAGCCTTTCGGGTCTTCCAATTCCTTGTCCTTGTTGCCCGAAACGCCGTCGAATTTAAGGAGCCAGTAATCAAATCCATCGCCAGCTGCGACCTGTCCAGAGCGCACCTCGTTCGTCGCGCGATTCCAAGCAATCACCGCCTTAGCACGTGCGCCACCCGCAGACGTGCCGACGAGCAAAATATCCCTCAATGCCTTCTCTTTTTCTCCGTCATGAAAATACCCCTGCAGATTATTACGATGCGTCAGGATTTCCGATGCCAGCCGCACCAAGGCATCGACATGAATCGTGGTTGCTTTGCGCGGTTTCGGTCCGAGTCCTGGCACAAATTCCAGTGCGCCCATGCCGCGTGTGCCAATATAACAAAGGCGCTCCACGGAATTGAAACTCTCCGGTTTGCGACCCTGCGTGGCCAGCCAGGCATCAATCAAAGCATTGCCAAATTTATCTGGCAGCGAATCGGCCAGAAGCCCGGGCAATCCGTGAAAGGTGTTTCCCGGCAGTGACGGAAATTCATAGACCCGGTCGCTCAAAGGCATCACCAACGGAGCAATTTCGATCCCGCTTTGCGCAAACTCCGGGTCGAATTGGAATGCTGCAACGTCATGTCCTTGTTCCAGCGCCACTGCGCCGATCGTCCTTCCCCATAATTGAATTTTTGCGATCATGACTGTTCACCCCATGTCCATTGTTTTGATTCTCTGGAGATTGTCCTTTTACCCGTCGCGCGCTGGCGTTTCCGACCCTGGAGTTTCAGTTGGGTCATTGGTCCCGGCTTCGGCTCCGGTAAAAGGGCGTCGAAACGTTCCAATAGATCGAGCGCCCGGCAAACCCGGAGGAACCCCGAGAGATGTGTCGCCACCTCGCCTGATTCCAGCCGCTCGACAGTCCGTTTGCCCACACCGGCCTGCTCGGCCAGCGCGGCCTGCGTGAGATTCCGCTCAAGCCGGGCATTCGCCAAGCGATTCCCCAATTCCAGCAGAATGCTTTCATCGGTTTGCTGCGGGTCTATTTTCATAACGCGTCTAATCTGGCGAAAAGCGCAACTATTGCAAGCGTATTCGCCTCATCTGGCGATATTGCAGCATCAGAGTTCCATCGGCGGCAGTTATTCGAAATATTCGAACAACTGGGATTTGAAACAAGCCGCTTTGTTTCAAACCAGGCGCGAACCGAATCGCAGAGTTATGCGGAGAGCTAAGCCTACTTTCCTTACCTCGATCCAATAATCATTTTTCATGGCGCTTGTAACTTTGTAAGCGTTTTTCATGGATCATAAACGATTTTCAGGTTCCCCTCTAGCTGCCGGAGAGGCGGCGGGATGATTCATGGGGGCAATGGCTTCCGAGCTCAGCTCCGACATGGGAAATTCATCAAATGTCTGGCCGAGAGCGGATCAGTGAATCTCGCATCATCACGCATGACGCTGGAAATCATGCAAAAATCATAATTATTGGCCGTAATCCCTGCAAAACCTTGCCTTTTTTGGGGTCTCCGGCATCGTTGTAAGTGCCATGAGCACGCAGACTTACGAAAGTATTACTGAATACGGTTGCCATTCGAGCCCCGTAGACTCCGCCACTTATCACTCGTATAAGTGGCTTATTTTCAGAGACTTACGCAAGTTTTTGATAAAATTGAAAAAGGTGACAAATGAGCAAAGGTGACAACTTTACCCTGAAAGGGTGACAACATCCCCCGTAAAAGTGACAATTCCCCTCTGAAAAGGTGACAACTGCGAATTCCATCGACCCTATTTTGCATGGATGCCTCAGAAAAACCAGAAGGGCATCCAAAGGCAAACACCAACCTACGGGCACTGAACCTAGACTTTCGTTAATAGCTTGCCGCGGACTTGGGGCGTTGAATCGGGGCTCTGAGGCGTTGAAATGTCCGTGCCGGGGGTGCATTTTTTGGCAACGTAGATCCCCCGATGCCAAAGCTGCCACCTGTCCCGCTGGCAATGCCGCAATCCCCGTTCCCTCCCCTGTCCGGTCGATCTTCAAGTGTCACCAAGCCCACACCATCACTGAGATGACGGCGTTCACCGGGTTCATGGGCCGGTGCTACGTTCGGAAGCACCACCATTGCAAGGAGTGCCAGAATAAACAGGATTTTTTTCATACGGTTGGGTTGGTTCAGGTTCGTTAGCATCACTCTTCAATAGGTAAATACCGGGTTTGAGGCGCTCCGCTTGGTAAAAATTTCCATCAAGCTGCTTTTCGGCTTGCCCACCCGTTGCAAAGCAGGAGCGAAGGACGGTTCCTCGAAGAAATATGGTTCGCTTTGTTCATACCAAGAGATACAGGCGACTTTTGAACTTTCGCTCGTCTGCTTCTTTCCAGCCCTACCGTCCTTGCCCGGATGGGCACAGATTGCCAACACTCGCCAGCAAAGCCTGAAACTGAGGTTGGGAGTTTTGTCATAAGGGTCTACCTATAAATAGGCGATGAGCATGCTCTGATTGTGATCTATTTTCAGGTTTTTTGCGCATGGCTCTCCCGCTCATGGCGTGCCAGGGGTTCACTCAAGATAATGGGTGAGGTATTGTTCGATGAGAGCCGGAGCGAAACGGACAAACCCGGCGGCTACTGCGGTGTGGATAGTGAAGAGGTTTCCTGCTCGCGTGGCGGCCAGGGCGACATCGAAGGGTTGCCCGGTCTCTTTCATGAAACTGCGGGCGCGTTCCAATACGGCGAAGGCTGCATGCCCTTCGTTCAGGTGACAGACTTCCGGCTTGAGGCCCAGTGCATCAAGCAATCTCCATCCACCGATCCCGAGCAGCAGTTCCTGTTTGAGACGCAACTCCGGCCCGCCCCCATAAAGTTCGCTGGTGGTCCCGCGATACGCGGGAAAGTTCGCCGCGTCATTGCTGTCCAGCAGGTAAAGCTTCACTCTGCCTACTTGGACTTGCAACGCGCGCAGCCAGATCGAGTAGCCGGGCAAGGCGACATCCAATCGCAGCCACTCGCCGTTCGGGTGACGCAACGGCGTGATGGCAACTGGCCCGAATCGTTAGGATCGGCCAGCATGCGCTCAAGTTGATCCCGCGGTACCGTCTGGAGAACAACCCAAGGGTTCTGCGTCAGTTCCCACAGCGTCGGATCAAGCAGCCGCCACACTTCGTCGGCGCGATGATTCCATGACCAGCTCAAATCCAGCGCAAGCTCAGCCAGGGATTCGAATCCCTCGATGTCCATGGGTAAAAGGCTGTAGATCGGGTGACCGGCACGTTTTGTTTGCTCATGGCTTTCCTCGTTATGGCGTCTCCGTGATTGTGTGAATATTGATGCCTGAGCCGCTACGGGTACTGACGCTCACCGGTGCATCGGTCAGGATAAGAGTGGAGCCAAGCGTAATCAGGGTGCGAACGCCGGCGAGGAACTGTTGATCTACGCTGGCCTGCTTTACCAGGTCACGGATTTTCGGCGCGGAACCGCCACCACCCACCGTGGAGAGCCATTCGTGCTGCCCAGCGGCATCGATATCGGCCAGAGCCGAATAGACGTACCACCCGGTAAAGCCCCCCAGCCTGCCAACCGGCGCGCGACCGATTTCGACGCCATTCCGATAGACGTAGACCGCACCGTCTGCGCTGCTAACGATGATGGACACTGGACCCGTGGGTGCTTTCTCTGGTGCCCAAACTATGCCTCCGGGTGGGGCGACATTGCCCGGAGTGGCGGCGAAAAGCAAGCTGGGCGCAGCGGTGTTGTCGGGGGTGGATTTGCGGTCCGTCACGATGACGGTTCCGCCATCACTTGTGACGGTGTAAAGCATCTGTGCGAAATCGAGCGGCAATCGGACGCAGCCATGCGAGGCGGGGTAGCCCGGCAGGTTGCCCGCGTGCATCGCAACGCCACCCCACGTCAGACGCTCCATGTAGGGCATCGACGCCCCTTTGAAGATACTTGAGGTGTGCTTCACATTTTTCTGTAGAATAGTGAAGACGCCAGTCGGCGTATGGTGCCTCGCTTTGCCAGAGCTGATTGTCGAGCGTCCGATTCGGACGCCGTTGCGGTACACATATAGAACCTGCTCGGGCAGGCTTACGACGATTATTACGGGCCCCGCCGGCGAAATCTCCGGATTCCACACGTAATCCCCCGAATTGAACTCCTGCGTGAATGGCGCAACGGCGTGGCCTTTTGTCATGTCAGCGGCGGAGACCATTGGGGCGGCGAACAGCGAACTCAGCGCGATGCTCGTGGCGAGGAAGTGGTGATTTCGCATAGGTGGGGCGGTTCAAGACGCAAGACGGGGATACAATCGGGCACCAATGAAGACCAAGACGGTTGGTCGGATTGTTGCTCATGGCAAATGAACATGCACCGAAACTCAACGGATACTATGGGGTATAACCCTACCAGTCCGGTGCCAAGGTGAATCAGTTTCCAAAAACGAGAGGTAGGGTTAGACCCCATAGCGGTACACCCGTTTGCAGCCCATCATGTTGTGGTCAAGGTGGTAAACGAAATGACCGGCAATGTTTCCTCAACATCCAATTCCTAAAACAGAATATATGAACAGACAAACACGAGCGATTAGTAATGATATGATTCAACTGGCCCAAGACGCTAACGCGTTGCTGGCGGCCACTGCCGACGCGGCTGGAGAACAAGCCGTGGAAGCCCGCAAGCGTCTCGCCGACGCCCTGGAGCGTGGGAAAAAACTTTATGGCCGAGTTCGAGATAAGGAGGTCGAAGGGGTTACGTGCCAGTCCAGAACAGCAGATCGCCGGGGCGCAGATCATCCAGTTCGAAAGTGTCCGAGTTTTGACTCAGAACCGCGCGGAAAGCGTCGGATTTCCTCAGCCAGATGTATTGGCTACTGGCATCTCGCGGCACATTGCAGAAGCCATTCTTCTTGAGCACGTAGGAAATAAAGCCTGAGCAATCCATTCCACCGTTCGCAGGATCGTCCGAACCATAAGTGTAAGTCAAATCTTGTGTCGTCAAGACCAGCGCGGACTCAATTAGTTTCCTTACACGTGGCAACTCACCATTGTGCTCGATAAGTTCACTAGGTAGAATGGTTGCATTTGGGGCCGCCGATCCTTTGCGGGAGCCCTCGTCTCGCTTCGGTAGAGGAGAGGCCAACGGTTCGGCTTTCGGCAAGGGAGTTGAGCGCCTGTTGGCTGGCACGTTCCTCATGCCAGCCAGCAGCACGCCGCTGGTTAGTAGTTGGATGCAGGGGCAACCTCGACGGTCATATTATTGACTACTTTGATCACACCGTTGATGTCGGAAACTAACTTGGTAACCATGCTTTTTTCAGCGGCGTTTTTAACGATACCACTTACCGTAACAACGCCTTCCGTCGTCTGGATCAGGGTCTTGAGTGCGCTAGTTGAACGATGAACCAGCAAAGACGCTTTGATCTGTGCTGTGATCGAAGCATCATCGATTTTGTCGATCATCGTCTCGACCGGCTTGGCCGGAGTCTCTTTGATCGTCATTTCATTGTTCACCGATTTGATGCCTTCAACATCTTTGGCGTATTCGGTAGTCAGGTCTTTCTGCGCAAGGCTGGACGCCTCACCCCGCAAGCTGACGGTTCCTTTTAGCCCGACGCAGAGCTATCGACCGGCTACGCAGACGGCAGACCTATTGCCGAGCAAAAGACCGCTTTGAGGTCACGACCGTTCACCAGCAGGAATCGTGGGTTCACAATCGAATCGAGGTCGACATCCGCCTCGCGGATATGAGAAACTTTCTCAAATTCAAGCTCGAAACATTGCCCCCATTTCAGCGGCAAGCCATTGAGATGGCGTTCTTCGGAGGAATGAGCCAGCGCGAGATCGCCCTGGCGATGGGAACCCCACTCGGCACCATCAAGACACGACTAGAGTTGGGTCTGAAAAAACTCTCCGAGTCGATTCGCGGGGTCAAACACATGATTTAGTCCAAAAAAAGTGGCGATTTGCTCGCAACCTTCATTTGTTAATCCATCTCTGGCGAGCAGACTGGAGATGATGAAGGGAATCAAACGGTGGGGTAAGTTGGCTGTGGCGTGGCGAAGATTTTGCGCAAGGACAGATGGGTGAAGAGAGGGGTTCCCACCCTCAGCACGCCGAGCTAGGATGTAGGCAATGGGGGCGTCATACAGCAAGCTGAGGTGGCCCCATTTTCTCCCATCATTGCTCTCTTTCAGCACGAACTTTTCGGGTGACCCAAACATCGAACAGTTATATGGGGTGAACACCCCATATACTAACGTCATCCCACCGCTCATTTTGTCACCTGGAATAAGACCCTAACGCTAAATGAGAGAACAAATATGACGACCACGAATAATGTAGTATCCCGCGTCGAAGCCTCCGACAAGAAAGTAAAAACTCCAATGCGAGCCCAAAATGCGACAAATCAAACTCGTCCAACTGGCGTTACTGCAAAACCAAATATATGCATCGCCTCGGCGATAGCGGTTTTGGGCTTACTGGCAGTTTCCATCGGCGCAAATGGCCAAAATGTTTCCCTGGGAGCGGCGGAGAATTTTACAATCGTCAGTTCACAGGGGGTTACCAATTCCGGACCCACCGTCATCACGGGAAACATTGCCCTCAGTCCGCTCACCTCGATCACGGGCTTCACCTTCTCAACCTCTGTCGGCGCAGGGGTCCGGTCAGGCTCACGCCGCCCTCCCTTCCGCTTCAATCTCCTCAACGGCCAGGGCGAGGACAAACCGGGCTTCCAGCGCATGGCATTCTTCATGGGCCATCTTTGCCACCTTGAGAGCCGTCTCAAGAATGGCCGATCCGTCCTTTTTCATGAAGGCCTGGAGGATGCCCAGCCAAGGCTTGCGGATTTTCAGCCACCGTTCGCCATAGAAAGCGACGATCTCATCCCGGTTTTTGAGCAAATCCGCCGAAATCGAATTGGCTTCAAGCAGTTTGGAAACGCCTGAAAGATCGGAAGCTTTGCCCTGCTTTTCACAGAGGCTTGTGACATTCCTGTGACACTCAGCCCGGTTTACAGAGAGAGGCGGGAGCGGGAATCGAACCCGCGAATAGAGGTTTTGCAGACCTCTGCCTTACCACTTGGCTATCCCGCCGCTTGTTTCTTTTTAGAGGAGCGCCAAAATGCCCGAGACCTCCCAAAGTTGCAACGTTTTATTGAATTTTCTGCTCTCTCCTCGCACCCACGCAATTCAAACGGGCTTGCGCACGGTCCAAATGTGAAGGAGATTTGTGCGTCCAAAGGAGATTGTAATGAATGAGGTAATCCAAAAGCTCAATTCCTGCCCGGGGAAACCCCATTCAGAAGCCAAGAATATGCCTGAAACTACTGCTGATGAGTTGGCTGCGGCATTGCGCGAAAGCCGCCAAAAACTTGAATTTGCCATTCAGGGCGGCGGATTGGGGTTATGGGAATGGAACCCGCAAACCGGATCGGTTAATTACGACAAAAGCTGGGTTGAAATGATCGATTTTGAACCGGATGCGGTGCCGCCTTATTTCGAATTCTTCAAAACCCGGCTGCACCCTGAAGACGCAGCCAAAGTTCTCAATCGCTTTGTTGATCTGCTCGAAGGTCGCTCGGCGACTTACGAATCAGAACACCGGATGCGCACTCGATCCGATCAATGGAGATGGTTTCTTAATCGGGGTAAAATCACCGAATGGGATACGGCAGGTCACCCGGTGCGCGTTACAGGGGTTGTTTTTGACATTACAAAACGCAAATTGGCCGACGATATCCAAAAACAACGGCTCAACGTGCTCACGAGTCCTCTAAAGAGCCCTCCAGAGCTTCGGTTGGAAGACCTCTTCGATTTACAGGAAATCCAAAAAATCCAGGATGCGTTCGCGGACGCAACCGGCGTTGCCTCCATCATTACCGATCCGCAAGGCACCCCGATCACTCGCCCCAGCAACTTCTGCAACTTGTGCCAGAATATCATCCGCAAAGCGCCAAAAGGAAAACTCAACTGCCAACATTCTGACGCGGTTCTCGGTCGGCTAAATCCTTCAGGACCGGTGATTCAGCGCTGTTTGAGCGGCGGTCTGCTGGACGGGGGATCGAGCATCCGGGCCGGAGATCAGCATATCGCGAACTGGTTGATCGGCCAAGTCCTAGATCAAAGTTACGATGAAGAAAAAATGATCGCCTACGCCAAAGAAATCGGCGCGGACGAATCCGAATTTCGAAATGCCCTCAAACAAGTCGTGCGGATGCCCAAAGAGAAATTCGAGAAAGTCGGGAATGCGCTATTTCTTATAGCGGGGCACTTATCGCGCATGGCCTTGCAAAACATTCAGCAAGCCCGCTATATCACCGAAAAAGAAAACGCCGAAGCCGCCCTCCAACAAGCCAAAGAGGCCGCGGAAGCAGCGACCCGAGCCAAAGACCAATTCCTGGCCGTGCTCAGCCACGAACTGCGCACTCCCCTCACCCCGGTCCTCGCCACCGTGAGCATCCTCAAAACCCATTCAAATCTCCCGGATGCGGTCCGCATGGATATGGAACTAATCCAGCGCAACGTGGAAATGGAAGCCACGCTCATTGATGACCTGCTCGACATCACGCGCATCAGCCGTGGCAAGATCGATTTACGCCCCGAAACCGTAGACATTCACGTTTGCCTAAAGAGCGCCCTGGAAATATGCGGCAGCGAAATCGCGGCAAAAGGCCAGAAAATTGAATGCGATTTCCAAGCCGCCCCGCACCATGTCTGGGCCGACCCGGCGCGCTTGCGGCAGGTTTTCTGGAACCTGCTCAGCAACGCAATCAAATTCACGCCCGAGAGAGGCCATATCAGCCTGAGAACCTTTAACCGTGGAGCGGTGATTCAAATCGAGTTCGCCGATTCCGGCATCGGGATCAACGCCGACGCTATGCCCCGGATTTTCAACCCCTTTGAGCAAGGCGAACAAAGCAAGAGCCGCAAATTTGGAGGCTTGGGCCTGGGTCTCAACATTGCCAAAACCGTCGTGGAACTGCATCAGGGGCGGATCATCGCTTTTAGCGAGGGATCGGGAAAAGGAGCCGTTTTTACTGTGGAACTGGCAGCCATCGCCCCGAGAGGGAAAGCCGAAGCGCCCCCTTGTGCAAGCGATGGGAAAGAACGATCGCTAAAAATCCTTCTCGTGGAAGATCATCCCGACACAATGCAAGTGATGACCAAACTCCTGGAGAAATCGGGTCATCAAGTAATCCAGGCGGAGAGCGTCATGAAAGCCAAAGAATTGGAATCTATAGAGACATTTGATTTACTGATCAGCGATCTGGGGCTCCCGGATGGATCAGGGCTGGACATTATGCGACAGGCAAAAGGGCATCGGGGCATTCCCGGCATAGCGTTGAGCGGATTTGGGACTGAAGAGGACATTCGCCAAAGCCGGGAAGCTGGATTTGAGGAACACCTGGTGAAGCCGATCAATTTTAAAGCGTTGCTTCAGACGATTCGAAAGGTCGCTTTCATTTAACTTGTCAGAGTCGGGCAAGGGAGGTTACAAGGACACGCGCAGCGCGGAGGGGAAACATCCCGGCCGCGAAAACGACGCCAGCATAGCTCAGTTGGTAGAGCATCTGATTTGTAATCAGACGGTCGTCGGTTCGAATCCGACTGCTGGCTCTCTGTAAATCAGGGACTTACGTAAGTTTGAGGGGTTTAGATGTTTCGCTGCTTGGACGCTTCTTGGACACTTTTCTGGTTCCAAAGAGCAAATTTGCAAGTAATTGAATGGGAGGAACATACAAGCGCGATGGCGCAGCATGCAAACGCAATCCGTCTGTCTGTCGAAAAAATTCTCGATTCTTTTTCTCTGGGGATCGGGATAAATAACCTCAAATCGGCATCTGTTGGTGGCCGACGGATTCACCTGCTCGCGGAAATGAAAAATGTTTGAAGAGCAAATTGTCCTTCATTCCAAAATCAGATGGTCGATGGAAGCTATGCCACCGGGTTGTTGATTCGATTCTCGAGTTCTTCCAAGGTTTTGATGACTTCCTCCCACAGCGGCGGCTCATGGAAAAACATATCGCGCATGGCCGCATAGTCCCGGGCCAACTCCTCCCGGCGGGCCTCCGGTGGCACGAGCCGAAAGGAACCAGGCACCGCCGTGTCATAGGCCGCCCATGTGGCTGCGAAGAATATCTTTTTGTGCGCCACAACGCGTTCGCGGAGATCATGTCGGCACAGCGCCAACTTGCCGCCATCATGGTTGGCCAACGCCGCGAGATCGGCGTAATGCCGGGAATACCGCTCAGGGGTCGGCTGTTCCGTCCGCCGATGGGCCTCGGCGTGTAGAATCGTCGCTTTCTCCCAAAAGGTGCGTTCAATCCCAAGCACAGGCACTTCTATCGGTTCGCCTTTCAATGCCTCAGGGAATGCATCCGCAACGTACGGTGTGAGCCGCCCCATCTGCACCGGCCAGCGATCCGACCGCGCACCACATTCGATTTTAACCACGGGACGAATATAGGATGGGGCGTCCGTCAACGCCGTAGGATAAGCAAAGAGCAGCGTCTGAGGGTCGGCTATATCGACTTCAAGAGACCAATCGCTGGCCCCCAAGCTTTCCATCATCACGGCACGCAAGGCCGGAAGCACATCGTCACGCAAACGGACTGCGCACGCTTTGGAAAGGTCATCCAAGAGTTGCCTGCGTTTGTTTCCGCTGGCTGCCCCTTCTGGATCCCGTTCACCCGAAAATCCGAGCCATTCCCGGCTCAACGAGATGTCAATGTCTTCAGAAAAACGGTGAATCGCCCCCCAAACCTTAGAGAGCGATGTGCCTCCCTTAAAAATAAAGTGCTCGCGCGCATCAGGCAGGGAGAAAAGCCGCCCCAGCGTCCAGCAAACCCAGAAGTCTTTCTCAATCATTGCGGCACGGAGGGTGATCACGCGTTCCGCCGCTTCAAAAAGCTCCCGGCGTTGAGAGGGGGTTAACCCGAGAATGGCGTGATCAGTCATTTTTTGCTACCTCCTTGAAAATCGGTCGCATCCAGGCTGGCACGTAGCGCAAATCATCCATCAGCTGCTTCCGCGCTTCACGAGGAACCTGGCGTTTCAATTTTTGCAAATCCACCGCACTGACCTTCCCTCGTCCAAAACTCCGCAATGCCTCTGCCAGCCAACCGCTAAACCTTCCCGCCAATGCCACGGACTTCGGAGAACGGCGTTTGAGCTTCACGGAAGATTTTCCGCCCACCGAAATGGTGCGCGAGCGCCCCGTTACGCCGTAGGTGGTGACCGCGGGCACTTGCGTGCTCAAATGCAGGACGTTTGCGGCTGCCGCCTTCGATGGCAGAAGTTTCAGAGCATCCCGTCGCGCAATGGCAGCCATTACGGCATCCGCTCCCGCTCCCACGGTGCCAATCAGCGGATGCTCGTGCGTTACTTCATAGACGCCACGCTGCACACGACGGATTTTTTCGTGTTTCACCAAGCGCGACAGCACCATCCCCACGGATCTCGGATCCCCCGCATCGGCAAAATCAGACGGAGTAAAAGCCCAGCCGCGGCCCTTCCCCCGGATGCGCCGTAGGATCAGGCCCGAGGTTGCACCATAGGTGGAATCCCGATTCATCATGTTGAAAATATGGGCTCTTTCTTTCAACATGTCAAGGTGGGTTAATGTGCCTAATTTGAGGTTATTTGACAGCTAAAAGGCAAGCGATGATCGATTCGAGAAAATTGCCATTTACGAAAGGCACCTGGCCGAAGATGATTTCGGGTTCGCCTTCCAGCTTTGCAGCGAGATGTCCCTTACCAAGCAGACGCTCTGCGCCCTTCTCTCCTAATGCGATTTCCGAGGTGCCCTCTCCATCGACACGAAGGACTAGGCGATTTCCAAGATTCGCCCGCAACTGCATCGGCATAACGTTGGCGTCGGGCCGCTGGGCGGCAAATACCAAAGAAATGCCAGCAGCTCTTGCTTTTACCCCGAGGCGACCAACGATATCTGACACGGCATCTGCATAATCCGGCGTCATCATCCATTCTGCGAATTCATCATGGATAATCCACAGAAAAGGCAGGTGTTCCGTTGCCTCGGATTTCTTGTTGAGGTCAAAGATGTTCGACACCTTGTTTGCCTTCAGGACGGTGTAGCGCCGGTTCATCTCTTCAACCAAGCCATTCAAGGTTGCAATTGCCTTCTGTTGGTCGTCAATGATGCCGCCTTCGATGTGCGGAAGTCCCTCGAACGCGAAGTAGTCCACCCCGAGTTTTGGGTCGATGAGGAATATCTTGGCCTGTTCTGGAGTGTTGGTGCAGGCGATTCCTAAGATGATATTCTGCATCAGCACCGATTTTCCGCTACCGGTGGAACCAGCGATAAGCGTATGGGGTGCGTTTGATTTTGGCGACAGGAACAGCGGGGTGCTGTCTTCTTCCTTTACGCCAATGAGCAAATCATGATTCCCATTCGAACAATCCGGTGTCCAGTTCTTCCAAACCTCTGGAAGATGCAGGATGCGACGATTCGGGCGTGCGATTGCAATAACTACTGCCCCAGGTTCCGCCCGAACCGAAATCACGTTGAGGCGATGTGTCGTCAGGAATTCCAAGCGTCGTCTCAGCACCTGATCGATCGTGAGGTTCGCGCTGCCTTGAAATTTTAAGAGCGCAGCATTTGGCGTCAACGCACTGCTCAACAACTTGGATTGAAGTTGAAACTGTTGGAGAGCCCCCTTACACAGGCTTTCTGCCTGTTTCAACCAAACCGCATCAGCCTCACTGTCTTGAGTGGCACCCGTATATTCGCTCAAAAGTTGGGCAATGCCTGGATAGGCCCAGGTGGAGGAGGCCGTGCCACCCTTAGGGGCCTGCTCCGGTGAAACCGTCGAGTTCGGTGTAGCGGTGGCACTTGGGGTAGGCTGACCGATGGGCGAGGGATATGACTTTTGAGCCCCTGAACTATCTCCGGCTCCTGTTGGAATCGGGATTGCCTCTGATGGTTCATCATCTGACCGCCGGGGTTGAATAATTTGAATTCGAGACGACGGGGTGCGGTAAGCCTGTTCCTTCCAGATATCCTCGTCGGCGACCATTTTCCGAATCGGCAGCGGGTCGGTGTCGTTCCAATAGCTGAGGACCAATTCCCTCAGCCGCGCTCGTGAATAGACCTCTTGGTAAGAGTGCTCGGCCTCAGCTACCTCGGCGAAATCCGAGCATTCTGGTGCGTCAGAAGGACCAGAAACGAAGATGTGCGAATAGCCGCGAAGGTGGATGCCGCATTCCCCATCCCTTACCTATGCGGAGAGCCGCTATTTCGCATTGGCTTTGATCGAGATAGCCCATCGCTTCCGCGACGGCGAGCATGACCGGGTTGTTGGCCCACACGCCACCGTCGACGAGTTGAAGACCAGATTCGGTTTCGTCAGGTTGGAAGTAGGTTGGCGCGGCGCTGGTTGCGAGCGCGACGTGGACTGCGGTTTGTTTGTAGTCGGTTTGCAGGCGTCGATGGTGCGCCGTTTTGAAAATATGGATTGGGCCTGGGATTCTCGGCAGAGCAAATCAAGAACCTCTACCTCGAAAAGGCGGAGCAAATATTCCCCCCAAGCCTGCTCGGAAACGCAAAGCACTGGATCAGCGTCAAGTACTCCGCTCAGGGGCTAAAGGGAGCCTTAGAAGAACTCTTCCAGGACAAAAAACTCGGAGAGAGCACCAAGCGTCTGATTATCCCCGCATACGATCCTGCATTTCAGGGAAGCCCAACGCGATGATCCCTCCGGTGCTGGTTCCGGCGATCAGGTCGAAATGATCGACAACCTTGGTATTATTTTCTTTCTCCCAGTTAGCCAGAAAGGCTGCCGTGAAGAGGCCTTTGAGTCCTCCCCCGTCAAGAGAGAGGATTTGAAAACGCCTAATGGATTTCTTTAGCATGCCGTCAGTGTAAGCTGTGACAGCTTACAGTCAACGGAATTTTATTGGAGCCAATTTTTTTCTGGGGGGAAGATTTCTTGGAGACGAATTCTGGCCACTACGGGATTTACCTCGAAGGTCTCCGCGACCTCCGCTTCAGCTTTGGTTCGGAGTGTCTCCTTCAGTAATGACCCAAACTCGGTTTTTTCCGTGAACTGGTCGACGAGTCTTCGAACCAAGGGTTTTGGAAGCAGCAATCCTCCGATTGCGCGGTTTGCCTGCCATTCCCACCATTGGCCGTCATACTTTGGTATTGCGACTGCCGTGGGGGAAATATCTGAGTTTCGGCAGAGGAAGTTCCGAGGGGTGTTTGGGGCTGGATTATGACGGGTGAAGAGATCCCCTGTTTGCTCGGCGATGAAGAGTTTTGAATGAAGAAGCCCATGACCACCTTCGTGAGCAAGCGTAGAGCGAACTCGGCGTTCAGCCGTTGGTGTTCCCTCCTCCTCAATCCAAGGGGCGATCAAGATTCCGGTCACGGCCCCCTTGGCGTTAAATACTGTGGAGCCCATAATCCCTGGTCCCAACTCTTCGTAAGCGACCACAACTTGGAAATATTTCTCCAGAAAGAGATCGATTTTGATTGGAGAGGGTTCGGATGGCAGGCATTTCGAACTACGCAGGGCGTCGAGGCAGATGTCGTCAATTTCCTTCGCTTCGTAGAAGAGGCGAAGCGGAAAGGGCCCCTCCTTGGTTCGGGATTCTCTCATTTTTTGTCTTTGGTGAGTTTTTTGACGATTTCTTGGGGATTGGAGCCGCTTGTCAACTTGTCCTTCAGTGTGCGGAAGGCCATGCCAGCCTGTGGATCAGCGAACATCATTTTCCTGATGGCCTCCGCCTCGTCACGAAAATCATACTGCCGGAGGTCATCTACGGGAACCCCGATTTCCTTGGCGAGGAGTTCAATCTTATCCGGAGATGGGAAGCGCCGACCGAGTTCGATGTCCGAGAGGAAGGCACCGGAAACGTTGATTTTTTTTGCGAGTTCCCGCAGGGAGATGTTTTTCTGCTCGCGCAGTTCGCGGAGTCGTGAGCCGAATGCGGTAGTGTTCATGCTGTAAGCTTACGCATTCATTCTGAAAACTCCACTGATTTTTGATGGCTCTGCGCAAGAGAAATGAGCGAACCTTTTTCCACCTCGGAAACATTACGCCCATCCGTTAGGCGCGTTCGTGGTTGTATTCCCACAAGGTTCTGGTTGAAAAACCGATGGCATGCTCGGATGTGTGGATGTGCTATGCTGGGGAATCCTGCTTGGACACTTCTTGGACACTTTTCTGGTTCCGAAGTGTGTTTTTGTGTTCCGACATGCGATTGAGAACTACCGCGATTTACTCTGGGTTTTTCTCTGTAAAACGGCCCAAATCGGAACATTTTCAAACTGTTCGGAACAGGTGCAGTAAGTGATTTGTAATCAGACGGTCGTCGGTTCGAATCCGACTGCTGGCTGTCCTGTAAATTCCTCAAATACAGAGACTTGCATTCCCAAGCTCTCTACGTTCAGACCTGAAAGATTTTTTGGTTTGGTAGTTGCTTGGGGATTTTGGGGCGCAAGTGGCCATTTTCACCCTCCTTGGCCTCCATAACGGCTCTGCCCCCCAGGCCGAAACGCCCCCCCCAGCGTCTCGCGGTATGCTCCGCGACTGACGAGGCCAGCCGCCCGACAAGCAGAAATACCCCATGACCGAACAACCCACCTACGAAGATACCACCACCCTGCGCAACCAATTCGCAGCCGCCGCTATCACTGGCATCCTAGCCAACAAGCACTGCAATGAAATGAGCACCCGTCAACTTGTCGATAACGCATTCGACATTGCCGAGATTATGGAACGCGAAGCCATTAAGCGCGAGGAAGCCAATCAGGAGGACGCCGACCAGGAAGAAGCCATCCAGGAAGCCAATCAGGAAGATTAGGCCAGCCGTAGGCAGCGGGGTGTGCCATGCGCTCTCCCGCTGCCGTTCCCGTTGGCGGGACGGCGGATAGCGGAGGGTCTCACACCCATATTTCTGGACAACTTACCGGGACCACAAACACAACTGGCAACCATTCGCACGGGCTTTCAAAGTCGATTCAAACTCTTCCGTTTGTTGGGGATAACGTCGGGGCCGTGTGGCACAACGGCGGGACAACCTCTACCGATCTTGCGGGAGATCACGGCCACACCGTAACGATCCCATCTTTCAGTCTTGCGGGCGGAAACCATTCTCACAGCGTCACGATTCCGGCGCAAAACACAAACACGACGGGGCTTGGGCAGGCCCACAACAATATGGGGCCGTTCATTGTGGTTAATATGTGGACAAGGGTTCTAAGTGACACCCCGGAGAACTTTGGGCCGCTTCCATTCCCGGCTGATCCCACGCTTTTGGTGGATGGCGTAACCGGGGAGGTTCGACGCCTGGTTGTAAACGACGGAATTTTAGGGCTTACACCGGTTTAAATTATGAAAAGCATCTTGTTTTTTTTCTTTCTCGCCGCTCGATGCCTTGCGGTTTCGCCGACCAATGAAGCCGTCATGACCGGCACGAACACGCAGACGATTCTTGTGCGGATCGAGCAAGTCGGCTCTCAATAGCCCCAAGAGATTGCTGAGGGTTCCCCCCAGATCGAGCACCTACTTGAACGGTAGAGCCTTGGAGACGATTCCAGAATCCTGCTGAAACCCCTGAAGGCTTGACCGGCAATGCCGATCTGGACTTTCAGACTGTTGAACTGGGCGCAGATGTTTTTAACGGTCTGCATAGACTTTGCCCGTCAGCGGAAAATGCTGTTTTTATGTCGCCCATGGCGTAGATTGAGCCGTGTCAATATGAACCGTCTGGCTCTCTGGTATCTCGGACTTTTAAATACTTTTTGGGGCGCGATTCTCTTCTTCGCGCTCATGCCGGTTATTGGCATCGCCCTGTGGACGCTTCTTGCGGCCCTTGGTGCGATTTTCTCGCATTAGCCCCTCCATTGTTTTTCCTTTCGGCAAGCCCCTCGACGATCACCGCCAGATGTCTTGGAATGTTTTTCTCCGCTTTTTGCCGCGGCATCAAGCTTCGTCATGAAATTGCGGATGTTCTCTGCCCACGGGATTTTTGTCCCGACTGTGACTCCGATAAAAGCAGCGACAGCCCAGGGATTGACGACGCCCCTTTTGCCTCGAAAAAACCGAATATCTCCCTTGCGGTTTAGTATCATACTGATACTGTCTTCTCATGCCCCGAAAGATTCGCCAGTTACTCAAAGACCTCGAAAAGGCCGGATTCGAGTTTGAGCCCGGCAAGGGCAGTCATCGCAAGATGGTACACCCCTTAGGGCTGGTCGTAGTGGTCTCTGGTCAACTCGGGGAGGATGCGCGGCACTACCAAGAGAAAGACGTGAAACAAGCAATCAAGAGGGTCAAAAAATGAAAGCCAAAGATTTTATGAAGGTGGTCGAATGGAGTGAAGAGGACGGCTGCTTTATCGGGAGCGCCCCGCCTCTTGTCGGTCAATGCTGCCACGGGGACACTGAAGAGGACGTGTACCGACAACTCGCCGTGATCGTTCCCGACGTGATCGAAACCTACGAGCGCCGTGGATTCGCCTTGCCGGAAGCTGCCGCAAATAAAAATTACAGCGGGAAGTTTGTTGTTCGCGTGAATCCAGAGGTTCACAAAGCCGCCGCGATCCGCGCCATGCTGGAGCGCCGGAGCCTCAATTCCTACATTGAAGCCGCCCTGGAGCGGTCGTGCATCGCGGCATCCGCACCAGCGCGGAAAACCCGGCGCAAAAGGCCAGCGGCGTAATTTGACGCGCCGGGATGCTGACAACCTTGCGGAATCGAAAAAAAGATGCGCGAAATGATCTCAGCGCATGGCGTTTTTTTTGAAAATGCTTCGGGCCGGGATTCTTTTTATTTTTGGAACTTTTCCAGAACTTTTTCCTGCCGAATGGCCGGGAACCGTGATGAATACAAGTTGCCTTACTAGGACTCGAACCTAGACAAAGAGATTCAGAATCTCTCGTGCTACCATTACACCATAAGGCAATTTGGATTGCCGCTCGCTTTCGACTCGCGGGGTTCGGAGTTGTAGCCGCAAACCGGGTCCGCTGCAATAGAAATTTCCTCGCGAATCCGCTCGCTCGCAATCCCTTATTTTCCGAGCGGACGACTGATGTTCGCTCCCGCAGGCGGAACAAATTCAAAGGTGCTCGCCGAAATCCCTTCCCGCTTGGGCTCGGTGTAGGTGGTGATGACCTGGTCTCCCTTCGGCAAGGTCAACTCCGTCCGCCGCACTTCCAGTTCCTGGTCGAGAGTGACGGCCAGTTGCGCCACGATCCGTTTCAAATTGCTCCGCTTGGGGGTCAGGATGATCTGATAGCCGCCCCCGGCCTCAGCGGTGATTTGGAGTTCGTAAAATTCTTCGACTCGCGCGAAATTAAGCCCTGCCGTGAGGGCGGCCAGCGCGTCGTCGAAGAGAGCCCGCTTGCCCAGGGTGTAATGTTCGGCTTCTTTGAAATTGGGGTAATAAAGCCATAGTTCCTGGCCGTTGCTGACGGTTAGGCTCGGGTTGGAACCGGTGACTTCACGCCGGAATTTGTTTGGAATCTGGAACGCGATATGGCCGGTGCTTAGAAGCGGTTTTTTGAGCAAACGCGAGGTGCGCTGTTCGGCAAAAGCGGCCGCAAATGACGGGTATTTCACGTGCAATGCCTGGAGCTTCGCCAGGAGTTCCGCGCGCTGGGACGGGGCAAGCGGTTCCGCAGCGGGAGCCGGTTGGGAGAGGAGGACAATGGCGGTGAAGACAAAAAGGATCAGGCGTTTCATGGATTCCAAAATCTATCGGTAGCCCTTCCACAAATAGGCGGGAAGAATAAAGAGAAGTGTGGAAAATAGACAACAGGCGACCCCAAGGGCGCAGACGAGCCCCAGGCTGGAGAGCGCGGGGTGATGAGCCCACCCGAGCGAGCCGAAGCCGGCAATGGTGGTCAATCCGCTGAGCATCACCGGTTTCATGATCGAGGAAAGGGCGTGCCTCGAACGGTCTTTCTGACGCACCGCCAAAACAACGTAAATGCCGTAGTCAACCCCCACCCCAAGCACGAGGGGGAAGGCTAGGACGTTGAAAAGATTCAGGGAAAGTCCCGTGATTTTGAGCCCGGCCACCATCGCCCCGATGCTCAGGCCGAGACTCAGCATCAGGATGGCCAGGGGGGCCACGGCGCGATACATGAAAATCAATAGGAGGAGATTGAAGACGATCATGACGACACTCAATTCCACGAGCTTGGATTGCGCCCACGGAACGAGGTCGGCCATGACGTAGCTCCAACCGGTCAACCAGGGGGCCGCGCCCGGGGTGTCGAGCACGAGCCGGAGCGCTTTCTGTTCCGCCGGGGCACCTATGGTTTGGTTGGGAGTAATGTAGGCCGCGCCAATGTTGGGGGTGTTGGACAGGAAGCGGTCGATCACAAAACGCCAGCTTGATTGCTGCGGCAAACTGCGCCGCCAGTCGAGCGACGCACGATCGCCGCGACCGAGGGCCGCAAGGGCGTCGAGCAGCCCGAACGCGCTCTGGAACGAGACCGCATCAAACCCGCTTTCCTCCAGCGCACGGCTGAGGGCGTTGCGGCTGGCCGAGATATCGAACCCTGCAAGACAGCTCAGATTGGCTTCCACGCGCGGCGGGGAAAAGGCAAACGTGGCAGGCGATGAAAAACCGGCAATCTCGCCGCGCTCTTTAGCGGATTGCCAACGGGTTTGCGCGGCATTCCATTGGGCATGGAAATCGGCGGCATCCCGGCCTTGAACGATGGCCAGCACCGGCTCGGCTTTACCCGCCGCAAGCTTCTCTTTGATTTTCCGCAACGCAAACCCGGCCTGCGTATTGGGCGGTTCGAGCGATTGCGGGTTGGCCTCGAAACGGACTTTCCCCACCGGCGCAACAGCAAACACGGTCAGCGCAATCAAGAACGCCAGCGCGGCGCAGGTGATCGGCTTGGGCGCAAGGCGGTCGAGACAACTTTGCGTGGCGGTCAGCATCCGATCGTTCCCGCCCGGCTTGTAACTGGAGCCGATCGATACGAAAAAGACGGTCATCATCAACACCGCCGCGATGATGATCCCGATTGAAATGAGTACCCCGAGTTGCGCAAACCCGGCCGATTCGCTCAAGAGCAGCGAGGCAAAAGCGGCCGCTGTCGTCGAGGCACCAAAGAGGATGCCCCGGCCCAGTTGCCCCACCGAATCGGCTGTGGCTTGTGCGTGGTCGAGCCCGCAGTTACGCCCTGTCTGATACGTGCCGTAGAAGAGCATCCCGAAATCGACACCGAGCCCGACGAGAATTGAGCAAAGCCCCATCGTGACGAGATTAAGCTGCGGGAAAATGAGCGCCCCGGCGGCAACCGCCCCGAGGCAACAAAGCGCGAGCACCATCAAAATGGAGAGCAGCGGACGGACCCGCAGGAAACCGGCATAAAAGACCCCGGAAACCAGCACAACCGAGCCTAGAATGGTGGTCCAGACATCCCTCTTGATTCCTTGGGAAAGCTCGCTCACGTAGGCCGTGCGCCCGGTCACGAGGATTTGGGGAGCCGCGCCCCCGGTCCACCGGGCCGCGATGCGCCCTTTGAACGCCTCGACTTGCGCCATGGTTTTCCGGCAACTCTCGGCGTCCAGGCTGGCTTGATTGCAAACAGCCACGACGACCCGCAGCGTCCCATCGGCCGACGTGAGGGGGCGCGTGTTTTCAGTCGAAAACGAGGCCGAGAACGGTTTCAAAGCCGGGGCAACGATTCCGAGCGGGTCCAGGTTGAGCTCCATCTCGGCCTTGGGCGACCCGGCTTCCATCTCGGTCCGCTTGAGGGCGAAACGTTTGGCGATCGCCTCGGGAGCAAGCGCCTTCAACGTCGCGGCAAACGCGCCCGCGTCCTGATCCAGCAACAACGGCACGGCAAGTTTTTGAATTTCCCGCGCCCCTTCGGGCAAATCCATCGGCGAGCGGTCCAATACCCGGACCACCCACGGCTCCTGCCGCAGCGCATCGCCGAAATATTCGGCATACCCGTTTAAATCGGCTTCAGCGGACTCGTCCCAAAGCGCGAAAGTAATTTCGCGGGCCTGGTTGAACTCGCGGTCGTAAATTTTCAGCGCCCGCACCGATTCAAACCGCTGCGGCAAAAGATTAAGCACATCGGTATCGATGCGCCCCCGGGTGACGATCACCGCCAGGCAGACCACGACAAAAAGTGCCACCGCGAGCAGTGTCAGGCGGGGATGGCGAACTGAATAATGGGCGAAACGGGTCTCCAGGGTCATCGAAAGAGCCCTCTATTGAGCATGAAAAAACGCCATGTGTCACGGGAGAAGGGAAAAATCACTTCAAGGAACAGCGAAAATTGCAAACAGGAACGAATCTTGCCTCGGCTCAACGGCTTGTGTACGGTATCGGCATGACGAGCAGGCAATTCTACGATTGGCAAACCGCCGGGGGCGGTGGCGACGTGGTGTTGCTTGTCGAGACTTTGGAGCGACAGGACATCCCGTGGTGCATGATCGGCGGATTGGCCGTCAACCACTGGGCCCATGAGCCAATGGCCACGGCCGATGTCGATCTGGTCATCGCCGCGGAGGTTGATCTGGCCGTTCGGGCGCTTGAAGAGGCCGGTTTCCGCTCCGAACGGTTTGATTGGTCCGTCAATCTCACGGGGCATTCCAAAGTCAGCGTTCAGATTAGCACCGAGCCGGTTTACCGCGATTTCCCGAGCCGGTCGGTTCCGGCTGACGTGCATGGAATCCTGATGCGAGTCGCCAGCCTGGAAGACACGTTGCGCGGCAAGATCCTCGCGTGGAGCGATTCCCGGCGGCGGCCCAGCAAACGTCAAAAAGACCTCTTAGATATTATGAGGCTGGTGGAAGCCCATCCGCAACTCGCCTCATCCCTCCCTGACGATCTTTCCCGACGTCTTGAAGCCTTGCAGTAAATTTACCGCATCAGCACAAACGTAAACCGCTCGCTCGTCCTGGGGAACTCGACCCGGATGCGCTGGGGCTCTCCGGGCGATTGCGTGAGCTGCGCCGTCCACGGGTAGACCGCTCCGGGCTTGGATTGAACCGTCGCGCTCGGGGCGTTGATGTGGGTTTCAAGCGCGGCAAAAACTTCCCGCAACGCCACCCAGCTTGCCAGCCGTCCGTGGGCATGGGCCGCCGCTCCTTGCCAGTTTCCCCCCACCCCGGCAAAAATTCCCTCGGCCCGGGCGGTATCCCCCGATTCCCGCAACCGCATGAGCGGCACGCCCGGACCAGCCAGGTAATCGAGCTGGAAATCTTGCAACCCGTTGCCGCTCAACGCGATCTCCCCAATCACGGAACGCTTGGGCGTGCTGTATTGAAGCTGCCCCTGTGCGTTTTTCCAATGGGAGCCGGGCGCAGGGAACTCGCGGGCCGTCTGGCAGGCGGAAAGCAATCCCAGCAACAGCACCGCGCTTATCGGGCGAAAATTGAAAATCCAGGACATGCCCAACCGATATCATTTTCCCCCGGAAAAAACAAAAGAAGACTCTTTCGGATTGTGAAGCCGATGTTTATGATGAAGCCCGTATGCAAACCACCCCCCGCATGGAAGAAGATTCAATGGGGAAAATGGAAGTCCCCTCCGACGCTCTTTACGGCGCCTCCACCCAGCGCGCCGTCCTTAATTTCCCAATCTCGGGCTACCGGGTCAGCCGCGAAATGATCCGCGCGCTGGGCTTGATTAAATGGGCCGCCGCCGAGGCCAACCTGGAGCTCGGATTGCTCGACGAGGAACGGGTGACGCTCATTTCCCGGGCCGCCGAGGAGATGATCAAAGGGACGCTCGACGAGCATTTTCCGGTGGATGTTTTCCAGACCGGCTCGGGCACCAGCACCAACATGAACGCCAACGAGGTGATCGCCAACCGATGCTGCCAGTTGGCTGGGAAACCGATCGGTTCCAAACACCCGGTGCACCCCAACGACCATGTGAATATGGGACAATCGAGCAACGATGTGATCCCCACGGCCATCCACGTCGCCGTCGGCGAGGCGCTCCGGAACGGCCTGGTGCCCGCTTTGGAACAGCTCCATGATGCGCTGGAACGCAAGGCGCTCGAATTTTGGACCGTGATCAAAATCGGGCGCACCCATCTGATGGACGCCACCCCCATCCGGCTGGGGCAGGAGTTCAGCGGCTACGCCCGGCAGATCGAGTTTGCCAAGCTGCGCATCGGCAATGCCCAGGCCGCCATTGAAGAAGTGGCGCTGGGCGGCACGGCCGTCGGCACCGGCCTCAACTGCCATCCGGAGTTCCCTTCCAAAGTGCTCCACCACCTGTGGAACCGCACTGGGATCGCCTTCCGCGAAGCGCGCAACCATTTCGAGGCGCAGGCCACGCAGGACGGGCTCGTCCAAGCCAGCGGCCAGCTCAAGACCGTCGCCGTCTCGCTCTTTAAAATCGCGAACGACATCCGGTGGCTGGGCAGCGGGCCTCGCTGTGGCTTGGGAGAAATCACCCTCCCCGCCACCCAGCCCGGCAGTTCCATCATGCCCGGCAAGATCAACCCCGTCATGTGCGAGATGCTCATGCAGGTTTGCGCCCAGGTCATCGGCGCCGATGCCACGATCACTTGGGCGGGAGCCAACGGCACATTCGAGTTGAACACGATGATGCCGGTTCTTTCGTATAACATTCTCGAAGCGATCCGGTTGATGACCAACGCCGTCAACACGTTCCGTACCCGGTGCGTCGAGGGGCTCATCGCCGACAAGGAACGTTGCGAGGCGCTCATTGAGATTTCCATGGCGATGGTCACGGCGTTGACCCCCTACATCGGTTACGACCGGGCGGCGGAAATCGCCCAGGAAAGCGCCGAAAGCGGGCGCACCATCCGGGAAATCTGCCTGGACTGGGATGTGATGGATGCAGAGGAACTACAGCGGGTGCTCGATCCCGAGACAATGACGGGGAAGCTGTAGTTGTGCTTAAAAATGGCGCAAGCGAGCGGCTGCACATTCAGCGCCAACGGCGCGGCCCCATACCAGCCTAGCCCAACGGGCTAGGACTTTGAGAGGAACAGGCCCAGGGCTGAAAGCCCGCACCATCCCGGAAAGGCGCAGAATGGTGCGGGCCTTCAGCCCTCCTCCCTTGCTTTCTGGAGGTCGTGGGGCGCTGCCCCACGCTAGTATGGAGCCGCGCCCTTGGCGCTGAAGATACGCCCACTTATAATCACACCCCGGACTTCCTGGCAGGCTCATTTTCCGGTTGCATCTTCCGCAAGACCCGTGGAGGATACGGCACTTTATGTCCATAGATCGCAAAGTCGTCATTACAGGAATCGGGGTCATGACCCCGGTTGGAAAAGATCTCGTCACCTTCTGGGACTCCTTGACCAATGGTCGCAGCGGCATTGACACCATCTCTTCGTTCGATCCCACCTGCTTTGACTGCAAAATCGCAGGCGAAGTCAAAGACTTCAATGCCACCCCGTTTTTCAACAACCCCAAAGACGTCCGCCGCACCGACCGCTTCACCCAGTTCGGCATGGCGGCCGCCAAATTGGCAATGGCCGACTCCGGGATCGACCTGGAGAAAGTCAACCTGGAGCGCTTCGGCTGCGTCATCGGCAGCGGCATCGGCGGCTTGAACACCCTTTGCGACCAGCACACCATCCTCATGAACAAGGGGCCGAACCGGGTCTCCCCTTTCATGATCCCGATGATGATCAGCAACATGGCCAGCGGTCTGGTCTCCATGGAATTTGGAGTCGCCGGCCCAAACTTCTCCACCACCTCCGCGTGCGCCACCGCCTGCCACGCCGTCGGGGAAGCCTGGCGCATGATCCGGCACGGCGATGCGGATATTTTCCTTTGCGGCGGCGCGGAAGCGACCGTCGTCCCGATCGGCGTCGCCGGGTTCGCGGCCATGAAGGCGTTGAGCACCCGTAACGACGAGCCCCAACGCGCTTCCCGTCCGTTTGACAAGGACCGCGACGGCTTCGTCATGGGCGAAGGCGCGGGCGTGCTCGTCATTGAAGAACTCGAACACGCCAAAGCGCGCGGAGCCCGGATTTACTGCGAACTGGCCGGTTACGGCTTGAGCTCCGACGCTTACCACATGACCTCGCCGCTTCCGGAAGGCCAGGGCGCCGCCCGGTGCATGAACATGGCGCTCGAAAAGAGCGGCATCAACCGCGAGGAAGTCGATTACGTCAACGCCCACGGCACCTCCACGGGAATGGGCGATATTTGCGAAACCAAGGCGATCAAAGCGGTTTTCGGCGACCACGCCAAGAACGGCCTCCTGGTCTCCTCGACCAAGTCGATGACCGGGCATCTCCTCGGAGCCGCCGGGTCGGTGGAACTCGCCGCCTGCGTGCTGGCGATCCGCGATAGCGTCATCCCGCCGACGATCAACCTCGACGACCCGGACCCCGAGTGCGATCTCGACTACGTCCCCAAAGTCGCCCGCGAGCATAAAGTCCGCGTGGCCCTCAACAACTCCTTCGGGTTCGGCGGTCACAACGCCACGCTGGTTGTGAAATCGTACGAGGGATAAATCGAACGTCTCTTATTCCGGCGCGGCCTCATCCCAGGATGATGCCGCGCCTTTTTTTTAGTCTATCCCCGACGCAACGTGAGGTGAATAATTTCCGCCGGAGCGCCGGTGCGGATCGGGAACCAGTTGCCGACCCCGTTGGAAACCACCAACGCCTGAGAACCGGAGTTCCGGGTATAAAGCCCCGACCAATACCGGAACATCCAAGGGCCAAATCCGTGATCCTGGTTAAGCATCAACTGCCCGCCGTGCGTATGTCCGCTCAAGGTAAGCGGAACATCCTCGCAGTAATCCCAGGCGTGAGGATGGTGCGCGAGCAGGATATGAAATGCCCGGGGATCACGCAACCGGAGCACCGCCTCCACCGATTCGGCAAGGTTGCGTTCATACCCACGGTTTTCCCAATTTCGCGGACCGTCCCAGACAACTCCCAGAATCTGCACAGGGATGCCGCGCACGCGCACCGTGGCCGAGTCATTCAGCAACAATTTAAGCCCAAACGCCTTCACCTTGCGCTCAAACCCGCCGCGATCGAGGCCCACATCATGGTTGCCTTCGCACACCACCAGGGGGGAGCGAATCGCTTTCAAGGTTGCGATCCCCTGCGGTAAGGTTTCCAAAGAGCTGTTGATAAGATCCCCGGCAAAAACGGTCAGGTCGGGGTGAAGCCGGTTGGTCTCCTCCACCATTTGCCGGAGCACGCTCTCGGGCGTGAATTGGCCAATATGGGTATCCGCCAAATGCACGATCGTCATTCCGTCCAACTCCGGAGGGAGCGTCGGGAGTTTCACGGTGAAACGGCGCAGCCGGAAATGGGAAAGCTGCCGCAGGGCCAGTGCGCTCAGCGAAAACGTCAACAAAGGGGGCGCAAGGACGGCGAGCGTCCCCAAAAACTCCCGGCGGGAGAGCCGATCCGAACCCGGTTCCAGAGCCTCAGGTTTCGGGCGAAAGCAATGCATCACAGCCCGAATCCCCTCCCCGGCAAGTCCAAGCAGCCCGAATACGAACGCGATCGGCGCAACAAGCAGATGCCAGACGTAAAAGACAACGAAAACGGGACCGGGAATCCAGGCAGATAAATTTCTTGAACGCCCCCAAAACATGATCCCCATAAAAAGGATCTGGACTACAAAAAAACCGTGCATCGCCCAACGCCATCCCCGGTGAACCTTGCAAGGCAAAGCGCGTGCATACAGCCACCAGACCACGCAGTCAATGATCCACAAAATCAATAAAATCGTTTCGAAAAAACCCATATTTTAAAGACAGGCTTCAGGCTGCCGGCTTGGGCAGATGTTCCATGCAATAATCGTTGCCGTCACGGCTCACCCGGAATTCCAGTTCGGGATGCGAGCGGTCCGTGCGTTGGCAGACAATACAACGGTGAAGCGGTTCCTCCTCGGGAAGCGAAGCTTGGGGGTAAGCCTTGCGGCGAACGGCGGCCGTGCCGCGTTGCCGGAACAAACCGATCATTTCAGATCCGAAGAAGATCAGGAAATTAGCCAATGAAGCGAGCACGGCCATTTTGAAAGCCAAACTCCCCAACGCAAACTGAAACACCAGCCACCCGGCCATCCCCATCGCCAGCCATTTGATGCGAACCGGCAAAATTGCCATGAAATAGACCTCCATGTT
This sequence comes from uncultured Spartobacteria bacterium, assembly GCA_903933715.1. Taxonomy (GTDB): domain Bacteria; phylum Verrucomicrobiota; class Verrucomicrobiia; order Chthoniobacterales; family Chthoniobacteraceae; genus UBA695. Next base: position 59,944 of record CAIZLD010000022.1, read on the forward strand.
CGGGTAAAACCACGAGAAGGCAAAATAGAGGGAGAGGTTGAGCATCGTGTTGGAGTCGCCCGCTCCAAAAAAGAAGGCGGCCACCGTGGTTCCGATCATCCCGACCAGGTAAAACAAATTGAGCCGGAACGCTCCCCACGCGACCTCCAGGCCGTCGCCGATCATCCACAAAAACGCGAGCGCAAATAAAATCCAGAAATAGCTGTCGGTGCCGGGAATCAGGATGTAGGTGAGCAGGCGCCAGATTTCCCCGTGGCGAACCGCAGCGGGGTTCAGGTTGAGATAATAAATCACCGCCGGGTTGAGTTTGGCGCAGACAAACACGAGGGCGTTGAGCGCGACGATGATCCGCACCAGGCCGGGAATGGCAAAGCGGCCAAAGTGGCGTTCCAAAAAAGCGATCACGTTCATGAAGAACCCCCTTCATAGCCGCTAACGGCCTTCAAAGCAAGGGACCAAAGTTCGATAAAACAAGGCATACTCAGCTAAATTAAAGCCGGACTTAAAGAAAATCTCACGCAAAGACGCCAAGACGCAAAGAGACGAAAAAAACGGCGCTTTTTGTTTTTCCAACGCTTTTTATTTAGTTCGGAAGTCGGATTTCAGGGGAAATCCCGCCGCACTACGATCGGTTTTACCTACTCCGAACCTTTGCCCCTTGGCGTCTTGGCGAGAAAACATTTAGATGAATGAGCCTCGGTTCAATAGCCCACGCATTGACTTTGACGTCCACCCTCTTACAATGCGCCTGTGTCCGATTCCAATCCATCTCCCGGTGATCCCAAGAAAACGCCGCTCTTTGATGCCCATCTGGCGGCCGGAGGCAAAATGGTCGATTTCGGCGGCTGGCATATGCCGGTTCAATACGGGGGGATTCTCGAAGAACACCATGCGGTTCGCAATACGCTGGGAGTATTTGACATTTCCCACATGGGCGAGGTGTTCGTGAGCGGACCGGAGGCGAAGATTTGGCTCAATGAAATGTTGACCAATAACGTCGAGCGTCTTGCGCCCGGGGAATGCCAATACACGTTCCTGCTTAATGAGCAGGGCGGCGTTATCGACGATCTGCTTGTCTATCTGCTCGAAGACGCCCGTTACCTGCTGGTCGTCAACGCCAGCCATATCGACGAGGATGTCGCCTGGCTGGAGGCCCACCGCGTCCCGGGGGTAACGATTGAAAACCATAGCGACGAGTTTGCCGGGGTGGCCGTCCAGGGGCCGCGCGCGGTCCAGCTTTTCGATCATTTTTTCGAAGGCAAAATCTCCCGGCCCGCCCGGAATGAAATCAAACGCTACGATGCCGATTGCGGAACCGTCTGGATCGCCCGGACCGGCTACACCGGCGAAGACGGCTTCGAGCTGTTCTTCCACGCACCTTGCGCGGTGAATATCTGGAACACGATCCTGGAACTGGGCGAGCCGTTCGGGATCAAGCCTTGCGGACTGGGAGCGCGCGACACCTTGCGGCTGGAGATGTGTTATCCGCTCAACGGCTCCGATCTCTCGCCCGAGCACACCCCGCTCGAAGCGGGCATGTCTTTCTTCGTCGATTTGGGAAAACCCAAATTCATCGGGCGCGCGGCCCTTGCCGAGCAACGCCAAAACGGGGTTCCCAGACGGCTCGTCCCGTTCAAGATGAAGGGCAAGACCCCGCCGCCACGCTCACATTATGGCGTGTTCAAAAATGGGGCTTTGATCGCGCAGACCACGAGCGGCACGGTGTCGCCCACGTTGGGGATCGGCATCGGCATGGCTTACGTGCCCACCGAGTTTGCCCGCATTGACGAAGAAATCGAAATCGAAATTCGCGGACGCCGATTCCCGGCGACCATCCAAAAAAAACCGCTCCATAATAAAACCGCATAAATGAACGTTCCCGAAGATCTCAAATACACCGAAACGCACGAATGGGTCCGCGTCCAGGACGGGCAGGCACGCGTCGGCGTCACCGACCACGCCCAAGCCGAATTGACCGACGTGGTTTATGTGGAACTGCCCAAGATGGGCGCCAAGGTGGAGGCCAAAGCCGCCGCCGCGATTGTGGAATCGGTCAAAGCCGCCGGAGACATCTATGCGCCCGTCACCGGGACGGTCGTTGCCATCAACGAAGCGCTGGAAAACAACCCGGCCCTGGTCAACACCGATCCGCACGGCGAAGGCTGGCTCTTTGCCGTCACGCTCGACAAGCCCGAAGAGCTGGATCAGCTCAAAAGCGCCGCCGAATACGCGGCAATGATCGGCGAATAGCCCGACGCAGCTAAAGAGAGCGCAACAGGTGGATCGCGATCTCCGAGCGCGATGGGAGTGCGCTTGCCATTTTTCTGTATCACGCCGCGCGATTTGAGAAAAAATAGCAAAGGTTTGAGAACTTTCCCCGAATCGGCAGCCGGTATGCACCGGGTCTGCATAGCCCATGCAGCCCACCTGCACAGCCTCAATATGACGCCACGTCGCGTTAATAGGATGTCACGGCGAGGTCACGCGGTGGGAGTCGTTTCAACCTGCCACTTGCCTTCCGGGCAGGTCGCCGCGCGAAACCCGGCCTTTACTTCCATCCAGCAACCGCATTTCTGGCAGCGACGATCGGCAGCTATGAAAAACTCGCACCCCTCGCAGGTAGTGAGACGTGCTGCTTTTGTGTTAGCATCTATTTGTGGCACGCCTGTCATCGCCGCCCCGCACTCGGCCACGACGGCCCCGGCAGCGGATTTGATTTGTGAGGTGAGCGGCGGCGGCGAGAACTGGGCTCGGAGAGCGGCAAACGCGCTCTCGGTAAGTTCGAGGTTTTCACCCACCACGGTTCCCGCCGCGATGCACGCGTCGAAATAGCCGGGAGGCTTGCGGGGGGCTACGGATTGTAGCTTGGATAGAGGGATCGTGATCATGGCGTGTAGAACCAGTCAAGCATCGCTTGTGTGATCGAGATGGTGAAGGAGCCTTGGGTTTCATCATTCAAATTAATGAGGGCAATGTGGTCAATCCGCCCATTAAGTAATAGACTGATGTCGAGCTGGCCACCGTAGCCCTCAGTGTGAGGCAGGCCGGGGCACGGACCGTCGGATTCGCTGTAGGTGACAGTGATGGTGTATCCGGCTGCAATGGCTCCAAGACCGACTTCCCAGGCCGGGCAGCCGTCGTAAACGAGCGTCCCGCCGGCGTCCCGAATTGTTACCCAGCCGTTGCCATTTTGACAGCCGGAGGGGGACCCGGAAAGACATGCGATAAATAGACGAATGTCGCACCATTCGGCCACATCTACGCTCGCCGAGGCTTGACGGTCGGGCGCACCGGGGGACCATGCGCGGGCAGTGAAAGCCAGCGTGCTTCCGGGACTCACCGGAAGGGGGTCAATCCATTCAAAGCCGTAAGAGCCCCCCGGCCCAAGGCTGCCAGCGGCAAACGTGCTCGGGCCGTTTTTGACGGAGACCAAGAAGACACTTGGCCCGGTGTAATTAGGAGGCTGCGTCAACGAAACCGTCCCCATGAAGCGAGGGTGCACAAAATCAGACGTGAAATCGTTGCGATCGTAGCACCCGGAGTGGGTGTCCTGAACCGAGAGACTTAGCGTCGGCCATGTAATGTTTTGCGGGGGTCGCCGGGGTGGTTTGCTTCCACCACCTCCACCTCCGCCGCCACCTCCACCTCCACCTCCACCTCCGCCGCCACCGCTGGCCGATCCGGTCTGCCCTGCACCGGGCGAGCCGGTGGGCGGTTGATCCGGGGAGATCGGCGTGTAGCTTTCACCCCCCGAGCTTGTGCCCCCCGAGCTTGTGCCCCCCGAGCTGGGCGGAGAATAGGGCAGCGGGCAACCATTCGTCCCGGTGCCTTGAGTTGTGCCAGCGGTCACGCAGCTAGCGGGTAAGTTTGTCCAATCGAGAGCTGTAAATTCGTCTGCTCCGAAGTCGGTGTTAAGAACCACCCGTTTGGTGCCGTCGTCGAGAATCAGCCAGATCAATCCCCCCGTCCATCGCTCCAGCCAGCGATCCGTCCAGCCGGAACGGCGAACCCGCCATCCGGAATTTAGAGCCTTGCGGGCGGTTGCCCAATCAAACAGTTGAGCGCTCATATCAGTTGACCAGTTGCCGCTCGACCAGCATCGAGAAAATCTGCGAGCTTCGGATGATGGTTGCGGGGGACAGATTGGTGTCGAGCTGTTGCAGCTCAACTTGGATTTCGCACGGGGCTGCCAGCAATGTTACCATCTGGGAGTCATCGGTCTTGGCGTCCGGCTCGACCCCACCAACAGCGGTGGATGCCTCGTAATCCGCCAGCGGTCCGGCGAGCGCCACAGGATCGAGATAGACCAGCGTGCGCCAGCGCGTTCGCTCGTAGCCTCCGACCTTTGAGAACGCGGCGGGCTGGCTAAGGATAACCAGCGCTTCCGACTCAAACTCTTTGAGCCCAAAGGTGAGGCCAGTGACCGGGAGATCAAGCAGGGTGCCATTTTTCTTCAGGCCAATCAGGAGCGGGAGATAATCACCATTCTTGCCGTGAAGCTTGCCATCGGGTGACGTAGGGAAACTGACCGCGCCGGAAATGAGATCGATGTCCACTTCAATGCCGACATCCGGGAGAAAGCCCCCATCGTCGATACCAAACGTGACTGGCAGCGTGGCCGTGCCGTTCGCGTTGGCGAATGTGATCGTGGAATTGTAAATGCCCGGTGTGGTGGGTGTCCCAGATATTAACCCGGTGCCAGCGTTGATGCTCAAGCCATCCGGGAGACCAGCGCACGTCCACGCGCCGGTCTGGCCGTCGGTGGTTGAGCATTGGTAGACGACGTATTGCCCCGAGGTAAAGCCGAGGACGCTTGTGTTTGGGTTGATGAGTGGGATGGACATAATTACGAGATGGTGGCGGTGGTCGGGTTGCTCTTGTCGCCCAAGGTGTAGCTGAGCCAGCCACGCGCCATTGGGGCGTTGTTTTTGGTGTCAAAGCGGATAAGCCGGGCGCGCAGGGCAAAGTTGGCGCTGGCCGGAGCCGCATCGGTGGCGGCCTCCCAGTCGCCATATAGCAGGCGGTCCGCGACAATGCCGTCGGCGGTGCGCCTGATACGGCACCCAAATGTGTGAGTGGTTGCCAACGGGGTGATGAGCAGCGGTTGGCTCAATAACGGCACCTCGCCCCAAACCACGTCCTCAAGGTTCTGGCCAGTCGGTGCGGGAGCGGTTTGGCTTGTTGGCGTGCCTGCCTCGATAACACATACCCATTGAGCCTCCGAGGTGGCATGGATCAGTTGCGCAGCCACGCCGAACTCAAGCTTCAAGGTCCGGTTAACGCGCAGCATTTTCTCATTTACCGCAAACTCAAAGAGCGTGCGCTCGAACGGGAGCGGGTAATAGCTCGTCGTGCTCGCAGCGTGGGCCGCCGGGTAGAGGATGCGCCCGTCGCTTGCCACAAAGCCGCCAGCCTCGACCCACGACGCCCGGATTTGACCGCCTCCAGGGATTTGGGTGCGCACGGCGGCGCTCCAGACGGTATTCGCAGCGGGGCTTGGCAAAGGCGAGGGCAATGCGGCGACATTGCCCGTGGCCAGGTGGATGGCCGGGAGCAGAAAGGGTGCGCGGCGGGGAAGGGTTGACAGATCCTCGGGCAGCGGGGCGGTATAACCGATCACTTCGCTCTTTTCGGGGATTTCGATCTTGAGCACCGCCGCCCCTGTGCTTGGCACGCTCGGGGAGGTGCTTGGCAGATACGCCTCCAAAACTTCCAGCCGCGTTCCGATCTGTTCCAGAATTCCATCCAGGCCGACGACCTGGTCCATCGTGTGAGTGTGCGCCTGAAACACCGCTCGCGGACCGGCGGCGGTGATCACCAGCCCCAGCCCTTCGCTGACCGGCGCGGCGGCATCGCCGATCAGCGTGATCGTCAGCGAGTTCTCCCCGCCCGAATGGACATCGTAATCGGTCCCCTGCACCAGCATCCGCCCGTCGGCATGGTTCTCGCGCAAAAGCACCCCGGCAATCGCATCGGTGGCGAGGTTGTGATCCACCACAAATTCAACGGCCTCGCCGTCGCCCAGGGCGCAGGCGTAAAACTGCTGTCCCGTGATCACCTGGTCGCGCATGAACGGCACATAATCTTTCGGCACCGGGCGCAGCCAATCAATCCCGGCCGCCGTTGCCAGCATCGGGAAGATCACCCCGCGCTGGATCGTGATCTCGGTGCGGATTTTATGGACCGCCACCCCGCCCGCAATCGAATCATCCTCAATCCCGATCTCGATCTCCAGCGGCAGCGCCACCTCTTCCCGGGTGCGCAGCATCGCCGCGAGCGGCGGCTTGTCGAGCTCGAGCGCAAATGTCAAATCCCCCTCGGGAGCATCGGCCACGATCACCTCCAATAACGGCTGCGGCACCCCCTTGAAATCCCCCGTAAATTCAATCCGGGCAATGCCGTCACGCGGATTGGTCACAGCAAAGCTGCTCCCGTAAATGCTCAACGCGGCGGCGATCTCCGTGTTGCCATCGGCGGGGGAAAGCAGCGCGGTGCGGATGTTGTTGCGCTTAAATTGGTAGGAGCCCTGGAAATCCGGCGGCATCGCCATCTGCTGAATTTCGTTCCACTCGAAAATCCCGTCGCTGCCCCCTTGCTGGATGCGGGTGATGCTGGGCGGCGGCGGGAGCTGGCGCTCGCTGCTGTCAGTGAAGACCACCGGAGCCTGGCAGAGTCGCAGCTCGGACACCCATGCCCCTGCCACCTGCCAGGCATTGACCTGCTCAAAGCAGGGCGGGTGCAGTTGGCTCCCGACCAGGAACAGCGGCACTTCCACCGCCCCCGTGCCAAACTTGATCAGGTAACTCTCGGACATCATTGAAACGGCGGCCTGGCCATAGAGGGCGGTAACAGCGGGCAGCGCGTTGATGGCGCTTTGCAATGCCTGCGCCCCGGCATTGAACGGGAGCGGGGCCGTGGTATTGGCCGCGCTCTGCGGCTCGCTGCCGAGCTTAAGCCGCCATGCCCCGGCCACGGGCCGGGCATCCACCACGCCGCTGGCCGCTTTGAGATAGCGCACCACTCGGCCCACCTCGCTTTGCGTCCCCGCGAGCGTCTCCTGAAAGCGCAGACCAATTTGCAGCGATTCGCCAAACACCATCGCCGGGGGCGTCCATGCGGAGCTTCCGTCAGTGAGGGATTTCGTGGTCAGGTCATAGTAGAGGAGAGCGTTCATAATAGAGAGAGGTCGAAAGGCTTGGCGCGGTAGGGAAAGGCGGGATCGAGCGAATCCGTGAGCACCCCTTCGTTGAGCGCGGCCACCCGGGCCGCCTTGGCGCGGAGGTCTTTGGAGAGCCCAAATTTATCCACAGGTTTCGAAGCGACCGCCGCAGGGAATGCCGAATCGGAGCCGCCGCCGGTCGCGGTCCAGAATTTCCCCGCGAGCGAATGGGCGGAGAGGAGATTGAGCGACTGGTCCACCATGTCATTGATCGGGGCAAGGATCGAGTTTATCACGAGCTGCCCCAGCCCAAACGCCATCGGCACAATTAACTTCACATCCGCCCCGTCGGTCGGGAGCTTCCGCAACAGCGGCTGGAACCAGCTCAAGTTCCAAAAAAGATAATGCTGCACGAACGGAATCCACGAGCCATCCGGCGCACCCTCGGCGTTCGGCGGCGAAAGGAGAAACACGCGGGCCACCAGCAATTCATCCCACGTGGGCTCCTCATAGACGCCCAGGAGCCGCTCATCCCGGCTATACGATTCCGGCGGGCGATATTCCGACATGCTCACCAGCTTGAGGCGATCGTTATCCGCAGCCTCCCGCATCGAGAGGGTTTGCGTCACGATGGAGCTGCCCATCACCAGATCGACCGGAAAATCAAACTTCGAGGTCAACGCCGTGCGCGGCTGGTGAAGCACGATGTCGCTGGAGAAGAGCCTCCTCCCGGAAGCGGCCCAGACCTCGGCAGAGGCTTTGGCCTCGCGCCCGGCGGTGGCAATCCAGTTGATGCGCCTCGCAAAATAAGCCGGAATGGGAGCCCCTTCTTTGCCGCGATCGCGCCAGACCAGCGGAATGAGCGGGTTGCGGTAAAGCGGCACCCAAATCTTCGCGTTCGGGTCCAGCACTTCCTCCCCCTCGCTGGCCAGCTCCGCCGCCTGCGCGATGTCCGCCGCCCCGTCCCATGCGGTGATCGGGGCGAGAAAAGAGGGGGTCGATTGCATCCGCTTGCCGGTCGTCTGCACCACCGGTGCACGGCCATTGACAAAGCCGGGGCGCACCACGGCCACCCACTCTTTTTGCGCCGCATCCCAGCAAACCGTCGTGTGCCAGGGATGATGCCAGGTCGAGCTTTCCATCGAGACCGCCATCCCAGCCGGTGAGCGCAAGATGCGCGTCCCGTTGCCCGCCCGTAAAGCCGGGCGCGGCCCTGGCGTCGGGGTCTTGCTGGGGTTTACTGGAGCGGGCGGGATCATAAAAAGAAATGCCGGGCGGGCTCCGTATTCGAGCCGTTTCGCCGGACGTAGCGGAGGTTGAAAAACACCAGCGGCCAGACCATCACCGGGCGTTGATTTTTCCAGGTGATGAGCGCCAGCGGCTGCCGCCCCACGGTCCCTCCGGTCATCCCGCCGGGAGCGAGGCCATGCACAATCTTGAGCTTGGAATCTTTGTCCAGGACACCTTTGCCATTCGGGGTCACCTCAAGGATTGCCCAAGATTCCTTGGTTTTGTTCGTGATCTCCCCCGTCAATTTCAGCGTGCCGGTGGACATCGGCTCCCCCTCAATGAGCGGCTCAAAGCCGTCCACGACCCCCTTGGCAAACCGGAGCCCCGCCCCGTCGCCTGCCCCCACCAGCACAGGCCGGAACGGATGGTTAAAACTCATCCCCAAATTGGGGTTCGAGATCCAAACCCCCTGCGAGTTGGACCCGAGCCGCGTCCCGGCTCCGGGCCTCATGGTTGCTGATTGTGGAGAGGTGGGGATCATAAACCGGAAACGGGTTGAATGCTGACCGATTGCAGACCAGTGGAACGGGTGCCTGATTTGGTGAAAGAGCTATAAACCGGCTCAGGCCAGCCGCCGCGACCCGAAAGCCAATATTGTTCGGTAATGTCAAAGACGGTGCCCCTGCGGCGATAGCTCACCGGGAGCATTAACCAATTGCGTCCCTCAACCAACGGAGGTGGCTGACCCGGCAACGCGGTGCAAATCGTCCCGGTCGAAGCAAGGATTTTCCCGGGCAGCGTGGGCGACGCATACCGGAACCGATACGTCCCCTCCATTTGGAAATACTCATTAACCCCAAACATCGGATTGGTGCCCGTATTGCTATTTGACGACAGCCCGCCACCAGGTTTGTTATCCTCAAGTTTGGGAGGCCAGAGCACCCGCCCGCCATCGTTGTCGGGATAGCCGCCGTATTCGCTGAGAAGATCCATAAACCGGGGATGCCGCTGGATCGAGACCTGTGCAAAGCCCGATTCAAATCCATAATCAAGCGAGTTGGAGCGGTCCTTGAACGTGACGCTTTTCCCGTCCCCATTGATCCCCTGAAACGTCCACGTCGTGCGCAGCCCGCCCTCACTTTGCCGGGTCTGCTCACCCACCAGCATCAGCCCGCCGCTGACCGCCGGGATCGACGGCTTCTCGGCATCGATCTCCGCCTCAGAAATATCGCCGCGCGAAGGCTGCCACATTTTGGAAAGGACCAGCGTGCGGATGCCGATCAAATCGGTCGTGTCATTGACGCGGACAACGCGTGGGTTTCCGTAGATCATAATTTTCCGAACGGCTCCCGGGTTGCGGCTTCATAAGCCTGGTCGCCGCCTTTTGAATACGCCACACGCATCGCGGCAAACTCCTGTTTGAGTTCATTCATGTTGGGCATCAGCATCTGCCCCCATTGCGCCGCCGCCGCGATGTCTCCCGCGCCGGACCGGGCATCCACGAGTCCGCTCGCCGCGCCGATTTGCTGGTCGCGCATGGCCGTCTCTGCTTTGAGCCCCGCCCCCTCGGCAGCCTGGTCGTCAGTTGCGCCCATGTTCTTGAGCTTGTGCCATTCCTGCCGCCAGTCCATTTTGACCTGGTCTTTATAGGCTTCCCGCTGGCCGGAAATAGTGCGCTTGGAACGCTGGCGGATTTGATCCAGATACTCCCCGCCCTCCTCTTCGTTGAATTTCTTTGCGGCGAGCGCCTTTTTGTCTTCGCGCTCTTTTTTGTCCCGCGCCATCGCCGCGTCGTCGTCGGCTAAGGCGACATTCCCCGCCATGCGTCCCTTAAAAAACCCGCCCGCGCCGCCGATCGCCGCGCCAATGGCGGTCCCTATGCCCGGCGCGATCATGGAGCCAATTCCCGCTCCAATGGCCGCTCCATTGAGGGTGCTACTGAGGGTGTCCTGTTTAATCTTATGCTCCAAAACAGGCCGATTTTGTTTGCGCTCAAAAACCCGGTCCTCGGCTGCAAATTGGGCGTTCTGAGCTTCGGTTGATGTTCCTCGCCAGCCGGACATGATACCGAGCTGGCGTTGGTTCCCGGCGCGGGCGGCGGTATCCCGGAGCCCGACGCCCTCCATCTCGCTCCTGTAGACCAGCAGCTGCTCCATCCCCGCCATCCCTGCCGACGCAACGGCCCCGCCCAGCCGCAGCGTCAAAGCCCCCATCCGCTTTTGAACCGTCTCCTGCTCTTTCAGCTCGCGGGTGGCGTTGCGTTCCGCCTCGATCTTGGCTTTGGCCGCCGCCTTTTCCTCCGCTGCTAGCCCCTTGGCGGCGGTTTGCGCGGCGACCAATGCTCCAGCTTTGTCGAGGGCATCTTCTTCGCCCAGCCCTTGGGTGCGCATGAACCGCGCTGCCAGGCGGGTTTCTCGGAAGCGTCCCGACAACATTTCTTGCTCTTCGGCGGGGCGGCGTTCGGCTTTGGCCAGCCCCAAGTCGGTCTGCGCCTTTGTCGCCTCCGCTTCCAGGCGGCGAATAACGGCGGCTCTGGTCTCCTTCGCATCCGGAGCGGGCTTGGCATTCATGTTCGGGGACGGCGTCACCATGCCGCCCAGGGGGCGCGCCCCGGGGGCAGGGGTCGCCACCGCCCGGTTTTTCGCGCCGTTGACGCGGTCGAGTTCCTGGACGGCTTGGCTGCCGTCCGCCTTCACCACGATTTTTACTTCTTCGCTGGCCATTAGTTTTCCACGGTTGAGTTTTCTGCGATCACATCCCGCTGGGCATAGCTGGCATCGGTCACGAGCCACCCCTGGTTGCGGCGATGGGCGGCGATCAGCGCAAACGCCTGGGCGACCGGCGTGGCGAGGGCGTCCGCCCGGGACATCCCGAGCTGGGCGATCAAACACGCGAGGATCGGCAGGAAATTGCCAAACCCGCCCGGAGCCTGCGCCTGCGACTCGCCCGGAGGCCGCATCTTGAGCTGCGTCTCAAACGCCGCGTTGACGGCATTGAGCATCGCCATCCCCAGCTCGTAAGCCTCCTCAGGGGTCACCTCCAGCGGGCCAAGGTCAAAGGCGTCCACTGCCGCCGAGAGCTGATGCTCCAGGTCATCCCCGTCCGGGAGCTGTCCCTCAAGCAGCGGCGAGCAGACCGCGTGGAGATCGATCCACCCTTGCATCGTGAGGACAAGCCGTCCCGGCGCACGGCCAAACGCCCGGCAGACGCAACGCGGCTCCCAGCGGCTTTGCTCGGCCCCGGCCAGCTCTGCGCCCAATGCCCTCAGCTCCTGTTCCTCGGCTTCAGTCATGGTCGTGGGTTAGGCTGCGGCGAAGGCGGGAATCCACGCCGCCTCGATGGCATACATCTTCCCGCGAGCGGTGAAGAACTGCACATTGACACCGGTGATCCGGTAATCACTTGCATGACCCGGTGCGCCGGTAAGGGTCAGCACACTTTCCACGGCGGGAGCCGCGCCGGTGGCCAAAAGGTCGAGCTTGATCGAGCGTTCGTAGCCATGGCTGGCCGCGCCCAGGAGCTTGCCGTCCGGGCTGGGTTCATCCTCGGTAATCTGGAGGATTTGCTCCAGCGTCAGCCCGTGGACGATCCCTGCCGCGTGCCCCAGCCCGTGCGTGCCGTAGATCAGCTTGCCGCCGGGATAGACCAGCCCGAGGTCAGCCTGGTCGGGCGTCATCGCGTCGAGTTCCCCGGCCGTCACGGCGTTGGCCTGGACCATGTGGGGATAATGGGTCGCCTGGACATTGGCCATCTTCGGCTGCCCCAGCCGCCAGATTTCCACGGCGCGCCGGGCCAGCACAACCCCGGAGGCGATCCCGGCAACCGCAATCGCGGCTCCGGCGCTTAAGTCGAGGAAATCGGTGGACCCTTCGGTGACCATCGCTTCAAAGTTGATCTCCCCTTTTTGGCTGTGGAGCACCATCGCCATATTGTCGGCGCTCATGTCGGTGATGAGCTGCTTGGTCACCGCATCGCGATAGCTGTAGTCGTGGGTGACGCCGGTGAAGAGCCGTGGAGCCGAAAGCGGACCCCAGGTGATTGATTGACCGTATCTGTTCATAATGTTGGGTTGATTTGAAGGACCGCGTTAAAAATGACATCCGCGATGCGGAGAAACTTCCCGTCATGCTCAAAGCCGGGGGCGGAAGCCGACCCCTCGACCATCTCCGCCGGCCGCCGAGCCAGCATCAGCGGCTGAGCCAGCATCCCGCCGGGGTTTTGCCAATGGAGAGCCAGGGAGATTGCGTCGATCAGCTCATACGCATCCGCGCCGGATCTGTTCACACTCGGGATCTCGATAATCCGCACGCGCACTTCGTAACCGTCAAAGAAAACGAACGGCACCCCTTCGAGCGCGGAGGTCGGCAGCGGCCGCATGGCAAAGACGCAAATCCCGCCCTGCACCGCCAGCCCCGCCTCCATATCGTTGGTGACATCCTTTTCCTTTCGGCGCACGACCGGCGCGGCGATCGGCAGCGCCCCCGGAGCCTCCAGCAGCGCGGCGATGGCTTCCTGCAATTCGGTGGAAGAGTTCATTGGCTATTGAGGGGCTTGAGATTCGGGCAGCAAAAGTGCCTGCATCTGTTCTTCGGTGAGCTGGAGCACGGCTCGCGCCTGTTCCCGGTGTGCCACAAATAGCGGGTCATCGCTGCGGATTTCCGTCGCGTCGTCCCAGTCGGCCTTCATTTGTGGATCGCTGGAAAGCAGCGCGTCGAATAACGTCTCCTTACCCAGGTCGCGGAGGCGACGGCGAATCATGAGTTTTGACAGGATGGTAGGCGGGAGTAGATTCTCGGCCTGCGCTTTATATTCGGACGAAGCATTGGCTTCCCAGTCGGAAGGAAGTTCGGTTTCATCAACCACCGAGAAGCCCTCGGGAGGAGTCCATCCTGGGGGGGCATCGTCCCGGATGAATGTTGTGACTTGGCCCTTTGAATTAAGTAGTGCGAGTGCCATAAAATTAATTTAAAAATGGATTACGATGCGCGCGAAACCGTTGCCGCCGTTACCGCCCGCCCCACTGAGGAACCCATCGCGGCTGGCACCGCCGCCACCACCGCCGCCACCGCGAACGCCATTCCCGCCAGCACCTGCCGCGCCGGTAGAGCTTGCCGCTCCGCCACCGCCCCCCGATCCTGTAGGGCATTTTGAATTACCCATTACGGCATTGCCGCCAGCCGCGCCAGCAGTTGATCCGCCGGTAAAACCGGTGCAGGCATTTGCGCCAAATAATCCGCCAGCAGACAAACCGGCTCCGCCCAATCCGATCGCATCAGCGGCTGACAAGCCTCCGCCTCCTCCACCGCCAGCGGTCCCGACCCCGAGCTGACCACTGGCAAACGCTACGGCGGCTCCAGTTCCCGTCGCGCCTGCCGCTCCAAGCCCGCCGGTGATGTTGCCGGTAAACCATGCCTGACCCCCAGCCCCACCGGAGGTGATGGTTCCACCTGCCCCACGGCCATCGGACTGTGCAGAGCAAATATACAATCCTCCGGCTGCGATGCGCGTGTAACTCCCGATTGCCCCCGTGTTACCGTTCGCCGACGTTGAAACTCCGGCCCCCCCTTGCCCGCCTGTTCCAATGGTAATAGACAGCGAGGCTTGATCGCTAATGTCTAGGCCCGAGACTGCGCTGATGGCACCCCCCGAACCGCCTCCGCCACCGCTCGCCGCAGTGCCCGATGCGCTGCACCGGCCAGAGCCGCCGCCAGAGCCGCCCCCCACCAAAATCACGTCGAGGGATTTAGCTCCGGTAGGAAGCGTCAACGTCCATGTCCCATTGGCAGAGGTGCCAGTCGCGCCAGCACTCCCCACCAACTCAGCAGCGACGGTCGCTGTTGAATAGTCGATGTCATAAATTCGGGTGATCCCAGTTGGATTGGTGATCGTAGGGGAAACCAAGGTGCCGCCCGTCGTCGTTCCGGTGCGCGCAATATTTCCCGTCCAGGTGCCGGAAACCGTGAGGCTGTTGGCCGTGCCACCCGTGGCCGGTAATGCACCGGTGACCTGGCTGACCGGGATCGCCCCGGAGATCGTCGCCGCCGTGCCGCCGGTGGCGGGGAGCGTCGTCGGGATGGTCGGCAATCCGAGCAGCGAAGCGTAGCTGCCGCTGGTTGCGACGGCTGCAAGCCCGCTGACCTGCACCACCGGGATCGTGCCCGAGATCATCGCCGCAGTGCCACCAGTGGCGGGGAGCGTCGTCGGGATCGTCGGCAATCCGAGCAAGCTCGCGTAGCTGCCGCTGGTCGCCACCGCTGCAAGCCCGCTGACCTGCGCGACCGGGAGCGTCCCGGAGATCATCGCAGCCGTGCCGGAATGCAGCGCGTAACCTGCCGTTCCGGTGAGCAGCGTTGTGGGGGTCAGGGTGTGCGTGTCCACCGTCACACCGAGGGCGGCGGAGGCGAACAGCGAAGCGAGAAGAATTAAGGAGCGTTTCATGCGATGGATTTGATGAGGCCGTTGAGGAAGGTGATGGTTTTGTCGCCGATAATGACATCGCCGGAGAAACCGGAGACGGAACTGGCAAGCGCGTAGACAGGGCCGCCCTCGCTGGTTTGCGGGCCGGTGATCATCGGCGGCTGCACCGTGATCGGCAGGTTCGGGGCGATTTGTCGTTCCCCATCGAGCGTCCAGGAGACTTCGCAATCGAGCGGCAGCACCTGTTTCCCGGCAAGCTGCTCAATGAGCCGCACATCATTGGCGTTCAGCGTGCCCTTATAAAGGGTCTCGCTTTCGGTGCTAAACTCATCGAGGTAGGCCAGCACCGCTTGCGTGCTGCTTTGAGGCCCCAGCGCCAACTGGAACGAGATCACGCCGCCCGGGTGGCGATTCAAGGCAATGGTCACAGGCACCCCGCCCCCGGCTTTGATCGTCGTTGGTGCCGTTAACTTCGCCGTTCCGGCGTCAAGATCGAGGTTGATGGAGATCATAAATTTCGGATGTAGTTGCCCGCCCCGGTCGCGGCGGCTTTTTGGAAGTTTTCGTCGCTTGGCAAAAGGGTCCGGTCCTGCTTTTGAGTGACCGATCTCACCAGCACATAAAGCGCGGTGATCGTTTTTCCTGGCATACAGATCACGTTTTTCCCCTTGGGGATGAAAAGGTTCAGCGATTCCCAGATCTGGGCCGGGCGGCGGTTATAAGCCAGCGCGTGAATCGGGATCGCCAGGCTCTTGGCTTCCCGGGGGACAATCGTCACATCCCGGAGCGCCCGGACCATGCCGGGATGGTTAAGCGTTAGCGTTGCACTTGAGGCATCCGCACTTAACTCCATTTTTTCCGCAGCCTGGGCAAGATGGTTGGATGGAGCCGCGCCCAGCTTGGCAGCCGTCGTGTGGCGACTTGCCGCAAGCAAATTCAGGTGGTCCCGAGTCAACCGCTGCACCTCGGTGCCCATCGCTTCGTGTAGCCTGATGTGGCCTCCCTCCCCGATTCCCGCCATTACAGCGTTTAACCGGGGGCTGGTAATATGGGAGATCGTCAGGTTCATGCCGCGAGTTCCTCCAATTCCGCCAACAGCGCTGCCTTAAAATCAGGGCCAAGGCGTTCCAAAGCCGCCTTCACTTCTTTGTCGCCCGGGCTCAACTGCCCCTGCATCGGCTCCGGGACATCCTCCCCTTCAATCAGCCCCAGCTTGTCACACTCGGCCCGCGAAACCTCGCGCCAGGCAAGGCCCGAGTTGAAGGCGAACGGCGGAAACGGATTGTCCAGGGTGTCTTTGTAGCCGCCAGCTCCTTCCCCCAGGGCGGGCCAGATCGGCGAATCTTTGCGGGCAATCATCGGCGATTGAACCGCACCCTCCCAGTTCACGCTTTCCCCGGCGGAGTTCCAGCGCAGAGCCCAGCCATCGCTATGGCTCTCCGCAGATCCACGCGGCACGCGCCGCAGATAAAGCCTCACCAGCTCCCACGCCGGATATTCCCGGAGCGCATACGGGCGGTTCCCGGCCACCATGCGACCGTAATTGGCCGCGATGCGCTGGTTGGTCTCCAGCATCAACTCAATGCGGCGTTCGCTCGACAAATCCCGCAAGCTCCCGCGCTCCGCAGGCGGCACATGGGCCATATCCTCCGGGAACCCCTTTTCCGGGTCATACCCGAGGCTCGCCAGCTTGCGCATCATGCGCAGCCGTCCCGTGGCCAGGTTGATCTTGCCCGAGAGCATCTCATCCACCACCTCGGCCAGCTCCTGCACCGCCTCCGCGTTGGTCATGCGGGCGGAAAAGACCGAGCGCATCCTCATCCGGTGCGTCCTACCGCAGATCTCGCAATGTGCGGAGACCACGGCGACCTTGGCCCGGGGAGCCTTCCGACGCAGTGCCTTGAGCGCCTCGGCTGCGAGTTCGTAAATGCTCTCGCTCACAGCGATCCCTCCGGCTTTGTTTCATGGGGTGGAATAACCAAGCAACCCGTCGAGGGCTCTCCCTGCGCACCATTCGCCTTGGAGGAAATCTCGATTTCGCGGAGGCGGCTGACCAGCGCGCTTTTGAGCGTCCAGCGGATCACCACCCACAACGCGCCGAGGATGCCGCCGACAGTCGCCGCGACATCGCCCGGCATGAGCCCCATGAACGCTTGGGCAAACACGGCGACCACCACCAGCGCGATCAACCAAAATTCCGTAGTGCGCGTCCCCGACCTAAGTAGAGCCTGGGCGATCACGGGGGCGACCAACTCCGCGATTGCAGCGGGCGTGGGGGCGGTGCTATTCTCCGGGTGGTTCGCGACCTCCGGGCGCGATGGCTCCGGGTTCGCGGCGGCTTCGGGAGAGGATGGCGTGTCGTTCATTACGCCGCCCATCGTGGGGCAAACCGATCAAACCCGGTAGGCGAGCATCGGCTTTATCGGCTTTATCGAACGAAAAAACGCACGACCATTTTGTTGACGTCAACAAAATGGTTTCTGAGAGGGCCAAAGGCAGGCCCATTGCGCCGCCTCATCGCGCAGGTGGATCGCGACCTCCGGGCGCGATTTCTCCCGATCAGCCCCCGGTGGATCGCGACCTCCGGGCGCGATGGCCTTCAATCACTCCCCCGGCGCGGCGGCGCTGAGAGTCAAAAAGAGATCTGCGGACAAATCACCTTGGTAGACTTTGACGATTTGCCCTTGGGCTCGAACAATAAACCCGTCGGTCTCTTTGCGCACCACCGATACCGCCTTAAGGACCGTCCCTGTCTTGAGCCTTATTTCGGGGAAGAATTGCTGCGGAGTGGGTTTGGGACGCGGCGTGGGCGCGTAGCGCGGGGCTTCCGGATCGGGCTCGGGTTGCGACAAGGATGCTCGCTCGATCCGGTTTGCTTTTTCCAGCTCCTTAAATTTTAAGAGCAAATAGTTTTCGGATGCAAACCCGAGCATGTAACTGGCTGCGACAGCGGCAATGGTTGTTGCCCACCCTACATCAAAAAGAGCCATGATCCACCCGATTGGCCCAAGGAAAAACCCCAGCACCAACCCCACTCCCTTTTTGCCACCGGTCCATGTGGACAGCAGGCACCCTATGAACCCGCTGAAAGACCCGATGGCGATCCATATAAAAAAACCGAAAAAACGGATAAGGCTGGCAGCGGCTGGCGGCAAAGATGAAGGGTCCATTGGGTTTATTCTTCGTTTGCGTGCATGTGCCTCCTGCTGGTTGGAGCTGTCACAATCAAACCTAGTTCAAGTTTGACGCACCACCGAATAAAAGACGAACGGTCCATTTCTAAAACTTTTGCACGCTGGTCAATACGTTCCAGCAAATCGGTCCCTAAACTTATCGTGACTGTTTTTTGAGTCGGGTTTCGCTTGGGAGGTGAGGGCTTTTTCATACCTAAATATGTATTAGTTTGTCTTACACCGCAATAAAAAACAAAATTTCCGTTGACAACGTGTCTTACACGGTCTTACAGTGTCGCAAATGAAGCACGACCAAAAACCACGATCGGCAATAGTTTCAATCCGAATGGATGACACTTTGCAGCAAGTCCTGCGGCAGCAAGCCGCTAAACAAGATCTCACTGTATCGCAACTCGTGCGCCGCGCCGTGCGTCGCGCCGTCACCCCTCAATCCAAATAACCAACCCACCCATGAAACTCCTCGAATTCAACCAACCCTCCGAATCGTTCCGCGTCCGCCGCGTCGATCATAACAACGAAGACTGGTTCATCGCCCGCGACATCTGCGACTCGCTTGGCATCGAACAGACCAGCCCGGCGCTCGCCAAACTCGACCCGGATGAGGTGAATCAGATTCACCTCATCGACGCCCTCAAATCCACCCAGCAAAAAGCCCAATGAACACCCAATCCTTAATGGAACGGCTCAACCCTTGGCAACGCCGCTTTCTAACCAAAAGACTGTTCCGTTGGAATGACAGCTATGAGGCCGCCGCCAAGGCGCTTCTCGACAAGTATGGCATCGCAGCCGCCGCTTCTGAATTGAGCGCCTATGCTAATGCGGTGGCAGCCAAGCGCGAGGCCGAACTGGCCACGAGCGAGCGGAGGCGTAAAGCCCGCGAGGCGCGCCGTCAAGCCTTCCTTGCCGCGCAACCCGCCCCGCAGCCCCGTTACGTCCCGCAACCCGAAGAGAGCCCACTTCGCGTCCAAGTCACCCAACTCGCCGAAGAGCTGGCCTACTACAAAGGCTTTGCCGCCGCCGCCCGCCTCTTCGCCCAACCCACCCCGAAAGGAGCCCAATGACTACGCCCCGCAATACACAAAATTCTCATGCAACCAGTCGGTGCGCCCAACGTCTCGCCAATAGCTTATCAACACCGACTCTAAGAATTCTTTCCCAGTCTCCTCAGGCTCTCCGTCTTTGCACTCTGCGCACCACCATTTTGCGCATGCAAGGCGCATACAAAGTTCCAAGCGCACGCGCTCTGAAAGAGGCGGCCACTCAAGTGTTTCTGCAAAGACTCGACATGCAGCGTCGGCTTCGCGGGAACCACCCCGCAGGCCTAACACTTCAAGAAATGATCCAAATGCGAGATCAAAAGGCTTTGTCCCAAGCCGCTCAATCTCCCGCTCAAAAAATGGAATGTGATCCCCATAGCGCATCCCCCGAGCCTACCGCCAACACCCCCAACAACACCACCCCGAAAGGAGCCCAATGAAAACTACTCAGCCATCCCCGGATCAGCCGAACCAATCCCATAAAGAGCAAATGGACCCGCAACCGCCATTGCCTCCAGCTTCAGCCAATGATCGTGGCGGCGAATCCATAAATCCACCAACA
>CAIZLD010000023.1 GCA_903933715.1 uncultured Spartobacteria bacterium
AAAGCGTGAACTGGAGCGGAGGGCGTAGCCCGGAGCGGAAGTTCACGCTTGCGCGCGACCATGGGAGGGAGCCATCCCAGGCTGCCATGAGGGCGCTCGAAATTGTAGTGGTGCCGCCAGTCCTCAATCATGACGTTGGCAGTCATGGCTGAACCTCACTCTCTTCCGCTTTTGTGATTTCAGCAGGGGCAGCTTTGCGTTCTGGCAACCCAGCTTGCCTCCAAATCCGGCTGCGGTCACCCCAGTCCAGAACATAGGCAATGGCGTAATAGGCCAATCCCTGGCATTTAGGCTGCATCCGCCGCACGATTTTGGCGAATGCCTCGATGACCTCTGGCGAATCGTCGTAAGCAGACAACTCAATGATTTGTACAGCGGCTTGAAGAGCTCTGAAATCGGTCCCGGTCAGCGGCGCGAGGCAATGTTTTCCAAGGTTCGCCTTCAGCCAGGGCATTACGGTCTCGCAATGTGGTTTTGCCTTCATAGCGCACGGCCCTCCCACTCACGCTCAATGCGCCCCACAGCCTCCCCAAGCTCCGGATCAACCCAAGGCAGCTCAGACCAGAAGTGAATAACCAGCTCGTCTCCATAGGATTGGCTGATTGCCAGGCGGTTGTCCGCAAAATGCCAGCCGGGGATTACGGCATCGGCGAGCCAGACCGCTCGGCAGCAAACCGGCTCAGCCCAGGACTCAACCGATCCGCGATAAACGAGATTCCCCGTGATGATGACCTCGCGGTCATGGGGCGGCTCGCCAGGCTGCCAGGCAACGCGAGGAGCGAGATCAACGAATGTCGTGTTGAGTTCGTTCATCTTTACTCCTTTGATGCAGGCCCAGCGAATGATGAAAGCAGCAGCGGCAGCCCGAGCTCAACAGCCGTCCGAATGGTCTGTTGTTGGGTGAGGTGAGTTCTCTTACTTACTTGTCGGATTTTCACTCGGACAGGGGACGGGAACCTCACCGGAATCGGCGTAGTGGTTTTGCTCATGTTCTCGGTATAAGAATCTTATACGAGATTGGCAACAAAAAAGTGTAGAATATTTTTCTACTGGTGTAGAATGATCCCCATGGACACGTCCAAAAAGAAGCTGGGGTCCGCCTACCCCGTGCGTTTTACAGAAGAAACCGAGATCCAGATTGATATGGCCGCGCGGGCGCTAGGGCTCGCGAAGCAAGACATCATCCGAATGGCCTGCGCGATCGGATTGCGCCAGCTCGCCAGCATAAACTACGATATCGAGGGAGCCGTGATGGAACGGGCAAAAACGATGCAACACAGCCACGAGGACGGACTGGCCTTGGCAGCAGAACAACCTAGGCAATATAAGGCAAAGCGCCGCTCCGCTTAGTCCGATTAGACCCAGAGTTACCCCAAGATGGGGGATGTGGCTCTCGTATTCAATACACAGAGCCGCCCGTTTTTTGCCAAAACGTCATACCTTTTCCCACCGTTTCCGGCTTTCGTCATACAACGTTGGGCCGCAAAAGAGACGGCGTGAGTAAAAAAACCGTTGTCATTTCCGTCAAGGTTTCCCCCGAGATGAGGGATCAGGCGATGGCGATCACGCAACGCACTGGGCCGGGAACGCTTTCTCGCTACGTGCGCGCAGTATTGGAAGATCTCATCACGAAGGTGGACGCCGGGGAAAAGATTATGGAACCGCCCCAGCTGCTTACGGTGCGGCAATGGCGCAAGCTGGCGGATGAATAAGCCCCCGGATAATCCCCCAAGGGAAGGAGAGGTGGATCCCGAGGAATTAGAGCGACTTTCCACCCTCTATGCTCGATGGAGAGCGCCCTACGAAATCTGCTTGATTATCGACTCTGAAGGCGCACGATCATGGCATTTGATCGAACACAGAAAGGAACTCTATGGCCACCGCTCGCACTAACTTTTTCTGCGCTTCCTGCCAAACCATGCGCCTTGGCGAAAAAGAAGGGATTAACCACGTCCTGCATCTCCTTCTCTCGATCGTCACATGCGGCGTCTGGCTGATCGTCTGGCTCTTGCTGGCGCTGGCTAACTCCATGTCTCCTTTTCGCTGCACCCAATGCGGCCAAGCGAAAACCATATTTAGCGGGGGAAAACTCGCCATCTTCGCAATAATTTTGCTGCTGATCTATGCAGCCTGGCACACCGCACCTTAGCGGTTAGCCATTGCCCACTCGGCGATGATACTGCCGATACTGACCTTCTCGGGGTCTCTGCGGGCTTGTTCCTGCCGAGCGAGGTCAATAAGCCCTAGCGGTAGCGAAACGGCCTGCTGCGTGCGCCCCGTGGCCTTGCGCCCGGAGCCCTTGCGAGCACCGCCGCGATTGGGCTTTGGACTCATTTTCGGAAACCCTCCAAAATAAAACGTGCGCGATTGTTGCTGTCGTCCCGCTGGCCAATAGCAGTTAGCCACTCCCAATAATCGTTCAGCCGTATGGTTCGCGTCTCGACGCGCAGCCCATTCCTTCGTAATGCTCTTTTTGCCGCTCGGTTGACCATCTTGAAAAAGCCATACGGCCACTCGTTCAGCCCCTTTAAAAAAACATACGCGGCCTCGTCCTCGTAGTCTGTGAGACAGACCATCGCCACATGCTGGCCGCTGGATGCTTCGGCTGCGCGAACCCGCGCGAGCATTTCACTCGCGCGGCGCTCACCTTCAGATTTTGCTTTTATCCAAGTCATTAAGGAAGAGTCGGTTGAGGTTTGGGGCCAAAATTTCCCTTGCGAACGTGGCCGTCTTTGATCTGGCCGGCACATTTGGTTCCAACACACTCGAAATATGTGTCAGTCGGGATGATTGCTGCCAGCTCGCGGGCGAGAGCGACGGCGACATTTAGCGATTCCGGCTTGAGGCCAATCACGCGCACACTGGTGGGTGTGCGAAAATTACGGTGCAGTTTGTGGGTCGGAATATAAACACGGCCACCTTCAAACTGGAACCCGATCTCACCCCACAGCCCTTGTTGCGGGTTGAACTTGGCAAGTCTGCGAAGGGTCTCTGCGCGGCTGATTTGTTTTTTCATATTGGCGTTGCCCGTTTGGTCGGTTGGCTCTTCCGTTTTTTCGTCTCGGGCGTTATCGCCTCTGACATTTTTGATATTCGCTCTTTATTTTGAAAAACGCAAATCTTTTTTCAAAATATTTTCATCGACCCACATAAACGCGCGTTTATCTCAATTTTTTTGCGGCCTTCCGTTTCCCCTGGCGCGGCTGAGGGTCGATTGCCACAGTGGTCCAAAGCTGAGATCTCTTCGCACTCGGCTTGTAAGCCCAAAAAAGCTTAGCCTCCTTTCGGGTCACCATCGCCCGATAATGCCGCATCAGCGTCTCTTCCTCCTTACTGTGGCCCATCTGCGCCTTCAGCGCCGCCTCGTCCTGATGTTGAGCGTAGTGCATCGATGCGAATGTGTGTCGCATCGCGTCATGCGGCCAGGTCGCCAGCTGCCCTACAGCCTTTCGTAATCGCCCCCACCGGCGACGAGCATTCGGCGGTAGCACCGGGCCGCTGCGTTCGGGATCCAATGCCAGCCAGGCGCAGGCGTGTTTACTTAGGTCGACCACGCGCCGCTGCCGCGTCTTGGCGATTTTCGCGTCCACAACCACATGCCGCTCATTCAGATCCACTGCAGAGCGATCAATGCGCGATAGCTCCCATGGGCGAACTCCCGCAAACGTCCCTAGCACCACATACCAGACCAAGCAGCGAAAATCTTCGTGGCTGGAGCTCGGCACCCGAGCCGCCCGCCGCAGCAAGGTCGTCACCACGTCCACTGAAAGCCGCGCGATCGGCGTATCGTCCAGCTTGGCTAACGCAATCCGCTCCGGGCCGTCACCAGCGGCCGGATTCTCCGCAACATGTCGCTCCGCGAGCGCCCAGGCAAACAACGTCCGCAAATCGCCCAGATAGACGCGTTGGGTCTTCGGAGCCCATCCCGCACCCAACACCCAACTCCTCACCTCATCCCGTGTCACAGTATGAGCCAAGGTCGATTCCCGACCACGAATGAAGTTGAGGCAGGAACAACGGAATTGTTGGAGATAGCGTAGACTTGCACCATGTTTCTCCTTTGCACAGATGCAGCGCTCCAACAGATCGATCAGCGTGACCGACTCCCGCATGGCCGTCGAGTGACGCACGAACAGCTCGACTGCCTGCTCAATAGTTCCCCCCGCTGCCGCGAGCTTATCGCGAGCGGCCGTAAAGCGAATGCGCTCACCTTCTGACAACGTGATCGCTGCATCCCCATGCGCCTGGCGCTTTTCCCTTGAGTTCGCCAATTCCGTTTTTGCCTCGTCCTGAGTGCGAAAATACTTTTGCACGCGCTTCATCGAACCATCAGCCTGGAGAACCATCCCCAAGTCCAGTTGCCAGCGCACGTTACCGGCTGCATTTCTGATTTTTCGGACCTTCATTGCTGGAGTCTACCATTCGCACACATTTCGCACACGCCAAAAGTGTCGCAACGGGTCGCAAACTGCCGTTTCTGGCCGCAACGGCAGACAGTAACTCAAACGCAAAAAAGCCCGCAGAACCTTGATTCTACGGGCTTTAAAAGTGGTTGCGGGGGCGGGATTTGAACCCGCGGCCTTCAGGTTATGAGCCTGACGAGCTACCAGGCTGCTCCACCCCGCGATCTGGTCTTTTGAAACTAGCTTAGTTCGGCCGGGATGCAAGGAGGAATTTGATTTTCCAGGCCATAAATCATTACCTCCTGAGTAAATAAACGGCTTTTTAGCTAAGCCAGGAGCACCGCTTCCACGGCGCGGATGGTTTGCACGGCGGCCCGAACGTTATGGACCCGGAAGATTTGCGCTCCGCGACGCATTCCGCTCACAATACAGGCGACCGTCCCCGCATCCCGCTGGGCGGGCGGCTCCCCAAGCACTTCGCCAATGACCCGTTTGCGCGAGACCGGCAGCAGGACGGGGCGTTCGAACCGGGCCAGTCGTTCCAGATCCCGGTAGATGCGCAGGTTGTCGTCGTGCAATTTGGTGAAACCGATGCCGGGATCAAGCACCAGCGATTCTCGTCGCACTCCGGCCGCCATGGCTTGCGCTATTTTAGCTTCAAAGAACGCTTCGAGGCTGGTCCAGACATCGGTGAAAGCGTGGTAAGGATGCCACACTTTCGGCTCCCCTTCGTTGTGCATGATGAGGAGCGCCGCTCCGTTTTCTGCACAAAGCCGGGCGTTTTCATCGCTCGGGAGCGCGCTCAAATCGTTGAGCAGATCGCCGCCCTCGGCCAGGACCGGACGGACAACCCCGGAACGCCAGGTATTGATTGAGAGCAGCGGCGGGAAAAGCTGTGCCGGATCAGCGGGCGGTTCGAAGGAAGGGAGTTCCGCCTTGAACCGTTGCACAAACGGAAGCAAACAAGCGATCTCCTCGGCTTCGCTCATGGCCGGGCGGTTGGTCGAGGCGCTCTCGCCGCCGATGTCGATGATATCCGCCCCCTCGGCGATCATCTGGCGGGCGCGGCGCATCGCCCGGTCGATGCCGGAAATGCTGTCGCCGGAAAACGAATCCGCACACAAATTGAGAATCCCCATCACCAGCGGGCGGCGGGGGAAAGTGACGAGGCGGTCTCGGGCAAGCAGGTTCATCGGCGTAAAAGAAAATACTACACCGCTTCGGTTCGGTTGCGATTCGGAAATTGAAAGCCAAAGGGAGTCGGCCCGAGTGCATGAATATCAGCATTGACTTATATTCTTACACGCTTATTTTGAATTCGCTTTAGGCATCCAATATTTTGCTATGGAAAAACCAAACGTCTTGATTCTTTGTACCGGGAACTCCTGCCGGAGCCAGATGGCGGAAGGCATCCTCCGCCATGCTGCGGGAGATATGCTGGAGGTTTACAGCGCCGGATCGCATCCGACCGGCTCCGTCCATCCCCTTGCGGTCGCGGTGCTCAAGGAAATTGGCATCGATTTATCAGGCCACACTTCCAAGCAGATGAACGAGTTTATGGACCGCAAAATCACAACAGTCATTACGGTCTGCGGAAAAGCCGATCAGGCATGTCCGATGTTCCCGGGACAGGTTAATCGCCATCATTGGGGGTTTGACGACCCGGCCCATGCCAGCGGCACCGAAGCCGAAATCGTCGAAGCATTCCGGCGGGTTCGCGATCAAATTAAACTCGTATTTGAAGCCTATGCCGCCGGATTCCGCGAAGCCCGGCAAATTCCATCGTAACCCCCCTTTCCTATGGCAAACGATAAACGCCTCGCGTTCTTTGAGCGCTACCTCACGCTTTGGGTTTTTCTCTGCATGATCGCCGGGATCGCGCTCGGAAAGCTGGCTCCCGTTTTCACCGCCTCCTTAAGCAAACTGGAGTTTGGACAAGGCTCGCAGGTCAATGTTCCGATCGCCGTGCTCATCTGGCTCATGATCTACCCGATGATGCTGAAGGTCGATTTCACCGCACTGGGCGGCATTGCCAAACGGCCCAGGGGATTGATCGTGACGCTGCTGGTCAACTGGCTGGTCAAGCCGTTCAGCATGGCGCTGCTCGCGTGGGCGTTTATGCAAAATCTGTTTGCGCCCTGGATCGCGCCGGAGATCGCCAGGAATTACACCGCCGGATTGATTATCCTGGCCGCCGCGCCATGCACCGCGATGGTTTTTGTCTGGTCGTATCTGACGGAGGGCGACCCGGTTTACACGTTGGTGCAGGTGGCCGTGAACGATCTCATTATGCTCGTCGCGTTTGCGCCGATTGTGATGTTTCTGTGCGGCGTGGCCAATGTGGTGGTCCCGTCCAAGGTGCTGATCACCTCGGTCGTCGTCTTTATCGTGATCCCGCTGGCAGCGGGGTATTTTACGCGCACCGGGTTGCTTAAATCCCACGGCTCCGATTGGTTTGAGCAGAAGTTTTTGGCAAAGTTTCACCCCGTCACCATCTTTGCACTGCTGGCAACGCTGGTGCTTATTTTTGCGTTCCAGGCCGAAAACCTGACCCAGCGCTGGTTTGCGGTCTTGCTCATTGCCGTGCCGATCATCATCCAGGTCTATTTCAACTCCAGCCTCACTTACCTCCTGATGCGCTGGCTTAAGGTCGAGCAGAACGTCGCCGCGCCGGGGGCTTTGATCGGGGCGAGCAATTTCTTTGAGCTGGCCGTGGCGGTTGCCATCACGCTTTTTGGCCCGTCATCCCCGGCAGCGTTGGCGTGCGTTGTCGGCGTGCTGGTGGAAGTTCCGGTGATGCTTTCGGTCTGCAAAGTCTGCAATGCCTCGCGCGGCTGGTATCAGCGGGGTTAAAGGGCCGCGTTGCGCAAAAGTCGTTCTTTGACTTCGCGGCAATAGGCGGGGATGTCGGCGGCCTGCAAAATGCCGGAGACTATGACGACCCGGCGCGCTCCGGCGGCCAGCACTTCATCGAGATTTTCCCGCTTGATGCCGCCGATACAGTAGATGGGAAGCGGCACCGAAGCATGCGCGCGCTGAAGGTCCGACATGCCGATGGGGGTGTAGTCCGGCTTGGTGGGCGTTGCAAAAAGCGGGCCGAAGCCGATGTAATCAGGCGCTTCATTGAGCGCCGCCCGCGCCTGAGCCAAACTGTGGGTCGATTTGCCCACGATCCGGCCCGGCCCCAAAAGGCGGCGCGCCTGGGCCACGGAAAGATCGTCCTGGCCGACGTGAACGCCGTCGAGCCCGAGTTCCGCAGCCATCGGGGGATCGTCGTTTAGAATAAACGGCACGCCCGCCGCCGTTGCCAGCGGTTGCAATTGGCGCGCCAGCGCGGCCACTTCGTCGCGGGGCCGCTTTTTAGCGCGAAGCTGGATCAACTCCACGCCGCCTTCGAGCATTTGCTCCATGACGCGGGGCGCTTCCGCCGCCTCGACATAGCCGAGGTCGATGATTCCATAAAGCAACCGTTTCAGAAGGCTCATGCCTCGTTGCGGTTGAGGTGAATCCCGGCTTCCAGGAGTGTCTCGAAAACCTTGCCGAGCAGATCCCTGTAATCGAGCCGGAAAACTTTATCCAACGCCTCCTTGCGCATCGCAATATAAGTCTCGTATTCCTCGGCCAATTTAATCGCGAGCAGCGCCCGGAGTTGTTCCGCGCTCCCTTCCTCCATCGGTTCGTTCGAGTGGAGGAGCCGGCTTTCCGCAATCGCTTCGTGATGGCTGCGAAGGTCTTCGAGTTGCAGGCGCAATTCGGAAATGGTCGCTTCCAGGCGGGCATTGTGGCGGGTGAGCGCGTCCGCTTCCGCGGGCGATTGCGCCTCCGGAGTCCGAGAGGAACGGCGATCCGGTTTCTCCTCTTTGCGCCGCAGCTCCGCCTTGGCTTGTTCCAAATCGCTGCGTAGCGAGGCGACATAACTTTCCACCCCCCGCAGCGCGTTTTTTAAATCAAAAGCCTGGGTTCCCTTTTCGCGGCGTTCCGGACGTTCCGGGCGCTCGGTTTCGCCCTCGGGGCTGGGCTGGCGGACCTGCTTTTTCGAAAGCCGGGCGGCTTCCTTTTGGGCAAGCCGTTCGGCGCGACCGGGGATGACCAACTCTTCTAACGGCGCTGCGACCGGTCCCGGAGCCTCGGCAGAGCTGGCTTCCGCAGCTTCCGGCGCGGTGACTTCAACCACGGGAGCCGGGGCTTTTTTCTGTCGATCCGGCTTGCCTTTGGGCTCTTTGGGGGGCTTGGCTTCGGGTGCAGGTTCGGGCGGGGCTTTTTCGGAAGCCTCCGGTTTGAGCACGGCGGCAATGGCGGGCGGAAGCTCTGCGATTTCCGCCTTGAGCTGACGCTGGAGTTTGATATTCCAACGGCCCACGGCCTTCGCGGCTAATTCCAGATCGGCCGCGCTCGTTTTTTTGCCGAGCCGCCCTGCATCAGAAGCCCAACGCAGGATCGAGAGCTGCGAGAAAGGCGGGCAAATCTGAAGGCACTCGAATGCCCCATGAACCAAGGCGTCGGCTTCCGCGCTTTTGAGATCGGCGAGCGGAAGTTGCAGGAGCCACGGTTTGCCTTTGCCGATCAAAACATTGAAAAAGAATTGGCGGTGTTTGGAGGGGAACGCGCCGGTTTCCGGGTCTTTGAGGTTGGCGGCAGCTGCTGCGGCGAGCTTCACCCCGGTGGCCGGTTCGAGCTTGAACACGGCGCGGGCGAGGCTCAGTTCGAGTCGGCGCGCCGATTCGGCCGGGTTTTTGGCGATGCTCGAAAGGAGGTGACGGCGCATCGGCGCGCTGAGTTGTTCCCAGATGGCGGTCACGGCGTTAACGCAAACAATCCACGGGAGTCCAGCCACCATCGGTTCGAGAGCGGCGTTGATCCCGGCGCGTCCGGCTGCGAGCCGTTCCTGGAGAAGCCCTTGCGCATGGGCCTCGTCAGCGGGAGCCAGGCGGGCGGCCTTGGCGGCGAGGGCGAGCGCAAGGAGCGGATCGCCCACCGGTTCAGGAGTGTTGGCAGGGGGAGCGGAAAGCTCCGGGATCGGTTCAAGAGATTGGGTTTGGTTTTCCACAAAAGAAACAGGTTGAAGGGGAGCCGGTCCGGCCCGCCCTTGGGTAAATTCGAGGGGTTTTAAGCTCCCTCTTTTTCAAGACGTTCACTCAACCACTGCTTGATCATGCTTTGGTAGTTGAGATAGCGGGAACGGGCGAGACGCTTGATGCGGGCCAGCATGCGCGGGTCCATCCGAAGCGTGACAGTGGTTGATTCGCGGGTATCGGTCTTGAGCAGCGAACCGTTCATGAGGCGCACCTCCAGGCGATGGCTTGCCCAAAAAAGCGCCTCTTCTTCAAGGTTTTCAAATTTCGGAAGCTCCGACCATTGATTAATGACATTCATGGGTGGATGGGGTTAGGCCAATTCCGAGTTTTTGCGTTCGTAAAAATGAATTTCCTCCGGGGTCATGTCGCGGGAAAGGATGGCCCGATAGGCTTTCCCGTCGGTCCAGAAAACGGTGAAGAGCGAACGCCCGGCCATCGTCTTGCCGAGGTTGAAATATCTCGCCTCGGTCGCATGCAGCATATCCGGGAGGATGCGCAATGAAAACGGGTCTTCGAACGATTCTTCAATCTCCTTGGGAGGGAGCGCCTTGAGGTTAAAGGGAGTGTCGATCCAATCAAATTCCATTAGGGTGATTTCCGGGCTGAAGGAGCAGGTTGGATGAGTTCGATTTCGTATCCCTCGGGGGCGTCCAGAAAGGCGATCACGCTTCCGTTCGCCGAGTAATGCGGGCCGTCGGAGAGGGGATAACCTTTGGAGGCGGCATGCCGGGCAAAGCTTTCGAGATCATCGACTTCAAACGCGAGGTGTGTCAGGTCCGGGCCGACCACCACCGGACCGCTCGCGTCGAACTTGCAAATTTCGATCGTCTCCGCGCTCTCGGGCGCTTTGAAAAAAATCAGTTGCGAGCCACGCGGGGAAGTGAAGCGGCGCACCTCTTCAAGCCCCAGGACTTCGCGATAAAAAGTGGCGGTTTTTTCGAGATCGCTCACCCGGTAGCGGGTATGTAGCAGCTTGGTAAGCATAATTTTCGTTTCAGATTGACGTCGCCTTCTTCCCGTAACTCTTTACATTGAAATCCAACGGCTTACAACGCACAAAAAGCCGGGTTTTTCCTGATCTCCCATGAAACTTGTCATTGCTGCCACCGGCGCGAGCGGTTCGATCTACCTGCAACGGCTCCTGGATTGTCTGCGCCCGCAGGAGCACGAGGTCCATCTGGTCTTAAGCGAACCGGCCCGCGAAGTCATTGCCGGGGAGCTTGAGGAGCTGCGTATCCCGCCCGGCATCCTCACCCACGACGACCGGGATATGAATGTTCCGTTTGTGAGCGGCTCGGCCCGGTTTGACGCGATGGTGGTGGTCCCGTGTTCCATGGGGACGATGGGGCGGATCGCCCATGGAACGAGCGATTCGGTGATCCTGCGCGCTGCCGATGTTTTTCTGAAAGAACGGCGTAAGTTGATCCTCGTCCCCCGGGAGACTCCCTGGAGTTTGATCCACGCCCGCAACGCCGTGATGTTGCTGGAGGCCGGGGCGGTGTTGCTCCCGGCAATCCCGAGCTTTTACAATCGCCCCCAAACGGTTCAAGCCGTGGCGGACACGGTGGTGTCGCGGATATTGGACCAACTCGGAGTCGAAAACCCGATTGCCTTCCGCTGGGCGGAGTGAATCGCGCTCGCTGCGCTCGATCGGTTTTGGAAATCGTCCACGGAGTGGCCGATCCACCAGCGCAAGTTGCAAGGTGGATCGCGACCTTGCTCCGGGCGCGATGGGAATGCGCTTTGCTACGCGCCAACCCCCATCGCCGCCAGCGTATTTCGCACGTTGGCTTCCATCGTGAACCGGCCCGCCAGCTCCAGCAGTTCGGGCCGGATGGCGGCGCGGCGTTGCGGGTCGCTCCAAGCCTCAATGGCTCGCGCAATCCCCGCGGCATCCGACGGGTCTTCCAAAACCTCGCTATTGATGCCGGGCTGGACGATTTCCGAAAACCCGTTGGCGCGGGTCGTAATCACCGGCAGCCCGGCGGCCAGCGCTTCCAGACAGGCGTTGGAGAACGGATCGTAAAACGTGGGAAGCACGAAAAGGTCGGCGGCGGCGTAGCAGGCGGCCATTTGCCGGACCGGACCCAAAAAGCGGACCCGTTCGCCGCCTTGGTAGCGGCGCGTGTTTCCCCGTCCGGCGATCAGCAGCAGGGGCGGCATGGCCGATTTCACGAGCCGGATGCCTTCGACGGCCGCAGCAAGCCCTTTGCGTTCCCAGCCGCTTCCGGCAAACAGAACGACCGGGGTCGAAGGGGCGATCCCGAGTTGAGCCCGGGTCGCTTCGCGCAGTTCGGGGCTGGGCGTAAACGCGGGCAGCCCGTTGTAAACGACATGGATGCGTTCCGCCGGATAACCGTAAATTTGAACGATCTCCTCCTTCACCATCTTGCAGTTGGCGATAATCGTTCCCGCCTGCTGTGCCGCAAAGAGCCTCTGCTCCAGCGCGAGCAATTCCCGGTGTTTCGGGTTAAAAACCCGCCCCCAGCGTTTCCAGAACGGCTCAAAGCGGGCGCGCCGTTCCAGCCAGGCCCGGTGGACGCCATCCCCGGCCCGGTAGGCGTCGCAATCCAGAACGCGTTCCAGAGAAAAAAGATAGTCGCACCCGGCCCCGGCGCGCGCGGTTTGCAGGGCGTTGGCAAAGGCGAGCGGGGAATCGCCGCCCGCAAGCCGTTCGATGCGGTCGCCGGGCCAGTCTTCGCGCGGCCAGTCGGCGGAGGTAAAAAGCGTGCTGCTGTGCCCGGCTGTGGCAAGCGCCCGGGCAAAGCGTTTCAAATACGCCTCGGCCCCTCCCGTGGCCGAGTATCCCCGCCGCACCAGGCCGAAGTTCATATTTTAAAAAGCCCCCCAGAATATTTCACGCAAAGACGCAAAGACGCAAAGACATGAGGAACTCCTCTTCTTTGCGCCTTTGCGTCTTTGCGAGAGATTAATTCCCTCGTTCCCAATCTCTGATTGGGAACGCAAGGGTCTTGGAAACTCTGTTTCCCGGCGCAGACCATCGGAGGAGAGCGTTTTCATCGTTTCAAAGCCCGGTTTGCTCGTGCGCTTTTCGAAACGGAGTTTCGCAGACAACGGCATTTATCCCCTGCGGGGCTCTGCATCGTGCGCTTCGCGTAAACGTAGCTGCTACGCAGCAAGGCAGTCCAATCAGAGATTGGGAACGAGAGCTGAGGAACGCTTGAAAACATGAGACCAAGAAGATAAGGATTACTTTTTACGAAATAAACCAAGAAATCACTTCGTGACCGCGCCATTTTTCCGCGACCTCGAGAGAACTGGTTTTTGATGAAAATCCTCGCCCTTAAATTAAAGAGAATCGGCGACCTGGTTCTGACGACCCCCGCACTGGTGGCGTTGAGGCAGGCCTTTCCTGACGCCCATTTGACCCTGGCGATTATGGAAAATTGCGAGGGTCTCATCCCGGCGATGCCCTACGTGGACGAGGTTCTCGTGTTCCGCGCCGGGCGCGCCAACGCCCGAATGCTCGTCCGGCTGGCGATTGGCCGATTCGATGTCTGCCTCGATTTCACCGGCAACGACCGCTCCGCCTTTTTCACCTTCCTTTCCCGGGCTCCCCGCCGGATCACCTTCGGCTGGGTCAAGCGCGCTCCCCATCGGGCGCTGCCTTTCAACGAGTTTGTGGAGTCGAGCGTTCGGGAAAATCATACGATCGATCACCATCTCGATCTTTTGGAGCCGTTGGGCATCCTTCGGCGTGACGTCCCGGTGACGCTCAATCTCCCTTGGACTACCCGGGAGGCGGTCTCGAAACTTCTTGAGCAAGCCGGGATCAGCGGGCCGTTTGCCATCGTGCATCCCGGCACGGCCCGGGCCGAGAAGTACTGGAGCCCGGAGCGGTGGGCGGCGGTGATCGACCATTGCCAGGGGAATCTCGGCTTGCCGGTCCTCGTGACGGGCAGCCTGGCCCCGTTCGAGCAGGCGCATCTCAAGGCGATCGCCGCCCGGTTGCAGACTCCGTGGCGCGATTTTTCTGGCAAGCTCGATCTTTTGGGGCTGGCGGAACTGATCCGGCGCGCTTCTCTTTTGCTGAGCATGGATTCCGCCCCGGTCCACTTTGGAGCCGCTTTCCACACCCCCCAAATTGCCCTTTTTGGCGAAACCAACCCGTTTGCGTGGCGTCCCCGGCACGATCGGGCGTTGGTTTTGTATGCCGGGGAGCCCGAGCCGCTCACCCGATTTGAGCCGCGCGCCCGCCCGTGTCCGTTGATCGAGTTATCGACGGAGACGGTGATTACTGCTATAGGCTCCCTTTCCGCCAGCCTCCGTGCGGCACCATAATCCCATTCATGAGCAAGAAGAAATCCGAACCGATGCCCAAAATCCCGATGCGCGAACTGCTGCGCCGGATGTGGGTTCCTTACAAACAGCTCATCCCTTACCTGGCAAAATACAAGGTGCGCTTTTTGGTGGCCTTGGCTTGCGGTGTGGGCGCGGGCGGCTCCCAGGCGCTGCTGATTTGGACCATCAAAAAAGTGACCGCCACTGTTTTTGGCCCCGGCCAGAGCGCCGCGGCTGCCCTGCAGGCGGGGGCCACGCACAACGGCCCGTCGTTTTCCGCGATGGTGGGGGTATGCTCTTTGATTCCTTTGGTCATGATTGGCCGGAGCGTCCTGGCTTACCTGAACACCTATTATTTGGGCTGGGTCAGTCTCAAGCTGCTCAACGATATCCGGAACGATCTTTTTCGGAAAATCGTCGCCCAGCCGCTCTCGTTTTTTAACGTCCGGCATTCGGGGATGTTGATCGGCCATATCATGAACGACTCGCGCATGGCCCAGATGGCTCTCTCGCAAGTCAGCGCCGACGTGGTGACGCAACCCGCGGCCGTGATTGCTTCGGTGGTCATGCTCTTTCACCTGGACTGGCGTTTCACGCTGATCAGCTTGGTGCTGTTCCCGGTCTGTCTGATCCCGATCTCCATTTTCGGGAAAAAAGTCCGGCGCGAAGGCGGTTCCGAAGAAGCCAAAGCGGGCATGATGATGGTCACTTTGCAAGAGGCGTTCGCGGGCATCCGCGTCGTCAAGGCGCTCGTGCGCGAAAAGAACGAGGTTGATAAATTTGAGGAAGCCGGTGACTTCCAGTTCAAAGTCGCAATGGGCGTCCGCAAGGCGATTGAAATCGTCGGACCGATCATTGAGGCGGTTTCCGCCGTCGGCGTCATGATGGCTCTGGTTTATGTCGGCATGCGCGGCATTTCGGTGGACGTATTTATCGCGCTGCAAGGGGCGCTTTTCCTGATGTATGACCCGGTCAAGAAGCTCAGCAAAATCCACCTTCAGCTTCAGAAGGCGCTGGTCTCCACCGAGCGGATTTTCGAGTTGATGAATGTCGAGCCGGTTATCAAGGATGCGCCCGACGCGCTTGAGCTGGGGCACGCGCGGGGCGAGATCGTCTTCGACAACGTCTCCTTTAGCTACCGCGACGACCTGCCCCCCGCAGTTGAGGGGATCAATCTCAAAATCGAGCCCGGCAAGACTTACGCCCTGGTGGGCCAGAGTGGTGCGGGCAAAAGCACGATGCTCAGTCTGGTCCTGCGCTTCTACGATCCTCAATCGGGCATCATCCGGCTCGACGGCCGCGACCTGCGCTCCATCAGCCAGGCGTCGTTGCGCAAGAACATCGCCATCGTGACGCAGGATACGTTCCTGTTCCATACGACGATCATGGAGAACATCCGTTACGGGCGGCTCGACGCCACCGATGAGGAGGTCTACGCCGCAGCCCAGGAGGCGTTTGCGCATGAGTTCATCTGCGCCCAGCCCAACGGTTACGAGACGCTGGTGGGCGACAAAGGGTGCATGCTCTCCGGCGGCCAGCAACAGCGCGTCGCCATTGCCCGCGCGCTCCTCAAAAACGCGCCGATCTTGCTTCTCGACGAGGCCACCAGCGCCCTCGACAGCGAATCCGAGCAGAAGATTCAGCTTGCCCTGGACCGACTGGCAGCCGGGCGCACCGTCATTGCCATTGCGCATCGGCTTTCCACCATTCTCGATGCGGATCAAATCGTCTGCATGGTCGATGGCCGCGTCGTGGAACAGGGGAGCCACGAGGAACTCTTTAACAAGAACGGCAATTACCGGCGGCTATACGATTTACAATTTAACACGCACGAAAACGACGAGAATTCCTTTCTGGCCTGACTTATGAAACCAATCATTTTGCTTATGCTGCTGGCCTTTGCGATTCCTGGAATGGGACAGGAGCCGTCCAAGGGGATTAAAGTCACCTCGACGCTTCACGACGACGGTTCGCGAACCGACCTTCAGACAGATTACGATTCTTTGACGGCCGAATCGAAGACCTACAGCGCGTCCAAAAAATTGATCCAAAGCGCCAGTTATAAAATCAATGAGCAGGGGCAAATCCTGGAAGGGTCGGTCTATAACGGGAAAGGGAAAATCGCGGGCCAGGTCGCCTTCAGCTACGATGCCCAGGGCCGCATGAGCGAGCAATTTGATAAAGACGCCAACGGGTCGCTCTTGCGGCGGCTCGTCTTTTATTATGATGCCAACGGACGGGTCTCGGGGATCGATACTTACGATGGCAAAGGCAATTTGATCCAGGCGAGCGGCAGTTCCATCAACAAGAAAAAGGCCCGTCAAGGCCGCAAATAACCGCACAGAGGGATTGCCGCAAAAAGGCGCAAGAGTCGCAAAAATGAGGGGCGGACAGGAAGCGTTCCGAACTCTCAACGCCTTTTCTTTTTGCGCCTTTTTGCGTCCCTTTGTGCCTTTTGCGTTAAAACTCCTTTAAGTGATCTGTTCGGCGACAAATGCCGCGAGCGATTTGAGGTCGGGGGTTGTCACGCGCTTGGGCTCCGTTTGCGAGCGCATTTCGCGGACCTGCATCAGCGTCCGGTCTTTCCAAACCCACGCTTCGGGGCGGTAGGGACCCACGAGGGCGGGGTCGCTCCAGGTGTGCAAGGCGAGGAGATTTGGCGTGAGCGCGGCGGCAATGTGCATCGGGCCGCTATCGACACTGACCACAAACCGGGCGTGCCGGATCAGCCAAATCAGCTCGGCAATCGACGTTTGATTCAGCAAGTTGATGAGATTTGCTCCCGGGCGTGGCCGCACATCGGCCCGTCCAGCCAGAACTGCGGGGCAGGGGAGCCCCTCCGCAAATTCGGCGGTTTCCTCGGGCGTCAGCGATTTGCCTGCTCCGCGTGAGAACGGGTGCAAAAGCACAAACGGCGCGTCCAGGGTGAACCCGGCGGGCCGGGTGCCTTGGGGGAGATTCCAGGTGAGCGGGCCGGTGGTTTCGATTCCCAACGAAGCGACGAGTTTCAGGTAGCGGTCCACGGCGTGTTCGCGGAGAACGGGAACGCTCTGATCATAAAAAAAGCCTGCCCCTTCGCGGGCATCGGAAAGGCCGACGAGCCTCTTGCCCCGGCAGAAGCGGCCGATGATCGCGCTCCGGAGAAGCCCCTGGAAATCAAGCACCAGGTCCGAGCGGCAGCTCTTCCCGGTGGCACGCAACCAGCGAAGCATTTTCAGCGGGGAAGCCCCCAGTTCATTGCGGGGAAAGAGAATGATTTCGTCCACGTCCGGGTTGCCCTCCAGGAGCGGCGCCCATTGCGGGACGACCACCCAGCGGAGCCGGGTCTCGGGCCAGGCCTGTTTCAGGAACGAAACCGCCGGGAGCGTATGAACAATGTCTCCGAGTGAACTCGGTTTGACGATCAGGACGGTTCGGGGCGTTGCCTGCATGTCTCCCCCTAGGCGCAATCGATATCAAACGCTTCAGAAAGCATTTTTGTTTTCACACGAAGGCACGAAGGCACGAAGGCACGAAGGGAAAAGTTCAAATGCCTTTCTTCGTGATCTTCGTGCCTTCGTGTGAGTCTTTTCAAAGCAAAGATTCTGTTTGGAGTTTTTTGCTTCAAACGTGCGGTGCTGAAACGTTCGCTTCAGCCTAGCTGCCGAGCGCGAGGCGGTCGGCGAGGCGTTGGGGCAGGCCGGCGTCCACCACTTTGTCCTGCGCGAAATTGATGTCGTATTCGACCCGGCGCAGTTCCACGAGGTTTTTGTCGGCGTGGTAAATGCAATAAGAGGCATGCCAGTCGCCATCGCGGGGCTGCCCGACGCTCCCGACATTGATGAAATATTTTTTCCCGAACTCAATCGGCAGAACTTCCAGCGGCACATGGTGCACCGCTTCGTCGCGGACGTAAGCGCGCGGGGCGTGGGTGTGGCCGTAGAAGCAGACGTTGGTGTACTGGTAGTTAAAGCTCGCGGCGGCATCGAGCTGGTTAAAGACGTAACCCCATTGGTTGGGAGTATCCAGAGTGGCATGGACGATCGTGAAATCCCTTACTTGCCGGATGAGCCGAAGGCTCGCGAGCCATTGTTTATCTTCATCGGTGAGGTTTTCGCGGGTCCAGCGCAGGGCGGCATCGGCCAATGGATTGAACGCTTCGAGCGAACCGTTCAAGTGCGCCTGTTCGTCGTGATTGCCTTTGACCACGGGGCAGCCGAGCCCCTTGATGATCTCCACGCATTCATGGGGATTGGCGTTGTAACCGACGATGTCGCCGATGCAAACATGATGAGTGCAGCCACAATCCTTTGCATCAGCCAGAACGGCTTCCAGGGCTTCTAAATTGGAATGGATGTCTCCGAAAATCGCAAAACGCATGGGTATGGCAGGCAGGTGTGGGAAAGAGCCTGCATTATGGCGGTGTGCCCGCCGGAATGTAAACTCTTTGCTCTGATGAAATGTTCAGTTTTTCCTCCAACGCCCTGATTCGGTGTAGAAGCGTGGGGGTTTGCTCCCGTTTTCCCCTGCGATAAATTTCAACCAGAAGCGCGTAAGCCTGGGCCTCTTTGCCGGGGCATTTGGAGAGTTCGTAGGCGGCAAACCGCTCTTCATACCCCAGGGCATCCGGGAATTTGGACGCCTGGGTGTACGCTTCGTAAGCCCCCTGGTGATCCTTGAGCTTCTCCATTAAAAGAAATCCGAGCCGACTGTAGAGAGCATGCCGGTCCGGGTTATTGCGAATCCCGCGCTCCAGAAAATCGCGCCCCACCTGGATGTATTCCCGGGAAGCTTTGACCCGGAGCGCCTGACGCGGCTGGCGCGGATCTTCCAACACCGAGACCGAGGCGTCAAATGCCATGTAGTTGGCGGCCATTTCCCAGTGCAACACCATGCGCGGCGCGAGCGTGGTGATCTGGTTGTAAAGCATTATGACGCGGCTCCATTGCGTGTTCTGCCATGCCTCGTTCGCTTCCAGCGAGAGAATGTCGGCGATGACCCCGCGGAAACCGCTCAATGCCGCCAGAAATGCCCCCTGGCCGATCTGCTCGCGAAGCGAGAGATTCAGATGAGCGCCCCGGAAATAGGCGTTTCGATGCGCCTGGTCGATGGCCTGTTCCATCTGAAACTTGACGCCTCCAAAGAGGAGCAAGGCGGCTAGGGCGGCGGCGATCCGTTTCATCGGGCTTCTCAAAGCTCCTTTTTGGCAAAAAGGAAGTAAGCCAGGCAGGTGTAGACGGCAACGTAAAGGCAGCCGAGCCCGGCGGTTTGAAGAAACAGCCCCGTGGCGATCGTGTTTCCGGCGACAATATCATCCACCAGATTGAACAACTGCAAATCCGGGAATGTCAGCGCCACCAATCCCACGAATCCCTTGCCGAGCCAGGAAGCTCCGTCCATTCCCCAATATTCGCGGGCAATCGGGATTAAGTGGCCGATCAAATAAGCCGCCACGGAGATGACGATGGTGAAGATCCACGAGGAGGCGAGGGTGGAAATCAAGAGCGTCAGGGCGGCGCAGATGGCGGCCTTGAGGTAAATGGCTATGATGCCGGGAACGAGCGACCACGTAAACGCGCTGGCCTTGATCGTCTTGAGCGCATCGGCGATTTGATCCGGGGCGGCCCCCTTGAGTTCGCGCAATACAGCGGCGGTGGCGATCTGTTCCTTCAGGTAGAGCGTGAGGACAAACATCCCCCCCATGACGAGGGTCGAAATCGCCAGCAACATCATCACGCCGAGCAGCTTTCCGAGCAGGTATTCAAACCGGGGCACCGGTTTCGCGAGAATGGTATAGAGCGTCCGGTCTTCAATATCCTTGGGGAGCAGCATGGCCGTCGCAAGAACCGCCAGCAGCCAGGTAAAAATGGACATCGCCCCCAGCGACACATCCTTGAGCACCTGGAACTGCAATTCGGGCCGCAAAAAACCCATGAAAAACGAGGCGCCAATGAGTACTACGCCGAAGATGAGCAAAAA
The DNA here is from genome assembly GCA_903933715.1 of uncultured Spartobacteria bacterium. Lineage (GTDB taxonomy): Bacteria > Verrucomicrobiota > Verrucomicrobiia > Chthoniobacterales > Chthoniobacteraceae > UBA695. The sequence goes on from CAIZLD010000023.1 coordinate 19,739, forward strand.
ATAGAATACTTTTTGGCGGACCAGCTCAAGCAACGTGTTGTTGGCGATGGCGCTGACGCGGGCCGGGGAGAAAAATTGATGCCGGGGTTGCATTATTTGGTCACCTCCAGGAAAAACCGTTCGAGGGTCGTGTGAGGTTTGCTTTTTTCGATCAGCCGCGCTCCGCACGCCTCGGCCTCGGCTTCAAAGCGGGCGAGCAGATCGGGCGAGGCGTTTTCAAAGACAAGCTGCGTCTGGTTCTCAATGGAAATGAGCGATTCGAGCGCCCCCTCCCGGACGAGCCGCCCTTTGTGGAGAATGCCGACGCGGTCGCAAATCTCCTGCACCTGGCCGAGCAGGTGCGAACAAAGCAGGATCGTGATGCCGCGTGATTTGAATTCCAGAATGAGATCGCGGATTTCGCGGGAGCCCGCCGGGTCCACCCCCGCAGTCGGTTCGTCCAAAACCAGCAAACGCGGTTCCTGCACCAGTGCCTGTGCTAGCCCGATGCGCTGGAGCATTCCTTTGGAAAAGCCGCCCAGCCGCCGGTCTGCCGCGTTTTCGAGCCCCACGAGCTTCAGCAGATCGCGAGCCCGGTCGCGGAGCTTGCCGCCGCTCAGCCCGCACAGTTTTCCGTAAAAAAGAAGCGTCTCCAAGCCGGTGAGGTATTTGTAAAAATACGGGTTTTCGGGCAGGTAGCCGACTTCTTCGTGACTGGACACCGCCGACGAATCGCGGCCGAAAATCCGGGTCGTGCCGGTGGTGGCCGGGACGAGTCCCAGAACGATTTTCATCGTCGTGCTTTTACCGGAGCCGTTGGGCCCGAGCAGTCCATAAACCTGCCCCGGTTCCACGGAAAGGGAGAGATCGTCCACGGCGGTGACCTTTTCCCGCTTAAACGGAATCGGGTAAACCTTCGTCAAGTTGCAGATCGAGATGGCTGAGTCTGGCATGGGAAGAAACGCAGACCCAATATGAAACCCAGATCGGGGCAAAAAGCAAATCTTAGGAGCAGGGGGGAGGTGGCGTCCTGCCGCCGGATCACGGTTGAAGATTCTGCCGATGCCACCACCACTCGGTGAATTTCCGGGTTCTGATAATCAGCGCAAAGCCGAGGACGAATTGGAGCGCCGTGCCCACAATATTCCCGAGGTCATTCTGAAACGTTTCGGTTATATCAACGGGCATGTTGCCTTTGAGGACATAGGACCAGCGGATGAGCAACTGAACGGTTCGCGGGAGCGCCATGAAAAAAGCAATCAGACCGGTGGCTCCAAAGGCGATCACCGCCAGATTCTGGGAGCCTGAGACGATTTGGGAATCATCGGAGCTTAAACCAGGCAACAGATATTCGGCTATTCGTTGGCTGAACCGAAATAGGACAAACCCAATCGCCAATAAGAGCATCGGAGGCAAAAAGGACGCCAACACAATAGCCAAGGTGAGTTTCCCATCTTGATAGAAGAAGATTCGAAACGAGCCGCCGATGAGATAGGTGCAAGCCTCAAGCCAGGCATAGATTGCGAGCAACCGGAGTCCCAATACCGTGAAATCTCTCTTATCCATGGCCTGATCCTCTGTCCGGCTTCAAAATGCGCAAGCCAAAAAACCGGGTGAAAAGCGGGGCAGGGTGAAAATAATTTTTCACGCAAAGCCGCAAAGGCGCAAAGAAGAGGAGTTCTTTCTCGTTCCCAAACTCTGTTTGGGAACGCCGTTGTCCGCGAAACTCTGTTTCGTAAAGCGCGGAGAGGGTTTGCGCTTAGCATATTACGAAAGCTCCCCAATACATGGCCCGCGCAGGGAAACAGAGTTTCCAAGAGCAAGCGCGTTCCCAATCAGGAGATTGGGAACGAGGCGAAATCGAAGTGCCGTAAATGCTGGGCTGCGTTGTGGTGGGTCGATTGCGAAGTGCAACTTCGCAAGAAGGTGCGTTCCCAAGTTAAACTTGGGAACGAGGGGAAAAAACTTGGGAACGAGGGGAAAAAAGGCGCAAAGAAGAGGAGTTTCTTTGCCTTTACCTTTGCGGCTTTGCGTCTTTGC
>CAIZLD010000024.1 GCA_903933715.1 uncultured Spartobacteria bacterium
CCAGTAAAACACACCCCGCAGACTCTCATTCAATTCTGTCCAGTACCAGGGGCCCGATCAGTTTGAAGCCCATAGCCGGTGGTTGAGCGAAGCGACACCACCGGTTCAATGCAAAACCGCGCCTCACCCCAAAGGGGTGGCAGAGCCATCGCCTCGTTTTCTGCCACCCCTTTGGGGTGAATTCTTTCCAACACCTCATCCGGTGGTGTCGCTTCGCTCAACCACCGGCTATTCGCTGGCAACCCTCCGGGTTGTGGCGGCTTTTGAATGTCGATTCAGCCTAGTCTAAAATTTTAGGTCACTTCGCAACCGCCGGTTCCACCACGTAGGGACTCAGGCTTTCCATCGCCCGCTTGGGCACGGTGGCGATGACGTGGGCGATCTCTTCCTCGTACTCGAGACTCGCGATGGTGCCGTCCCGGTGCAGCCGCGCGAGCAGGTCGGCCCGGTCCGGCGGCAGGCGCAATTCCAGCGTCAGCGTGCCGTTGCTCACAAAATCTGAAATCCGGTCCACCAACTCCTCCATCCCGTGCCCGCTCTGCACCGAGATGAATGCGGCGTGTGGAAACCGATGTCGCAACCCGGCCAGCACCGCCGGATCGCTGACTTTGTCGGTCTTGTTGAACACCACCAGCATCTGCTTGGTGTCGGCCCCGAGATCGCCCAAGACGCTCATCGTCGTCTCGTAAAACTCCATCACGCGCGGCTGGGAAGCGTCCAGAACGTGAATGAGAAAATCGGAGAGCGCGGCTTCCTCCAGCGTGGCATTGAACGATTCCACCAACTCGTGCGGCAGTCGGCGCACGAAACCGACCGTGTCGGTCAGCAAAAGCGGTTGTTTGTTGGGCAGCGCGATTTTGCGGGTCGTGGTATCGAGCGTGGCAAAAAGTTTGTCTTCCACAAACACGTCCGCACCGGTCAAGCGCCGCAGGAGAGACGATTTGCCGACGTTGGTGTAGCCGACAATCGCGGCGTTGGGCACCGGGGCGCGCTTGCGGTCTTTGCGCTGGGTGGCGCGGGCGCGGCGGACTTCGGCCAACTCCCGCTTGAGGCGGTCGATCTGGCCGCGAATCCTGCGTTTATCCTGTTCGAGCTGGCTTTCGCCTTCCCCCTTTGCGCCGATGCCGCCCCCCTGTTGGCCCAAGTGCGCCCAGGCGCGGGTGAGCCGGGGGAGCGAGTATTCCATGCGGGCGACATCCACCTGGATGCGGGCTTCCCGGGTCTTGGCGCGCTGCCCGAAAATATCCAGGATGATCTCCTCCCGGTCGGCGACGGTGACGCCGGTCAGCTCCTCGAAATTGCGCTGTTGGGCGGGGGTCAAATCGTTGTCGAAGATGAGCACGTCGCACCCGTTTTCCTTGATGAAGGCGGCCAGTTCCTCGGCCTTGCCCGAACCGATCAAATATTTCGCGTGCTGCTCGCGATGATAAATGAGCCGCCGCTCCACGACGGGAATGCCCAGCGTGTTAACCAACTCCTCAAGCTCTTCCAGGAGGCTTTGCGCCTCCTCTTTGTCGTTGGAGTCCACGTAAGCGCCGACCAGCAGCGCCCGGCTCGCCATTTTATCCCTCGCGTTGATTTCAAACATTCGTCCGCATACTATAGCAGAAGAACCGCCGTTCGGCTACTGTGGGGTTTGACACCGCCCCGTTTGCGTCCAAACTTCCCACCATGAACCCGCCGCCGCTGCTCGAAGTCCGCAACTTGTCGATCCAGTTCCTCACCGAGGATGCGACCGTGGATGCCGTAAAGAATGCCTCGTTTACGCTCGAAACCGGGGAGACGCTCGCCGTGGTGGGCGAAAGCGGCAGCGGCAAAAGCGTCACCGCCCTGGCGCTCACCCGGCTTTTACCCGAGCCGCCCGCCTTTTACAAAACCGGGGAGATTCTTTTGGACGGACAAGACGTTCTCAAAATGGCGCCCGGCCCGTTGCGGGAGATTCGCGGAAAACGGATCGCCTACATTTTTCAAGAGCCGTCCACGTCATTAAACCCGGTTTTTACGATCCGCTATCAAATTGCCGAGGCGATCCGGCTGCATCGGCCCGAAGTGACCGATCTCGATGCCGAGGTGGCCAAATGGCTCGACGCGGTGGGGATTGTCAACCCGGAGAAACGGATGTGGGACTATCCCCACCAGCTCAGCGGCGGCATGCAGCAGCGGGCGATGATCGCGATGGCGCTCTCGTGCCAACCGGACATTCTCGTCGCTGACGAGCCGACCACCGCGCTCGACGTCACCATCCAGGCGCAAATTCTGGACCTGCTGCGGGAGCTTAAAAAAGAGCTCAAGATGAGCATTCTGCTCATCACGCACAACTTCGGCATCATCGGCGGCATTGCCGACCGGGTGGCGGTGATGTTCCGGGGGGAAATCGTGGAATACGGCACGGCAGAGCAAGTTCTTCATGCGCCCAAGCATCCGTACACAAAGGCGCTCATTGATTGCATCCCGAAGCTCGGCCAAAATCACCGCAGGCTTACCACGATCAATCACGAAGAGTTGGGGTAGCCCGACTGAAGAACGAGCATCAGATGCACGGGGGAGTTCGCCTCATTCAAACCCGGCTCCAAGCCCCGCTTTGCAAAAAGCGGGGGTGGTGCTCACGAGAGGAGTCGAACCTCCACGGGTTTCCCCATACGGTCCTGAGCCGTACGCGTCTGCCATTCCGCCACGTGAGCGTTATCCCCGAATCTCACCCGCAAGGGTGGGAGTGGGCGAATGTGCCCGGTTTCAAAACGAATTGCAACCGGCAATTTTTCAGCGATACGGCTTTCGGGAAATTAGCTTGCCCGAAGATGTTCTTTAAACCAACGGCCCGCCTCGTGGGCTACAGCTTCAAGCGCGCCGGGCTCTTCGAAAAGATGGGTGGCGTCCGGGATGAGATGCAGCTCGGCCGGGGCGCTCATCCGGCCCATGGCAAGCCGGTTCAGGTCGATCACCACGCTATCGAGTTCCCCCACCAGTAAGAGCGTCGGGCTTTTTACCTTGGGCAACCAGGCCGAAGCCAGGTCGGGGCGTCCCCCGCGCGAAACGACGGCGCCAATTTCGTCCCCCAGTTTGGCCGCCGCCATCAACGCCGCGCCGCCGCCGGTGCTGGAGCCGAAATAGCCGATTTTCAACCCGCTCGCGGCGTCCACGGTCTGAACCCAGCGGGTCGCCGTGACCAGCCGCTCGGCCAACAGGACGATGTCAAAGCGCAAATGCCGCGTAAACGAATCAATGACCTCCTCCTCGCGCGTCAGGAGGTCGAAGAGCAGCGTCCCCAAACCCGCTTCATGCAAAACCCGGGCCACGTATTGATTGCGCGGGCTCAGGCGGCTGCTGCCGCTGCCATGCGCAAAAAGCACCATCCCCGTCGCGTTCTGCGGGATTTGCAGTTCCCCGTCGAGCGTTGCATCGCCTACCGGGATGACGACTTCGTTCTCAAATTGGACTGCCATTGTTTTACCTCCTCTTTGAGCAAAACATCGCTCAAAACGGGCAAATGTCCAGGGAGTGTCGTCACGAGAGTCCCTGGCCTACGCAAACATCATCCGGCAGATGAGGATGGAAGCAATGACGCCGGTCAGATCAGCCATCAACCCGGCCGGGACCGCGTGCCGGGTCCGCCGGATACTCACCGAACCGAAGTAGACCGCAATTACATAAAAGGTCGTCTCGGTGCTCCCAAAAATCGTCCCGGCCATGAGGCTGTTCAGGCTATCGGGGCCGAACGTGCGGACGATGTCGGTGAAAATGCCGGTCGTTGCGCCGCCGCTTAACGGCCGCACGAGCACCAGCGGGAGCAAATCCACCGGGAACCCGATCGGCTGGAGCACCGGCCCGAGCAGCTTGGAAAGCAGGTCGATCCCGCCCGCCTTCCGGAACATCCCGACCGCAACCAAAATCGCCACCAAAAACGGAATAATCCGCGTGGCCACGGCAAAACCTTCCTTCGCCCCCTCGACGAATTCTTCATACACTTTGACGCCGCGCAGCCAGGCGTAGAGCGGGAAAAAGGTCAGCATCAACGGCACCGCCAGCATCGCAAAAACACTCACCAAACGCGCCCCGGGCGAGAGCCGCATTAAATCGGCACTCAGAGGGGCAAAGGGGGCTCCGGGGAGCAGCGCATTGGCTTGATCCGGGAACGCGAGGACAAAGTAGAGCGCCAGCATCCCCAAGCCGTAGAGCGCCAGCAGGAGTTTCCCCTTTCCGGTCAACGGAGCCCGTTCCGGCTCTTCGGCGAGCGGCTCGGCGGAAGCGGCAGCGGTCGGCTCCGAAACCGGCGGGAGCGCATAACGCGGCAGCCTTTCGAGCAGCTTGACGGTCACAAGCCCCGCAGTAAACGCACACACCGTCGCCATGAACGCGCTGGCGATGATGGCGGTCGGGTTCCTGGACCCGGCCACCGCGAGGATGCCGACGGCGGTGGTCGGGATCAACTGGATCGACGCCGTGTTGATCGCCAAAAAGGTGCACATGGCGTTGCTGGCGATGCCGGGGCGCGGATTGAGCCCCTCAAGGTAACGCATTGCCTTGAGGCCCAGCGGCGTTGCGGCGTTCCCGAGGCCCAGCATATTGGCGGCCATGTTCATCGCCATCGCCCCGAGCGCCGGGTGATCCGCCGGAACGTCCGAGAAGAGCCGCCGCGTCAAAGGCCGCAACGCTTTGGCTAAAAGCCCGACCAGCCCGGCCAGTTCCGCCAGCCGCATCACCCCCAGCCAAAGAGCGAACATCCCGGCCAGCGGCAGGGCGATGTTCATCACCGCTCCTTGCGCCGCTTCAAAAGCGCCGCCGGTCACGGCATTGAGCTTGCCGGAAAAGCCGCCAATAAACACGGAGAGGAGGATGAGCCAGAGCCAAATGGGGTTAAGCACACGGCAATTATCGCCGCCCCGCGCCCGTTCGCCAAGCAGGAGTTTTCCGGTAAATTGTGTAAGGAGACGCAAAAGCCACAACGATTTTAAAAAGAGAAGCCCGGAAAAAGAGGGGTGGAGAGTTTTTGGAAGGCTCAAGGGGGCGATCCATCCCTCTCCCTTTTCCTGGATTCCTGGTTTCTTAAAATTCGTGAACACGTCCTAGTTTACAGCATCCTGGGGGATTCCCCGATTTTGATTTGATTTGAAACCCTTAACCTTTAACCATTAGGGAATGTCCGCCAGCTCCAATCCGTCCCTTTCTGATTTTCTGCCCACCGACACGTTTGCGCGCCGGCATCTTGGCTCCGACGCTTCAAAAACGGCGGAAATGCTGGCCTCCCTTGGCTTCGATTCGCTGGACGCTTTGACCGAAGCCGCCGTTCCCGCAGCGATCCGCCTCCCGGCTCCTCTCGATCTCCCCGCGCCGCAGGGAGAAAGCGCGACGGTGGAGGAATTGCGCGCTCTCGCGACGAAAAATTACCTGTTCCGCTCCCATATCGGCATGGGTTATTACGATTGCATCACTCCCCCGGTGATTTTGCGCAATATTTTAACCAACCCCGGGTGGTACACCGCTTACACTCCTTACCAATCCGAGGTCTCGCAAGGCCGCCTGGAAGCGCTCTTTAATTTCCAGACAATGGTGGTCGATCTGACCGGGATGGAGATCGCCAACGCCTCTCTTTTGGATGAGGGGACCGCCGCCGCCGAAGCGATGTGGATGTGCCGAACGCTTTGCAAAAACCCGCAGGCCCGGACGATTTTCGTCTCCAGCCAATGCCATCCCCAGACGATTGCGGTGGTCCAGACGCGGGCCGACGCTCACAATCTGCGAGTGATCGTGGGCGAGGAAAGCGAGTGCGATTTCAATGAGCAAATCTTTGCCGTGCTGCTGCAACTCCCCGGCACCGACGGGACGCTGGCCGATCCAAGCCCGTTCATCGAAAAAGCCCACCAAAACGGCGCGCTGGCGATTGTCGCCGCCGATTTGCTGGCGCTTACCTTGATCAAATCGCCCGGCGAAATGGGGGCGGACGTGGCCGTCGGAACCACCCAGCGGTTTGGGGTTCCAATGGGCTACGGCGGACCGCACGCCGCTTATTTTGCGACCCGGGACCGCTTCAAGCGTTCCATGCCGGGCCGCCTTGTGGGCGTTTCCCGCGATGCGGAAGGCAACCCGGCGATGCGCCTCGCCCTGGGAACCCGCGAACAGCACATCCGGCGCGAGAAAGCCACCAGCAATATCTGCACCGCACAGGTGCTTCTCGCCGTGATGGCTTCCATGTATGCCGTTTATCACGGGCCGGAGGGGTTGAAACGGATCGCCCGCCGGGTTCATCTTTTTGCCTGCGCCCTGGCAGGAGGCTTGCGGCAGCTTGGCTGGCAAGTCCAGGATGCGCCGTTCTTTGACACCGTCCGCGTCGATCTGGGGGAGACCCACGCCTCGGAGATCATTGAACTGGCGCAAGCCCGCCAAATCAACCTGCGCGTCCTTGACGATCACACGATCACCATTTCGCTCGATGAGACGACCGACCGCCTCGACGATCTCTTCGCCGTTTTTCACGGGGGCAATCCGCCCGCCTTTGATCTGGCGGAGCTGGCCGCGCAAACGGGCGTCGAATTCCCGGAAGAACTCCGGCGCACCAGCCCGTTTCTGCAAGCGTCGGTGTTCAACGAATACCATACCGAGACGGAAATGCTCCGCTATATCCGGGGCTTGGAATCGAAAGACCTGTCGCTGACGACCTCGATGATTTCCTTGGGCTCGTGCACGATGAAGCTCAACGCCACGAGCGAGATGCTCGCGTTAACGTGGCCGCTCTTTTCCAAACTCCACCCGTTCGCCCCGCTCGAACAGGCGCAAGGTTATATCGAGCTTTTCGACCAGCTCGAAAGCTGGCTCGCCAAGATCACCGGGTTCGCCGCCGTCTCCCTCCAGCCCAATGCCGGAGCGGCCGGGGAATATGCGGGGCTTATGGCGATCCGGAGTTATCATTCCAGCCGGGGCGAATCGGAACGCACGGTCTGTCTCATCCCTCAATCGGCCCACGGCACCAATCCGGCCAGCGCTGCAATGGCCGGGCTCCAAGTCGTCCCGGTTCACTGCACCGACGAAGGCGATATCGATATGGACGACCTGCGGGCCAAGACGCAGGAGCATCAAGCCGATCTCGCCGCCCTGATGGTCACTTACCCGAGTACGCATGGGGTTTTTGAGGAGACGATCCGAGAGATTTGCGAAATCGTCCACGCCCACGGCGGACAAGTCTACATGGACGGCGCGAACATGAACGCGCAGGTCGGCCTGACCAGCCCCGGCAGCATCGGCGCGGACGTTTGCCATCTCAATTTGCACAAAACCTTTGCCATCCCGCACGGCGGCGGCGGCCCCGGCGTCGGCCCGATTGCGGTGGCGGCGCACCTGGTCCCGTTTTTGCCGTCGCATCCGGTGGTCGCTCCCAACGCCTCGCAAGGCGGAGCGGTCGCCTCGGCTCCGTGGGGGAGCGCCTCGGTCCTCGTGATCCCGTGGGTTTACATCCGGATGCTTGGCGGCGAAGGGCTCAAGCAAGCGTCTCAATACGCCATCCTCAACGCCAACTACATTGCACGGCGGCTCGACCGTTACTACCCCGTCCTCTTCAAAGGCGCAAACGGGCTGGTCGCCCACGAGTGCATCCTCGATTTGCACGAATTGACCGCGCGGAGCGGCATCGACGTGGAGGACGTGGCCAAGCGGCTCAACGATTACGGCTTCCACGCCCCGACCATGTCGTGGCCGGTCCACGGCACGTTGATGGTGGAGCCGACCGAAAGCGAGCCGAAGGCGGAGCTGGACCGGTTCTGCGACGCAATGATTGCCATTTACGAGGAAATCGTCGCGGTGGAAACCGGCGCGCTGGACCGCAAAGACAACCCGCTCAAACGCGCTCCGCACACCGCGCAAGTGGTGGCCGCCGACACCTGGACGCGCCCCTACTCCCGCGAGCAAGCCGCCTTCCCTACCGCCTGGACGCGCCAGCACAAATTCTGGCCCGCCGTGAGCCGGGTGGACAACGTCTTCGGAGATCGCAATCTGGTTTGCACGCTGGGCTGTTAGGACGTGTTGACGAATTTTTGAATTAAGAAGCCAGGAATCCAGGAAAAGGCAGAAGAGGAATCTGAGGGATCGTCATCAAGCGTTCCAAAACAAAACCTCCATCACTTTTTTCCTGGCTTCCTGGTTTCCTAATTCACTTTTTTTAATTCGTGAACACGGCCTAGTGGGCTGTCACACGTTACGCGATGGGTAAAGACATAAGCCCAGCCTCGTTCCCAATCTCCGATTGGGAACGCAAATGTCCGCGAAACTCTGTTTCGGCAATCGTGGATTGGTAAAAAATCGAAGGTGATCCAGAAGGCTTGATCTGTAAACTCGCGGTTTTCGAATCGGAGATTCACAGACAGGGGCGTTCCCAATCAGGAGATTGGGAACGAGAGCAAATCAGCATAAATCTGCGTTCATCTGCGCAATCTGCGGATTCTCTTCTTCTAAAAAAAACCGAGATACAGGCCTGATTGGCCGACTTTTCGAGAAGACACAAAAAAGCCGCGGATTGCTCCGCGGCTTTTTTAAATACAGGTTCGAATGGAAAACCCCGCTTATTCGGCGGCCTTCTCGCCTTCGATCGCTTCGCCCACCATGTAGCGGGTGAAACGGCGGATCACCATGTTCTCCCCCAGTTCCGCGATCTTGCTCTTGAGCAACTCTTCAACGGTCTGGTCGGGGTTCTTGATGAACGGCTGATCGAGCAAGCAGATGCTGGCGCAAAACTTGTCGAGTTTGCCTTCGACGATTTTCTCAACGATGTTGGCGGGCTTGCCTTTGACTTGGTCAGCGGCGATTTCGCGTTCGCGGGCGATCAACGATTGCGGCACCTGGTCGCGGGAAACACAGACCGGGCTGGACGCGGCGATATGCAGCGTGATGTCTTTGACGAATTCGCGGAACGCTTCATTCTTGGCGACAAAGTCAGTTTCGCAGTTGATTTCCACCAAAACGCCCACTTTGCCTTGCATGTGGATGTAGGAGGCGATGACGCCTTCCTTGGTGGCGCGGTTTGATTTGGAACCGGCTTTGAGGATGCCTTTTTTGCGCAGGAGATCCTCGGCTTTTTCGAGGTCGCCGCCGACTTCGGCCAGGGCGCGTTTGCAGTCCATCATGCCCGCGTTGGTCTTGTCGCGCAGGGTCTTGACGAGTTGAGGATTGATTTCGCTCATAAAAAACAGGTTGGTTGAAATGGGCGCAGCCGAAGGAAATGCTTCGGCCGCGCGAGATGGATTAATGAAGAAGCGGCGTTATTCAGCCACTGCGGTCATCGATTCCTCGCCAGCTTTGGCGGTGTACCCTCCGCCCGAGACGATGGCGTCCACGAGCTTCTGGAGGATGATGCGGATCGAACGGATGGCGTCGTCGTTGCCGGCGATCGGGTAATCGATGATTTCCGGATCGGCATTGGTATCAACAATCGCCACGACGGGGATTTTGAGGCGGCGCGCTTCGGCGACGGCGATGGCTTCCCGCGGAGCGTCGATGATGATGAGCGCGTCCGGGTTTTTCTCCATCGTGCGAATGCCTTCGAGATTGCGGAACATTTTCGCCCCTTCGCGTTTGACGGCGGCGATTTCCTGTTTGCCCATCTTGGAATACTCGGGTTGTTTTTCGAGATTCTCGATGTATTTCATCCGCTGGATGCTCTTGCGGATGGTTGTCAGGTTGGTGAGAGTCCCACCCAGCCAGCGCTGATTGACGTAAAACTGGCCGCAAGCGATGGCGGCTTCTTTGACCGCTTCCTGGGCTTGCTTTTTGCAGCCGACGAAAAGGATTTTGCCACCTTTGGCCGCGATCCCGCTGAGGAAATCGGTCGCCACGTGGAGTTGCTTGACGGTTTCGCCAAGGTCGATGATGTAAATGGAGCTGCGTTTTTCAAAGATGAACGGCTTCATCTTCGGGTTCCAGCGCTTGGTCTGGTGACCAAAGTGGACTCCGGCTTCCAGCAATTCCGTCATGAGTTCGGTAGACATAGGTGGATTCTAATTTTTCTGTTATTTTCCTAAAGGGCGCGTATATCCGCCCTTTTTTTGGACGAAGCGGTCGCTCGGGTTTCCCGAATCCTCTTCACGTCCGGTTGGTTTTAGGTTGGTTGGTGGTTCTCGATCTCTTGCGCCCCAAGGCGAAAGGGACGCACAGCAAACGTCATCGTCGGGTAAAAATCAACTCTAAAAGAGAAGAGTTGCGGGAATCAACCAAAGGGCGGGGCTTTGTGGCTCAGCTACCATGAGCAGGCTGAGGGGACGATCTGGGCCAGTTTCCGGCGGCAACGCTCCCGCAGTTCCGCCATTTTGGGATCGTCGGGCTCGATCTGAAGGGCGGTCTCCAGGAATTTGATCGCCTCCGCCCAACGCCCTTCGATGGCGGCAACGATGGCCAGGTTGTTCAAAGCTTCAACGGCCTTGGGCTCGATTTGCAACGCTTGCCCGTAATATCGCCTCGCCCCGTTCAAATCGTTCACTTTCAGGCAGGACGTTCCAAGGGCGGTCAGGATATCCGGATTTTGCGGGGAATGGGCCAGCGCCCGCTGGAATAAAGCACGGGCGATCTTGATATGGCGGCTTTCCAGGTGCCGAAGCCCGCTGTTGTAATCGTCGAGCCAAAGCAAGGTCGGCTCACGGATCGGGAAATACGCCACCAGCGTTCCAGCGCAAGCCGCTCCGAGCCAAATCCCGGCCCGCTTCCAGTTCCGCTCTGAAACCGCCTCGCCAAGCCCGGTCAAACCGCCCGCCGCCAGCAGCAGCAGCCCGGGGACGGCGGCCAACCGGTAACGCTCGGTGACAAACACCGGCAAAACGGCCGCCAGCGACAGCGCCACCGCCAGGGCGATCCAGCGCGCCTGCGGGTCACGTCTCCACGCCAGCGCCAGCCCGGCAATCGCCAGAACGGCCACCGGCCCAAAGCGCAGCCCCGGCGTGAGAACTCCCTCCTGCCACATCGGGTTGATCACGCTCAGATCGTCATATTGTGTGGCGTTGGAGAGGTTGCGAACTTTGATGGCCATCAACCCCAGCCATTGCACCGGATGCCCGGCAATAAACGCGTGGGCCTTGTCCGACCAATATCGGGAAACCTCGGCCCGGCTCAGCGGATGCCCCGCCGCCGTCTCGGCGAGCCGGATCGAATCGTTGAGCATCCCCTCCTGGGTTCCCCGGAGACCGGCGGTGAGCTTGGGATAGCCGTTGGCGTCGGGGTTATTGCCGATCCAGAAATTGAGCCCGCCATGCGCGGAAAGGAACACCGGCTCCCGGGCCACAAAACAGTTGTGGTACCAGCACGGCGAAGTCCCCACCGCGACACCGCCCAGAAGGAACCCCGTGGCGGCTAAGACCGCCCCCGGCTTGCGCAGATTGCGCGCCGCCGCCGCGATCGCAATGGGCAACACGAGCAGCACCGTCGCAACGAGCGTGGCTGCCCCGCCAATCAGAACGCCAATGGCCGCCCAAGGCTTCCAGAGGGAGCGACTTGTCGAACGGACGCTCCACAACACCGCGCCCCAAAACGCCAGAACCCCCCAGGTCGTCGGCATGAAGATGAGCGAAAACGCCTGGGCCGGTTGGAATAAAACCCAGCCCAGCGCGGCCAGCGCGCCGATGATCCGGGCCCGCGATCCGCGATAGGCCCAAAGCGCGAGGAGAAAAATCAACGCCGCAATCGCAGCTTCCGAGAACGTCTGAAGGAAAGCGATCGTATAAGGAGAGAACCCGGCGAGCTTGAAAATATTCCCAATAAGGAACGCATACCCCGGCAGCCCATAAAAAGCATGAGGATCGCTCCAGTGACCGGCCGCGATCCGGCGGCCCCAGTCGGCGTAAAACTTCATGTCGCCCGAACTGGGCGAAAAGTAGACGGACCCGCCAAACCGGCTGAGCACCCCCAACCGCGCCACGAGGGCAAATACGAACACCCAGGCGACATCAGGCAGGGACCGCTTAAAAGACATGGGTAGACTTATGCGTTGCAACCGGAGCCAACGCAAGCCCCCTTACTTCGCGGCGGGAAGGGTGCCGTGGTAAAGCGAAACAATCGGCACCCGTTCCAGGAACGAAAAATCGTTGCGGCCGGTTGAGTTGACGACGCACGCCACCGCTTCAACATGCACTTTGAAGGGAGCCAGCGCCGACATCGCCTCGTTGAGCCGGATGAAGTTGCGGCATTCATCGATCACCAGCACGACTTTTTCTTTGGGGATCAGTTGATGGCGATCCATTTTCGCCGCCCCGTCCTGAATCTGGACCGAGGCGAAACGGGTTCCGGCCAGATACGCGAGATGCGAGGCGAGCACCGCCGATTCCGGGCAACTGACGGCGACCATGCACCCGACTTTGCCTTCGCCAAGTTGAGCCGGGAAAATCCGCATCAGTTCACGGGCGAGGAAATCGGTTACGCCGGGAAACTGTTCGGCTTGGGCGACGCTGCCTCCGCAGTTGGCAATCGTGGCGGCGATATTCCCGGGAACAATGAGCTCCTTGGGCTTGAGGTGAAGAAATGAACGGAGATTTGAGATGAGATCCATGGTTGATCGGGCTCTTGGGACGACAGTAGCAAACCCGGTTTCAGCTTAACAGTAAACTCTAAAAGATTGGGCTGAATCGACATTCAGATCGAGCCAAACCCAAAGGGTTTGAAGCCCATAGCCGGTGGTTGAGCGGAGCGACACCACCGGTTTCAATGCGAAACCACGTCTCACCCCAAAGGGGTGGCAGAAAACGAGGCGATGGCTCTGCCACCCCTTTGGGGTGAATTCTTTCCAACACCTCATCCGGTGGTGTCGCTTCGCTCAACCACCGGCTATTCGCTGGCAACCTTCCGGGTTGCGGAGGCTTTGGAATGTCGATTCAGCCTAAGCCGTCTGCGGATAGCTCCCCAGGATTTTCAGCAACGTGGTGCGCTTTTCCAATTCCGCGAGCGCTTCGACGACCCGGGCATCTTGTTCATGGCCCTCAATATCGACGAAAAAGAAATATTCCCAAGCTTTGCGCTTGGAAGGCCGGCTCTCGATCTTGCTCATCGAAATGCCCAGCCGCTCGAACGGCTCCAAAACGGAAAGGAGCGCGCCGCTTTTGTCATGCACGGCGAACATAAGCGAGGTCTTGTCGCGGCCGGTCGGCGGGCACGATTGCGGCCCGAGCACCAAAAAGCGGGTCGTGTTGTAAGAGGAATCCTGAATGGACGCCTCCAAGATATTAAGCCCGTAAAGTTCCGCCGCGAGCTTCCCCGCAATGGCGGCGACATGCGGCTCCTCGGCGGCGCGCTGGGCAGCCCGGGTATTGCTGGCATCCGGGACGATCTCCGCATTCGGGAAATTGGAGCGCAGCCATTGGCGGCATTGGCCGATCGATTGCGGGTGGCTGTAGATCTTTTTAATCTCCTCGCGCGGGCACTTGGCCAAAAGGTTTTGCTCCACCCGAAGCAGGATTTGAGCGCAAATCTTAAGCTCCGAATCCATGAACTCGTCGAGCGTATGCGTGACGGCCCCTTCGGTGGAGTTCTCGATTGGGACGACCCCAAAATCGGCGGTTCCCCGGGAGACGACGCCAAACACTTCCGGGATGCTCATCTGGGGAACGTAGCTCACGCTGGCGCCGAATTTACTCCGGGCGGCCTCGTGGGTGTAGGTTCCAGCCGGGCCAAAGTAGGCAATTGCGAGCCCTTTCTCCAATGCATAGGAGGCCGACATGATCTCCCGGTAGATGGCCCGGATGGCAGACGCGGGCAGCCGCCCTTTGAGTTGGGCGTTCTTCTCAACCAAGGCGCTGAAAACCGCTTCCTCCCGGTCGGGGGCGAAAACGGAGCCGCCGTTCTGGCGTTTGATCTCGCCGATTTCATGCACCAGCTCGGCCCGTTGGTTGAGCAACTCTAAAAGCTGCGCATCCAAAGCATCGATTTTGTTACGGATGGGGGTCAGGGACATGGCTCGCTATTTAAATCAGGTTCCGCCTCCGTGGGCAACCCTGCATCCGCAGCGGGAGCGGCGTCTTCCGGCACAGGCGATCCGGAAACAGGGCTCGCCTCATCGGCGGCGGGCGGGAACAGCTCGCCCGTAATGGGAGGCGTGGCGGTGGGGAGCTTGGCCCGGCGCAGCTCGTCCACATTGGGGAGTTCCTCCAACGTTCGCAGCCCGAAATGTTCCATGAAATTCTGCGTGGTCTCGTAAAGCAGCGGGCGTCCCGGGACTTCGGCACGTCCGGCGATGCGCACGAGCCCGCGCTCAAGCAGGCTTTGCATTACCCCGTCCACGGCCACGCCGCGCACGGCTTCAATATCGGCGCGCGTCACCGGCTGGCGGTAGGCGATGATGGCCAGCGTCTCCAGGGCGGGGCCGCTCAAGCGGGTCGGCTTGCTTTCCGGGTAAAGCTGGCGAACCCACACCGCGTAGTCCGGCTTCGTGACAAGCGACCAGCCGCCGACCTGTTCCACGAGAGCAAAGACGCGGTTTTCCTGTTCGTATTCAAACCGGAGCTGCTCTAAAAATGCGCTGACCTCCGCGTCCTTAAGCTTGGCGAGAGCGCGAACCGGCTCCTCGTCGGAGTCGTTCAAGGCGGTGCGGAGAGCCGAGACGATTTCCTTGGTCGAGAGCGGTTTCTGGGAGGCGAACACAAGCGCCTCGATGACTTCTTTGAGCAGCATGGATGATTCAATTTACACTACGGGGAACCCCCAAGGCACGAAGGAAATTGCGGATTGCGGATTGCGGATTGCGGATTGCGGATTGCGGATTGCGGATTGCGGATTGCGGATTGCGGATTGCGGATTGCGGATTGCGGATTGCGGATTGGGGATTGCAGATTGGGGATTGGGGATTGGGGATTGGGGAAACGAGGCATGGCGAACTTCGTGTTTTCGCCGGGCTTCAGCCGGCGTTCTTCCGCTTTGCCACCGGCTTCAGCCGGTGGTTAGCTTGGGCTCCATCTCCCCAGCCGGCTTCAGCCGGGCTTCTCGACCACCCTACAAATCGCCCAGCCCCACATTCATCTCCAGCCGCTTCATCACATTGCCGCATCGGTGGTGCTCTTTCTGATTGGCAACATACTCCAAAACCCAGCCCATCTGCTTCTTGCCAAAGCTGACGACTCCAAATCCCCGCTGCCATTCGAGCGCCCGGTAGCGTTCCCGGGCGTTCATTTCCCTTGAGCAAGCCCCTTTCAACTCCCCCACCAAATCGCTGATGCAGATCAGCGGTTCGATCTGGATCACCAGATGCACATGCGTCGCGGTTCCTCCAATGCCATAAAAATAGACTCCTTTGGTTTCAATGCACCGCCGCTTGATAAATTGGTGGACTTGCGGCTCCAGCTTTTCACTGAGCAATGCTTGATCCTCCTTAGTGTGCCAGTTTAGATGGATGAACAGTTCGTGAAAGATGTGGCTCGCCATAGCTGTTTAGCGGAGAAGCCCGGCTTAAGCCGGCTGGGGAGATGGTGAGCCAAGCTAACCACCGGCTGAAGCCGGTGGCAAAGCTAAAAATGCCGGCTAAAGCCCGGCAAGCAGAAGCTTTTTTTAAAACAGGCGCTCTTTTGAAAAATGACCTGCCGAATTGAGCGAGCGCATTTTGGGCAGGAGAAAGGGAAACTCATAGGCCACCGATATGCCCAACCTTGCGATCCATGTAGACGAACACAAAATATTGGCCACCGCACGTATTCTCCTTCGGCTCATAGGTCACCTGCCAGTAGGGACCTTTGCCAATGTATGATTTTGTCCATGTCCCTGATTCATGATACCGCACAGAGCTGATGAACTTGTCTGAAATATCGAGTTTCTTGTCTTCCAAATAGCGCTGTGCAATCTGGAGTGCTTCGGGAATCGTGAGAGTTGGCAAGGTTCGCTCCAACGTGCGCTCACCAGCTTTGGAGACGGCGCCCATACATAAAGCGATAATCAATAGGATAAAAATCCTGGAAATTTCCTTCGAAACACTCATGCCGCATCTTCTCTATTGAATAAGGCACAGCAAGATCAATGTGCTCCTAAAAAGTCTCC
Source organism: uncultured Spartobacteria bacterium (assembly GCA_903933715.1). Lineage (GTDB taxonomy): Bacteria > Verrucomicrobiota > Verrucomicrobiia > Chthoniobacterales > Chthoniobacteraceae > UBA695. Next base: position 15,979 of record CAIZLD010000024.1, read on the forward strand.
TACTCCATCCGCGTCAGCTCAATTTCCCCAAACGGCTCGTCCTGCCGGATGCCGATCTGCTTGAGCCGGATCAGTTCCAGCAATGCCAGAAGCGTGACCACCATTTCCGTCCGTGATGCGGCGGTGACAAAGAGTTCGCTGAATTTCAACGCGGTGCGCGAGGCGGTCATTTTCAACACAAAATCGATCTTGTCGCTGACGGTAAAATTCTCCTCAAAGATCTCCCGCAAGTTCTCGACCTTGTTGACCCGCTTGAGCACTTTCTGGAACGCGTTGATCAAATCGAAAATGCTCACTTCGCTCAACGGCCGTTCCGATTCAAACTCCGGCGTCTCCGGCACGCGCCCAAACAAAGCGGATTGGTGCGCCTCCCGTTCTCCCAGGTGGGCGGCGGCGTCCTTGAATTTTTTGTATTCCAGGAGTTGCCGCACCAGCTCCCAGCGCGGGTCGGCCTCTTCCTCGGTCTCGATTTCCCCCTGCTGGTGGACCGGCAGCAAACTGCGGCTCTTGATGAGGATCAGGTGGGCCGCCATGACGACGAACTCGCCCGCGATATCGAGGTCCAGTTCCTTGAATGCCTCAATGTATTCGAGGTATTGCCTCGTAATATGCTCGATCGGGATGTCGTAGATTTCGATCTCGTCCCGTTTGATCAGGAAAAGCAGCAAGTCGAGCGGCCCCTCGAAAACCTCAAGTTTGACTTTGTAATCTTTATCCATGCGGCGCTTCGAGCCAGAAAAGGCAGGGGAGTTATCCGCAGATTGCGCAGATTTTCGCAGATATGAAGAACAAATTTCAAAAATCTGCGTTCATCTGCGCAATCTGCGGATAAAACCTCTGAATTCGTGAACACTATTTAATTCATCCCGATCGACTCCTCCAAATGGTCGAGGCGGTTGGGGAAGGCGCAGCGGGCGCAGTCGGCATCGCAGGCGAGGCAGAAATTCTCGAACACCTCCAAGAGTCCTTGCTGGAGCACGGCCCGTTTGCCGATTTCGCGGACCAGCTCGCTGTTCCCGCCCAGCAGCCGTTGCGCGGCAAGGCCGATCCGCCGGTTGGAACCGGCGGCGGGCAATTCCCGGTAAGCCTCCCATAGTCCCGGGTTGTGCGTCATCGCCCGAGGGAAAATGACGTTGAGCAGGAGATCAGTGATCCGCGATTCCCCCACCAGCGCGGTCCGACTCTCCAGACGCTTGGAGGCGAGTGTGTAATGGATATCCCAATAGGGATGGGTCAACCGGCCGAAAAAATGGCGCAGCGCGGGGATATTGGCGGTTCGCGTGAGCGTCTCCAGGATCGGCCAATGGCGGGCAAGCTCGGCCAGCGCCGCCACGCGCCGTTGCGGATGGTTGGCCGGGCGCACCCCCCGCAGATTCCATAAACCGGGGGGAACGCTCAGCCGCTCGAAATCGGTGCGCCGCGGCCACCATTGCGCCCAAAGCTCACGCAAATAGCTGCGGGTATCGTTCGGGAGCGGGTGAAAATCGGTGGCGTTAAGAAAACCGCTTCCGGCAAAAAGGAACGGCTCGATTTCCGTGCGATGCGAGCGGACCATCGCCAGCGGAAAACGCTGGGCCAGCAGCGTGAACGGCAATTTGTTGTTGCGATAGCCGAGCGCCTCGGCAATGCCTTGGTAGAGCGCTTCATCGGGGCCGAACTCCGCGGCGATCCGGTTCAGGCGGGTGGCTTTGCGGCAGAGCCGGTATTGCGCCGCCGCTTCCAGAAGATGAACGATGCGAACGGCGGGAAGTTGGGCGAGTTGTTCGCGGCAAGGGGAGGTCGAGCAGGGAGGCGGATCGGAGGGAGGGAACTCAAACCGGGTCGCGTCGAGCCAGATTTGGGGAATTTCGCGGCCTTGGGCGGTGCAGGTTGCCGGAACCGCGGCTCCGCGCTCGCGGGCCGCTTCGCGCACAAATACATGGAGGATGGTTCCCTCGTAATCGGGACTCGCAGAGGCGTGGCGATCCCACTCGGCGGCATTCCAGTTCACCTCCACGCCGCCCCGGATTCGCTGATCGCCGAAAACAACCACCGCTCCGGTGAAGTGCGGCCCGGGCTGGGGATTCCACGCGCCGAATTTCTCGACTTTCACCGCGCCGCCCGTCGTGGTGGTGAAGCTGCGCCCGAACTCGCCCGCCATCCAGAGCGCCTGCAATTCCGGTTCCGGGATTTCCCGCGGGATGCGCAAGCGAGGCGTTTCGGCCACGAGGCTGCCTTCAAGCCAGCAAGCATAACGTTGGGCAAGTTGCATGGGGACCGACTGTCTTAAAAATAGTAATCGAAATCCTGCTCCCGGTTCATCCAGCGGCGCACGCGGAAGATGTGCACCGGTTTGTGATGCGGATCGAGCGCAACGAAATTGCGGCTGCCATGCCAAAGATAACGCTCGTCCCAAAGCAAATCGTGGACTTGATAGGTATCGCTCTCCATCCAGCCAAACGCTTCGACGGGGACGTGAATGAACGAGTCCTGCCGGTTCCACGGATCGAGGTTGACGACCACTAAAATGAGATTGTCGCGCGACTCCGTCATCTTCCCGTAGAAGAGGACGTTCTCGTTCTCGGCCCGGTAGAAGCGCAGGTTCGAATATTCATGCAACGCCCGGTTCTCGTTGCGGATGCGGTTGAGCTGGGTGATGAATTCCTTGATATTGCCGGGAGCATTCCAGTCGCGGCCCTTGAACTGATATTTTTCGCTCTCGGCGTATTCCTCCTTGCCGGGAATGGCGGCGTTTTCGCACAGTTCGAAGCCGCTGTAGATCCCGTAGACGCTGGAAAGCGTGGCGGCAAGCGCGGCTCGGATCATGAACGCCGGACGGCCTCCTTGCTGGAGGAAAACCGGCAAAATGTCGGGGGTATTGGTGAACAGGTTGCCGCGGAAATATTCGGCCATTTCCGTCTGGGTCAGCTCGGTGAAATATTGGGTCAGTTCGTGCTTGGTATTGCGCCAGGTGAAATAGGTATAGCTCTGGTTGAAGCCGACTTTGGCGAGCGCCTTCATCATCTTGGGCCGCGTGAACGCCTCGGAAAGGAAGATGGCGTCCGGGTATTGCGCGTGGACTTTGCCGATGAGAAATTCCCAAAAAGAAACCGGCTTGGTGTGCGGATTATCCACCCGGAATGTTTTAACCCCGTGGCTGCACCAGAACAGGACGACGCTGGCGAGTTCCTCCCAAAGCTCGCGCCAATTTTCGTTCTGATAATTGAGCGGGTAGACGTCTTCGTATTTTTTGGGCGGGTTCTCGGCGTATTTGATCGAGCCGTCGGGCCGCTTGAAAAACCATTCCGGGTGTTCGGCGACGTAAGGGTGATCAGGCGAACAGTTCAGCGCGAAATCGAGCGCGACCTCCATGCCGCGTTTCTGGATTTGCGCGACGAGCCAATCGAAATCTTTGAGCGTGCCGAGTTCCGGGGCGACGTCTTTGTGGCCTCCGCCGTTGGGGCATTTCTGGTGGCGGTTGCCGATGGCGTAGGGGACTCCCGGTTCGCCCGGCTCGCATGTGACCGAGTTGTTTTTGCCTTTGCGGTTGCTGATGCCAATCGGGTGGATCGGCGGAAAATAGATCACGTCAAACCCCATCGCTTTCGCATCATCGACCCGCTTCAAGCAGTCGCGGAAGGTGGAGCCGCGATCCGGTTTACCTTCGGCCGAGCGGGGGAAAAATTCGTACCAGGCCGCGAACCGGGCGGCTTCGCGATCCACTTTGATGAGTGGATAAGGTAAATATTCGGTCGAAAGCGAGCGGTCGGCCCAGGCCATCATGAGCGCCTCCAGCTCGGTCCAGTGGGCAATGGCGTCCACCTGCGCCGGTTGGGAGGTCTCGATCATCCCGGCGATTTTTTCGAGCCGCTCCCTGTCCGCATCGATCAATGCCCGCCGGGCGGCGCGGCGGATGATGGCCGCCCCTTCGAGCGTTTCGCTTTCGAGCGCGGTGATGCCGCCCTCGAATTTCTTGCGGAACTCCTCCTGCCAGGAGCGGAACGCATCGCCCCAGGCCTCGACGGTGTATTCGTAAACCGCGTTCTCAAATAAAGTGCAGGTGCCGGTCCAGCGGTCGTTGAGGAGCGCCGACATCGGCGTTTCGTTCCAGGCGACGGTCCCCTGAACGCGCCATTTCAGGAGTGCGCTGATTCGGTCGTGCCCGTCTTTGAAAACGTCGGCCTCGACGACGAGGTTGTCTCCGGCGATCCGCTTGATGGGGTGGCGGCCGCCGTCAAGCAACGGCGCAAGGTTTTCGATAACGACGGTGGGCTGGTTCGGGATCATAAGCGCGTTTCCTAAGCTTCGCCCCCGAGTTTCATGCAGGCGGCAAGCCCAATGCAAACCAAAAGCAGTCCGGGAGACCCCTAAATCATCCCCAAGGCACGCTCCCGTGGCCAACGGTGGATCGCGATCTCCGAGCGCGATTTCCAAACCCATCGAACGCAGTGAGCTGATTTTGTTTCAAAGCCCCGTTACGTATCGCACTCGGAGATCGCGATCCACCAAGCTGTTTCCGAAATAGACGAAGCGACTCTCTTGCTAAACCGCGACGATGTTCACCAGTTTCCCCGGCACGACCACGATTTTCTTGATCTCCTTGCCGCTCGTGAACTCCTGCACTTTGGGGCTTGCCAATGCGGCGGCTTCCAGCGTCGATTTATCGGCGTCTTTGCTCACCACGAGGCGGTCGCGCACTTTGCCGTTCACCTGGATCGGCACTTCGATCTCGTCCTCGACTAAGAGCGCTGCATCGTATTTGGGCCACGGCTGATCGGCCGCGAGCCGTTCGAAACCGGCAAACTTCGAGCCCAGGCGCATCCAGAGTTCCTCGGTCAAATGCGGCGCAAACGGGTTGAGCAAAATCAGCAACGTGCGCAGTGCCGTGACCGGGCGCGGGGTGATGCCGGTGAACGTGTTCACGTAAACCATCATCTGCGCAATCGCGGTATTGAAGCTCAACGCCTCAATGTCTTCCCCCACTTTCTTGATCGTGGCATGCACGACGCGCAGTTGCGATTTGTCGAGCGCGGCTTCGGCGGAAAGCGGCCCCATTTCCCATTCGCCCGCCTGGTTTTCCTGCATCACCAAACGCCAGACGCGAGCGAGGAAACGGGAGACCCCTTCCACGCCGGTCATGCTCCAGGGCTTGCTCTGCTCCAGCGGGCCCATGAACATTTCGTAGAGCCGCAACGCATCCGCGCCATATTCGGCGATCACGTCGTCCGGGTTGACCACGTTGCCCCGGCTTTTGGACATCTTCTGCCCGTCTTCGCCCATGATGAGCCCTTGGTTGACGAGCCGCTGGAACGGTTCCGGCGTGGAGACGTAGCCCAAGTCGAAAAGAACTTTGTGCCAGAACCGGGCATAAAGCAGATGCAAAACGGCGTGTTCGGTGCCGCCGACGTAGAGATCGACGCCGCCTGGTTTTCCCCCACCCATCCAATAGCGCTCGGCGGCTTCGGAGACAAAACGTTCGCGGTTCGTCGGGTCGCAATAGCGCAGGTAATACCAGCACGAGCCGGCCCATTGCGGCATCGTGTTGAGCTCGCGCGTGGCGGTCTCGCTGTAACGAACCCAATCGGTCGCTTTGGAAAGCGGCGGCTCCGGGGTGCCAGTCGGTTTAAAGTCGGCCAAGTCGGGTGGGGTGAGCGGCAGTTCGCTTTCGGAAATCGCCCGGTGTTGCCCGTTTTCCCAGACAATCGGGAACGGTTCCCCCCAGTAACGTTGGCGCGAGAAAAGCCAGTCGCGGAGCTTGAAATTAATGGAGAGCTTGCCCAGCCGCCGTTCCTCCAGCCAAGCCCCCATTTTGGCCTTCGCTTCCGCCGTCGGGAGGCCGTCAAGGAAGCCGGAGTTAATCGCGGTTCCGTGCTCGCAAAAGCCGCGGGATTCCTCCGCGCTTTTGCCGGGAGCCTGGACCACGACGTTGATTGGCAGCCCGAATTTCGTGGCAAACTCGAAATCCCGCTCGTCATGCGCCGGGACAGCCATGATCGCGCCGGTGCCGTAGCCCAGCAGCACGTAATCGGCGACCCAGATCGGGATCTTCTCGCCGTTGACCGGATTGATCGCATAAGCGCCGGTGAAAACGCCGCTCTTTTCCTTCGCCAGCTCGGTCCGCTCAAGATCGCTCTTGCGGGCGGTTTTTTCCCGGTATTCGCGGACTTGCGGCCACTGTTCCTCGGTGGTGATTTGATCCACGATGCGGTGTTCCGGGGCGACCACCATGTACGTCGCGCCAAAAAGGGTGTCGGGCCGGGTCGTGAAAACCGTCAATTGCTGCTCCCCGTCGGCCAGCTTGAAATGGACCTCCGCCCCTTCGCTGCGCCCGATCCAGTTTTGCTGGAGCAGCTTGATGGAGGTGGGCCAGTCGAGCCCTTCGAGTTCGTCGATCAACCGTTGCGCAAACGCCGTGATCCGCAACATCCACTGGCGCATCGGCCGCCGCTCCACCGGGAACCCGCCCACCTCGCTTTTCCCATCGATCACTTCCTCATTGGCCAGCACCGTCCCCAGTTCCGGGCACCAGTTCACCGGGGCTTCGGAGACATAGGCGAGCCGGACGTGGTCCGGGTCCGGTCCGGTGTAGGTCGCGATCGGTTCGGCCTTGTGAGTCGCCGGGTTAAACCACGTATTATAAAGCTTCAGGAAGATCCACTGCGTCCATTGGTAATAGTCGGGATCGCTCGTGGCGATTTCGCGCGACCAGTCGTAGCCGAACCCGATTTTTTTGAGCTGCGCCTTGAACCGGGCGACGTTTTGAGCCGTTGTCACCGCCGGATGCTGGCCGGTCTTGATCGCATATTGCTCGGCGGGAAGCCCAAACGAATCCCAGCCCATCGGATGCAGCACGTTGTAGCCGTTCATCCGTTTAAACCGCCCGATGATATCGGTGGCAGTGTATCCTTCCGGGTGGCCGACATGCAGCCCCGCCCCGCTCGGGTAGGGGAACATATCGAGCACGTAATACTTGGGCCGCGACGGGTCAAAGCCGGGTTCTCCGGGATTCGCCACGCGGAACGTGGCGTTTTCCTCCCAATACGCCTGCCATTGGGGTTCAAAAACGTCGAAGGGAAACGGTTTGCGTCGGTCGCTGCTCATGAGGGATCAAAAGATAAGGGGCGCGCGACAGAGGAAAAGGCAAAAATCGTAAGGAACGGGGAATATCCCTCTCAACGGCTCCATGAATCCCCGATATTGGTTCCGGTGCATAAAGAACGGTTGCTTGTGATTCCCAAACCTCTCTACAATCGCCGCCATGCTTGATACCGCCCCCGTTACTCATCCGGCGACCGTGCGCGAGCCATTTGCCCAGGCTTACCGCTGGATGTTGCTGGCCCGGTTGCTGGAAGAAAAGCTGGCCAATCTGTACCGGGGCGGGAAAATCAATGGAGGCGTTTTTCTCGGTAAAGGGCAGGAGGCGTTGAGCGCGTCCCTGGGGATGTCGCTGCGCAAGGGGGATATTTTTGCCCCGTTGATTCGTGACCAGGCCGGGCGGCTTGCCTTTGGCGAGGAGGTGATCGAGGCGGTGCGCACTTATCTCGGCTCCCGGCTGGGACCGATGCGGGGGCGCGAGGGGAACGTCCACCGGGGTCGTCCACAGGACGGTTACTACGCGATGATCAGCCATCTCGGGGCGATGATTTCAGTCGTTTGCGGTGGTCTGATGGCCCGGCGGCTCAAAGGGGAAACCGGCGCGGTCGGCGCGACCTGCATTGGCGACGGCGGCACTTCCACCGGGTCGTTCCATGAAGCGTTAAACCTCGCCGCGATCGAAAAACTTCCGCTCGTTTTGGTCATCGCCAACAACCAGTTTGCCTACTCCACCCCCAACCACCGGGAATTTGCCTGCCGCGATCTCGTCGACAAGGCGATTGGCTACGGCATCGAGGGGCACAACGTGGACGCCACCGATCTCGACGCCTGTTTGCGGGTCGTCGGGAACGCCGTGGAGCGCGCCCGCTCCGGCCACGGTCCGCAAATGATCGTCGCCAACCTGCTCCGGCTCGCCGGTCACGGGGAACACGACGATGCGGGCTACATTCCGCAAGAATTGAAAGATTCGCCCGTGGGCCGCGACTGCCTCAAACTCGCTGAGTGCGCCCTGCTCGAACGCGGCTGGATGTCCGCCGCCGAATTGGAAACGTTGCGCGAAGAGACACTCCGCCAAATCGAGGAAACCGTCGCGACCGTCCAGCGCGAGCCCGCGCCCGATCCGGACCAGGAGAACTGGTGCGCCCTCTCCAACGAATCGCTCGACGACCTTTTTGTTGCCCGTTAACGCCGCCGAATTGCAATGATCACCTACCTCGAAGCCATCCGCGCCGCGCAGTCGAAAATCCTCGCCGACGATCCGCGCGCCTATATTTACGGACAAGATGTGGGGGAATTTGGCGGCGCATTCAAGGCCACCAAAAACCTCGCCAAAGAATTCCCCGGCCGGGTGATCGACGCCCCGATCAGCGAAGACGCCATGATCGGCTCCGCCATTGGCGCGGCCATTGAAGGATTACGGCCGATCATCGAAATCCAGTACGCCGATTTTTCCACCCCCGGGTTCAACCAGATCGTCAACCACGCCGCCACGCTTTTCTGGCGCACACAGGTCAAATGCCCCATCACCGTGCGGCTTCCCTCCGGCGGGACCGCCGGGAGCGGCCCGTTCCACAGCCAGAGCATGGAAGGGGTCTACGCCCAATACCCCGGCATGGTGATCCTGACGCCCGCCACCGTCGAAGATGCCTATTCGATGCTGCTTGAGGCGGTCGCCATCGACGACCCGGTTCTCTTCTGCGAGCACAAATACCTCTACTACCATTTGAAAGCCGAGGGGCTCCCCACCGAGGCGCTCCCGGTCGGCAAGGCGCGGATCGCCCGGCAGGGACGCGACGTAACCGTGGTCACCTACAGCGCGATGGTCCATGAATGCCTCGCGGCAGCGGAAGAACTCGTCGCCGAAGGGTATCAAGTGGAGATCGTCGATCTGCGCTCCATCAAGCCGATTGATACCGACACCGTGCTCGCCAGCGTTGCCCGCACGGGACGGCTGCTCGCCGTGGGCGAAGCCTGGCCCTGGGGCGGTGTGACGGCGGAAATCGTGGCCCGGGTCGCCAGCGAAGGGTTTACGCTCCTGGACGCCCCGCCCCGCCGCCTCAACGCCAAAAACACTCCTATCCCGTTTCATCCCAACCTTTGGGGCACCCATCGTCCCACCGCCCCGACCATTGCCCGGGCCTTGCGCGAACTCCTTCGGGTTTGAATTCCGTAACTTCTTTTTAACCGATGCCGCAGATTCCCATCATCATGCCTCAACTCGGCGAGTCGATCGCCGAGGCCACCATTGTGAATATCGCCGTGCAGGTGGGCGATCAAGTCGATGCCGACCAGGACGTGATCGAGGTCGAGACCAACAAAGCCGTTATGAGCGTCACCACGCCGTGCCCCGGCCGCGTCGGATGCATCCTCGTGGAAACCGGCCAGAGCTACTCTGTGGGAGCCATTTTGGGCTACCTTGAAGCCACAGAAGCCGACGCAATCAAGCACGGGCTCGATCTCCCGGCTCCCGAAGTTTCGGAGGAACCGGCTCTCGAGTCCGCAACCGAAACGGCAGCCCCGGCCGCAACGCAACCGGCCGCCGTTCACCCGACGGTGCGCGGGCTCCCGGTTCCCGCCCATGCCGCGGGAGCCAGCTACATGTCGCCCCGGATGAAGGCCCGGATGGAAGAGCTCGGCCTTCACGCGGGCGATCTCGCGGGGATCGCCGGCAGCGGGGCAGCCGGACGCGTCACCATTGACGATTTTGAAAAATTCATCGCCCAGCTTGAAACCCAGACGCTCACCCCGGCATCGAGCATGCGGGTGGCCGTGGCCGATGCCATGCGCCGCAGCGCCACGCGCCCGATCGCCACGGTGGGCCGTCCGCTCAATCTGGAACCGATCCTGGCCCATCGCAAAACGTGCGATCCGAGGCCCGGCCCCGCGCTCTACCTATTGCGGGCGCTCGGAATCGCCCTTTCCGAAAACAGCGCCCCGGCCGGTCGGCTCGTTGGCGACCGCATCGCCCACCCCGCCTCCATCGACATCGGTTTTGCCGTGGAAGCCGAGGACGGCGTGCTCGTCCCGGTAATCCAAAACGTGGACACCCGGAAGCTCATCCACCTGGTCCCGCACTACAACGAATTGGTCGCGCTGGCCCGGCAACGCCGATTACCCCCGACCTCGGCGACCCCGGTGGCGACGGTGACCAACTTTGGCGGGTTCGGCCTGACTTGGGCAACGCCGATCCCCCTCCCGGAGCAAACGCTCGTGCTGGGGTTGGGGACCGGTCAAATCGTGCCGTCGTGGAATCCGCAGACGAAGGCGTTCGAACCGGTCACCGAAGCGAACATGACGCTCAGCTTTGACCACCGTGTACTCGACGGCGGCGCGGCGGGACGGCTCCTCACCCGCATTGCCGAGCTGCTAAGCGACCCGGCGCAGTTGTAATAGTTCCTATTACTCCCATAGATCCCATCCGGTCCCATTCATGGGAGGTATGGGAATCATGGGACTGATGGTTGCTACTCCCCGCGTTCCGCGATGGGCGTGTAATGCACTAGCGGCGCGCCTTGATAGATTTGCCGGGGCCGGTAAATGCGCGACGAGCGGTCTTCGATGGTCTCCCGGTAGTTGGCGATCCAGCCGGGCATCCGGCCGATCGCGAAAATCACGGTGAACATCTCCACGGGAATCCCGATGGCGCGCATGATGATGCCGCTGTAGAAATCGACGTTCGGGTAGAGCTTGCGCTCGACAAAATACGGGTCGGTCAACGCCGCTTGCTCCAGGTTGCGGGCGATTTCGAGGAGCGGATCGTCGATATTCAGCGCGGCTAAAAGCTCATCGCAGCGTTGCTTGATGATCCGGGCGCGCGGGTCGTAGTTTTTGTAAACGCGATGGCCAAACCCCATGAGGCGGCTCTTGCTCTTCTTGTCTTTGGCCGCGACGATGAACTTCGAGCCGTCGTCGCCGTCCTCGTGGATCTTCTCCAGCATTTCGATAACGGCCTGGTTCGCGCCGCCATGGAGCGGTCCCCACAAGGCGCATACCCCCGCCGCCGCGCCTGCAAACAGGCTGGCCCGGCTGGAAGCGACCATCCGCACCGTGGAGGTGGAACAATTTTGCTCGTGGTCGGCGTGGAGCAGGAAAATCAAATCGAGCGCGCGAACCGCCTCCGGCTTCAGCTCGAAGTCGCAATACGGCTCCGAGAACATCATGTGGAGAAAGTTGGCCGAGTATTTGTAAATCGGCTTGGGATAGATGATCGGCAGGCCGTGCGATTTGCGGTAGGCAAAGGCGGCGATGGTGCGCACTTGAGAGATCAACCGGGCGGCGTGCAAGTCAAAGGTCTTGCGGCTGTGCGCGGCGAGCATCTGCGGCTGGAAACAGCCCGAAGCGTTGATCATGGAGGAGAGAATCGCCATCGGGTGAGCATTGGACGGGAACCCCTCGAAGTGGTACTTCATGTCCTCATGGATCAGCTCGTTTTCGGTGAGGAGCCGCGAAAATTGATGAAACTCCTTTGCCGTGGGCAGGTGCCCGTGCACGAGAAGGTAGGCGGTTTCGATAAACGACGATTTCTCGGCAAGTTCCTCGATCGGGATTCCCCGGTAGCGCAAAATCCCTTCCTCGCCGTCGATAAAGGTGATGTCGCTTTCGCACGAGCCGGTGTTGCCGTAGCCGGAATCGAGGGTGATGTAGCCGGTCTGATCGCGCAACGTTGAAACGTCAATTGCGCGCTCCCCCGCGGTTCCCCGGACAATGGGAAGCCGGACGCATTTACCCTCTAACTCAAATTCGACATATTCTGGCATGGCATTTGAATAGCAGTTACCGCCGCAATGGCAATAGAGCTTTGAGATTTCCTGCGCGGAAAATCGTCAGGGATTGATATCCACTTCCCGCTTGAGCGCTCCGCGCTTACAAATCTAGCAAATTCCGGAGTGCGTCTTTCACGAGTCCCATCTCGGTCTTGGTTAGCGCACCCATGCGACGGGAGAGGTTTCGGCGATCAAAGCTGGCCAATCCTTGCACGTTTACGGCAGAAGGTTTTGGCAGCCAACGCGGTTTCCCGAGATTGACCTCACCGCGCATTTCCCTGATTTGCGAAGTCAGCGGGGCCACGAGCACGAGAGAGCGGGCATCGGCGTCGCCCGGAACGGCAAGAACGAGAACCGGGCGGCTTTTTGCAGCCATCCCCAAATCGGCAAACCAGACCTCGCCAACTTTTGGCTCAGTATGCACCCAGCGCCTCCGTCCATTGATCGGCCTGTTGAGCCGACGAGAGAACCGCCGCCGGGGAGATGGTGACGTCGAAGGGGAGCCCCTTGCGCAATTCAATCTGGGCTAGAAGCATGTTGAAGGCATCCCCCGGTTTCATGCCGAGTTGTTCCAGGATTTTCTCAGCCCGTTTCAGGCGCTGGGCGGGAACGCGGGAGCGGAAAAGGACAGTGGTCGCGGCCATGCTTAAATATGCTCAGAATGGCTCAAAAAAGCAAGTTTCAAGAATTGCCCCCGGGAGGCATTTAACCCCGATGCGGCCAGAAATAGACCAGCATGGCGGCCCCCATCGCCAGCCGGTAATAGGCAAAGCCGTTGAAGGTGTGGCCCTGGACGAAACGGATCAGCCATTTGACCACGACAAACGCGACCACGGCGGAAACGGCGGTTCCCAGGAAAAGCAGGCTCCAGCTTTCGTGAGGGACTCCCGCCGAGGCGTGCTTAAGCTCGTGGTGCATTTCAAACAGCCCGGCGGCAAGCATGGTGGGGATGCCCAGCAAAAAGGAAAATTCGGTTGCCTTGGGCCGGTTAAGCCCGATGAGAAGCGCCATGAGGATTGTGGTGCCGGAACGGGATGCACCGGGGAAGCTGGCGGCAATAAGCTGCCCCACGCCCACGGCCAGGGCGATCCCCCAGGTGATCCGGTCGGGCAATTCCCGGCCTCTGATCCAGCGTTCGACCGCCAAAATCACAAAACCGCCCAAAAACGTGGCCCAGGCAATCGGCATTGGGTCGTGCGGGAGGACAAACCCGAGTTTTTTCATCGCCAGCCCGCCCACCCCGGTCACGAGGAACGCGGCGGCGAGCTTAAGGAGCAAATCCCGGTTTTCCGGCTCGTTGAAGCCGAAAACCATCTCCCGCAACCGGCGGGAAAAAATCGGCAACAACGCCAACATCGCGCCGCTCTGGATGAAAACGTTGAACAGCTCGCTTTGCTTGGGCAGCCACTGTTCGGCCAGCAGCAGATGGCCGGTCGAGGAGACGGGAATAAACTCGGTCAACCCCTCGATCAGGCCGAGGAGAACAACGACAAGCCAGGATGACATGCTGTGCAAAGAGGGAGACTAAACGGCGCTTTCGCCGTGTTCGTCGGTGCGGATGCGAATGGCGTCTTCAATCGATGAGACAAACACTTTGCCGTCTCCGATTTTGCCGGTTTTCGCCGCCCGAACGATGGCGGCCACGGCCCGCTCGGCCTGCTCGTCGCCAAGCACCAGCTCGATTTTCACTTTGGGAAGGAAATCGACGGTGTATTCGCTGCCGCGGTAAATTTCGGTATGCCCTTTCTGGCGTCCGAACCCTTTGACCTCGGTCACGGTCATGCCTTCAACGCCGACTTCGGCCAAGGCCTCTTTGACGTCTTCCATCTTAAACGGTTTGATGATCGCCTCGATTTTTTTCATGCGTTCTCTTTGCTTAGGCCCGAGCGGTCTGCTTTGCAAGCCCCAAGCTGGTGGTTTATTTCAGGGAAATTAACTTATATTCCAGGGCATCGACCAACGCCAGCCAACTCGCTTCGATGATGTTGCCCGAAACGCCGACGGTTTCCCAGTCGTTCTGGCCATCGGTGAAGGCGATCAGGACCCGGGTGCGGGCGGCGGTCCCCTCTTTGCCGTCGAGGATGCGCACTTTGTAATCTTCCAGCGCAATCTCGTCGATTTGCGGGTAATACGGCCTTAACGCCTTGCGCAACGCCGCATCCAGCGCGTTCACGGGGCCGTCCCCTTCATCGACCGTGTAAACCCGTTCGCCCCGGATGCAGATTTTGACGGTCGCCTCGCAGGTGTTGAGCGAGCCGGAACCGGAGCGCCGGAACGTGCAATGGTATTCGAGCAATTCGAAAAGCGGCTCGTGGAGCCGGAGCGCTTTGCGAATCAACAGGTCGAGGGAACCGTCGGCGGCCTCATATTCGTAGCCGAGCGCCTCGTGCCGTTTGATCTCCTGCAAGATTTCCATCACCTGCGGCGATCCTTTTTTAAGCTCGATCCCCAGCGAGGCGGCTTTGAGCAAAATATTGCTCTGGCCGGAAAGCTCGGAAACGAGGATGTGCTGGGTGTTGCCGACCAGCTCCGGCTCGATATGCTCGTAGCTGCGGGCCAGCTTCTGGACGGCGTTGACGTGGATGCCCCCCTTGTGGGCAAAAGCCGTCGAGCCGACATACGGAGCCCGGATGTCGCGCTGGCAGTTGGAAAGCTCGTCGATGAAAAGCGAAAGCTCGCGCAGACGGGTGAGGTCCGGGACGACCGGGATGCCCATTTTAAGCTGCAAATTCGGCATGACGGTGGTCAGGTTGCAATTGCCAACCCGTTCCCCGTAGCCGTTCAAAGTCCCCTGAACCTGCACCGCCCCGGCCCGGACCGCGGCCAGCGCGTTGGCGACCCCCAGCCCGCAGTCGTTGTGCGAGTGGATGCCGACCGGGACGCCGACGTTGCAGATCACGTCCCGCGTGATCGCCTCCACCTCGTCCGGCATCGTGCCGCCGTTGGTGTCGCAAAGCGCGACGAGATCGACCCCCCCTTCCACGGCGGCGGTGAGAGCGCCCAGCGCATGTTCCCGGTCCTCTTTGTAACCGTCAAAGAAATGTTCGGCATCGAGGATCACCTCGCGGCCCTGCGCCTTGAGGTAGGCGACGGTTTCCCGGATCATCGCCCGGTTTTCTTCCGGCGTGACGTTCAAAATCTCGCGCACATGGAGCAGGGAGCTTTTCCCGACCAGTGTGATCACCGGGGCTTGGGAATCGAGCAAAGCGCGCACTTGCGCATCCTCCTCGACCGCGAGATTGCCCCGGCGGGTGCTGCCAAAGGCGGCGATTTTGGCATGTTTCCAAATCCGCTTCGCCGCTTGCTGAAAGAACTCGGCATCTTTGGGGTTGGACCCCGGCCAGCCGCCTTCGATGTAATGGACGCCGAAGGCATCGAGCCGTTCGGCCACGCGAATCTTGTCCAGGACGCTAAACGAAATGCCAGTCCCTTGCGTGCCGTCGCGCAGGGTGGTGTCGTAGATCGTGACCTGGGGCTTGTTCATAAAAAGGAATGCATTCTTAGCCCAGAGCGGGGGCGTTGGCAAGAGGTGGATCGAATCGCTGCGAGGCGGTTTAGGTAGAATCAACCTTCAACGCATTGAGCGGTTCTCTGTGGGCGGAACGGGAGACCGAGGCGGTGATTATACCAGCCTTGCTGTGAGCGGTTCTCTGTGGGCGGTTTTCTGAATCCGAAGGATTCATAGCCGATAGCCGGGGGTTGAGCAGAGCGATACCCCCGGAAAACCAAAGCAAAACGCTTCACCCCAACGGGGTGGCAGAAAATGCAATCTCTGCCACCCCGTTGGGGTGAAGCCGTTGTTGGTGTGGGATCCGGTGGTGTCGGCGCGTGACCGCGCCTCAACCACCGGCTATCGGCTTTAGAGCAACTGCCAAAATCTCTTTCCGAAAAGAGTGCGGCGGCACGGGTCATCGCGCTGCGTTGCTCGCTCGGGCAGTAGGAAACTACAGCCGCTTCGCTCGCGCCTTGCGCGCTAACCCGTGGCGCTCGCATCTTTATCCGGAAATTTCTTTTGGCAGTTGCTCTAAACCCTTACGGGTTTCCGTTTTGGCGGAAATCGACAATGGTAACCTCGGCGCGGTACAAAAAAGTGACGCGGCCTTTATGTACTTCCGATCGGGTTCCACGTCAGGTCGCGTCACTAAATGTATCGGTTTGCCCGGGTTCAGCGGATGTCTCGCCGTTTTGTTGCCCAAAAAAAGGGCCGTCCCTCTTCAGGAACGGCCCTTGAGTTTTATTGCTACAGGGAAAAAGCGCTTACTTGATGAAGAGCATTTCCTGGTAGGTCGGCAGCGGCCAGAGGTCGTCGGCGACGATCCCTTCGAGGGCGTCGGCGGCCGCGCGGACTTCGTCAAGCACCGGGATCACTTCGTCCCGATAATATTTGGCCTCGGCTGCCACGCCACCGTGGACTTCCTTGCCGTGGACGCATTCCAGTTTGGAAAGGGCGGCGAGAAGTTGGTTGGTGTGGCCGGTGATTTTCGCAAGGACGGTGACATCCGCTTCAACCCCCGCGGCTTTGAGCTTGGCGGCGGTGTCGGCGAGCTCGCCCTGGTAACGGGCGGCGGCCGGGTAGATGATCGTCTTGCCGATCTCGGCGACGAGGTTGGCTTCGACATTGACGGTTTTGACGTATTGCTCGAAGGCGATTTCCTCGCGGCTTTCGAGTTCACGCTGGGTGAGGACCCCGAATTTCTCGAACGCTTCGATGGTCGTCTTGTAGGTGTAGGCCGGAAGAGCGTCCACCGTGGTCTTGAGGTTCGGCAAACCGCGAACGGCGGCTTCTTTGTGCCATTCTTCGGAGTAACCGTTGCCGTTGAAGATCACGCGGCCGTGTTCGTTGATGATATTTTCGAGGACGCTCTGGATCGCCTCGTTGAGCTTGCCGGGAGCGGCTTTCTCAAGCTGGTCGGCGATGTATTCGAGCGACTCGGCGACAATGACGTTGAGCGCCGTGATCCCTGCGCCAATCGACTGGCTGGAGCCGACCGCGCGGAACTCGAACTTGTTGCCGGTGAAGGCGAACGGGCTCGTGCGGTTGCGATCTCCCGCGTCTTTGGGCAGCGGGGGCAGGACGTCCACGCCAATGTTGATCGTGCCGCGGGCCTTGCTGGTCTTGGCGCCGCCTTTGCGGATCTGCTCGAACACGTCGGCGAGCTGGTCGCCCAGGAAGATCGAGATGATGGCGGGAGGCGCTTCATTTGCGCCCAGGCGGTGGTCATTACCGGCGCTGGCAACCACGGCGCGCAGGAAGCCGGCATGGATATCAACCGCGCGGATCATGGCTCCGCAGAAAACGAGGAACTGGGCGTTGGCGTGCGGGGTGTCTCCGGGTTCCAAAAGGTTGCCCTGCGTGGCGTTGCCAAGCGAGAAGTTCAGGTGCTTGCCGCTGCCGTTGACGCCGCCAAACGGTTTCTCGGCGAGGAGGCAGGTCAAACCGTGTTTCTCGGCGACGCTGCGGAGGGTGGACATGACCAACTGCTGGTGGTCGGCGGCGAGGTTGCTGGTTTCATACACCGGGGCCAGTTCAAATTGGCCGGGGGCCACTTCGTTGTGCCGGGTCTTGACCGGGATGCCGAGTTTGAACAGTTCGCGTTCGCAATCCATCATGTAAGCGAGGACGCGCGAAGGGATCGAACCGAAGTAATGATCTTCGAACTCCTGGCCTTTCGGGGCTTTCGCGCCGAAGAGGGTGCGGCCCGCGTTGAGCAGGTCGGGGCGGGCGTAGAAGAAATTGCGGTCAATGAGAAAATATTCCTGTTCGGCACCGGCGGTGCTGGCAACATGGGCGATCTTCTCGTGTCCGAAGAGGCGCAGGATGCGCTGGGACTGCGTGTTGAGCGACTGCATCGCGCGCAGAAGGGGCGTTTTGTTGTCGAGCACATCGCCGGTCCAGGAAACGAACGCGGTGGGGATGCAAAGGGTGCTGCCGTTCGGGTTTTCGAGGATGTAGGCCGGGCTGGTCACGTCCCAGATGGTGTAGCCGCGGGCTTCGAAGGTGGAGCGGATGCCGCCGCTCGGGAAGGAGGAGGCGTCGGGCTCGCCCTGGATCAAGGTTTTGCCGGAGAACTCGACGATGGTTTCGCCCAAGCCGTCGGGCGAGAGGAACGAGTCGTGTTTTTCAGCGGAAAGGCCGGTGAGCGGGTAGAAAACGTGGGCGTAATGGGTGGCCCCTTTTTCGATGGCCCAGTTTTTCATGGCCGTGGCCACCGCGTCGGCCACCGTCGGGTCGAGCTTGGCACCGCTTTCGATGGTCTTTTGAAGGCTCTTGTAGATCGCCTTGGGCAGGCGGGCCTGCATTTCTTTGGGGCTGAATACGTTGGAGCCGTACAGATCGGCCGAAAACACGTCACGGAAGTTGGTGGACGCGCCGGTTTGATAGCTGGTGACGGCGTTGATGGCTTGGAGTCTTGAGATGCTTGCGCTCATGGTGGATTGGTGAGGCTGGGACATTAGCATCTTCGATGCCAAACGCGAGTGGGATTTTTTTAAGGAAACCGCTCAAGGAGAAAGTTTTTCTCCATTCGACTCGACCCGGAGGATTGGAATCCGGCGAAACTGGCGATATTTATACACCGGTGGCTAAAATTAGCCAGATGTTATGAGAAAGCTAGGCTGAATCGACATTCAGATCGAGCCAAACCCAAAGGGTTTGAAGCCGATAGCCGGTGGTTGAGCGAAGCGACACCACCGGTTCGATGCAAAACTGCGCTTCACCTCAAAGAGGTGGCAGAGAGCATTGCCTCGTTTTCTGCCACCCCCTTTGGGGTGAATTCTTCCAATGCCTTATCCGGTGGTGTCGCTAACGCTCAACCACCGGCTATTCGCTGGCAACCCTCCGGGTTGCGGCGGCTTTCGAATGTCGATTCAGCCTAGGGAATGAAAGGGCTCCCTCCTTTTTTCCTGGCTTCTTAATTCATTTCTAAAAAATCGTAAACACCGCCTATGAGCTCTGTTTTTTCAAATGCGCAAAACGGGTCGCCCATTCCGCCGGGAGCCGCAACGGTTTGCCCGCGGGCATCTGGACAATGGCCAGCATCTGGCGGGAGGTGACCATCAGCGCGCCGTCGCTCGGGCGAACGATTTCGAATGAACACCAAAAACGGCTCCGCTCCACGGTTTCGAGTTTACCGTGAACCGTCAATTTGTCCCAGAGGACGGCGGGGCGCTTGTAGTCGATCTCGGTGCGGACGACGACCGGAAATTGCTGTTCCTTGGCCATGGTTGTAAATCCCATCCCGAGCTGTTCGGCCAGGTAGGTCCGGGCCATTTCAATGAACCGCAGGTAGGCGAGATTGTGGACCACTCCGCCGCAATCGGTGTCAAAGAACATCACCTGCACTTCGGTTTCGATGGTTGGGGTTTCAGGAGCCATGGCAAGTAATTTAAAGTTTCCCACCCTGGTGAAAAGCACTAAAGTAACCTTCGTGCCCACGGTTGCTGTCGTCATCCCCTCCTACAATCACGCCCATTACATCGGCGCGGCCCTGCAATCGGTCGCCGCGCAGACGCTCCCGGCTCAACAAATCGTAGTGGTCGATGACGGCTCCACCGACAATTCCCTGGAAGTGATCCGGGCTTTTGGCGCGACCCACCCGGAATTGCGGCTTTTTCCGCAAGCCAACGCCGGGGCGCACGTTGCCCTCAACCGGGCCATTGAAGCGGCGGGGGCGGTTGATTACATCGCCATTCTCAACTCCGACGACCTTTACGAACCGGCGCGGCTGGAGCGTTGCGTGGCCTACCTTGAGGCTCACCCCGAATGTGAACTGGTCGCCACCGGCCTGCATCTCATCGGGCCCGACGGGGCGCTGCTTCCCGCCGACCATCCCAAGGCTCGGCGGCTTCGGACGATCTGGGCCGACCCGGCGCGCGACCCGGCCGAATGGCTTGGCACTTCCAACTTTGCCAAAACGACCAGCAATTTCGTGATCCGGGCCACTTACGCCCGGTCTCATCCTTTGCGGGACTACCGTTATGTGCACGACTACTTTTTTGCCGTTGTTGCGGCTGTGGAAGGGCAATTTGGGGTGATTGCGGAGCCGCTCCTGCGCTACCGGACCCACCCGACCAACACCATCAAAGTGGACGGCGCGTCCCGGGTCGCCCGGGAAACCGTGCAACTCAACTTCGACCTGCTGCGCGAACTCAGCCCCCGGCTCTCCGAGTCGCCACAGGTGCGCGCCGCCTTCACCCGTTACTTCCGGGCGTTGGCGGGCAACGCCTCCGATTTCCGCCTGGAACCGTTCCTCTCCCTCACGGCCCGGCTCGCCGCCGGTCACCCGGAACCGTTGCGCTGCTGGCTTGAAGCCATGACCGCCACGGAATTCCCGGAACTCGCGGCCGCACCGGGTTTGCAACCGCGTCTGGAGGCGTTCCGCCGCCAAGCTTTGCGTTCGCGCTGGGTGTCGCTCGGAATAGCTCTTGGCCTGGTTCCCCGGCTCTTTTCGGACGACGAGGCGGCCTTGGCAGCCAACTTTCCCGCGCTGGAACGAAAATTTTTGCGATGTGCATGGGTCCGCTTCGGTATGCAGATGCGATTCTTGGGCCTACCGTGAAAATCGACAAAGCCATCCTCCTTGCAGGCGGGGCCGGAACGCGATTGCACCCGCTCACCCGAGTGGTTTGCAAGCAATTGCTGCCCGTCCACGACAAACCGATGATTTATTACCCGCTCTCGACGCTGATGCTCGGGGGAATCCGGGAAATCCTCATTATTTCAACCCCGAAAGATACGCCCCGGTTTTGCGAAATTCTGGGCGACGGCTCGCAATTCGGCATTCGGCTTGAATACGCCGTGCAGGAACGACCTGCCGGGATTGCGCAGGCGCTGGTGATCGGCGCCGATTTTATTGGCGACTCCGGGGTGGCCCTCATCCTGGGCGACAATATTTTTCACGGCTCGCTCGATTTCTTCCGGACCGCTCTGGAGCTGGAACGCGGCGCGTGCATTTTCGGCTACCCGGTGCGCGACCCGGAACGCTACGGCGTCGTCGAGTTCGGCCCGGACGGACGCGCCTTGAGCCTTGAGGAAAAGCCGGTTCAGCCGCGAAGCAACCTGGCCGTCCCGGGTTTGTACCTTTATGACAACCGGGTGGTGGAGATTTGCCGCAATTTGTGTCCTTCCGCTCGCGGCGAACTGGAGATCACTGACGTCAACCGCGAATACCTGCGGCGCGGCGAGCTTTACGTCCAGATGCTCGGACGCGGCATGGCGTGGCTCGACACCGGCACGCACGAGAGTCTGCGGGAAGCGAGCGATTACGTCGCCGCGATCGAACACCGGCAGGGGCTCAAAATCGCCTGCCTGGAGGAGATCGCCTTTAATATGGGGTTCCTCAACGAATGCGAATTGCGGGGACGGGTGGAGCGCCTGCCCAAATGCGACTACCGCAGCTATCTCGAATCGGTTTTGTGCGAAAAAGAGGCGGCGCATCGAGCCGTAAACCCAATCTAAGCCGCGCAAGATGGATCGCGACCTTGCTCCGGGCGCGATGGAGGCGTGACCGCCTCTTCCGCTACTTCGATTTGCTGGCGAAATAATCAGAAACTCCATCAGCCACTGCGTCGGCGTATTCACGGTAGAGGCTTTTGCGTTCCACGCCGTCAATGAGCTTGGTTCCCTCGTAATCCCCAAGTTGCACGCGATCAAAGACGGCTTGGCTGTTCATGACGTAAGGCTCGCAATAAACCACGGGGCAAAGGTAGAGCCGATTGGCGAGCAGGTTGCGCATCCAGACGTAAGGGCTTCCCGCGGCCACCCGTGCCTTGCCGCTGTGGTATTCATAGGGCGGCAGGCCGGTGGCGCTCGCCAGCGAAGCGGCCACGCGCCCGGAAAGCGGCAATTCCACCCGCGCCGAGCGGTTGAGCAGCTTGAGCAGCATGTCGTGGCGCGTATCGGCCAGCGCCAGTTCGCCGGGGTGGTAGGTGCCGTTGACCAGCAGATGCAGATGGTTTTTATCCACCAACTGCGGCCGGGCCGGGTCGCCCCATTCCTCGGCGTTGCAATGGAGGCAAATCGTCAGATCGGGCCGGAGCACTTCATTGACCCGGTGAGCCCGGGCCCGGATTTCGCTGACCCTGTAAAAAAGCAGCTCGCTCTGCCACACGACGGAGTTGGCTTTTTGCGGATCGTTGGGGCCGTTGTAGCCGTAGCGGATTGGCGAGACCCCCTCCCGCTCCAGCTCGGTGCGTGCCAGCCGCCGCAGCGAACGGGGCCGGGCGGAAGTGACGGGCGTCCCTTGTTGGCGGACCATCACCACTTTGGCTCCCAGGGCCGTGAGCCGCTCGGAAAGATGCTGCGCCACGCGCCAGACGATCTCCCCTTCCATCACCGGCTCGGCGTGGCCGATCTTAAACCAGCGTTCCTCCATCCGGGCCCAGCGCCCACCCAAGTGACCCGGATCGAGCGCAACGGTGTAGCCGGCCAGCGGCTGACCCGAAATGGTCTTGTGTTCGCCCGGAGCGCTCCAATAACGCGGGATCGGCTTTGCGGCGGCGGCACTGGGGGCGAACTCCAAACGAAAATCGGTCCCCGGCTCTCCCGGTTGATGAATGCGGGCGGAATCGGAGCTGATTTCAATGCTCTCCTTCCACGCGCCGTCCGGGGCATAGACGGTGTCCAGCAGGCGCAAAAAATCGGCCCGCGTGATTGTTTTCTGGAACGGGGTAAGATCGGACCAATCCGGTTCGGGAGCGAGAACGCTCACCGGTTCGGCGGCATGCAACGTCAGCCCGATACAAAAAAGAAGGCAAAGGAAATGGCGCATTTGGATGAAAACAGTTTGTGGAGGAGAGGGGTTTTCCGCTATGGAACCTTCTTATGTTTCGTATTTTGTTCCTTGGCGATGTGGTCGGAGAACCTGGACGCCGGGCGGTTATCGACGTCGTTCCTGCTCTTAAAAATGAGTATGGCCTCGATTTTGTCGTCGTCAACGGCGAGAACGCGGCGGGCGGCCGCGGGATCACCCCGAAAATCACGATCGACCTGCTGCGCGCCGGGATCGCGGTCGTGACCACAGGCGATCACGTCTGGGACCAGAAAGAAATTTACAATTACATCGACACCGAACCCCGCCTTTTGCGCCCCATCAACTACCCGCCGGAAACGCCCGGCGCGGGGAGCGTGGTGCTGGAAACCGCCAAGGGGAAAGTGGGCGTCATCCAGGTGCAAGGGCGCACGTTCATGCAGCCGATCCTCGAAAACCCGTTCCGGGCGCTCGACGAGGCGGTGACCAAAATGCGCGAGGAAACGACCGTGATTTTTGTCGATGTCCATGCCGAGACGACGAGCGAAAAAACCGCCATCGCCCGCTTTCTCGACGGGCGCGTTTCGGCGGTGGTCGGCTCGCACACGCATGTCCAGACGAGCGACGAACAGATCTTCCCCGGCGGCACCGCGTTCCTGTGCGACGGCGGGATGTGCGGCCCGACGGAGTCGATCCTTGGACGCGAGATCGAGCCGATCATCACTCGTTTCCTCACGAATTTGCCGACAACCTTCCCGGTGGCAAAAGGGGCGGTCGCCCTCAATGGAGCAATCGTGGAGATTGACGAAGCCACCGGCAAGGCGACGAACATCGCGCGGTTTAACCGCAAGATCGATAAGGTTTAGCCGCAAAAATAAGAGGGAATTCCTCCCCACGCCTCCGACACTTTCGCTCCGGATTAGAGAAACTGCGGAAAGAGATTTTGGCAGTTGCTCTATATAATTCCCACAATGATTCGGAGCAGGTGCAGGGAAATTTTAACCCAAGGGTTACAGCATATAGCCGGGGGTTGAGCGAAGCGACACCCCCGGTATGGCAAAGCAAACGTTGACCCCGGAGGGGTCGCAGAAAATTGGCGGGATTTGTTTACAGAGTTTCTGCCACCCCTTGCTTCGGGGTGAATTCGTTTTGCGATCATTCCGGGGGTGTCGCTTCGCTCAACCCCCGGCTACTCGCTTGCATCCCTTGGGGATGCCGATCCCGGCGGCGGATTTTTTGCAAAAAAACAAGCACGGGTCTCCATCAGGAAACCCGTGCTCGAAAAACAAACAAACAATGCAAGCCCGTTTGGGCCTGGAAAACCGACTTAGGCGACGACCTTTTTCGACAAGCGGCTCTTGCGGCGGTCGGCAAGATTCTTGTGAACCCGGCCTTGCTTGACGGCTTTGTCGAGAGCGGAAGTCAATGCCTGAAGGGAGGCCTTGGACTCCTCCTTCTTGCCGGATTTGACAGCCGCGTCAAAGGATTTGGTGAGGGTCTTGATCGCGCTCAAAGTGGCACGGTTCTGCGACGTCCGGACTTCGGTCTGGCGTGCGCGTTTGGCTGCGGATTTGGTATTGGCCATGGCTTATCTCAAATAAAAAAGGAGGGGGAGGATGCACGCATGGAAGGGAGATTGTCAACAAGAGTTTGCGGAAAAGGGAACAATTGCCGCTTTGCCGCTGGCCAAAGAGCGCGGGGCGGGATAAAGCAAAAGCATGCCGCTTTTGTCGATCCCCGCTCTCAAACGCGCGGCCCTTGCCCAAGAAGGGCGGGTGGAAGCCCGTTTCCATGCCCAGGCGGAGGCCGTGGTGGAAAAGCAGACCCGCGATGGAAAACCGTTTTGGGAACTGACGGCGGCCGATGCGGAAGGGAAGCTGACGCTGCGCGCCTGGAGCGACACGCCCGGGTTCGAAAGCTGTTCCCGGATCGCGCCGGGCGCGTTTTTGGAAATTGAGGGGGAGTTTGCCCAACACCCCGCTTTTGGAGTGGAAGCCCGGCGCTGGAGTTGCCGCGAGCTGGAGCCGGAGGAAATCGAGTTACTGCTCGGCGGACCCCAGGCGTTGCGGGAAAAGCAGGCGCACGATTTCGAAACCGTTGCGGCAACTCTCGATTCGCTGGCCGATCCGCGATTGCGGGCGTTGTGCCAGGCGTTTCTGGCCGATTTCGGCGACCGGTTCCGGCGCACGGCGGCGGCCCGCACCTATCACCACGCCCGGCGGGGCGGCCTGGTGGAACACGTCGCCCAGATGATGCGGGCGGCCAACGCGATCGCCGGGGTCTACCCGGCGCTCAACCGCGATCTGCTGTTGGCGGGGGTTCTTTTTCACGATGCCGGGAAACTTTGGGAAAACTGCCCGGAGCCGCGCGGCTTTGGGATGCCTTTTGACGAGCGGGGCGAACTGATGGGGCACATCACGATCGGCATCGAAGTGCTCAATGCCCTCTGGCGCAAGCTGCTCGAACGAGAGGAGGCCACCGCGTGGCACGAGCTGCGGCCCGCCAGCGAGGAGGTTCGCAACCACCTCATCCACCTGATCGCCTCGCACCACGGCGAGATGGCGTTCGGCTCCCCGGTCTGGCCCAAGACCCCGGAAGCGGTTGCGCTCCATTACATCGACAATCTCGACGCCAAACTGGAGATGTTCGAAGCGGGTTATCAAACCGGAACGCCGCTGGCCGGGCGGATCGTCGAGCGGGTTCGGCCCCTTCCGGCCAACCTCGTGCTGCCGCTGGAAAAATTCGTCCCGCGGGCGGAAGGGGACGCCATTTCGTAGACGCGCCCCCGTTTTAAAAGTCGTGGGCGATTCCCTGCGCTTGCGTTGTGGGGCATTGCGAGGGAAAATAGGGCTCCATTCGCGCGCGCATGCACATTCAGGACATCCTCTCCAGCCAGCAAACGACTTTTTCTTTCGAGTTCTTCCCGCCAAAGACGCCCGAAGGAGCCGAGAGCCTTTTCCAGACGATCCTGGAACTGGAGCCGTACCTGCCGCACTTCGTTAGCGTGACGTATGGCGCGGGCGGCTCGACCCGGGAGCTGACGCACGATCTCGTGCTGCGCCTGAAGACACGGACTTCGCTCGACCCGATCCCTCACCTGACGTGCGTGAGCCACACGCAGCCGGAAATCGGCGCAATCCTGGAACGCTACGCCTCCGAGGGGATCGGCAATATCCTGGCGTTGCGCGGCGACCCCCCCGCCACTCCCGGCTATCGCCGCGAGGAGGACGATTTCCAGCATGCGGTCGATTTGGTGAAATTCATCCGCAAATTCAATGATCGCGGGGTGCATGCCGACCGGCGCGGCTTTGGGATCGGCGTGGCCGGATTCCCCGAAGGGCATCCTGCCACTCCCAATCGGCTCGTCGAAATGGATCACCTCAAGGCCAAGGTGGATGCCGGGGCCGACTACATCGTGACCCAGCTTTTCTTTGATAACCACGATTTTTATGATTTCCGCGACCGGTGCGAACTGGCCGGGATTCGCGTCCCGATCCTCGCTGGGATCATGCCGGCGACCTCACTCTCGGGTTTGAAGCGGATGGCGGAACTGGCGGGCGGCACGCGGTTCCCCGCCAAGCTGCTGCGCGCGCTGGGGCGTTGCCAGGACGACCCGGAGCGGGTGACGCGCGTCGGGATCCATTATGCCTCCGAGCAATGCATGGATCTGCTGGAAAACGAGGTGCGCGGGATTCACTTCTATACCTTAAACCGCTCCGACGCCACGCGGCAGATTTTCTCCAGCCTCGGCCTACGCCATTCGCGCGCGGAAAACGCGGAATAGCGGCGCACGCTCCATCGCGCCCGGAGGCGTGCGATCCACTGGCATCAAGCTTGGATTAGGCTGTCACACGTTACGCGATGGGAAAGACACAAGCCCAACCTCGTTCCCAATCTCGTTCCTGTTTAGCCCGCAGGGCTGAGGGTAAGGAACGGAGCGAGGAATGCGGTTAAATCGGAGGATCGTTGATTACAGGTTGCGGCAAAAGAGGCGAGGGCTTGCCATGCGGCAGAACCGCGCGCCGTTTTGTTACCG
>CAIZLD010000025.1 GCA_903933715.1 uncultured Spartobacteria bacterium
ATGGCCAGTCCGCTGGCAAATAAGGCGGCGTGCTCCTCGGCGATTCCGACGTCGTAATATTTGTCGGGATGTTTATCGGCGAAATGGACCAGCCCGGTTCCCGTCGGCATGGCTCCGGTAATGGCGCAAACGGCGGGGTCGTTGTCGGCAAAACGCGCCAACGCTTTGCCCAAAATATCGGAATAGGTGAGCGAGGCGGAGGGATGGGTCTCGCCGGTGTCTTGGTTAAACCGCCCCAGGCCGTGGAATTTGTCGGGCCGCTTCAGGGCCGGGGCGTAGCCTTTTCCTTTTTGGGTGATGATGTGCAGAAGGACCGGCTCGTTCTGCGTTTTGAGGAATTCAAAAGTGCGGATGAGCAACGCCGTGTCGTGACCGTCGATGGGGCCGTAGTAGCGCAACCCCAACTCATCGAAAATCACGCTGGGAAGAACGAGATTCTTGATCCCCTCCTCCATCTTTTTGCCCAAATTCCGAGCCATTCTCCCGCCCACGCGCTCGACGAATTTCGCCGCCTTTTCGTGCAGTTGGAAGTAGGTCGGGTTGGTCGCGATTTTATTAAAATAATGAGCAATGGCCCCGACGTTTTTGGCTATGCTCCATTCGTTGTCATTCAGCACGACGATGAGCCGCTTGGTGGAATCGGCGACGTTGTTGAGCGCCTCGTAGCTGACCCCGCACGTAAAGGCGGCATCGCCCGCAACGCAGACAATCGACTCGTCGGAGCCGCGCCGATCGCGCCCCACAGCCAGTCCCAATCCGGCGGAAAGGGCGGTCCCCGCATGGCCCGCGCCATAACAGTCGTGCTCGCTTTCAGACCGGGAGAGAAACCCGCTCAGCCCTTGATATTGGCGGATGGTGTGAAGCCGATCCATCCGGCCGGTGAGCATCTTGTGGACGTAGCTTTGGTGGCTGACGTCGAACAGGATTTTGTCTTTGGGAGTTGTAAATACCCGGTGCAAGGCGACCGTCAGTTCGACCACACCGAGGTTCGGCCCCAGGTGGCCGCCTACGGAGTGCGGATTTTCCTCGGAGAGTTGCCCGATCAAAGCGGATCGGATTTCCTGCGCAAGCTCCGGCAACGCGCTCTCGGGCAGCGCCTTCAGATCGGCCGGACTGTGAATCGCCTCAAGATAGCCCATGGACTAGAAAAGGCTTACATCGTCGGAGGGAGCCGACTTGGATTCTTTTGCGGGACGCGGGGCGCGTTGCGGCGGAGTTTGTGCCGGTGCGGCGGGATCGAACGGCTCGATTTGCGGCTTGCCGGAAGCGTTGCGGGCAACGATCTCGATCCGTTTTTCAGCGGTGGTCAATTTCTCGCCGCACAGCTTCACGAGCTTGGTCCCCTCTTCATAGCGTTGGAGCATCTCTTCGAGCGGGAGCTGGTCGCCTTCCATCTCTTCGACGATATGCTCCAGGCGTTCGACCGCGTTTTCAAAAGTAGTTTCCTGTTGGGCCATGGCAAAAGGTTTAATCGACCCGCTCCGTCCACCGGTCGCGGTCACTATAAAAGATGCACTGGTTGTCAAGCG
>CAIZLD010000026.1 GCA_903933715.1 uncultured Spartobacteria bacterium
AGGCACAAAGGATTTTTGATGCCATTTTTCGCCAATTTTTTGGGCAATATTGGTGAATATTGACCCAAAAATTGACGCAAAATGGCGCAAAAAGCCGAAGTGGATGGCGTGCAAATCTCGTGACGACACTACCTAGGCCGTTAATCCCGGAAATTCTTGAACGAGAGCGCGACCTCAAAGTTCTGGCCGCGCACAAATTGAATCACCTCCTGGAGATCGTCCCGTTTTTTACCGGTGACGCGGATTTGCATCTCCTGCAAGGCGCATTGGACCTTCGCCCCGGTCGCTTTGATGGCTTTGGTGATCTCTTTGGCCTTTTCTCCCTCGATCCCCTGTTTGATCACAATCTTTTGCGTCGCGTGGCCGAGCGGCGAAATCGCCGGTTCTTTGCGGTCCACGTTGCGTAAATCGATATTCCGCTTGGCCAGCTTGCCGACGAGGATTTCCTCCAGACCTTTCAGGCGAGTCTGGTCTTCGGCGGAAAGATTGATTTCGTTCTTCTCCCATTCGATCTTCGCGGTACTCCCCTTGAAATCAAACCGCGTGGCCAGCTCCTTGCGGGCTTGATTGATGGCGTTGTCTATCTCCCCTTTGTCAATTTCGGATACAATATCGAAGGATGGCATGGGGGTTATCATGAACCGGGCGGGCTTTGGGCAAAAGAAGAAATATGTCTCCCTGACGCCAGGATCAGGGTTCCTTCTTTAAAAAAAAGCGTTGCTTTCGGCTCCATATCTCTGGATAAACCGGAGGTCTATGGCCGATTCATCCAACAAATACGCCGAAAACGTTCCCGGAAAATTCTATGTCGATGACCAGTGCATTGATTGCGATCTGTGTCGTGAGACGGCTCCCGCCAATTTCGCCCGCAGCGAAGAAGGGGGTCATTCTTACGTGATCAAACAGCCCGAAACTCCCGAAGAGGAAGCTTTGAGCAAAGAAGCGATGGAAGGCTGCCCTGTCGAAGCGATCGGCAACGACGGCGAGTAACCGCACGTTCCTAATAAATTTTGGCTTTGAAAAGTCCTCACGTTCGCACGAGCGTGAGGACTTTTTTCCAATGGACCCTTATCGACGAGCTTTCATCCTGAGCGAATGGCGCGGGCTCCCCGAGCCGCCGCCCAAGCCGGACCGGCAGACGACCGCCGCGGACGTGATCGGCAAGATCATGCAAACGCTGGGGCTGGGGGCGCGCTTAAAGCAGGAGGAGGTGCTCGGAGCCTGGAAAGAGATCGTGGGCGATTTCATCGCCAGCCACGCCGCCCCCCAACGGCTCGACAAAGGGGTGCTCTATGTCCAGGTGCTTCAGCCGACGATGCACTACGAACTCGACCGCGTCTGGAAACCGAAGATTCTCTCCAAATTCAAAGAGCGCTTCGGAGCCCGCGTGGTCAAAGAGATCAAATTCCGGATCGGGTAGGGGTTTATCCGCAGATTTTCGGAGATAAAGAAATACATCCCCCCTCCTCGTTCCCAAACTCCATTTGGGAACGTCCTTGTCCCGGCAACTCAATTGCCGCAGCCTCATCGAAGCGCCATTCCTCCACCGCCGCAATGGAGTTGCGCCCAGAAATTGCGTTCCCAAATAGAATTTGGAACGAGAGTATTAGCCAAGCCTTCCTTTCATGCCCGACCTCATCCACATCGAAGCCCTTGAAATCGACACGCACATCGGCGTGCCGGACGAGGAACGTGCCACCGCGCAACGGCTGACGGTCACCCTGACGCTGGAACCAATGGCCGATTTCCAGACGCTCGGCGACCGGATCGAGGCGACGCTCGATTACGCCGCCGTTTGCGATGCCGTCCAGGCTCTCGCGGCGGCCCGCCCCCGGCGGCTGGTGGAAACGCTGGCCGAGGAAATCGCCGCCGAACTGCTGGCCCGGTTTGCGCTCCGGCGGCTCACGGTGGAGATCCGCAAATTTATTCTCCCGCAGACCGCTTACGTCGCGGTCCGCATCGAGCGACCCCGTTTGTGATCCTGCTTAGGTAGTGTTCACGAATTTTAATGAGGAAGCCCAGATGAGCTTGGATCAAAAAACTCCGTGCCTCTGTGCCTCCGTGTGAAAAAGGCAAAGGAAGGCAGCAAGAGAGGGGTTGATCGGGCCCCTGGTACTGGACAGAATTGAATGAGAGTCTGAGGGGTGTGTTTTACTGGTTTGGGTTGATTTGGAAAGCGTGAACTGGAGCGGAGGGCGTAGCCCGGAGCGGAAGTTCACGCTTGCGCGCGACCATGGGAGGGAGCCATCCCAGGCTGCCATGAGGGCGCTCGAAATTGTAG
>CAIZLD010000027.1 GCA_903933715.1 uncultured Spartobacteria bacterium
GCGGAGCGACACCACCGGTTTAATGCAAAACCGCGTCTCACCCCCAAAGGGGGGGAACATGAGCCCTTCGCGGCCATTCGGTCGCGGGGGGCTCAATTTTTTTAAGCCCTAAAGATTTCATTCCATCTCGGGATTCCGAGGAATTTTACACGATGAACGGGCTCACCCCTGCCTCCTTCAGGCCATCGCCCCCCCTCCCGGTTGGCATGGCTTAGGCTGAATCGACCATTCAAAAGCCGTTACAACCCGGAGGGTTGTCAGCGAATAGCCGGTGGTTGAGCGGAGCGACACCACCGGTTCAATGCAAATCCGCGTCTCACCCCCAATGGGGTGGCAGAGACCATCGCCTCGTTTTCTGCCACCCCTTTGGGGTGAATTCTTTCAAACACCTCATCCGGTGGTGTCGCTAACGCTCAACCACCGGCTATGGGCTTCAAACCCTTTGGGTTTGGCTCCGATCTGAATGTCGATTCAGCCTAACCCGTGGCGCTCGCATCTTTATCCGGAAATTTCTTTTGGCAGATGCTCTAAAACGAGGTTGCATGCTAATATCTGACATTTTTCTTGCGTCTTGATCCCGGCTGGCTTAAACAATCCGCCCCTTGTTCATCCAGAAACCTCGCGAGAGCGATAAATGGAGTGAAAAAGCGCGGGTTGGTAGCTCAATGGTAGAGCAGCGCCCTTTTAAGGCGTTGGTTGTGGGTTCGAGTCCCACCCAACCCACTTTTTTCCAGGATCACGGGCCACCGCACCTCTTCCTCGTGCGGAAAGATCGCCCGTTTGATAACTATCTTTAACGATCGCTTTACCTCAAATGGCAAATTCACTTACCGCATTGGAACAAATCGAACAAATCGAGGCCCAAATCTCGAACTTGAAAAAAGAAGCCCTGATAGAACTCAAGGCCCGGCTCGCTGAGGCGATCCAAAACGTCGCCGCGCTGGAAAAAGAGCTTGCCGGGTTGACCGGTCAGCCTGCCGTCACAGATTCCGCAGCCCCCCGGCGAACCCGCCGCGCCTCGATCAGTGACGACGCTCTCAAGCCGCTGATCCTCAAGGCAATGGCGCAAAAGGGGATGAATGGTCTCAATGCCAGGGAGATCGCCGCCTGCGTCGGGCAGGACCCGCTGCGGGTCCGTAAATTCATCGCCCAGAACCCCTCCGTCCTGAAACGCCAGGGGGCGGGACCGGGCACCCGGTTCTTTTTGCGGTAAAAATAAATTGAAATTTTTAAACCCCGCCTGTCCCCAGGCGGGGTTTTTTGATACGATTACGAAAGATGACGTTTTCTCTAAACCTACAATTTCGTAATTGGCTCAAGAAATTGGAGCGATGGGGACCGGCGCTGTTGTGGATGTTCGTCATCTACAGAGCCTCAGCCGACAGCCAATCGGTTTCTCACTCTTCCCGGATTATTGAGCCGTTTTTCCGCTGGTTGATCCCGAATATCACCCCGGATCAGCTCGCCGACATTCACCTGTGGGCCCGCAAAGCCGCCCATGCCACGGAATACGCCTTCCTCTCGGTTCTCTTCCTGCGCGCCCTCACGGAAGACCGCACCCAGCTACGCAAATGGGCTTTCTCCGCGTGGATGATGGCGACCGCGTTCGCCGCCACCGATGAGTTTCATCAGCTCTGGATTCCCGGTCGCGACGGCAATCCG
Source organism: uncultured Spartobacteria bacterium (assembly GCA_903933715.1). GTDB lineage: Bacteria > Verrucomicrobiota > Verrucomicrobiia > Chthoniobacterales > Chthoniobacteraceae > UBA695. Next base: position 1,663 of record CAIZLD010000027.1, read on the forward strand.
CGCGATGTCTTGATCGACTCTGCCGGAGCCGCCCTTGCCGTGTTGATTTGGGTGAAACTCTCCTCCGTTGTCGCAAAAGAATCCGCACCTGCCGCTGCATCGGCCCCCGCCGCCCGGCTGCCGATGCCTGAGCCGCCGCTTTGCATCCTGGAAGGGGAAAACCCTGAAAACCGGACGCAAGTGCGCCTGGTGGTCGATAACCAGCTGCTGAGGGAAAACCGGGGGTGCCTGCTGCTCGGGCGCAAACGGGCGACCGTTCAGCTTTGCATCCGCAACACCAGCATCTCCAACCAACATCTCGCGCTGATCTTCCACGACGGCCAGTTCGAAATCGAAGACCGCAATTCCTCCAATGGCACCCTGATCAACGGCCGGCAGCTCGCCCCGTTCCAGCCCGAGACCGTCGTCGATGGCGATCAGATCGAAGTGGGCGAAGTGGTCTTGCACTTCCGGGGGGTGACGTAAACGTGTTCACGAATTCAGAGATTTTATCCGCAGATTTTCGCCGATTATTTCCGTATAAATCTGCGTTCATCTGCGCAATCTGCGGATTCTCTTCTTCCGAAAATAACCGAGAGATAAGGTAATAGCAAAATCCCCTCCCTCTGATGCAGACCCACCGATTAGCCCTCCCGACCGGACACCGGCTCGAAAATTACGAGCTTTCCCGGGTGCTTGGCAAAGGCGGCTTTGGCATTACTTATCTCGGCATCGACCGGAGCCTGGGCCGCAAGGTGGCGGTCAAAGAGTTGATGCCCGACACCATCGTCACCCGGGAAGGGACGCTCGTGCTGCCGCAAAGCGAGTCGCTGGCTCCCAATTGGTCTTGGGCCAAAGACCGGTTCCTGGAGGAAGCCTGCATGCTTGCCGGGTTCCAGCACCCGAGCATTGTCAACGTCCATCAGATCATCGAGGCCAACGGCACCGTCTACATGGTGATGGATTATATTGAAGGGGAAAGCTACGACACCCGCTTGCGCCGGATCGGAAAGGAACCGGACGAGCAGAGTATGCGCTCGATCCTCGAACCGTTGCTCGCCGGGCTCGAAGAGGTCCACGCCAACGGCCTGCTCCACCGGGACATCAAGCCCGACAACATCCTCTTGCGCCGGGACGTCGAGCCGATCCTGCTCGATTTCGGCTCTGCCCGCAAACTGCTGGAGGGAACCGCCGTGATGACCTCCATCGTCACCCACGGCTACTCCCCCATCGAGCAATACCAGATCAAAGGCAAACAGGGGCCGTGGACCGATATTTACGCGCTGGGAGCCGTCGCGGTCCGAGCCATGACCAGCCAGAAACCGCCCGTTTCAGCCGACCGGATCAGCGAGGACGATTTTGAATGGCTAAGTTATCGTGATCTCCCCAATTTCAGCCCCCGATTTTTGCGCGCGATTGACTGGGCGCTGCGTGTGAACCCCAAGGAACGTCCCAACAATATCGCCGAATGGCGTTCCAGCTTTGGCTGGCGTTCTCAACCCAAATCCCTCGCCAGCCACACCGCGCAAACCACCCAAGCCCCCCCAACCGCCCGTCCCGAGCCCGCCCCGAGCCCGGACGAGACCGTGGTGCAGAAAATCCCCACCAAAAGCCCCCCCAACCCAAGCCGCCCCCCGGACCATCCGGACATCACGGGAGCCCAACTCGCCGCCAACCTGGGCCGTTTTGCCTCCCGGTTGCACGCCTGGATGCGGCGGCATCCCGTGGCCGCCGCCAGTATGGCCGTGCTGTTGGCGGGGATATGGTTTGCCAGCCGATCGGCAAAAGCGCCGCAATCCCCTCCCGGTCCCGAGATCCCCAACCGGCCGGTCCCCGCAACCATCACCCTGGCTCCCGTCAAACCGCAATTCACCAATACCCTCGGGATGCCGTTCGTGCGGTTGCCCGGCAGCAAAACCTTTTTATGCGTCTGGGCGACCCGGCGTCAGGATTATGAAACCTTTACCAAAGAGACCCACCGCGCCTGGATCAAGCCCTCGTTTCAACAGGGGCCGGACCACCCGGCCGTCAACGTAAGCTGGGACGACGCCAAGGCGTTTTGCGAATGGCTCAGCCGCAAGGAAAAACGCGATTACCGGCTCCCGACCGATGCCGAATGGAGCCTCGCGGCCGGGCTCCCGCCCGAACCCGGCAGCACGCCGATGGAAAAAGACGGGCAAATCAAAGACGTTTACCCTTGGGGCCAGTTGTGGCCTCCGCCAGCCAACTCCGGCAACTACGCCACCTCGCTTCATGTTGACGATTACGAAAAAACATCGCCCGTGGGAGTGTTTGGAGCGAACCGCAACGGCTATTACGACATGGGGGGAAACGTCTGGCAATGGTGCGAGGATTGGTATGATACCCGCGGCAAAAACCGCGTCCTCCGGGGCGGCGCCTGGAATAGTTGCGTACCAGAGATTACAAGATCGTCGTTTCGTTATTACGCCAACCCCGCCGCCGGGTACGATTATGTCGGCTTCCGCTGCGTGCTTGAAATGCGCACGAACGCCGTCCCGTAGTTCTCAGCAAGCGAATCACAAGGCTAACAGGCCGCTTTTATTTGCCTTGTTAGAGCAACTGCCAAAACCTCTTTCCGAAAAGAGTGCGGCGGCACGGGTCATCGCGCTGCGTTGCTCGCTCGGGCACTGCCCCCAGCCGCGATCAGCGGCTCCCCCTCTCATATGCGAAGCCTCATTGCAGATCGCTGAGGCTTTGCGAAGCGATAATA
>CAIZLD010000028.1 GCA_903933715.1 uncultured Spartobacteria bacterium
GCCATCGCCTCGTTTTCTGCCACCCCTTTGGGGTGAGGCGCGGTTTTGCATTGACCGGTGGTGTCGCTAACGCTCAACCACCGGCTATGGGCTTCAAACCCTTTGGGTTTGGCTCGGAGTCTTAATGTCGATTCAGCTTAAAAGCCGTTCGGCCTCGGCGAGCGCCCGCTGCACCACCTGGTCCATATTGAGGTATTCGTAGGTGGCCAGCCGACCGACAAAGCTCACCTTCTTCTCCTGCGCGGCAACGGCGGCATAGCGGCCGTAAAGTTCGCGGGAGGCCGGGTTGGGAACCGGGTAATACGGCTCCCTGCCGGGTCCGTAATCGGCCGGGTATTCGCGGATAATCGTCGTGACCGGGAGCTGCTGGCCGGTAGCGTGCTTGAGCTCGACAATGCGCGTGAAATCAAAGTCGTTGGGGTAATTGACTTGCACCGCCGGTTGGAAAAATTCGCACGGAAGGGTCTCCGGCTCAAACCGCAGGGAACGGTAGGGCAGGGGACCAAACCGCTCGTCGTAAAAGGCGTCGATCGGCCCGGTATAGACCATCTGCTTAAAGCGCATCCGCCCGGCGACTTCGCGGTAATCGGTTTGGAGCCGGAGCTCGATATTCGGGTGATCCAGGAGCCGCTCAAAGAGCCGGGTGTAGCCGTGAAGGGGAAGCGCCTGAAATTTCTCGCTTAAGTAACGGTCGTCGCGATTGGTCCGAACCGAGATTCGCCCGCAAACACTGGGGTCGAGCTCCCGCGGCTCGCACTTCCACTGCTTGCGCGTGTAGTTTTTGAAAAATTTTTCATACAACTCCCGGCCCACTTGCGAAAGGATCAGCTCCTCGGAATGGGCGGGACGCTTGCAAGGAACCCGCCATTGCGCCAGCGCGGCCTCCATCTCCTCCGACGTGGAGGGACGCCCGATCAACGCCTCGAACGTGTTCAGGTTAATCGGGAACGGCCAATACCGCCCGTCGGTCCAGGAAAGGATTTTGTATTCCACCGGATGCCACTCTGTAAACCGGCTCAAATAATCGACCACCGCTTCCGAGTTGGTCCGAAAATAATGGGGGCCGTACGAATGGATCAAGACGCCCGCTGGATCGATGCCATCGTGCGCGTTGCCGCCGATCTGGGCGCGGCGTTCGACCACGAGGCACCGCTTCCCGGCATGCGCGAGGCGTTCGGCGATCACGGCCCCGGCGAAACCGGCTCCCACGATCAGACAATCCACAGATTGAGACATCAAGGGGAAGTTAGGGAGCGCACCCGGCCAATCAAGAGGAAAATGGGGCGATTCCCATCAGATCGGGGGCGTAATTTTCGAATGAGGCTTGCCCGGCCGCGCATCCGATTGTAATTTTTTACCTCCACATGACTTCTTCCATTTCCAGCCAACTCGACCAGCTCAAATCGTTCACCAAAGTCGTCGCCGATACCGGTGATTTTGAGTCGATGCGGCAGTTTCATCCCCAGGATGCCACCACCAACCCGAGCTTAATTTTTCAGGCCACCCAGAACCCGAACTACCGGTACATCCTCGACAAAGTCGTCGCCGAGCGGCGCAATTCCAGCCTCCCGCGCGCCGCTCAAATCGACGATATCATGGATCACGTCCTGGTCGCCTTCGGCCTTGAAATCCTAAACATCGTCCCCGGCCGCGTCTCCACCGAGACCGATGCCCGCCTCTCCTTCGACACAGAGGGGACCATCGCCAAGGCCCGCCAACTGATCGCCATCTACGAAGCGAGCGGCGTCTCGCGCAACCGCGTTCTCATCAAGATCGCCTCCACCTGGGAAGGGATTAAAGCCGCCGAAGTGCTCGAAAAAGAAGGGATCCGCTGCAACCTGACGCTCCTGTTCTCGATCACCCAGGCAATCGCGTGCGCCGAGGCCGGCGTGCAGCTCATCTCCCCGTTTGTGGGCCGCATTTACGACTGGTTCAAGGCCGCCAATCAGCGCGAATACGTCGGCGCGGAAGATCCCGGCGTCCAGTCGGTCACGGCAATCTACAACTACTACAAAAAGTTCGGATACAAGACCGAGGTGATGGGGGCGAGCTTCCGCAACACCGGCGAAATCACCGAACTGGCCGGGTGCGACCTCCTGACGATCAGCCCCGATCTGCTCGGGAAACTGGCCGCGTGCAACGAACCGCTCACCCGCAAACTCGACCCGGAGATCGCGAAAACCGCCTCCATCGAGAAACAGCACCTCGACGAAAAGAGCTTCCGCTATCTCCTGAACGACGACGCCATGGCGACCGAAAAAACCGCCGAGGGGATCCGCAAATTTGCCGTCGATATCATCAAGCTCGAAGCGTTCATCGGCGGACTGCTGTAAGCGCCGCTGCATCGCTAGGTGGATCGCGTAGGTGGATCGCGACCTCCGGGCGCGATGGGCGTGCGCGTGCCATTCACAACGCCCCATCCCCGGAATCGCCCGCGGAGCGGTCGATCCACCTCGCTTATTGCTGGCCCTCTTCACCGAACCTTGCCTTTGAGGGGCAATTGTGCCCATGCTCTGAGACTGCCCTATGGCCAAGACGTTTTCCATCACCACCGCAATCGACTACACCAACGCCGCGCCCCATATCGGCCACGCCTACGAGAAAATCCTCGCCGACGTCCTCGCCCGGTATCATCGGCTCAAGGGGGAGCCGGTCTTTTTCCTCACCGGCGTCGATCAGCACGGCCAGAAGGTGCAGCAAAGCGCCCAAAAACAGGGGATCGAGCCCGCCGAGTTCGCCCAAGCGGTGACTACCAAATTCGTCGCCCTCTGGGAAAAGCTGGGCTTGAGCCACGACGCCTGGGCTGCCACGACCGACCCGCTCCATAAGGGGGTGGTGCAGAAAATCCTCCAGCAACTTTTCGACGCCGGGGAGATTTACAAAGCCGCCCACTCCGGGTTCTACAGCGTCCGGCAAGAGCAATTCCTCACCGACAAAGAGCGCGGCCCGGACGGAGAATTTGGCCCCGAGTGGGGAGAGGTCAACGAGATCACCGAGGAGAACTATTACTTCCGGCTCGCCAAACACCGGGATTGGCTCCTTGGCTACATCAACTCACATCCCGATTACGTCACCCCGTCGTTCCGCCAGGCCGAACTGCGCAACGCCGTGGAGCGGCTCTCGGGCGATCTCTGCATCTCGCGGCCCAAGGCGCGCCTGGAGTGGGGGATCGAGCTTCCGTTTGACGCGGGCTACGTCACCTACGTCTGGTTTGACGCCCTCATCAACTACATCAGCTTTGCCGGATACTGGAACGGCTCGGAACCCCGCAACGCCGAATTTGAGAGCCGCTGGCCCGCGCTCCACGTCATCGGCAAGGACATCATCATCCCGGCCCACGGCGTCTACTGGCCCATCATGCTTCACGCCGCCGGGTTCACCGACGCGGAGATCCCGCCGTTGCTGGTCCACGGCTACATCAATATCGCCGGGGCTAAGATGAGCAAAAGCCTTGGGAACATCGTGGACCCGGCCGTGCTCGCCGAAAAATACAGCCCCGGCGCGCTGCGCTATTATTTAATGCGCGAAACCGCCACCGGGCAGGATATGGAGTTTGCCGAAGAACGGCTGGTTTCCCGCTACAACACCGATCTCGCCAACGATTTGGGGAACCTGCTCAACCGCACCCTCAACATGGCCCAGCGGTACCGCGAGGGGGTTCTCAAACGGCCCGTGGCGGATACCCCATGGCTGACCGAAGGGCGCGCCATTGTGGAGCAATACGTCGCAAAGATGGATCAGTTTTTGGTCCATGCGGCGTTGGAAGCGGCGATGGGCCTTGCAGCCAAATGCAATGCTTACATCGAGGCGCAAGCCCCGTGGAAGCTCGCCAAAGACCCGGCCCACGCCGGGCAGCTGGACGAGGTGCTTTACCATTTGGCCGAGTCACTGCGGCTTCTTTCGATCCTGATCGCACCGGTGCTTCCGGATGCCGCATGCGGGATGGCCGCGCAGCTCAACATCGCCCCGGACGCCCCGCTTTCCGCCGCGCTTGATCCCGCTGCCGCTTTGGCCGATGGGCATATCTTGGGCAAGCCGACCCCGCTTTTCCCGCGAATCGAAGCGGAAGCCAAGCCCTAACCGGCGATAGAATCGCCCCAAAAAGGCGCAAAGCAGAGAGGTGCTTTGAGGTTTAACCGGCCGTCTCAAGCCGGGGATGCGGCTCGGTGAGGAGCGCGGCGACTCCCAGAACCATCAGGACGGCAGCCAGCAGCAACCGCGGCGTCACTGGATCGCCCAACAACGCCACTGAAAGCGCCGCCCCGACAAATGGGGCGGACGCAAAAAACGCGATGGCCCGGCCCGCGCCGAGACATTGGATCGCGCTCACAAAGGCAATCAACGGCAACCCGCTGCAAAACGCTCCCAGCAAAAGAGCCTTGCCCAAGGCGGGTGTTCCCGGCAGGGGAATCCGGAGCCCGCCGCAAAGGACGAGCAAAAACAGCCCGGAGATCACCCCTTTCCAAAGCGAAAACTGAGCGGGGCGAACCTCTTTAAGCCGGGCGGTGCAATTGTTATCGATCGCCCAGCAAAGGCACGAGGCGGCAATGGCCAGCCCCGCCACAGCTTGGCCCGGCCCGCTCCCGCCATTTATCGAAACCAGCACGCCGCCCGTCGTCACCATCCCCAGGCCGAGAACAAAACGAAGCCCGATCTTTTCCCGGAAAAAGAACCAGGCAATTAGGGTCGTAAACGGCGCCTCCAAGTTGAGCAACAACGCCGCGGCCGAACCGGGCGTATGGGCAATCCCCCAAACCAGCAGAACCGGCGCGAGCACTCCGCCGCAAACGGCTGAACCGGCAAACGGGAGCCGGTTGCAACGGGTCGTCAGAGCCCCCAAACCCCACGGGATACGCGTGACCAAAGCCACGCCCAACGCGGCCCCCAGGTTCAGGAAAGCCGAGAGCAGAAGCGGATCGAATGCGGAGAACCCGAGCTTGATGAGCGGCATACCCGCGCCAAAGAGTACGGCGGCGATCAAGGCACAGCAAATGCCACGGCGGCGGGTCATAGGGCTGAATAAAGAGGCATCACGCGCGTCACGCAAAAGGCGGACGCCTTTGGTAAAGAAAAGGTGAAATGGGGTGGTCGACGGGATTTGAACCCGCGACAGCCAGAATCACAATCTGGAGCTCTGCCAACTGAGCTACGACCACCATTTTTTCACGCCGCTTTTTCCCGGGAAACCTCCCCGAAACCAACGGCAGGAAGGGAAGAATACAAGGGTTTTTGGAAAAACGGAAATGAAAAATTCCAGGCTTTCGCCCGGACCGCCATCGCCCGCCTGGAAAATGCCGGGTTGACTTCGGAGCCGCTTCACCGGATACAGCGTTTACTCCATGAAGTTTCACCCGTTTCTTCTCGTCGTTGCCATCGCCCTGAGCGGCCTCGCCTCGAACGCTCAAACCCCGGCCCCATCCGCCACCGTCTCGCCCGCCGTGTCGGCCACCCCCACGCCGGAGCCGACCCCGGTCCCGCTGGCCGACTTGACCGCGCAGATCGTCAATGACGAAGGGGAACGCGCCAAGATCGAGAAAGAGGCCGAAGAAACCGGGCTTCCGGGCGAGGTCTTCACGCAGGGCCGCATGATCGACGCGCTTCAGGCTGAGAGCGCCCGGCTGAGCACCAACGGGCTTTCGCTCGATGCGATTCACGAACTGGAGCGGCGCTGCCAAAATCTCGACGGGATGCAGGCCGAGACCAAGCGGCGGCTCAATGACCGGATCACCCGCCTCGACGAAAGCCTCAAAAAACTCAAAAAAATGATGGAGGTTTGGGCGGCCCAAGCCGTCAAAGCCAAGGCCGACAACGTCCCGGAGGCGTTGTGCAAACGGATGCTGGATCTTAAAAAAGCGGCATCGAAAACCAGCGACGCCCTGCAAAAACAGCACAACGAACTGGCGCTGCTTCTCCCCAAGACCGACGAGCAAAAACAGCAACTCAAGGATACCCGCGAGCTCATCAACCAGGCGCTCACCCAGGCGATGGGACGCCTTTTTTACAGCGAGAGCCCGGCCATCTGGAGCGAGACCGTCAGCTTCAGCGCCGCGCGCAATCTCCCGAGGGAAAGCGGCGTGCTGCTGGGCAAGCAAGCGACCGCGCTGGCCGGGTATATCGAAAACCAGGCGCCCCGGTTTTTTGCCCACGCCTTTTTATTCATCGGATTGCTGACGGGGCTCTACTGGACGCGACGCCGGGTGCGGGCCTGGGCCGATGACGATGCAAGCCTTCAGCGCGCCAGCCGGGTCTTTGAAGATCCCACGGCGATGGCGATCGCCTTTTCGCTCCTCTTTGCCACCTGGATTTATCCCGAGCCTCCGCACTTGTTGCGGGCCATCATTGGCGCGGCGGCGCTGATCCCCGCGATTCTGATCCTGCGGCGGTTGATCGATCCCCATCTCTTCCCGATTCTCAATGCGCTGGTTCTCTTTTACGCCACTGACCAGGTGCGCATGGTCGCCTCGCCGCTCCCGTTCCTGGTGCGCTGGCTTTTTGTGGCGCAACTGGCGGCCGGGATTCTCTTTTTGGCGTGGCTGGTGCGCACGAGTCATGTTGAAAAAATGCGCAAGGAGGATGAACAGCTCTCCAAGGTCACATTGATTGGAGCCCGGATCGCTTTGGGGATCTTGATCGCCGCGCTGCTGGCGAACGTGATCGGCTGCGTGACGCTCGGCAACCTGCTGGGCAGCGCGGCCCTGCGGAGCGCGTATCTGGCGGTCGTTTTGTATGCGGCGACGCGGATCTTCGACGGGCTCATCATCGCGGCGCTCTCCACAGACTGGCTCTCCAGCCTCGGCATGGTTCGGCGTTATCGCAAGCTCGTGTGGGTGCGGGCGCGCCGGGTATTTCAGGGATTGGCGTTGCTGGTGTGGGTCGCGGGCGCGCTCGAAATGCTCTCCCTGCGTCAACCGCTCGTTCTACAGCTCAAGAGTTTTCTCTACAGCGCGGAAGCCTCGGGCAAGCTTTCGCTACCGGGCCAACTGCTCTCGTTTGGCTTGATCGTCTGGGCCGCCTTTTTGATCTCGCGCTTTGTGCGGTTTGCCCTGGAGGAAGATTTTTATCCGCGCATGCAGGTCGAGCGCGGCCTCTCCTATTCGGTCTCGACGATGCTCCACTACTCGGTGCTGCTCATCGGATTTTACACCGCGGCGGCGGCGGTCGGGGTCGATATGACCAAGTTTGCCATCCTGGCCGGTGCGTTTGGCGTCGGCATGGGGTTTGGCTTGCAAAACATCATCAGCAATTTCGTTTCGGGCCTCATCCTGCTCTTTGAACGCCCGGTTAAAGTGGGCGATGTGGTGCAAATGGATGCCGCATCGGGCGTGGTCGATCGCATCGGCATCCGCGCCAGCATCATCCGCACCGGGAGCGGCTCGGAGATTATCGTCCCCAACGCGAAATTGATCTCCGACCAGGTGATCAACTGGACCCTCTCCAACCGGCAGCGCAGCCTCACTTTGCCGGTGGGAGTAGCCTACGGGAGTGATCCTGAAAAGGTAATCGCGTTGCTCGTTCGGCTGGCCAAAGCGCATCCGCTGACCTCCGCGCGGCCCGAACCGGTGGCGCGGCTCATTGATCTGGGAACCGACGCCCTGCAATTCGAACTGCAAGCCTGGACCGATTGCCAGGAGCAATTGGGGCAAATCCGCAGCGACATCGCGGTGGCGGTTCACGCCGAGTTTATCAAAGAAAAAATCTCCATGCCTTATACCCAGCGCGATCTGCATCTGCGGAGCATCTCCCCCGAAGCTTTGCAAGCTCTGCAAAAAAACGGTTGATCAGCAACAGTAAAGTTCATTTCCGGTTTGATCGGCGATGCGGAGGGTTCCTGAATCCGAAGGATTCAAAGCCAATAGCCGGTGGTTGAGCGTCAGCGATACCACCGGGAACCGAAGCAAACGCGCCTCACCCCAACGGGGTGGTAGAAATCGTGATCTCTGCCACCCCGTTGGGGTGAATCCGCTGTGGGGGTGTGATCCGGTGGTGTCGGCGCGTGATCGCGCCTCAACCACCGGCTATCGGCTTGAAACCCTTTGGGTTTCCTTTTCGACGGAAAGCGAGAATTGGGAACCCCGGCGTTTGCTCTCGTTCCCAATCTCCTGATTGGGAACGCCCTTGTCTGTGAATCTCCGATTCGAAAACCGCGAGTTTACAGATCAATCCTTTCTGATCATCTTCGATTTTTTACGCAATCCACGATTGTCGAAACAGAGTTTCGCGGACACTTGCGTTCCCAATCGGAGATTGGGTTCCTGTTTAGCCCGCAGGGCTGAGGGTAAGGAACGGAGCGAGGAATGCGGTTAAATCGGAGGATCGTTGATTACAGGTTGCGGCAAAAGAGGCGAGGGCTTGCCATGCGGCAGAACCGCGC
>CAIZLD010000029.1 GCA_903933715.1 uncultured Spartobacteria bacterium
GACCACCGCTTCCGGCGCTTCCTTTACAAGCAGGGTTACTTGCTCACGGCTTAATGGGACAAGCGAATTCAATACCCTACTTTTTCACCTCATCCCTCTATGTACAAGCTTTTTCTCTCCTTCGGGCTAAACAGGAACGAATTTGGGAACGAGCGCGGAGCGCATCTGCGCCTCATTCCCCGCGCTTGATTTCGTCCCAGATCTCATCCATCTCCGCGAGCGTGCAATCCTCGGGCTTGCGACCGCGTTCGCAGAGCGCCCGTTCCAGTGCTTGAAAGCGTTTCGTGAATTTCCCAGTCGCCCGTTTCAGCGCCACTTCGGTCGGCACATTTAATTTCCGGGCCAGATTGGCCGTCGCAAATAGCAGATCACCGAGCTCCTCCTCGATTTTGTCCGCATCCCCCTCCGCCATCGCTTCCTCGGTCTCGGCGAGTTCTTCCCGGATTTTTCCGATCACCTGAACCGGCGAGGGCCAGTCGAACCCGACCCGGCCCGCCCGTTGCGTGATCTTCTCGGCATACAACAACGCCGGGAGCGACCCCGAAATGCCGTCGAGCAACGACGTATGCTTGTTCCCTTTCTCGGCCCGCTTGATCTCATCCCATTTCTTGAGAACCGCCCCGGTATCTGAAGCTTCCACATCAGCAAAAACATGCGGATGGCGGCGGATCAGTTTGGTGGCGATCCCGGCGGCGACATCGTCAAACGTAAACCGCCCGGTTTCCGAAGCGATCTGGCTATGCATGACCACCTGGAGCAGCAAATCGCCAAGTTCCTCGCAAAGGTGCGCGTCGTCGCCTTCGGTGATCGCTTCCACCGTCTCGTAAGCCTCCTCGATCATCCCTTCGCGGAGTGAGTTATGCGTTTGCTCCCGGTCCCAGGGACAGCCGTCGGGAGCGCGAAGCCGGGCGACAATGGCGCGAAGTTCATCAATGGATGCGGTCATGGGAAAGACTATAGATTATAGAAAAAGAGAGACAATAGATTATCCGCAGCGGCGCTGTCCTCTTCATCTCCGCCCTCTATAATCTCACACCTCTATCCTCTTTCCTATAATCTCCAAGCTGTGCGATGGGCTCCAAATTCAGAAATCTCGCCGGTGCTCCGGCGGGCGAAGTAAATGGTAATCCCAACCACCGAGCCAAACGTGAATACGAACAGCGCGGCAACGGCCCAACTGGGCAACCCCTTGACTGCCAGTGCTTCAAAAAAGGTGATCGGGCTCTCGATGGGGGTTTTGGAGTGGAGAAATATTTTTGTGATCCATGCCACCAGGATCACCATGAAAATGAAAATATAGTTGCGCTTGAGTCGCCGCCCCACCGCTTCCAGCATGCTGATTTTAAACGACGGCAGCAGCAAATCCTCCGCCACCAACTCGCGCCAATCGCCCGGGAGCATCTGCGTCGTCTGCATCACCAAGGGAACCAAAAAATGCGCCTCAAGCATGCGGACCCTGGCCCGGAAGGCGTCGTAGAAACGATAACGGCGCGCCTCGATCCAGAGCATGATCGCCACAATGCAGGAATTAAAAAAGAAGATGATGTGGGGCACCTCGCGGAACGAAAAAGCCACGGTAAAAATCGTGGTTGTGGAGGTGATCGCCCAGGTCGTCGTCGTATCAAGCCGGGATCGCCAAGCCATGATGCGCGTCAGTTCCCCCCGGTAGAAATGCGACATCGCAGTGATATAGCCCGGATCGTAGATCGGTTTTCGCCCTGAAATCGCCGGCAAAGGCCCGTGAGCGGGATTGTCTTGAGGTCCATCACTCATCGCACCCGCCATCAAACAGCAATTCCAATGGGCTAACAACAACAAAAAAAGTGCCGTGGAACTTCTGGCCAAATCGAAAAAAAACAGGCAGGATAGCAATTCACGGTGAGAAGAGAGCAAAAGGCACACAGCCGACAGCTCTGTTTGGCAACAAAACTCACCCGCGAAACAACCAAGAAAACATGTCTAAATTCGGCACCACACAGCCCACCAATCAAGCCGTTCTCGAATTCGTCCGCGCCCACGCGGAATTGACACAGCCCGACCAGATTTTCTGGGTCGACGGCTCCGAGGCGGAAAAAGAATACCTTTATGACCAGGCGGTCAAAGATGGAATCCTGATGAAACTCAACCAGGAGAAGCTTCCTGGCTGCTATTACGGGCGTTCCAATCCCAACGACGTCGCCCGCGTCGAACAGCTCACTTTCATCTGCACCCCTCGCAAAGAGGAAGTCGGTCCTCTCAATAACTGGGCCGCTCCCGCCGAGATGTATGCGAAGCTCAACGGAATGCTCGCCGGTTCCGCCAAGGGCCGCACGCTCTACGTGATCCCTTACCTCATGGGCCCGGCCGGTTCCCCGCTGACGAAAGTCGGCGTTGAACTCACCGACTCCATTATGGTTGTCCTCAACATGCGCATCATGGCCCGCGTCGGAGCGGTTGCTTACAAGCACATGGGAGACAGCGCCGACTTCAATCGCGGCCTCCACTCGATGCTCGACGTCAACCCTGACCGCCGTTACATCGCCCACTTCCCGCAGGACAACACCATCATCTCCGTCGGCTCCAACTATGGTGGCAACGTGCTCCTCGGCAAGAAATGCCTCGCCCTGCGCATCGGTTCCTACCTGGGCCGTAACGAAGGCTGGATGGCCGAGCACATGCTCCTGCTTTGCGTCGAATCGCCCGAAGGCAAGAAGAACTACGTCGCGGCGGCTTTCCCGAGCGCCTGCGGCAAGACCAACTTTGCCATGATGATCCCGCCTGCCAAATTCCAAAAAGCGGGCTGGAAGATCACGACCCTCGGCGACGACATCGCCTGGATGCGCCCCGGCCCGGACGGCCGCCTCTACGCCATCAACCCGGAGAACGGCTACTTCGGCGTCGCCCCCGGCACCAACATGAAGAGCAACCCGAACGCGATGATCAGCGCGTCCAAGGACACCATCTACACGAACGTCGCCCTCACCGAAGACCTCGACGTCTGGTGGGAAGGCAAAGACGGCGAAGTGCCCGCCAAGCTCACCGACTGGAAAGGCAACCCGTGGACGCCCGACTCGAAAGAGAAAGCCGCCCACCCGAACAGCCGCTTCACGGCCCCGATGTGCAACAACCCGGCGCTTTCGCCCGAGGTTGAACTCGTCAGCGGCGTGCCGGTCAGCGCCATCATCTTTGGCGGTCGCCGTGCCACCACGATGCCGCTCATCATGGAATCGTTCAACTGGAGCCACGGCGTCTACATCGGCGCAACGATGGGTTCCGAAATGACCGCCGCCGCCGTGGGTGGAGCGGGGCAAGTTCGCCGCGACCCGATGGCGATGATCCCGTTCACCGGATACGACATGGGCGACTACTTCGCTCACTGGCTCGAAATGGGCAAATCGATTGCCAACCCGCCGATGATCTTCAACGTCAACTGGTTCCGCAAAGACAGCGAAGGGCACTTCATGTGGCCCGGCTTCGGCGAAAACATGCGCGTTCTCAAGTGGATCGTTGACCGCTGCAACGGCGACACCAAGGCTCAGGAAACCGCGATCGGCCGCATGCCGTTCGCCGAGGACTTCGATATCGAAGGACTCGAAGGGTTCACCCCCGAAACGTTCGCCGCGTGCCAGAAGATCGACAAGGAAGAGTGGAAGAACGAACTCCTGCTCCAGAACGAGTTGTTCCTCAAGCTCTACAAGACCATGCCCAAAGAGCTGATCTTTGAGCGCGAACTGCTCGCCTCGCGTCTCTCGTAAGAGGGAAATCCTGCGAACGCAGTAAAAAATCATCCACAGGCCGGGTTGCCATGCGCGATCCGGCCTGTGTTGTTTTAAGAAAGCCGCAAAAAGGCGCAATAGGAGATCGTGCCTCCATAGTGCCGAATGATCGTCCGCGGAGCGGCCGATCCACCTATGACGCGCGCGAAAGCATGAACGCGCAAAGCATGAACGCGCTAAGGTGGATCGCGACCTCCGGGCGCGATGGGACTGCGCCTATCATTTGCATCTCTTTTTTGCGTCTTTTGTGCCTTTTTGCGTCTATTCATTCAGCGGGCTTGAAGTGGAGAGCCACTCCGGGTCATCTTAACCTTTCCCAATGATTGCATTCCGCGAAGAGATCGGTGGCGACGAGTTTGTGGAGCGTGTCCGGCAGATGTTTGCGCCGGACGGGCTCCTCGCGGCGGCGCGCAATTTTGAATACCGCCCCGAGCAGCAGCAAATGGCTGTTGCCGTGGCCCGGGCGCTCTCCGGGGAGCGTCACCTCGTCGTCGAAGCCGGGACCGGCGTCGGCAAATCGCTCGCTTATCTGGTGCCCGCCGTCCTTTTCGCGCTCGAACGCGGCAAAAAAGCGGTCATCTCCACCTACACCATCAATTTGCAGGAACAACTCGTCTACAAAGACATCCCGATCCTGCAAAAGCTCCTTCCGGTGGAGTTCGAAGTCGCCCTCTGGAAGGGGCGTCAAAACTACCTCTGCCCGCGCCGTCTCGAACGGGCAATGCAAAGCCCCGGCGACCTTTTCACCACTCCCGAACAAGAGGAACTCAAGCGCATTTGGGAATGGTCCAAAACGACGAAAGACGGTTCGCTGGCCGACTTCGCCGTGGAGCCGGACCCGGCCGTCTGGTCGCAGGTTTGCAGCGAGGCCCACCTTTGCACCGTGAAAAGTTGCGGTGGCAAGGAGAGCAAATGCTTTTACCAGCAAGCGCGCAAACGGCTCATGGCGGCGGATGTCGTCGTGATGAATCACACCCTCTTTTTCCTCAATGCCGGCTCCGCCGACGAAGCCGAAGAAGAATCCGGGTTCATCTTTGGAAACGATTTCGTCATCTTCGACGAAGCCCATACGGTCGAGAGCGTCGCGGCCAAGCAGATCGGGATGAATATTTCGCAATTTGGGCTCAAATACTCGCTCCAGCGGCTCTATAACGAGCGGACCAAGAAAGGACTCTTCACCGCGTTGCACCAGGCCGAGGGGGTGCGCGGCGTCACCGCGCTTCTGGAAGAAGTGGACAAATTTTTCGACAGCGTGGCGGAAAAAGCCCCGTTTACCAAAGGCCGCGAGGTCCGCATCCGCCAGCCGGACCTGGTCCCCGACACGATCACCGCGAAACTTGCCGAGTTGCAGGCGCTCATCGTCACGGTAATCAAAGGAATCGAGGACGAAATGAGCAAGGGGGAGCTGCAAGAGATGGGCCGCAGAATCCGCGACGCCCGCCTCGGGATTGCCACCTTTCTCTCCCAAAGTGCGGAGGATCACGTCTACTGGGTGGAGAAAACCGGAAAACAGGGGCAGTTTTGTGCGCTCAACGCCGCTCCCGTGGACATCGCCGCGCACCTGCAGGCGCTGCTCTTCAAGGAAGGCTCCACCTGCATTATGACCAGCGCCACGCTTTCAGTTGGCGGCCAAGAATTGAACTATTTCCGCAACCGGGTCGGCGCGCACGAAGTCGATGCCGAGCGCGTGGGCAGTCCGTTCGATTACGAGCGGCAGATGAAGCTCTACGTTACCCGCAAAATGCCCGATCCGCGCGACGCCGGGTACGAGGAAGCGCTCGCCAAACAAATCGAAGCGTTTGTCGAACTGAGCAACGGGCGCGCATTTGTCCTCTTCACCTCTTATAAAACAATGCAGTCGATGGCCGAGCGGTTAAGCAAGCCGTTTGACAAGCGCGGCTGGAATCTCTTGGTGCAAGGGCAGGGGATGTCGCGCCACCGGTTGGTGGAGGATTTCAAAAAGGAAGGGGAACCGAACGTCCTGTTTGGCACCGACAGCTTTTGGAGCGGGGTGGACGTCCCCGGCGAAGCGCTTTCCAACGTCATCATTACGCGGCTGCCGTTTGCCGTGCCGGATCATCCGTTGATCGAGGCGCGTCTGGAAGTGATCCAGGCCCAAGGTGGCGATCCGTTTTCCGAATACTCGTTGCCCGAGGCGATCCTGAAATTGCGCCAAGGCGTGGGGCGTCTGATTCGCACCAAATCGGATCGCGGCATCGTCGTGATCCTGGACCCGCGCATTCTTACTAAAAATTATGGCAGCGCGTTCCTGAAAGCGTTGCCCAAGTGCCCGGTGGAAGTGGTGTAAAATATAACTTGCATAACTCCCATAGGCCCATCTCATGGGACTAATGGGAATTCCGGAGCCTGCCATCAGCGCGGCGAGCGTCCGCCGCCGCAACGCGCGGCAGCGCGAACCGGGTGCAGCGTCACGCTGCCGCGAACCGGGTGCAGCGTCACGCTACTACTCCCATTCGATCGTGCTTGGCGGCTTGCTGGAGATATCGTAGACGACGCGATTGACGCCCTTGACCTCGTTGATAATGCGGGAGGAAATCTTGCCCAGAATGTCGTAGGGCAGCCGGACCCAGTCCGCCGTCATCCCGTCCTGGCTCTCCACAATCCGCAACGCAATCGTGTTCTCATACGTGCGCTCGTCGCCCATCACGCCCACCGAACGGACCGGCAGCAGCACGGCGAATGATTGCCACACTTTATAGTACCAGCCCGACGCCTTCATTTCGCTCACGACAATTGAATCGGCGTCACGCAGGATGCGGAGGCGTTCCTCCGTGATCTCCCCCACGATGCGCACGGCCAGGCCGGGACCGGGGAACGGCTGGCGATAAACAACTTCCTGCGGAAGCCCAAGCTGGACGCCCACTTGCCGGACCTCGTCTTTAAAAAGCTGGCGGAGCGGTTCAACCAACTCGAATTTCAGGTCGTCGGGAAGGCCGCCCACGTTATGATGGCTCTTGATGAGCGCGGCGGGGTTGCCGGAAATCGAAACACTCTCGATCACATCCGGGTAAAGCGTCCCCTGGGCGAGGTATTTGAAATTTTGATCCGACGTGGTCAGCTCGCGAACGGCGGTTTCAAAAACGCGGATGAATTCGCCGCCGATGATTTTGCGCTTCGTCTCGGGATCGGTCACATCCTTCAGTTTTGAGAGAAAACGCTCCGTGGCATCGACATATTTCAGGTTGATCTGGAAATTATCGCCGTAAAGGCGTTGGACCGACTCCGCTTCGTTGGCGCGCAGGAGACCATTGTTGACGAAAACGCAGGTGAGCTGGCTGCCGATGGCCTTGTGAAGAAGGGCAGCCGCAACCGAAGAATCGACCCCGCCGCTCAAACCGAGCACCACATGGTCGTTGCCGACTTTTTGCCGGATCTCATCGCAGGTCTGGTCGATGAACGAGCCCATCGTCCAATCCATTTTGCAGCAGCAGATTTTGTAGACGAAGTTTTCGAGCAGCTCTTTGCCGCGAGGGGTGTGGGCCACCTCGGGGTGAAACTGCAATCCGAAAAACCGTTTCGTGGGATTCTCGATCGCGGCAAAAGGGGAGTTGTCCGTGTGACCGACGGCATGGAACCCGGGGGGCAGCTTGGTCAATTTATCGCCGTGGCTGTTCCAGACATTGAGGCTGTCGGGCAGACCGGCGAAAAGGCCGCACTCCGAAGAGCGCGCCCCTTTTTCATCGGTCAGATAAACCAAACCCGCGCCATATTCGCGCCGATCGGAATGTTCCACTTTGCCGCCGAGATGGAACCCCATCAATTGCAGCCCGTAACAGATCCCGAGAACGGGGAGCCCCAATTCGAACACCGCCGGGTCGATTTGCGGGGCGTTGGAGGCGTAAACGCTGCTCGGGCCGCCGGAGAGAATGATGCCGCGCGCTCCCGATTTGGCGATTTCCGCAGCGGGCGTATCGAACTTCAAAATCTGGGAATAGACCTGGCATTCGCGAATGCGGCGGGCAATGACCTGAGTGTATTGCGACCCGAAGTCGAGGATGACGATCTTGGAAACGTTGGCGGGCTCTGACATAAGCGGTCAATATTGCCGATCTTACAGGAGGATTGCAAGCTGGGGATGGAAAGAAAGTCGCTGAGCTTGGCTTGCGGGCCTTGAGGGTATATGAAAGTTGCATAAACCTGATGAAACGCTCACTCATTGCCGATTCGCTGCTCCCCATTTACGACAAAGTGGCCGCTGGGGTGCGCATTTCGGAAGCGGATGCGGTGACGCTTTACGGCAGCCGCGACCTGCACGCCCTCGGGGCCATGGCCAACCTCGTAAGAGAACGCAAGAACGGGAACCGGGCGAGCTACCTGCTCAACCGCTACATCAATTATTCCAATATCTGCCTCCTCAAATGCCAATTTTGCGCTTACCGGGCGAGCCGCCGCGATCCGCATGCGTTTGAGATGGGGATTCCGGAAATTGTGGAGGCGGTGCGCGACTCATTGGGGCAGGGGATCACCGAGATTCACATGGTCGGGGGGCTGCACCCGTCGTTGGATGCGGACTGGTATTTGCAACTGCTTCGGGAGCTCAAAGCGCTCGATCCCAAGCTGCACTTGAAATGTTTTACCGCGATTGAGATCCAGCACCTTTCGCAGCGGGTTTTCAAAAAGCCGCTGGAGGAAACATTGACGATTTTGCGCGAGGCCGGGCTCGACTCGCTGACCGGCGGTGGCGCGGAAATCTTTGACGCCGGGGTGCGCGACCAGCTTTGCCGGGGGAAGGAAAGCGCGGAGGAATGGCTCCATATCCACCGCACCTGGCACCAAATGGGCGGCCGCTCCACCTGCACGATGCTTTTTGGCCATATTGAGACGCACGAACAGCGCGTCGATCACCTCCGGCATTTGCGGGAGTTGCAGGATGAAACCGGCGGGTTCACCGGGTTTGTGCCGTTTGCTTTCTCGCCCGATCAAACGCCGCTTGCGCATCTCCGTCCGGCGGGCGGGCTCGAAACGCTGCGCAATCTGGCCGTCTCCCGCATTTACCTGGATAACGTCGATCACATTACCGCTTACTGGATCAGCATGGGGCTGCCGTTGGCGCAGGTCGCGCTGAATTTCGGCGTGGACGATTTGCACGGGACGATCATGGAAGAAAAAGTTTTCCATATGGCGGGGGTGCAAACTCCCCAACAACAAACCGTCGCGGCGTTGGAATCGGTGATCCGTGAAGCCGGTCGGGAACCGATCCAACGCGACAGCCATTACGAGCCGGTTTCCGTAAGATGAACCGATCTCATTACGAAGCATTGCGGGGGTTGCGTATCGGTTGCGTGCGGTATTTGAACTCGCGTCCGTTGATTGAGCCGTACGACGGCCCGGTGATTCTGGATCACCCGTCCCGGTTGGCGGCGGCATTGGAGCGGGGCGAGCTCGATGTCGCGCTGGTGCCGGTTTATGAGGCATTGCGCCTGCCGGGTTATCGGGCCGTCGAGGGGGTTTCCATTTCCGCGCTTGGCCCCGTCTGGAGCGTTATTTTGGCATACCAGGGATCGCTGGATGAGATTAGGCAAGTGACCCTCGACCCGGCCTCGCGCACGTCGGTGCATCTTTGCAAATTATGGTTTGCCGAATGGGGCAGAGGCGTCATTCCAGAGTATCTGCCGGAACCGGCACCGCCCGGAGCCGCCCGCGTGCTTATTGGCAACCAGGCGATCGCCTTCCGCGAAGAACACCCGGAATACCAAATTCTCGATTTCGGCGAAGAATGGACCCGGCGCACCGGGTTGCCGTTTGTCTTTGCCGTTTGGTTGATCCGGCCCGAGGTCCGGCAGCCCGAACGGGTGGCCGGGGCGTTCCGCGAAATCGCCCGGCAGGGGCAATTGCAGATGGAGGAAATCATCGCCCGCCAGCAAGGGTATTCCGCCGATTTTCTCCGGCGTTATCTGACCGAGTATATCCGCTTTGGGCTCGGCTCAACCGAAAAGCAGGGGATCGAGAAATTCCGCGCATTGCTTTGCAAACACGCACTCTTGCCGCCTGAAACCGCCCCGCTCAACTTTGCGTAGGTGGTTGGAATTCCGCGTTTAACCACGCCAGGGCTTCCTCGCGGCTCGTCAGTGTCCCTTCGAGTTGTCGGGTCTGGACGGCTTCCAAAATTTCGCCGATCTGCGGCCCCGGTTTCCAGCCGAGCGCCATTACGTCCCGTCCATTCACGAGCGGCGGCGGGATGAGCGGTTCCCGGGCAAACTCCTCCCGTTTTTGGCGCAGAAAATCGTAGTTATCCAACATTCCGTGGCTGCTGGCGCAATCGACGCGGTGCAACTCCAGTTCATCCTCGAAATGAGGGTTCGCCATGAACCGTTTCAACCGGGCGACGCGCATCGATTGCACGTCCTTGAAAATCATATGGTTGGCGACGGCTTGCACGGTGGCGTCGATCTCTTCGCGCGAGAACCGGAGCTTTACCATGATCCGCTCCGTCATTTCCGCGCCGATTTTATCGTGCCCGCTAAACCGGATGCGCCCCTCATCCGGATCAAGCGAATAGGTGGCCGGTTTGCCGATATCGTGAAACAGGACGGAGAAAACGAGCGGGACGCTGATTTGCGGGGGGAGCAACTCGAGCATCCGGCGCGTGTGGACGTAAACGTCCCCCTCGGGATGAAATTGGGGCGGCTGCTCGCACCCTTTGAGCGCCTCGATCTCGGGGAGAATTTCCTGCATCAACCCGCTGGAATCCAGCAGATCGAACCCGCGCACGCGCCCCGGCGAAGTGAAGATGCGCACGAGTTCCTCGCGGATCCGTTCGGCGCTGACCACATGGATTTCCGACGCGTTTGCCTGGATCGCTTGCCAGGTCGCCGCTTCGATTTCAAATCCGAATGTGGCGGCGAACCGAACCGCCCGCAGCAATCGGAGGCGATCTTCGCGAAAGCGGGCGGCGGGATCGCCAATGGCCCGCAGAATCCCGGCTTGCAAATCTTCGCGGCCGTTTACGTAATCGATGACTTCGCCCCGGACCGGATCGAAGAACATGCCGTTGACGGTGAAATCACGGCGCTCGGCATCGATCTGCGGAGTGGAAAACGTCACGCCGACCGGGTGGCGTCCGTCAACATACGCTTCATCCGAGCGGAACGTGGCGACCTGGAAATCGTAACCGCCTTCCAGCACGGTAATGACCCCAAAATGAGCCCCGACGGCCACTGTCCGCGGGAATAACCTTTGGACCTCCTCGGGCCGGGCACTGGTGGCGATGTCGAAATCTTTCGGGGCGATCCCCAATAAGGCGTCTCGTACGCATCCGCCCGCATAAAACGCGGTAAATCCCGCGTTTTGGAGCCGTTCCACGACGGCTCGGGCCTGGGCTTCCATGGGATGAGCCTAATTTACTTTGCAGGGGTGGGCGAAACGGCTGCCTTGGGGGTAAACTGGATGCCGTATTTGGCAAAAACCGTTTTGGCCTCTTCCGGCGTGGCGGTATTGAAGTCTTCGATCAGCTTCTGGAGTTTTCCCTGTAGCTGGGCCGATTGCTGAACCATCGGTTCACGCTGCTTGATGGCTTCCTGTATTCTGCTGCGCTGTGCGGACTGGTCCAGGCAAAGGAAGGTGAAAAGAAGAGCCAAGCTCAATTCAACAAGGACAATCGGCAGAAAAGCGCTCGGAGCTTGAATGTCGCTGGATTCAAAGTTGGATTCGTTCATTTTGCAGGGGTGGCCGAAGGGTTAGCGTTGACAGTGTAGCCGTTGGCTTTGAGAACCTCGGAAATTTTAGGGTTTTTGAGGGAAAGCTCGGCCATTTCGCGCAATAAATTCTGTCCAACTTTCAGGCTCAGATCGCCTTTATTCAGCTCTTCCTGCTGCGCTTGAAATTGCGTTTGGAGATTCTGGCTGCTCTTGGTGATCAGGATGGAGGCGATGCTCAAAATGAGACAGATCGCGCCAAGACCGACGGTAATGTAAAACTGAGGGACTTTCATGGTTGAAATGGCTATGAACGCTTTTGCCGCAGGGAAGTCAAGGTTCATTTACACGGCCGCAGGAGGCTCGTTCGTTGAGGCTGCCCGGGATAAGATACCGGCGGGAAGCCGTAACATCCTGATCTTTGATCCGGCCCTGCAACTCCTCAATGGCTTTGGCCGCGACTGCGGCGGCGGAAACCGAGACGGTGGTGAGGGGAGGGTGGAGCAGCGGCGCGAATGCGGCGTCGCCATAGCTGATGACGCTGAGTTTCTTTGGAATCTGGACCCCGCGTTCCTGCGCGCCATGGAGAACCCCCGCGGCGGCCGCCGGATTGAAACAAAAAAGGGCCGTCGGTTTCTGGGGGCGATCCAGCAGAAGGTTAATGGAGGCGACCCCGTGCTCGAACGAGGAATCGCCATAAATGACGTTGTGCGCTTCGATCGGGATTTTTGCGCTATCATAGGCGGCCCGCACCCCAAAATTGAGATCAATAATCATCGGGTCGGTGGACCCAAACGGGCCGGAAAGAATGGCGATCTGCCGGTGCCCCAGGGCAAACAAAGTCTCGATCGCCTGGCGCGAAGCGTGGGCGTAATCCGGGAGGAGCGAAGTCACCCCGGCCGTCACGGCATCCGCCCCGATGTGAATGAGCGGAATCTCGCGGCTCACAATGGCTGAAAAAAGCGACGGATTCGGAGCGCCCAAAAGGATGAATTTCGAGGCGACCCCGTTGGCCAGCGGTCGCGGCAGGGCGGCGGGATTGGCGCTATAATCGAGCGCCGGATCGTAAAATGCCACCGAAAGGTGCCGCTCGGGAACATTTGCCAGCAATTCCCTGGAAAGAGAATCCGCGAACGGCTCCTCCAGCCCGATCCGGCTGGAAATCAACAGACAAAAATCGCCCAATTCGGGGTACATCCGCACGACCGCCCGGAGGTCGTTGGGCATATAACCCATTTCCCGGCAGACGCGAAAAACGCGTTCCCGGGTCTTGGCGCTCACCCGGATTCCATAGTCCCGGTCATTAAGCAGTGACGAGATCGCTCCCTGGGAGACTCCGGCCGCCTTGGCGATTGTCGCCATCGTGATCATCTTTCCCTCTGAACGAGCGTGAGGTGCGGCCTCACCGCTGGCGGATGCATCCAGATTCTCAAGATTCATGGCGGATAACTAACGGGTCGGGCAGGGACCGCAAAGGAAAAAAACCAATTTCGCCCCTGTCGTCCTCCGAAAACAGATTCGGCCTAAGAGAGGAAAATGCGTCTACAGGCATCCGGCAAAACGATCCCGATCGAATAGGATCAGAATTATCACCACAAGATGTTGTGTTCGTGTCGTGTTGGTGCCACAATAGTTAATCATGCGCTGCCCCAAGTGCGGAAATCAAGAAGACCGGGTCATTGATTCACGCTCCTCCAAAGATGGAGCGTCGATCCGCCGACGCCGCGAGTGCATCGAATGCCAGCACCGGTTCACCACTTACGAGGAGATCGAGCGTGAATTGATCCGGGTGCTCAAGCGGGACGGACGCAGCGAGCCGTTCGACCGACGCAAACTCGTAACCGGCATCACCAAAGCGTGTGAAAAACGGCCCATCTCGCTCGAAGCGATCGAAAAAGCGGTGGAGGAGATCGAGGCGGACCTGGAATCCAATGGCGGCGGGGAGATTCCTTCCCACATTGTCGGCTCCAAGGTCATGGAAAAACTGCACGGTCTCGACCAGGTGGCCTACGTCCGGTATGCGTCCGTTTACCGGCAATTCCAGGATATTGGCGAATTTCTTGACGAAATCAAAAACATGGGGCGCCGCGCCAAGGCCAGCGTCCTGCAACCCGAACTCTTCAAATGATTGCACTTGCCGATGGAATGCCGCTGGTGAAGTTGGATGGCGGACGGGTCGTTCTGTTTCAACGCGACTGGATCGTCCGGGCGTTGGCGAAAGCCGCATTCAAAGCCGGATACCAAAAGTGGTGGATGGCCGAGGTGATCGCCGATGCCCTCGAGTTTCACCTGATCCACCATTTGGATGCCAACGCGATCACCGTGCCGCAACTGGCGAAGGTGATCGGCGACCTCTTACAAGTCACCGGATATGCCGAAGTCGCGCTGTTTTTCGATCCCGGTCTGCCGGGCGAGCAGCTCAATCTGGCCGAACTGGCGCGCGAAGCCGGGAGCGGCTACGAACTGGCATTTTTCAACCGCTTGCGGGACCGGCTCCAATCGCTCATCGGAGCGGGAACCACCGAAGTCGATCTGGTCGGGCTCTCCTCGTGTGTCAAACAGCTCCGCGCCCGCAAAAGCTGGAACAGCGGCTGCAACGATCTTCAGGAAGAGATCGTCTCCTTTGTTCGAACGCAAACCCTGGCCGCACCCGCCGCGAAGCGGGAGATTTGCGTTCAAATGAGGTAAAGCGTGTTCGCGAAGTTTAGAAAGTTTTCGCTATAGGAACGTAGGGGGCAAAGCGTTGTAATTTTTTAACAGGATTCACCAGATTAAGCAGGATTTACGGGATTAAAATGAAGGAGGTTGTTTTTCCAGATTTTCAGGTAAAATCCCGTTAATCTTTTAGAAATCCTGTCAATCCTGTTAGAAATTCCAAGGTTATTCGTGAATACGCGCTAATTTGCATTTGACCCAAACAACCGTATTGTTTTGGAGAAACCGGGAGGACGGCGGTCCGCCATGAAATCTTATCTGTTAATGATGGCCATGACTTGGCTGAGCTTCATCCAAGCCGCATGCGGTCAAAAGCACGATGCCGCATCCTCCCGGGCCAAACTGGAGGCGATTCCTATGCATGAGAAAGTCCGTTTATCTGATGAGGAGTGGCGCAAAATCCTGACTCCTGAACAATTCGCCGTAATGCGCCAACGGGGCACCGAACCGGCCTTTTCCAACCAATGTTTTAATGTTCATCAAAAGGGGACATTTGTTTGCGCGGCGTGCGGCAATCCGCTCTTTGATTCCGAAACCAAATTTGAATCCGGCACCGGCTGGCCCAGCTTTAATGAGGCTCTCTCCGGCGAACGGGTGAAAATTGTCCAGGATATCAGCCATGGCATGATCCGGGAAGAGGTGACCTGTGCCCGGTGCGATTCCCATCTGGGCCATGTCTTTAATGACGGACCCCCGCCCACCGGGTTGCGCTATTGCATGAACGCCGTCGCGCTCAAATTGATGCAATTTGAAAAAGCAACTTTTGCCGCTGGCTGTTTCTGGGGAGTGCAAGCCGCGTTCGACGAAACCAAGGGTGTGGTGAAAACGACGGCCGGTTACACGGGTGGCCATGTGAAAAACCCAACTTACGAGCAAGTCTGCTCCCACACCACCGGGCACGCCGAAGCGGTGGAAGTCGAGTTTGATCCGGCTGTGGTCAGCTATCAGCAACTGCTCGATTTATTTTGGGATATTCACGATCCGCGCCAGAAAAATCGTCAGGGGCCGGACATCGGCGACAATTACCGCTCCGCGATCTTCACCCACTCCGCCGAGCAGCAAACGATGGCCGAGGCTTCCAAAAAACGAGAAGAGAGCAAGGCGCCCGGCAAAACGCCGATCGTCACCGAAATCGTTCCGGCCCCCGAGTTCTATCCCGCCGAGGCTTATCACCAGCATTACAAGAGCGCCCATTGCGCCCGGTAAGGGAAAAGCCGTAGGTTCACCGTCCCTCGGCCAAACGGAGTGCGTTAAATTCCGGCAGTCTGGCTTTCAAAATCTTGGTTTGAGTTTTGACGATATCATAAGGAACCCGGCGAAACTCTACCTGCCGAGTTTGCGGTTCGTAAATCACGTAACAGGCGTGCGGATTGCGGTCGCGGGGCTGCCCCACGGAGCCGACGTTTACCAACGCTTTGCCTCCTTGCGGAAGCTGGATGCGCCCGGCTCCGATTTTAAAACTCAAATGGCCTGCATCATCCAAATGCCACGCCATCGGGCGATGCGAATGGCCGCAGAAACAGAGGGGCGCGGTTTGCCGCGAGAAATGGGCCCAGGCATCTTCAGGATCAAGAATGTAGTCCCAAGGCTCGGATAACGAGCCATGCACAAACTGGCAATCCGCTTCCGTGAAAACGAGAGGAAGATTCGCCAGCCATTCCCGTTGCCCGGCGGTCAATTTACGGCGCGAAAATTCAATTCCCGCCTGGGCCGCGGCATTCATTCCCTGGAGCGAAGAATGAGACGCGACGGCCTCGTCGTGATTGCCCATGAGCACGGGGCAATTTAAGCGGCGCACCTCTTCCAGGCATTTGGACGGATTTGCCGCGTAACCGACCGTATCGCCCAGGCAAAAACGGCGCTCCACCCCCTCCATATCCGCAAGCACCGCCTGGAGCGCCTCCAAATTGGCGTGCACATCGCTGAAGATTGCCCAACGGGAATGTGTCATTTGTTTCAGATGCTTATAGAGCATCGCAAGGAGTCAAATAAAAGACCTCCTTAAATTCAAGGGATTTGAGTAATTCTCCGAAGCTGTCATCAAACTTTGCCCTTCACCCCGAGCGCTGCCTCCGCCAGGAGCTTTAAAAGAATTCACCCCAAAGGGGGTGACGAAGGCCATCACCTCGTTTTCTGCCACCCCTTTGGGGTGAGACGCGGTTTTGCATTGACCGGTGGTGTCGCTAACGCTCGACCACCGGCTATGGGCTTCAAACCCTTTGGGTTTGGCTTGATCTGAATGTCGATTCAGCCTAATAGGCGTCGGCTTCGAGGAACCCTTCCAGTTGCCGGATGCGTGTCGGGTGGCGCATCTTGCGCAACGCTTTGGCTTCGATCTGCCGGATGCGTTCGCGGGTGACTTTGAACTGGCGGCCCACTTCTTCGAGGGTGCGGCTGTAGCCGTCAACGAGTCCGAAGCGTTGTTCGAGCACCTGGCGTTCGCGTTCGGTCAGGGTATCGAGCACGTCTTTGATTTTCTCCTTGAGGAGAACAATCGCGGTCATGTCCGAAGGGTTCTCGGCCCCTTTGTCTTCGATGAAATCGCCGAAGCTGGTGTCGTCGCTGTCGCCAACGGGCGATTGCAGCGAAATTGGCTGTTGTGCCATTTTGAGCACGGCGCGAACGCGTTCGACGGGGAGCTGAATTTCCTCGGCGACCTCTTCCGGATTCGGCTCGCGCCCGTATTCCTGTACGAGTTGCTTCTGGACGCGCATCAGCTTGTTGATCGTCTCGATCATGTGGACCGGGATGCGGATCGTGCGGGCTTGGTCGGCAATGGAGCGGGTGATCGCCTGCCGAATCCACCAAGTGGCGTAGGTGGAGAATTTGTAGCCGCGGCGGTATTCAAATTTCTCGACCGCCTTCATGAGCCCCATGTTGCCTTCCTGGATCAAGTCGAGGAACGAGAGGCCGCGGTTGGTGTATTTTTTGGCAATGGAGATGACCAGGCGCAGGTTGGCTTCGACCATTTCGGTCTTCGCCTTGAGCGCTTTGCGCAGCCATGATTTGAGCGTCCGGTATTCGGTCGCAAACTCGTCGGGAGACAGCCAGGTGCGGGTCTGGATTTCCTTCTGCTTGGCGATATAGGCGGCGGCCGCGTCCGGTTTGCCGGACTGGGCGCGCTTGGCGATCTCGTCCCGGAGGAAGGAAGCGGTGCGGTATTGCTCGTCCGCGATGTTGACAAATTCCTCGGTCACTTTCTGCTTGAAGTAGAACTTCGGATAGAACTTCTGGAGCGCGGCATGGGCTTTCGCAAATTCCTGGTGAGCCTTGGTGCTGGCGCTCTTGGAATTCTGGGTCATCACGACCTTGTAGGTGCGGGCGGCTTCCGTGGCGGCTTTCTCGACCTGTTCGCACAGCTTCGGCAGCGCCTTCATGTAACGCTCGCGGCTTTCGATTTTTTTGTCGAGGATGACGCGATCAAACCGCTCCCGGCCTTCGTTGAGTTTGTTGGCGAGGTCGAGGTAAGCGCGGGCGATGAACCCGAAATGGTTGACGAATTTTTGGACGTTGAGTTCGGCTTCCTCGATGCGCTTGGAGATTTCGACTTCCTGCTCGCGGGTGAGGAGGGGGACCTGCCCCATTTGCTTGAGATACATCCGGACGGGGTCGTCCAGAATGTCGAGCTTCGCGTCGGCCTTGTCTTCTTCTTCCTCTTCCTCGGAATCTTTTTTGCCGTCCTTGTAACTGTCAACCTGGGAGGCATCGATGATATCGATCTCCATCCCGCGCAAACGGTTGAGGATCGCTTCCATCTCGTCAGGCTCGTTGACGCTGTCAGGCAGTGACTCATTAAGATCGTCAAAGGTGAGATAGCCTTGTTCCTTGGCGAGCTTGATGAGCTCACGAAGTTTTTCCGCCATTTCCGGCGCATCGACATTAAAGGGAACAGGAGCTTCCACCGGAGCAGCGACTTTACTGCTTTTTTCGGCTTTGGCAGGTGCAGCTTTGGCAGGTGCGGCTTTGGCTGGCGCGGCTTTGGCTGGCGCGGCTTTGGCTGGCGCGGCTTTGGCAGGTGCAGCTTTGACAGGTGCAGCTTTGGCAGGTGCGGCTTTGGCTGGCGCGGCTGCTTTAGCCGGAGCAGGTTTCGCGGGGGCCGCTTTAACCGGAACGGCTTTGACTGCGGTTTTGTGCTTGGGAGCGGGGGTTTTTGAAGCCGGTTTCGCAGCTTTTTTTGCAACCGGTTTTGGAGCCGGTTTGGAGGTCGCTTTAGTGGCCGGTTTGGCCTTATGCACCACACTCTTTGCGGTTACAGCTTTGGCGGCAGCTTTTGCCACCGGTTTTTTGCTCGGAATCGGAGCCGCTTTTTTAGCAGGCTTGGCGGCTGGGGCGGGAGTGCGTTTAGAAGCGGGAGAAGCAGTTTTCTTGGTCGATTTGGACATACCCAGGCGGTTTCGAAACCTTTGTGTTTCGCTCCCAAAGCAAGTTTTTACAGCAGGAGCGACAAAGGCCGGGTAATATGGAGACTGGTTTGGAAGAGGTCAAGGAGTTGTTTCAAACTATTTTTAAGTTTTTATCATAAATGATGAAAAAAGTTGGGCGCGCTTTCTTTTAAGATCGCATCGCATTAATCCGCTGCTGGAGTTCGAGTACGCGTTGCTGAAGTCTCAGGGTCTCCGCGGGCTCAACCGTTGGCATCCGCATCCGGGCGGCTGCGGCATCGCGAAGGCGCTCCAGATTGCGGCGTTCCAAGTCGCGCCAACAGTCGGCGGCTTGCCGGAGCGGGTCCGGGGGAAGCGTCTTTACATCCAAAAGCTCGGCCAAGGCGGACTGCGCTTCGGCATCGCAACTCGCCAGGAAGGCTCCCAAGGTCGCGGGGACTGCCGGATCGAAGCGCCCTCTCATTACAATAGACAGGAGTTCGGCCTCCGGGAGCGGCGCAAAGAGGCTTTCCCAAGGTTGGGTCAGCAACCAGGAACGGACTTCGGGACTTCCCAGCGCCAAACGGCAGAGGAGACGCGTGGTATTGCTCAACGGGGCCAGCCGGGGTTGGGATTCGGTGGGGGAATTATCCTGGTCCTCTGATTCTCGCGTCCGCGACGGCTTGGGAGGGGCTTTGAGGAGCGAGACGAAATACTCGGGCTGCATTTCCAACCGGGCGCTGACGTTGTGGATGACGGCTTCGCGGAGCAGGGGATCGGAAACCAGCACGACACTTTCCGCCATTTTGCGGGCAAAATCGGCTTTGCCCTTGGGAGTGGCAAATTCCGGATCGGCGGCGGCGCGTTCGATCTGAAACTCAAAAAAATCGCGGGCTTGGGCGATCTGCCGGATAAAAGCGTCGGCTCCCTCGGTTCGGATGAGGGAATCGGGATCTTGGCCCACCGGCATCTCGGCCACGCGCACGGAAAGCCCGGCTTCAAGCAAATGAGGCAGTGACTTCCCGGCGGCTTTTAACCCGGCGGCGTCGGAGTCGAAGCAGAGGATTACTTCGTCCACGTAACGCTTCAAAATCTGCGCCTGCCGCTGGGTGAAGGCGGTCCCCTGAGAGGCGGTGACGTTCTGCACGCCCGCTTCGTAGGCGGTAATGAGGTCGATTTGACCCTCGACGACGATCGCCGCTTTTTTGTCGATCAGCGGCCGTTTCGTTTTTTGGAGGCCAAATAAGACGTTCCCTTTAATAAAGAGCGGCGTTTCGGGCGAGTTAACGTATTTCCCGCCAAAAGCATCGGGGTTGAGCACGCGCCCGCTGAAGGCGATCACCTCGCCAATGTCGTTGCAGATGGGGAACATCAACCGGTCGCGGAAGCGGTCGTAGAAATTCCCGCTGCGCCGCCCTTGTTCGTCCTCTTTCCAGGTCACCAGCCCGCTGGCGATGATTTCGTCGTCCCGATAACCGGCCCCGATCGCCCAGCCCGTAAGGGCGTCCCACGACTCGGGCGCATACCCGAGCTTCCAGCTTTTGGCGACTTCCACGGTGAATCCCCGTTTCTTTAAGTAATCCCGGGCTCCTTGCGCCGCCTTGGTCCGCATTAAATTAGTATGGAACCATTGCGCCGCCCCCGCATGCAAGGCGAGCAGACGCTGTTTGAGTTTCTGATGGGCGCTCTCCTCGGCGCTCATCGGTTCTTCTTCGACCCGGATGCCCGCCTTTGCCGCAAGCCGCTTGATCGCTTCGGGGTAATTAACGTTCTCGTAAAGTTCGACAAATTTGAACACCCCGCCGCCCGCGCCACATCCGAAACATTTGAAGATTTGCCGGGCCGGATTAACGCTGAAGGAGGCGGTTTTCTCGTGATGGAAGGGACAGCATGCCTTGTAGGCTGACCCGGCCCGTTTGAGCGGAAAATAGCTCGAAATGACATCGACGATGTCATTTGCCTGCGCAATCTGCTCAATGAGGTGTTCGGGAATCATGAAGGGCGAAACACCGTAACCAACGCCGGGGGAAAACGCCAGAGAAGTTCGGGCTACGATTTACCGCCGGGGTCTTTGTGGCGGTAATGGAGCACTTGGACGGTTTCCAGCGTGGCCAGGCCGCCTTCGAGCAACTCGTCGAGCACCGGAAGGAACTGGTTGATCTTCTCCCGGCTGTCGATGATCTCTATTATAATAGGGAGATCCATGGAGAGGCGCAGAATTTTGGAGGTATGGATTCGGCTCGATGCCCCGAACCCGAGCGGCCCGCGCAGAACGGTCGCCCCGGCCATCTGCATTTCGCGGGCCTTCAGGACCAGCACCTCGTAAAGCGGCTTGTGGTCGAAACGATCGCTTTCTCCGATGAAAATGCGCAGCAACGTCGATTCTTCTGGGATTTCCATAATCAGATTCGGTTGATTGTCAGGGCAAGCAGATGGCCCAGCCACACCGCAACAAGGCACGCCACCAGCGAGAGCACCGCGTTCGCTCCCGCCGCAAACCATTCGCCGTCGCGGGCGAGATTGAGGGTTTGCAGGCTGAACGAAGAAAACGTCGTATACCCACCGCAGATCCCCAGCATCACAAACTGACGCAGACCGGGACTGGCCCAGACCCGGCCTTCCGGATCGGTCAGGGTGGCAAAAAGACCGATCACAAACGAGCCGCTGATGTTGACGACCAGCGTCCCCAGGGGGAAGAATTCGCCCGCCCTTTGAGCCACAAAACCGGATACCCAATAGCGGCCGACGCTTCCCAAAGCTCCGCCCAGCGCAATTAAGAGATATTCGATCATGATGGTTGAACCGTGATCATAGGAACTAAAAGTCGCGGAATACAACGCAAAATGCCTACCCTCGCGCTCCATGCAAGATTCGTCTTTTGGCGAGGCGAGGGGATTACACCCCCGGCGATAAAATTTTTTGCCTGATGTTTTCACATACGAACTTTATGGAGCCATATCGTTCGTGATACGAATGAATATTGCACAAAAAGAACTACTTATTTTAAGAATCACGCCCGATTAGCGGGAATTGTGGGTCTTTATCTTAAGAACCGTCTGGAACCCAGCATGGGTGTGTTACACCTTTTGGAACTTGGAGGGTGTCACACACCCGGGGATGCGTGCTTACATTATCAGAGTAGTCCTGACTGGTTCGCTTGTTGGAAACGGCAAACCTGAACTGCCGTTAACCGAAAGCTGTGAAGTTATCCCCAACACCGAATCGGCTTCGGATCGTTAGCCCTGAATCCATGCGGGGGGCACTCCAAGCCTCTTCGGGCGCACACCATTCAGACTCGGTAAATGGCTCGAAATAGAGCAACTGTTTACCACAGGAATCGCGGCTCTGCGCAAGCCTGAGGAAAAGCTTTTCCAGAAGCGGATTGCTGGCTGTCGTTTAAATTCGAATCCACCGGGGATAAACCAGCGGGCAGACGGGATCTCTCTAAAAAAGGAAGAAGCTATTTGCGGCACCTGGCTCAATTGCAAACGATCCGTCCGCCGGATCGAATCGAAGGGCCGAATTTGAAGGATCGCCCGACTTAAAATGGCGGTTGTGCGCAAGTTATTCACGGCGCAATTCACCACCCTTGAATAACTCCGGGCGCGACAACCCTCCGGCATGGCGGGCAAAAAATATCACACAAGTTGTTCACAAGAGGCCAACCCCCTGCGCCGGAATCGAATATACACAACATCCTACAATCTATGTCATATAAAATTGCGGTAGGAGAGATTTGCCGCGTTCGATTTAGCGGTTTTTCAATTTGGCGGTCCCTGTAAATCCATCCCCGGCATGTAATGGGAAAACGCCCGTTAGTTCCCCTGGCCAGGAATCCCGTGAATTTGACATTCGCTCGCATGGGGCGATGTTGTGGTGGAGTTCTGAGGGGGTTGCTGGTTTTTCCTCTTCGGAACTCCGCTTTTTTTAAGCCCAAAAACAGGATTACCCGGCCGATCGCTTCGGCACAGACTTCCGCGATACCGAGGGCTTTACGGGGGCCGGTTGTGGCGTTTGGCTCGGAACCGGCGTGGGCGGCGCAATCACCGGTTTCGGCGACGGCTGCGGGGTTGTTATCACGGGAATCCCTCCGGGCAATCCAATCGATGGCAATGCTGGAGTTGCCGTGCCGCTTCCATATGGGACCGGCACCAGCGGTGGCGTGGGGGTTGGCACCGGGGTCGGCGTGGGGGTTGGAGTCGGCAACGGGGCCGGTTTGGAAAGCTCTTCCCATGTATAAAGCGTGCCGCCAAAACCACCCAACTCATTAAGGAGCCCTGCCACCCGTTCCCGGATGCGGGGCAGATCGGGCGGCCCGAATGGTTTTTCGGCCGTGTTGGGAAAATAAAGATAGGTTACTTTGAGCGGAGAAACCGCGCGGGTAAGCGCCGTGGTTAAAGGGTTGATCGCCTTCCCGATCCGTAGCGACGCTTCGCCCACGACGTCCCGCGGCCCGATGTCCCCCACGATGGCGGGATAGATGATCGACCCGCAAATCACGGCACAGTAGTCCCCCACCCTTGCCTGAAACGCCGGGTCCATGCCTTCCGCTAGCAGCCCCGGCAATACGACATACGGATCGGTCTCGGCCAGCAGAAAGCTGCACGTTTTGAGCAAATTAACCTCATACCGGGCGGCTCCGACGGATTCCCTCAACGCATGGAGACGCGGCTCACCCAACGCTTTGCTTTGCGCAACCTCGTTCTCCAGAGCCTTCAGCCGGGCTTGTCGCCCCGGCAAAAACGGGTTGTTGAGCACGGTCCGCTTGGGCCATCGATAACTGGTCATCGGCTGGAAGGTTGGGTCGCTCGGATTGACTACGGGAAGCCGGTCCGGGTCGGAACCGTCGGTATCCACGTCCATATCCGCCTGGAGCAGCAACGCGGCGCGCTGAGTCGCGGGATGGCGTAGTTCCAGGATGGTTTCGCAATCAAAGAAATTGTGCCGCGAAAGCAGCGCATCGAGCCGTGCGAGGTTCCGCTGGAGCACCAGCACCTTGCGTGCGTACAGATCCTCAAAGCGATCGGAGACCCGGGCTTGCGGGAGCATCTCGGTTAAACCCGGCAAAACGGTTGGCAATGCCTCGTTTAATTTCGAAAGCGAGCGCAGGTCGCGGTTGGCGGTGGGAACTTTGACCTTCACGTTGAGTTCCAGGCTGTAGCTCCCTTCGGTCGATTCCTCTTGCGTGGCGGTCCCGCCTGGTTCGGTGGCCACTTGGGAGCGGAGCAGCATCCCGTTGAAAAGTTTGGAGACCTCCATCCGCTTTTGCGGAATCCAAATCGGGGTCGGTTTGGGAGTCGGCGCAGGAGTTGCGGCCGCCTTCGGCTCGCAAACCCATTTCCACGCGCGTTTGCAGCCGGAAAGCGGACTTAAGCAGAGAACGGCGATCGCGAGGGTGAGAGCGAATTTGGCAGGCATTGCTCTTATGTTTGCCTCGGGATGCCGCGATTTCAACCGCTACTTTTTGGCAAATGCTATCAGGGTAAGCACCATGCCGATTCCGCTCAAAATGGCCATCGCAATCACGTCAAGCGGCGCCCGGTTGACCATAACCTTGGGAATATATTGACCTGAAAGACCGGCGGTGGCCAAAAGCCCCAAAATCAAGCCGGGCGTCAGGTATTCCACATGCGACTCCCCGTAATGAACTAAAAAACCGGCCGCAACCAGAGTCAGCCCGCAAACAAGCCCAAGCGCCAGCGATTGAATACTCTTGGTCTTCCAAAAAGCCACCAAGCCCCCCAGGAGGGTCAAGACTCCAAAAACAAAGTAATAAATCTCGGTGGTTTCGATCACAAAGGGGGTCATAAGCCAAACGGCCCGCGCTGTCACCCAAAAGATAATTCGCAACACACATAATCAGGAAGCATATCATTCAGGCCGCGAAGTTTTCGAATCTGGAGCCCATCCCTTTCTCTGGGGTTTGACATTTGAACCACAACAGGGCAGAAAAGCCCGATGTTGCCCCTTCCGACAGTAGCTGCCCGGTATTCTGGGC
Source organism: uncultured Spartobacteria bacterium (assembly GCA_903933715.1). Lineage (GTDB taxonomy): Bacteria > Verrucomicrobiota > Verrucomicrobiia > Chthoniobacterales > Chthoniobacteraceae > UBA695. The sequence continues at coordinate 24,485 of CAIZLD010000029.1, forward strand.
ATTCTGACGTTCGGAAATGCTTGAATATCCAGGTCTTGCGCGGAATCGCGGCCATAATGGTCGTTTGTTTTCACGCCATCATCTACTATTTCTCGGTCCCGGAGTATCACACGATGCCAGACTGGGCTTATTACGGTGCCGCAGGGGTGGATCTCTTTTTCGTCATCAGCGGCTTTGTAATGGTTCACGTGACGCAGCACCGTTTCGGCTCCCTGGCCAGCCAATTGGATTTTCTGCATGGCCGCATTACTAGGATCTATCCGCCTTACTGGGTGGCAACCCTGCCAGTCATCGTCGCCTGCCTGCTTTTTTCAAACGGAATCAACCTGACGCTTAACTCGAAAACCCTCTTTACCTCGTTTTTTCTTTTTCCGACGGGAGGCTTCCCGCTGTTGCGTGTCGGCTGGAGCCTGATCCATGAGATCTATTTTTACGTCGTATTTTCGTTTTTCCTGCTTGGGAAACGGGAATCTCTCGGCAAAAAACTCCTGTTCTGGGCGCTTTTGATATTGGGGGCGGCTGTGTATCTCCCGGCTTCCTGGCGGCAAATCCCCCTCGTAAACCTCATCTTCAACCCGTTTACCCTGGAGTTTATCGCGGGGTGTTTCCTGGGTCTCCTGGCATGGCCCAAAAACCTGAAATACGGTCCATTGCTGATGGTCGGCGGCTTTATCCTGCTGATGGGTGGGACGCTCCTCATGCCGGAAAAAGCTCCCGTGACCGGAGACTGGAGGCCGCTTTTCCTCGGGGTTCCCGCGTTCCTGATCGCCAGCGGAGCCTTGGCGATGGAACACAACGCCCAGATCCTCAGTTGGAGCTTGCTCCAACGGCTGGGCGACGCCTCATTTCAAATCTACCTCTGGCATAACACGGTGGTTTCCGCCATTTCGCGCTACTCCCTCAGATTTGCGATGCCCAACAGCCTGCGTTGCCTTTTGACGATTGTGTGCGGGGTTACCGTCGGCTACCTGGCCCATCTCTATATCGAGAAACCGCTATTGCGCCTCACGCGGAATTGGCACATGAAGCGTCCTCTCCCTCCGGCGTAAACGCCTCAGCTTTCCCGCAGTTCCCCGGTCCCCAACCGATTTAAAAAATCGGCATACGTGTGGCGGATGCCTGCTTCCAGATCGTAGCGCGGTTTCCAGCCCGTCGCGAGCAGGCGGGAGCTGTCCATGAACTTGCGGGGGGTGCCATCGGGCCGCGTTGCGTCCCACTTGAGTTCTCCTTGAAACCCGGTGATCCGGGCGATCAAATGTGCAAGATCAAAAATCGAAACGTCCGATCCCGAACCGGCGTTGATCCAATCCGGCGGAGTCTCCAGTTCCAGCAGCGTGAAAAGAGCTTCGGCGAGATCGTCCACATGCAGAAACTCGCGCCGGGCCGCGCCCGTTCCCCAAAGCGCCACCGAAGAAGCCCCCGTGACCGCCGCTTCATGAAACCGCCGCAACAACGCCGGGAGCACGTGCGAATTCTCCGGGTGATAATTGTCACCGGGGCCGTAAAGATTCGTCGGCATGGCCGAGTGAAAACAAACGCCGTATTGCTTGCGGTAAAATTGACACAGTTTGAGCCCGGCGATCTTGGCAATCGCATAGGCTTCATTGGTCGGCTCCAGCGGAGAAGTAAGGAGACATTCCTCCCGCATCGGTTGGGGGGCTTCGCGAGGATAAATGCAGGAACTGCCCAGGAAAAGGAGCCGTTCGGCGCGGTGAGTCCAAGCTTCGTGGATCACGTTGTGAGCGCTCGCCAGGTTCTCGTGAAGGAACTCGGCCGGATAGGTCGCGTTGGCATGAATTCCGCCCACCCGGGCTGCCGCCACAACCACAACCTGGGGCTTCTCCTTCTCGAAAAAGCTGCGGACCGCCGCGCCGTCGCACAGATCAAGCTCCTGCCGGGTGCGCAACACGAGATTTTCGAATCCACGCGCTTTCAAGCAACGGACCACCGCCGAACCGACCATCCCCCGGTGTCCGGCCACATAGATGCGGGTTGAAGGATTGAGTTTCATAAATCTAGCTGCCTGAGATGCCGCTGAGGGCCAGTTCGCGCCGGGCCAATTCCAGATCGGCTTCGGTCATAATCTGCACCAACTCCTTGAATTTCACCTTCGGTTCCCAACCGATCTGCTTCTTGAGCTTTGAGGGATCGCCGATCAGGAGATCAACCTCGCTGGGGCGCTCGTACCGGGCATCGTGTTTCACGTATTGTTGCCAATCAAGCCCGAGCAGCCCAAAGCATTCCTCGCAGAACTCCCGGATCGTGTGGGTTTCGCCCGTGGCGCAAACGTAATCATCGGGCCGATCCTGTTGCAGCATCAGCCACATCACCTCCACATATTCCTTCGCATAACCCCAGTCACGCTTGGCGTCCAGATTCCCCAGGAACAATTCATTCTGGAGCCCCAGCTTGATGCGCGCGGCGGCCCGGGTGATTTTGCGGGTCACAAACGTCTCGCCCCGGCGCGGGCTTTCGTGATTGAAGAGAATCCCGTTGGAAGCATGCAAACGGTATGCCTCCCGGTAGTTGACCGTCAGCCAATAGGCGAAAACCTTTGCGCAACCATACGGCGAGCGAGGGTGAAACGGCGTCGTCTCCCGCTGCGGCACCTCCTGCACTTCCCCAAACATCTCGGACGAGGAGGCTTGATAATAGCGGACGTCCTGCGTCAAGCCGGCCTCGCGCACCGCCTCAAGCAATCGCACCGCGCTCAAGCCGGTCACATCCCCCGTATATTCGGGGATATCAAACGAGACCCTCACATGGCTCTGTGCGCCGAGATTGTAAATTTCGTCCGGCTTCAAATCGTAGAGAAGTTTCACCATCTGCACCGAGTCGGCCAGATCGCCGTAATGAAGGAATAGGTTCGCTCCCTGGGCGTGAGGATCATTGTAAATCTGATCGATGCGACCGGTATTGAACGTCGAAGCCCGTCGGATGACTCCGTGTACTTCGTATCCTTTTGCCAACAGAAGCTCCGCGAGATAGGAGCCGTCCTGTCCAGTAATGCCAGTGATGAGCGCTTTTTTCTTCATGGGACGGAGTTTAGGGAATTTTGTGATTATGTAATTGCGCAAACGCGCAAATATGGCTTAAGAATTTACGCAATCAATGCCTTCTTCATTGAAACGTAAAATCATCGCGGTTGCTTTCCCTTGCATCACCGAAACCGAGTTGGCGCTGCTCGATGGCATCCGGGAAGGGGTTCCCAAAAACTGCGAAATCATAGTCGTCTCCGGCGGCTACGAAACGGTCCTGCGGCGACTGGCGGAAATGAAGGAACTGACAGGCGCGATTGGCGACTTTGTCAGCGATGCCTGGGTAAAAACATTGATCAATCAAGGCGTCGCCGTCATTCAACTGGCGCAATGTTCATCTCTTAAAGGGGTTCCCAATATTGCTCCCGATTATCCCGCCATGGGTTCCCTCGCCGCCCAAACGTTGCGCAATAACGGCGTCCGCTCGTTCGCTTTTGCGGGGGTGCCCGGACAATATGCCTCGGCCCAGCTTTTCGCCGGTTTTTCAGAACAAGTCGCGCAGAACTCAGCGGCTGCAACCCCCTTCAGCGGGATCTCTTTGGTCCAGATGCGCGAATTCCTGCGCCGATTGCCGCGTCCTCTCGGTCTTTTTGCCGCCACAGACCGCCTGGCCCGTTTTGCCGTCCTCGCCGCACGGGAGCTCGGCTGGAAAATCCCCGAGGAACTCGCCGTAATCGGCACCGGCAATCAGCGCCTCGAATCGCTATACGCGGGGATCTCTCTTTCCAGCTATGAACTGCCGGGGCGGGAACTCGGGCGGCGGGCTGTGGAATGCCTGATCCACGGGGGGACGCCGTCTGGAACAGCGCCGATGGCGCGTCTGCATGAGCGTGAAAGCAGTCTGCGCTCCCCTACCGGCCTGGACCGCACCCTTGCCTTTGCGCGCAGCAATCTTGATCGGCCGATCCAGGTCGCCGACCTGTGCCGGGTTGCCGGGATGTCGCGCCGATCCCTCGAAACCGCCACGCAAAACCGGCTCGGGATCAGCCCCGCGCATTACGTTCAAAACCTTAGGCGAGAACAGGCTTCGAGGCTCCTTTGCACCACCACGATGAGCATCCAGTCGATCGCGCAAGCGTGTGGCTATGAAGAACCGGGCGTTTTCGCCACAGCCTTCCGCCGCTGGACCGGGAAAACTCCCAGCGCTTTCAGGGCGTCCAGCGGCGCAACCGCAGGGCATTGCCAATCACCGAAACCGAACTGAGGCTCATCGCGGCCCCGGCGATCATCGGGCTCAACATCAGCCCGAGTGCCGGATAGAGCACCCCTGCGGCAATCGGCACGCCCAGCAGGTTGTAGATAAAAGCGAAAAACAAATTCTGCCGGATATTTTCCATGACCGCCCGGCTTAATCGAATCGCGCGGACCATTCCCTGCAAATCGCCGTGCAGCAATGTAATCCCGGCGCTCTCCATTGCCACATCCGTTCCGGTGCTCATCGCGACTCCGACATTCGCCCGGGCCAGAGCGGGAGCATCGTTGACGCCGTCGCCCGCCATGGCCACTTTGCGGCCTTGCGCCTGTAACTCGGCGATGCGCGCGTGTTTTTGTTCGGGACGCATGGAAGCCGAGAAATCGTCGATGCCAAGCTGCCGGGCTACGCGTTGGGCGACTTTTGCGTTATCGCCGGTCAGCATCACCACCTTTAACCCCATTGCGTGCAACGCTCGAACCGCTTCCGGCGTTGATGGCTTGATCGGGTCCGCAACGGAAATTGACCCCAAATATTGATTTCCGCGAGCCACGAACACCGTCGCTTCATCGGATGCCTCCGGCACGACCCCGTTCTCTTTTAAAAAACCGGCCGTTCCGACGAGAATCAGATTCCCTTCGACAATGCCCTGCACTCCCGCACCCGCTTTGGCGTGAAAATCGGAGACTTTTTTTAACGGCCCCGCTTTGGCGAGAATCGCCGCCGCCAGCGGATGCTCGCTCCCCTGCTCCACCGAAGCCGCTGCCGTCAGCAATTCCGTTTCCGTAACGCCCGGAGCCGGAACCAGCGCCGTCATCCGCGGCTTGCCTTCGGTGAGCGTCCCGGTCTTGTCCACGACAATTGTGTCCACGGTCTCGAGCGCCTCCAAAGCCGCCGCATCCTTGATGAGAACCCCAGCTTGCGCTCCTCTTCCCACACCCACCATCACCGACATCGGGGTTGCCAATCCCAGCGCACACGGGCACGCGATCACCAAAACGGAAATTGCGCCGACCAACGCGTAAGCCAATCGCGGCTGCGGCCCCACGCTCATCCATACCCCGAATGTCACCAGAGCCAGCAGCACCACGGCCGGAACGAAAAACCCCGCCACGCGATCCGCCAAGCGTTGAATGGGCGCCCGGCTGCGTTGGGCCTTGGCGACCATTTCGACGATCCGGGCCAGCACCGTTTCGCTCCCGACGTGTTCCGCCCGCATCACCAGCGAGCCCGAGCCGTTCACCGTCCCGGCGGTCACCGCGTCCCCCGTCGATTTCCGAACCGGTTCCGCTTCGCCGGTCAACATCGCTTCATCCAAGAACGACTCCCCGTCCGTCACAACGCCGTCCACCGGCACGCGCTCGCCGGGCCGAATCCTCAGCAAATCGCCCGCGTGGACCTCAGCAACGGCAACGTCGCGTTCTCCATCCGGGTCGATCCGCCGGGCGCTCTCGGGAGCCAGCCTCAGGAGTTCACGAATCGCCGTCCCGGTGCGGCTGCGGGCTTTGAGTTCAAGCATCTGCCCCAGCAACACCAGGACGACAATCACAGCCGCCGATTCAAAATAAAACCGGCCCTGCAACTCCGGCGGAAACAGCCCCGGTGCGAGGAGCGCAACCGCGCTAACCCCGTAAGCGGCCAAGACGCCCAGCTCGATCAAGGTGAACATGTTCAAGTTCCACGACACGAGAGAACGCGCCCCCCGCTGAAGCAATGGCCACCCGGCCCAGAAAACCACCGGCGTGCTTAAAAAGAACTGAGCCCAGCCGGAACTGGCATGGCTTAACCCGCTGAAATGCCCCATTGCCAAAATCAAGACCGGCAGGGCCATTACCGTTCCCAGCCAGAATCGCAATGTCATGGCATCCAGTTCCGAGGTGTCCTCCGGCTGACCGGCGGTCACAAACTCCGGCTCCAAAGCCATCCCGCATTTCGGGCAATCGCCGGGGTGATCCTGGCGGACTTCCGGGTGCATCGGGCAGATATATTGGCCCGACGGCTTTCCTTTCGGCAGCTCCGTGCTTTCGGCCAGGAATTTCTTCCGGCACCCTTCGGAGCAAAAATAATACGTTTCGCCGTCGCGTTCCGCCCGGATCGGGCTGGACGCATCGACCGTCATCCCGCAAATAGGGTCCAGAGGCATATCTTAGAATAAATCGGAAGCGTGGTTTAGGGAAGGTGGATGTAAAGATGGCTCGTGCCGCCCCAATCGCGCTCGGAGATTTTTACGCCTTCGAGTTGATTCCGAGCCCGCTTGCCGCGATAATTGCCTCTCTTTGAACTCCATTCGGATGAACGGAACCTATTTTTACCGCCTGATCGCGAGCGCCGCCCTGCTCCTGGCCTTTGCGGGGTGCGACAACAACCCGCATCCGCGTCCGCTGCATGCCCAACGCGAGGATGGCAAGCCGTGGGTTGTCAGTTACCGGGCGGTTGGCGAAGACCCCCGTTCGCTCGACCCTCAATTCAGCTATGATACGTTGGGGCACGGCATCATCGTGCAGATTTACGAAAGCCTCCTCCAGTACAATCCTTACAAGACCGATCCATATGAGCTGGAGCCGTGCCTCGCCGACGGGATGCCGCGCCGGATTAAAAACGAGGGCAGCGGCACCGAGACTTATGAGATCCGGCTCAAACGCGGGATTTATTTTCATGACGATCCGTGTTTCCCCAATGGCAAGGGCCGCGAACTGACGGCGGCGGATTTTGTCTACACCTTCCAGCGGATCGCGGACCCGGCGGTGGAGTGCCCGGTGCTCTCGACCTTGCAAGAATTCATCGCGGGGCTGGGCTCCGCTTACCAGCATGCGCGCCAAGCCGGGAAGTTCGACTATTCGCGCCCGATGGAAGCGATCACGGTGGTTGACGACCACACTTTTCGATTGAATCTGCTGAGAGCCTACCCGCAAATCCAATACTGGCTGGCCATGCCGTTTACCGCGCCCGTTCCGCGCGAAGCGGTCGAGTATTACACCGGCAAAGACGGGCGCGACCTATTCAAATTCCACCCCGTTGGCGTCGGCCCTTACCGGTTGGCGCAATGGTCGCGCAGCCGCTTTATCCGGCTCGCCCGTCACGAACGTTACACCGCCACACGGTTCCCGCAAAACGGCTGGCGCTCTTCGCAGGATGGCCTTCTACAGCCGCTGGCAGGCGGATCGTTACCGGTCGTTGATGAGGTTCAGTTTGCCGTGATCCGCGAAGCCATCCCAGCGTGGCTGCTTTTCCGCCAAGGCTATCTCGATCGTTCCGGCGTTGGCAAAGATGTCTTCAATTCCGTCGTCACCGCCGGGCAGACCCTCTCTGAAGAGTTCCGAGCCCGGGGCGTCCGCCTTTATCGGGATGTTGAACCGGGGACGTTCTATTCGCAGTTCAACCTGGAAAACGCGGTTGTGGGTCAGAACCTGAAGCTGCGGCAAGCCCTCTCCACAGTTTATGACCAGGAGCGCGCCAACGCGATCTTTGGAAACGGCATCGACATCAAAGCCGAGCAGCTTCTGCCGCCCGGCGTCATCGGCTATCAACCGGGATTTTCAAATCCGTTCCGCAGCCAAAGCCTGGCGCAAGCCCGGAAGCTCTTGGCCGAAGCCGGATTTCCCAACGGCATCGATCCGAAAACAGGGCAGCCGCTGGAATTGACGCTCGATGTGATCGCGGGCAGCGCCGAAAGCCGCCAGCGGGCCGAGTTCGACCAAATGCAATTCCAGCAGCTCGGCATTCGCATCAAAATCGAGGAAAACACCTGGTCCCGTTTTCAGGAGAAGCAATTGCGCGGCCTCTTTCAACTCAACAGTGGCTCCGGATGGAATGCTGATTACCCCGATCCCGAAAACTTTTTTTTCCTGTTCTATAGCAAGAACGTCCCGCCGCAGGGGAGTAATTACACCCGTTTTTCCAATCCCGAGTTCGACCGTCTCTTTGAGCAAATGGCGACCATGGACAACGGCCCGGAACGGCTCGGAATCATCCACCGCATGACGGCGATTCTCGTCGAACAATGCCCCGTCATTTTCACCCACCACCCCGTCACCTTCACGCTCAACCAGCCATGGGTGCCGCGCCTCTTCGATAACGCCATGCTCGTCACGGCCAAATACACCGTGATTGATCCGGCCTTGCGCGCACGGAAGATCCGCGAATGGAACCGCGCCCCGGCCTGGCCTTTGTGGACCCTGGGCGGCTTGTTGGCCGCGGTGATCGGCTATGTCGTTATCAAAGCCCGGAGGAGCGCCCTGTAACATGAAGAACCGAGCGGATTTTCCAAGCCTCGCACCCCCCCTCGTTCCCAAACTCTGTTTGGGAACGCACTCGCTCTTGGAAACTCTGTTTCCCTGCGCTTGCAATGGGAGCGACGCTTCACGAAACAGAGGTTCGCGGACAAGTGCGTTCCCAATCGGGAGATTGGGAACGAGGGAAGCAAAACACACCCTCTAAAACCATGCTGAACTATTTCATTCGCCGCTTGATTTACATGGTGCCGATCTTGCTCGGCGTGATGCTGATCACGTTTGTGTTGTTCAACATCGTCGCTTCGCCGCGCGAAATGGCTTTGCAAAATCTCGGGCCCAAAGCCTCCGCGCAAGCCATCGAGAACTGGCTGCACAATCGCGGTTATTCCGATGAACACGGCAAACCGTATCCGCTTTTCCTGAATACCGAACGGGGCCACAATCCGTTCGATTCCCTTTATTTCCGCAGCATGAAGCGGTTTGCCACGTTTGATCTCGGCACTTCCTTTGCCACAGGGGAGCCGGTCGTCGAAATGATCAAGCGCGGGGCAATTCCCTCGCTCTGCATCACGCTCCCCGCCTTTGTCGTGGGGTTGTTCCTCTCCATCGCCACGGCGCTGCTGCTGGTCTTCGTGCGCGACTCGCTCATCGACCGCTGGGGGGCCGTCCTTTGTGTGGCGACAATGAGCATCCCGATCACTGTCTATGTCATCTTCGGTCAATGGATGGCGGCCAACCTCTTCAACTATTTCCCGGCGTTTGGTTTCACGATGGAAGGATTCTCGACGGCACGCTTTATCGCGCTTCCCGTGGCGATCATGATCTTTAGCGGGCTGGGCGTGGATGTGCGGATGTATCGCGCCGTTTTCCTGGAAGAAGTCCGCGCCGACTACATCCGAACGGCGCAAGCCAAGGGAGCCTCCCATGCCCGTGTGTTGTTGGTTCATATGCTCAAAAACGGGATGATCTCGCTCATCACGCTGGTCGTCGCCGCGCTGCCATTCCTGATCATGGGGACACTGGTCATCGAGAGCTTCTTTGGGATTCCAGGTCTCGGGAACCTGATGACGACCGCCATTCAGACCAAAGATTTTGGGGTGATTCAGGCCGACGTTTACTTCGGCTCATTGCTTTATCTGTTCGGATTGCTGCTCACCGACATCTGTTACGCCGCCGTCGATCCCCGTATCCGACTTCAATAATATGCCCATCTGGATCTCCAATTGCCTCATTCTCGCCGGTTGCGCCGCGCTGTTGGTGTTATTGCGAGCCTTTCTGTTCACCGAACGCTCTCGCCGCGCCTTGAACCGTTTGCGCCGCGACCGCATCGGGATCGTCTGTTTCGTGACGATCGTGGCGTTGCTCCTCTGCGGTGTGGCCGATTGCCTCCAGGTCGTCCCCCGCGTCACGCTCCTTGATTACGCTTTCCGCAACGTCCCGCGCGAGGAAGGCTACAGCGCGCCGCTCGCCCCCACGACCTTCAATGAGCGCGACCCCAAACCGCTCAACGGTCGGCATCTCCTTGGCACCGATTTGCTTGGCAAAGATGTCTTTTTGCAAACGCTCAAAGGGTGCAAAACGGCCCTCATCATCGGCGGATTGACGAGCCTCCTTTATATCCCGGTCGGCGCGCTGCTGGGCATCCTCGGCGGCTACTACCGGGGGCGCGTGGACGATTTCATCCAATACCTCTACAGCACGCTAGCTTCCATCCCGGGCATCCTGCTCCTCGTGGCCGTGATGATGACGCTCGGCAAAGGGCTTGACCGGATGGCGATTGCCCTCAGCCTGACTGCCTGGATTGGCCTTTGCCGCCTCGTTCGAGGGGAAACCTTCCGCCAAGCCGCCAAGCCTTATGTGGAAGCCGCCCGGGCGTTGGGCCAAAGCCACGGGAAGATCATCCTCCACCACATCCTGCCCAACGTGATGCATTTGGTGGTCATTAACGCCATTCTGGGCTTCTCGGGCTTGGTGTTGACGGAAACAATATTGAGTTATCTCGGCGTCGGCGCTCCCGTCGGCACGGCAAGCTGGGGCATCATGATCGATTCCGCCCGCATGGAACTGAGCCGCGAACCGGCCGTCTGGTGGCCGATCACCGCCGCCAGCGGAGCCCTGTTTGCCCTCGTTCTCTCGCTTAACCTGCTGGGCGATTCGCTCCGCCGCGCGTTCGATCCCAAAGCGGCGTAATTTTCTGCTTCCTGCGCGGCGCGGTTCCGGGTTCAATTCCCCCCTTTCCAAATGATCTTATTACCAGCCATCGATCTCATGGGCGGGCAAGTTGTCCGGCTCCGCCAGGGCAAAGCGTCCGATAAAACCGTCTACTCCAACGATCCCGCCGCGTTCGCCAAAAAATGGGTCGAAGAAGGGGGCGATTTTCTTCACATCGTCGATCTCGACGCTGCGTTCACGGGCGTTTCGCAGAACCTGGAAGCCGTCCGGGCCATTACGGCAGCAGCGGGCGTTCCGTGCGAACTGGGCGGCGGCATGCGAACTGAAGAAGCCATTGCCCGCGCCTTCGACGCCGGGGTTGCCCGGATCGTCATTGGCACTCGCGCCGCCGAGTCGATCGATTTCGTCGCATCGATGGTTCAGAAATTTGGCGGAGAACGGATCGCAGTCGGCATCGACGCCCGCAATGGCGAAGTCTCCGTGAAAGGCTGGACCGAAGCCTCCGGCGTGAAAGCGCTCGACCTCGCCAAACAGGTCGAAGCCGCCGGCGCCGGAACGATCATTTACACCGACATCGCCACCGACGGCATGCTCGTCGGGCCCAACTTCGCCGAAATGGAACACCTCCTGGGTGAACTAAAATGCCAACTCATCGCCAGCGGCGGCGTTTCGTGTGCCGAAGATGTCATCCGGCTCAACGGAATGAACGGGCTCTATGGCACCATCATCGGCAAAGCCCTCTATGACGGGAAAATCGACCTCCCTGCGCTGGTCAAAGCTCTTCGCTAACCCTCCCCATTATGCGCGTTCTCTTTCTTGACTGCATTTCCGGCATCAGCGGCGACATGACCGTCGGCGCATTGTGCGATCTCGGCGTCAAACCGTCCGCCTTGGAGTGGGAACTCTCCAAGCTCGAACTGGGCGACTACCACATGCATTTCGAGCGCCAGCAGCGCAAAGCCATTGAAGGAGTCAAATTCGGCATTCACGAGGGAGCAACGCATCGTCAGGAACAAGACAAGCCATGCACCTGCGGCGGTCACGATCACGGGCATGGACACGACCATGGTCATGAGCACGGGCATTCTCACCATGGGCACGGCCACACCCATCACGGGGAAGAACACGCGCACGGGCGTTCCTATGCCGAGATCCGCGCTCTCCTTGAAGCCAGCGACCTGAGCGATTTTGTTAAAAAACACGCGATTTCCATCTTTCACCGCATCGCCGTTGCGGAAGGGAAAATCCATGGCAAACCGCCCGAGGAAGTCGGTTTCCACGAAGTTGGCGCGCTCGATTCCATCGCCGATATTGTCTGCGCTTGCGTGGGGTTCGAAACGCTCGGCATCGACGAAGTTCGCGTATCCGCGCTTTATGACGGGCACGGCTGGGTCGATTGCGCCCATGGCCAATTCCCGGTCCCCTGCCCCGCCACGCTGGAATTGCTCGCCGGGATTCCGGTCGGCCAATGGGACGAACCGTTCGAATTCATCACCCCCACAGGGGCCGCCATCGTCGCGGAATTTGGGCGTTCTTTTGGAGTCATGCCGACGATGCGGATCGAAAAAATCGGCTACGGCATCGGGGGGCGTCAGCTTCCGAATCGCCCCAACGTTTTGAGGGCCGTTCTTGGCGAACGGGAGGCCAACGCCTCTCCCCTTTACCAGACCGACACCGTCGTGCGGGTCGAGACCAATATTGACGACCTTTCCCCGGAAATCACGGGTGCCGTGCTGGGTCGTTTGATGGAAGCCGGAGCGCTCGATGCCGCTCTGGTGCCGATCCAGATGAAGAAAAACCGGCCGGGAGTGCAATTGAGCGTCTTGTGCGAAGAAGCCGCGCTTCAGAAGATCGCCGATCTGATTTTTGCCGAAACCACCGCCTTTGGGCTGCGCATGGACCGGGTGGAGCGTTGGAAGCTGGAGCGCCGGTTTGAAAATGTCCGCACCCCGTGGGGCGAAATCGTGGTCAAAATCGGGCTGCGCGGAGGGAAAATCATTCAAATCGCCCCCGAATTCGAGAGCTGCCGCGAGCTAAGCGAGCGAACCGGTCAACCACTCCGGGCGGTTTACGAGGCGGCCCTGCACTCCTTCCGCCACGAATAACCTGGCCGCCGGAGGCGATTGGCCGGGTTAATAAAACTGCGCGTAATCGACGTAGGGAGTCCCGTTCCGGCGATACTTCTTTTTGCGGCGATGCATTTTCGCGTTTTTGCGAAGAATCACCCCAATTGCCACAAAAGTGAAAAATGCACCCAGCGCAAACCAGAGCAATGGGTTGCGCGCGGTGTTCTGTGCCCAGATTGCGCAAAACGAGCCAAATAAAAACATCAGGCAAACCATGTTGATCAGATTGCGGATCTTCGCGTGATGCAGGGCTGAGGATCGCTCAAGCGATTGCATTTCGGCATCCTCTTCTACAGCCGAGCGTTGGATTACCGAAGGGCGTTGCATTTTGGAAGTCAGAATATCCGCATACGGAACCGCTTCCGGGCGTTGTATCTCGGGGTGTTCTGGTTTTTGCTGGCCGAGAACGCTGCTCGAAAGAAACAGCAGAAAAATGAGCAGCGCGCTTCGAATCTGAAAAACTAAAAACGACGTGGGGTTCATTCGAGATCAGATTAGGAGGAGACCTCTCCTTCAACTTGAAAAAGATACCCCCTTTTTTTTCACAAGGGAATAGTAAATTTCGCTAATGACAAACTTTTTATTAAAAGCAGTTCTTATGCCTGGGTATGATAAAATCTGTAAATTTTGTATTACTCGGCTTCCTTAGCCCCTTCGGAGAGCACCTCGGATTGCGCGGCGCACAGGCAGCCGCCAAAAATAATCAGCGAACCCGAAAGATAAATCCACATCAGGACCGCCACCACGCTGCTAAGAGTCCCGTAAAGAATGTTGAATTTTGCGAAATTTACCGCGTAAAAGATGAACCCTTCCTTCAAAAGCAACAGAAACACCGTCGCGAGCGCAGCCGAAATCCAAACCTCCCTCACCAGGGTCTTTCGACGGGGCGCGTATTTGTAGAACATCAGCAACCCGAAAAAGAGGATCAGCGGAGGAAGAACCCTGGGCGCTATTCGTAGGGAATATTCCATCAATTCATAACCAACCACGCCCGAGGAACGCCAATAACGCTCAATCGCTGTCATGATCACTGGGGCAACGACCCCCAATAGAAGGGTGGATGCCAAAATAGCCATCATACCAAGGTTGGCGATCGGTAATCGCCACCACGAATATTCTTTGGTTCCCCAAGCGCGGTTTACGCCATGCACCAAGGCTTGAAAAAAACGCAACCCGCTCCAAAGGAGGGCCAGGATGGCGATGAATCCAGCTTGGGTTCGCCCATTGAGCGCGCCCGTGACCGTCGATTGCACGATGTTTTGCTCGTTAGGACTAACTGGAAAATACGTATTAAAAAATGCAAGCACCTGACTGGCTACCGCCTGCTTATCCCCCCAAATCATCGTACCCAGGGTTATAAACAACAGCAGCAGCGGAAACAGGGCAAAGAAGGCATAGTAAGCGAACGACGCGGCCCGCAGTTCTCCGTCGATTTCCAAATACTTGTAAATCATCCGGACCAGGATTTTCCAAACAAGACGGAAAAAGGCCGTTATTTTTGCCGCCGCTTTTGCCCAAAAAGCCTCAAAATTCATTTCACGGCAATCATAAGCGTTTTTTTTGAGTCCTGACCAGTGGATTTCCAAGCTCCCGCCTAGGGAAGCGAGTTGAAAATTATATTTTCAGAGAACGATAAGTTATTTTGGATGGGGCGTGCCGATCCAGCAGCACCGCTTCGACCGCTCCCTGCTTGAGTTGCTCCTCGCGGTGAGCGGAGATCGTTTCAGCAGACGGAACCCCGTCTTCCTCGCGAGTCAACGTCAGATGCCCCACTGTCCAGGCATCCAATCCCACGTTCAGCCTCTCGTCCTGGGATAATCCTGAAATCTTAGTTTTACGTAAAAACTCGCTCATCATGCTTGCGGAGTGATGCTTGCCGGAAATCACCGCAAACGGCTCCGGGGCGTTTGAGAGCGCCCCTCCATTGGTATGGTAGGAGCCATCGTAATCCAGAGTCAGCAGCAGATCAGGCTCCCCATTGCGCCCGAGTTCCGCAAAAAGCATTCGCGCCAGATACGGCGGACCGTAGATTTGCTCGAACGCATTCTTCAGGAGCGGGCTCATGGAATACGAGACCAAACGCCGCAGTGAAACGTCTTGGGCCGACCGGGTAAACCCTTCCGCTCCAGCGACTTCGATCCCCGTCATGCGAAGCCGCTCAATATCCCCGGGGTGCCCGATGGCTCCCATCGCGATGCGGTCATAAATCTCGAAAAGCTTCTGGCGTTCGCGGCTCACCGTGACCAAAAGGATCCCGTCCGCGCCACTTAAAGCAACAATGGGGCTTCCGGCGGCGAGTTGATTTTCAATGTATTCGCGGCGGTTTTGGATGGCCTCGACCCAGCGGTACGGTTCTTCAATCATGGGGTTGGTTGGTTTTTAGCGTTTTGCAGATCACGTTGGTATGCTTTGATCAGGACGGCGTCGGGAAGGGTCGTGATCCCTTTCGAATTGACGATCTTCACCAGCGGATAGACCCGTCCGTGGCGGTCCACTGCCCCGGTTGCGGTATCGTTTTGCGCCGCCGTATCGAGCGCCCGTAACGCCAGCAGAACGGCCTCTTCTTCGTTCATTTTGAGCATCGGACGCGATCCATAGGCGTTCGCGTATTGCAGCACCGCCCGGACCGAAGGGGAACCGGAGCCGGATGCCGCAAAATCGGCGACCTCGAACTGCGCCCCCATCACATCATAAAAATAGAGCCGCGAAAGATCGGCTGCGGGATCGTAGGCGGCAAAAATCGGGACCACCACCCCGACCCCCTGCAACGCCATGCCGATGTTATCGCGCAGCAGCTTGGAAAGCGCCCGGACCTTGCCCTCCATGCTCATCTCCTGGAGTTGGCTGCGCCGGTAAAATTGGAACGAATGCTCCAGCATCCGCGCCATTTCCCAGGCGGTCGCGGGCACCCCGGCGATCGCCATCAGTGAAAAGCGGTCAATTTCAAGCACCTTATCGGCCCGGTCGTAAATCACCAGATTCCCGGAGGTCGCCCGGCGATCGCCCGCCATGAGGACGCCCCCGGCAAACTTGAACGCCAGAATGGTCGTCGCCATTGTTTGGCACCCTTCCGGCAACGGCCCGCCGCGTGGGGCATGGACTGGCGGCGGTTCGGGCAAAATCCCGTTGCGGCGCAACAAAGTGGGGAAATCGGGCACCCCCGAGTCCGTCATGGGAGATGGTTCCATAAATTATTGGCCGGTGCGCTGGCGGTAACGTTTGGATTGCTCCGGGTCCACCCGGCGCATCCTCTTGATTAAATCCTTTGTATCGGGTTTCGAGATGTCAGGGGAACGGGGTCCGTCTGAATCTCCCTGTTTGGGCCCCCAAGGTGCGGGAGCCACCGGCCGCTGGGTTCTCTCTGGCATAAAATCAGGATCGGTTATAAAAGTGTGCATTGCAGGGCTTGCCTTCACTGGATCGGCATGAGAAAAGTAGAGCCATGCACCGTTGGTTTCGTTTCTGCGCCTTGATCGCGCTTATGGCTTTTTCGCAAGGTGGCCTCGCCCAAACCCCTTCGGAAGAAACCTCCACCGCCCCCATTCCCAAGCACCGGATCAAGGCTTCGCCTTCCGATCTCGTCCAGTTCCATATGGAGGCGCAGGGGAAGAAAATCGACGAATTGAAAGCGCAGCTCGAAGCGCAGGCCCAGCTCATCCGCGCCCAGACCAAGCTGCTCGAAGAAATCGGCCAGCGTAGCGAGCTTCAGACCAAGCAGATCGAGACCCTCAATGGCGACCTGAACCGGCTCAACGCCAACCTGCTCTCACGCAACAGCGAACCGGCACCGGGCTCCACCCCCGTCCATACGGCCGAACCGGTGGTCGTTACCCCGACCTCCCCCGTGGCGAACCCGGCCGGTCCCGCAACCCCGGCGATCACGCCGGGAGCCCCGACCCATGTGGTCAAACAAGGCGAGACACTGATCTCCATCGCCCGGCAACACGGCCTCACCGTTTCCGAACTGCTTAAAGTCAACAAGATCGAGGACGAGCGCAAATTGCAGATCGGCCAGACCTTACTTCTCCCCCCACCCCCCAAAAAAACTGACAGCCAATAGAGACAATGGACGACTCAACTCAATGGTTTCTGATGAAACAGTCCGACGGCTCCGTCTTCGGCCCGCTGACGTTCAACCAACTTCACCAATGGGCGATTGATGCCTATATCGCTCCGCTCGATAAGATTTCCAACGATCAGATCAACTGGGTCAAAGCGCCGATGATTCCCGGGCTCCATATGGATTACCTGGTGGAACTTGAACCGGGCACCTTCTACGGCCCCACTACCATTGGAGCCATTCGCGAATTCGTGAACGGCGGCGAGATCACCCAGGACGCCCCCCTCACCGACTGCAGAACCGGCGAACAAAAAACGTTCAGCGA
Source organism: uncultured Spartobacteria bacterium (assembly GCA_903933715.1). Lineage (GTDB taxonomy): Bacteria > Verrucomicrobiota > Verrucomicrobiia > Chthoniobacterales > Chthoniobacteraceae > UBA695. The sequence continues at coordinate 41,630 of CAIZLD010000029.1, forward strand.
GTTTGCTGGAACTTCTCTTTCCGAGACTTCGCAGGAAATCATCCGGGTCAGCGCCCGGGAAAACCTCCAAACGCGCATCCGCGAACTGGAGGAAGCCTTGCTAAAGGAGCGCCAGCAGCGCAAAACCATGGAGGAACTCCGGGTAAAAGCCGAGATCCGGATCGCGGAACTCGAAGAGCTGCTCGGGATCTAAGCCGACAAAAATCGGTGCTTACAATCACTTCCTTTTTGAGGTAGGTTACGCACGCATGGCTTTATTTAAAAAAATTCTGGTCCTCCTTTGGGCAAGCGCCGGGATCGCCTCGGCGGCTTCCGCGCCATTGACCGCAAAGGAACTCGCTTCGGTCGAGAAAATCGACGCCGTATCGGTTCCCACCCCCGCCGAGTTGATGGCCGCCTTGAACAAAGTGGCCAAACCGAACTGGCAATCCAAATATCGCCCTCCGATCCCGACCAATTTCTCCAGCCGCTCCCAGATCGCGCTAAACATCGGGGGGCTCATTGCGGACGGCTACATCGCCGTGGAAGCCGAAGACGCCCAGCAGGTCAAAAACATCGGCAAAGACATCATCGCGCTGGCCAAATGCCTGGCCGTCAGTGAAAGCGTCATTGCGCGCGGCAACAGTATTTTTGAATTTGCCGAACGCAACGAGTGGAACACCTTGAAAGAAGAACTCGAAGCGACTCAGAACGAAGTCAAACTTGCGCTTGAGGAACAGCACGACTCCGGTTTGGTCAACCTCGTCAGTCTGGGGGCGTGGATTCGCGGCACCGAGGTCGTCAGCGGATGGGTCGCTGATAACTACACCCCGGAAGCCGCCAAACTCCTGCGTCAGCCGGGCATCGTCGCCCAGATGCGCGCCAAGCTCGACGAACTCCCGCCCAAAGCCAGGGAAGATTCGCTCGTAAAAGACCTGGCCGCCGGGCTCCCTGAACTCGAACAACAAATTTCTTTTTCGAGCGACAAAACCCCCACGCAAAACGAAATGAAGAGCGTGAAGGAAATTTCCGGCAAGCTCATGGCCCGCATCTCCACCAAACAAAACCCGAAATGAACCGGCGCTTGCTCTTTTTGCTGATTTCGATGGTCGCCCTGAGTTCGCTCCAGGCCGCTGAACCAACCCCCGCCACCCCCAGCGATGCGGAAGTCAAAGCCCGCGCAAGCGCCCTGGAAGTCGCCGGAGGTTTCTCCAACGAGGGGTTCAAAATCCGCGACGGCCACGCCACGCTTTCCATTACGCCCAAAGCGCCCAGATTCATCCAGGTCAACCTTTCCAGCGGGAACCAATATTGGTTCATTGCCGCTGCAGCCGATCCGGCTAAACGGCTTGCCGTAAGCCTCTACGACGAAAAAGGAAAGCCGATCCCCACGGAATCTTACGAAAATAAGGCACAAGCCGCCGCCGGATTCTCGCCCCAAATTAGCGGACCTTACATTGTCCGGGTTGAGGAACTCGAAGGCGCCCCGGCCACCTTCTGCCTGCTCTACAGCTATAAATAGGAATCGCCATGGAATCCGCCACCAAGACCACCGAAAAAACTTCCGGGCCGAGAGTCAAACAATTCTCCGTGTTCCTTCCCAACAAGGTCGGAGCGCTCGGCGAGATCGTTAAACTGCTGCACGAACACACGATTCATGTCCTGGCTTTGGATGTGCAGGACTCCGCCGATTGCGCGATCGTCCGCCTCGTCGTGAGCGATCCCGAACAGGTCATGGAGCTCTTTGGCGTTCACGATATTCCCAACGCCGTAAGCAATATTCTCGCTGTTGAATTGCGCGGTGGAGCCATCGAATTGCCCAAGCTCCTTTCGGCGCTCCTCATGGCCGAAGTCAACATCCACAGTTGTTACGGGTTGCTCCCCCACCCGCACGGAAACACCGCCGTGGCCTTGCATGTAGAGGACAACGATTGCGCCGTGGCCGTCTTAAGCAGTCACGGATTCCGGGTTTTGAGCCAGATGGATATTTCGCGGTAAAGCGATTCCCGTTCTTAGCCGCAAAAAAGCGCAAGAGGCGCAAAAAAAACTGCTCGTTCCCAAATGGAGTTTGGGAACGAGAGAAAGGCGCAAAGAAGAGCAGTGCTTGTCTTTCCTTTGCGCCTTTGCGTCTTTGCGAGAGATTAAAAAAACCGTTCTGGAGCCATGACCGGCTGCGGTTGGCAAATCCGGGCGACGCATTGTTCCCAGCTCTCGTGGCCGGTCAGGATTTCGATCTCCACGCGCAGGAAATAGATCGGCAATTCCAAATCCTTCAACTTGGGAAACCGGACACAATCTTTCTCGGTCGTCAGGATCGCGTCGAGATCGCGATTCACGCACCGCCGGATAAATCCCGCGATGTCTTTTTCCGAGAACCGATGGTGATCGGCGAAGTGTCTCGAAAGCTCAATTTTCGCCCCCAGCTTGCGCAAGCCGTCCTCAAAGCTCTCGGGCCGGGCGATGGCGGAAAGCGCGCCGATATACCGCCCTTTCAAAAATGAAAGCGGCACTATTTCACCGGTGAAAACATTCTGCAAATATTGCGGGCTGTGCGTGCATTCTATAATCTCCGCCGTCCGGTTGTACAGGCGGATGCGCTCGATCAAGGCAGCGTTGCTCACGCCCGGCACGCATTTGGTGATGAAGATGTAGGAGGCGCGGCGGAGGTTGGCGTGCGGCTCGCGCAAGGTGCCGCGCGGGAGCATAAACTCATTGCCGAACGGAGCCTGGCAATCGACCAACACCACGTCGAGGCGATGTTTGAGCCGCAGGTATTGCAAGCCGTCGTCCAGGAGCAGCGTATCGCAACCCATTTTTTCGATGGCGTAGACGCCGCTCTTGACCCGGTCCTTGTCCACCAAAACGATCACGTTTTTGAGATTATTGGCGAGCATGTACGGCTCGTCCCCGGCAATCCGGGAATTGAGCAGCAGCTTTTTGCCATCCGAAACGATCCGGGGCACAAACTCGTTTTCCGAGCCGAAGCGGTTGACGAGGCGTTTTAAAAGCGGCGGTGCCTTGCTTTTGTAACCCCGGCTCAGGATCGCCACATTGCGGCCGCCCGCCTGCAACGCGCGGGCAAACTTCTCCACGACGGGCGTTTTACCGGTTCCCCCCACCGTCAGATTGCCAATGGAAATCACGAGGCAGCCGAGCGCCCGCTCGCGCATCACCCGCTTGCGGTAAAGCCACAGGCGCAGTTGCACGATTTGCCGATACAGGCGCGAAAGCAGCCAGAGAAAGCCGCGCAACAGGGCGGCGCGCTTGCCAAAGCGTTCCCCGAGGATGACCTCGATGGCAAATTGTTCAAACTCTTCAAGCCAGCGGCGCACGTTGGGCTATCCTTTGACGATTTTGACGCCGTTTTTGTCGGCGCTCGTTACCACGGTGCGGGCTTTGATGTTCCCGGCGGCCGTGAGCATGGCGGCGGCAATCTTTTCGGGATGCTCCAACGTGACGCAAGCAATCGTTGATCCCGAACCGCTGAGGAATCCGCCCAATGCCCCGGCCTCTTCGCCCGCCCGGATCACGTCGGGCAAAAACGGGATGAGCGGTTGGCGGAACGGCTGGTGGAGGTAATCGTCGAATGCTCCCCGGAGCGCTTCGTATTGACCGCAGGCAAACGCGGCGGTGATGCGGGCGGCATTGCCTGCGCAGGTGACGGCCAGCTCGTGTTGCAGATCGAGCGGCAAAACCTTGCGGGCGGCGGGCGTGGAAACTTCAAAATCCGGGATCAGGAGAACGAACGACAAATCCGGGGAAACTTCAAACGAGAGGCATCCATCCGCGCTCGCCACGGTGAAACCGCCAAACTCCGCGGGGGCGGCATTGTCGGGATGTCCCTCCAGCTCACTGCACAAAAGGAAAAGCTCCTCGCGTTCCAGCGGGCCTCCCGCCAATTCATTGAGCCCATGGAGAATCCCAAGCCGGACGGTCACGCTGCTGCCCAGCCCCCGGGATTGGGGAACATCGCCCGTGATCGACCAGCCGAACCCGAACGGTTTGACCCCGGCGGTTTCAAAAAAACGGGCGGCGGCTTTGACCGCCATCGGAGGGAGCTTGGCGGCCGATGGCCCCCGGCGCACGGTGACGCGGTTATAGATCCGCAACGCCACTCCCAAGCAATCATAACCGGGCCCGAGGTTGGCGGTGGTGGCGGGAACGCGCAGGGTGATGGAGTTCATAGTGTGTCCCTTAGAAGAGAAATCAAAACGGGCGCGCAGGAAAGCAGGAAGTGATGGCAATTCGCTTTTGATGCGAGGTTTCCTTCACCGCGCTCGCTCGTTTTTCCACCGTCAGATCCTCTTGGGATCCCGTCCATCCATCGCCTCGGCGATCCCCTGGCGCAAGGTTTCAAACGTGAACGGCTTGGAGATGATGGTGTCGATTTCCAGCCGCAGGGAGGCGCCTTGCGGCAGAGATGCCCCGAAACCGGTCAAAAGCGCAATGCGAATTTCGGGATCGCGAGCCCGGATTTCCGCAGCCAGCAGATCGCCGTTCATCTTGGGCATCGAATAATCGGTCAAGAGAAGATCAAAACGCCCGGGAGTAAAATGCTCCAGCGCCTCGGTGCCGTCAGACGCCAGTTCGACTTGATGGCCGTCTTCGGCAAGGTAAACCGCAAGCACTTCCCGAATGTTCGGCTCGTCCTCCACCACAAAGATCCGCAGGCCGGTCATTGTTTTGGACAGGACCGGTTTTTCCAGGCTGGAAACCGGGAATTGCACGGTGACTTTGGTTCCCTCCCCCTCCCTGCTCTCGATCTTGATCCCGGCCTTGTGACGCTGGGCGATGCCGTGGACGACTCCCAGTCCCAGCCCGATCCCGGTATGGTTTTTAGTGGTAAAAAACGGTTCCAGGCAACGGCTCAATACTTCCGGGTTCATCCCCACCCCGTTATCGGCGATCGACGCGGCCACTCCCCCATCGACAGAATAAATGCTCGCCCGGATCGTGCCGTTTTTCGGAATGGCGTCCACGGCGTTGAGGATCAAATCGGTGAACATCTGCCGGAGTTCATTGCGGACCCCGTCGATCTTGGGCGCATCGCTGAACTCGGTCTGGAAGGTGACTTCGCAGCCTCTCGACTGGGCCTGGTCTTTCCAATACATCTGCGTCAAACAGATGGCTTCCATGAGCACTTCGTTGAGCTCGATCGGCTCCATCGAGCCCGTTTCCCCCCCCGAGTGATAAAAGCCGCGCAGCCGCATCACGATTTCAGAGCAATATTCCGCCGACTCGTTGATTTTGCAGAGCGCTTTCCTGAGCTTGGCGTTATCAGCCATGTCCTCCGGTTTTCTTAAGAACCACTCGCTGTGGGCAAGGATCGGGGAAAGGGCATTGTTAAAGTCGTGGGCGATCCCGCTGGCCATACGTTCCATGGCGTTGAGGCGCTCTTGCTGGATGCGTTGGGCTTGGGCGGCGCTCGATTCATCCAGCGCCTTTGAGAGCTGCTGGTTGGATAAAGACAATGCCTGCGTGCGTTCGGCCACTCTCTTTTCCAGTTCGTCGCGGACCGATTTGAGCGCCAATTCGCCCCGCTTTCTCTCCATGGCAAAATAAATAGTCCGGGCGAGCCTTTTTTCCGTCAGATCGGTCTTTAGCAGGTAATCCTGCGCGCCTTGGCGGACGAATTCGAGCGCCAGGTCTTCATCGTCCAGCGCGCTCAAGATGATGACCGGCAGGTGCGGCATCGCTTCCGAAAATTGGGTGAATGTTTCCAATCCGCTTGAATCGGGCAATCCGAGCAATACCAAATCCACCGCCATCCCTTTTTCCATCTCCGCCACAGCCTCACTCAAACGCGAGAACACGCCGCTCAAGATCATTTGGCCGCCCCCTTCTCCCAGCATTTCCGCCACGAGCCTTTGGTCCGGTAGATGATCTTCCACTAGAAAAACGCGCACAAATTTGGGCGGGGGTCTCACAACCCAGCGTTATAACACATGAATGTTTTTAATTTCCACACCAATTAAACAAACATCATCGGTAAAATTATGGTTGATCGCAAAATCACGCACCTCGTTGATCGTTTCGTCTATTAACTTTTCTGAGGAGTTTACAAGCCCCTTGCGTAATACCTCCTGCAACATCTCTTGATTGAAATAAGTCTCGTGCTCGCCTTCCACTTCACAAAGGCCGTCGGTGAACAAAATCAATAAATCCCGCTCTGCAATGGGGCGAATGTGGGTCTCAAAATGGGCGTCTTTAAAGACCCCCAAGGCGGGACCGGGACGCTCCGAAGGAGCGCAGATCGGGCCGATTTCCCCGGTTTCACGGCTGATGTGGATCGGCCATGGATGCCCCGCGTTGGAATAGCGCACGCACTTCTCCCGAAGGTCCACAACCATGGCGAACGCTGAGGCAAACATCGGGGTGCGGGCGCGGCGCAAAATTGAGAGCAGGGCGCGATTGATCTCCGTCAGGAAACGCCCGGGATCTTGCGCCGCGGGCAGCATCTCCTCCACCAAGGCTCGCTGGATCGCCGTGACGAGCGCCGCCCGGACGCCGTGCCCCATCACGTCACAGATGAACACCCCGGCCTCCGTATCCGAGAGCGGAATGATGTGAAAAAAGTCGCCCCCGACGGCGGTGGTGGGAATATAGCGGCTGAAAAACTGGATCGCGCTTTCTTCCACCGAAGCGTTGCGCGGAAACGTGGGGAACTGTTGAGGCAAAAAAGCCTGCTGGATTTCGCGCGCCATGTGGAGATCGTCTTCCAATTCCGTATTGCGCTGGCGGATTTCGGCATTGTAGCGGAAAATTTGCTCCTCGGCGGCCTTGCGCTCGGTAATGTCGCGCCCGATCCCGATCACCCCCACGACCTCCCCTGCCCGGTTCCGCAACGGAACCTTGGTGGTCGAAATCCAGCGCACGGCGGAGGAATTCGAGACGACGACCTCCTCCCGGTTCAGAATCGGCTGCCCCGTTCGGCAAACGACCGCGTCGTCCTCCTGGAATTTCGTGGCGATCGGATTAGGGAAAAAATCGAACACGCTTTTTCCCACGACTTGTTCGGGCAAATCGACCGAAAGCGTGCGGCGGTGGGCGATGTTATCCAAAAGATAACGGCCGTTCACGTCTTTGACGTAGATGGAATCCAGCAGATTGTCGATCACGTTGCGCAACAGGTTGCGCTCTTCCTCCAAAGCATGCTCGGCAGCCAACCGCTCCATGGCGTAGCGGATCGAACGGGCCAAACTGCGGGGGTCCACCTGCCCCTTGACCAGATAATCCTGCGCCCCTTCCTTCACGGTCTGAAGCGCAAGCGACTCGTCATCAAGCCCGCTGAGAACAATCAGCGGGAGCATCGGGGCATGATTGACCATCCGATGAAACGTATCGATCCCCTGGCTGTCAGGGAGGGAGAGATCCAGTAAAATAAGTTGGAAATCCCCCCCGGCAAGTTTTTCCATGGCCTCGGAAAGGCGGGTGGTCACGACGGTTTCGAACCGCCCGCTTTTGGCATCAATCAACAACTCCTGAATCAAACGGGCGTCTCCCGGGTTGTCTTCCACCAGAAGCACCCGGATAGCCGGTTCTGCCGTCGTTGGTTGCGTCCCTGGCATGCTCTATTCTCCTTTGAATCGACGCCGGGTGCAAACAAGAATGCCTCCCATTGCTGATCCGCTTACCCTGCCTCTTGCGTCTCCGGTAGTGTAAAATGGAATGCGGCTCCCTTGCCGACTTCGGATTCCACCCAAATGCGCCCACCGTGGCGCTCCACAATCCGTTTACAGATCGCCAGTCCAATCCCCGTCCCGGCGTATTCCTGTCGGGTGTGCAGTCGCTGAAAAATGACGAAAACCCGCTCAAAATCTTTCGGATCGATCCCCAGGCCATTGTCCTTCACCACAAATTCCCAATTCCCATCCAAAAGGGTGGCGCCAATCTCGATCCGGACCGGCTGCGGTCCCCGGAATTTGAGGGCGTTGCCGATCAGGTTTTGAAAAAGCTGACCGAGCTGAACCGGGTCGGCATCAAGCTCCGGCAATTCGCCCAAGACGATTTCCCCCTTATTTTCCTCAATCGCAAACCGCAGGTTATCCAAGGCCCGCTGCACGATATCCGCGACTTTGAGCCGCTCGAACGGCCGTCCATGGGTTCCGACGCGGGAGTATTGAAGCAAATCCTGAATAAATTGTTGCATCCGTTGCGCACCTTCCACGGCATAATCAATGAACTCCTGGGCGTTGGCGTCGAGCGAATCCCGGTAACGGCGCGAAAGCAGTTGAGTGTAGCTGGCCACCATCCGGAGCGGCTCTTGCAAATCGTGGGAAACCATGTAGGCGAATTGTTCGAGCTCCTGGTTGGAACGGTGCAACTCTGCGAGCACCCGGTCTAGCGCCGCCTGGGCTTCCACGCGCTCGGTCACATCGGTCGAGACGCCCACAAAATGGATGAGGCGGCCCGAAGCGTCGCGGACGGGGGTGATTTTGATTTCGTTCCAAAACAGAGTTCCGTCTTTTCGATAGTTCCGGATCACCGCCTGGCATTCCTGTTGATGAACCACCCCATCGTGGAGCATGGCAACGACCTCCGGCTCGCTCTCCGGCCCCTGTAAAATCCGGCAATTGCGCCCGATCACCTCCTCCTTGGAGTAACCGGTGATCCGCTCAAAGGCAGGGTTCACATCGACGACCGGGTTATCGGGCTGGGTCGGGTCTGTGATGATGACGGCGCTTACGACGGCGGCAATGGCCCGGTCGCGTAAGATCAGCGTCTCCTGGATTTCCTTCAGATTAGTAATATCGGTGCGCAGGGAGACGATGCCGCCATCGCGCGTCCGGTGATCGCTTACGCGCAACCAGCGTCCGTTGATCCGCTGATCGAAGGGATGGTGGTCGGCCTTCCGGTACGTCGCCATTCGCTTTTGAATCCACGCTTCCATATCCTCAACTCCATCCACATGCCCTCCCCGGCGCATGAACTCGCGCAATATTTCTTCCAGCGAAACACCCGGTATAATGATATCTGCGCACCGTTCAAACATGGTCCGGAAAGTCTGGTTGCAGATCACGAGGCGTTCGTCGGGGCCGAACATTACAAAACCGGCATTGATGTTTTCAATGGCATCGACCAGCCGCTCGCGGGCCAGACGGAGTTCCTCGGTGCGGTGCTGCACCCTGGTTTCTAAATCATCATAGGCGTGACGCAGTTTTTCCTGTGCCTGGTTGAGCTCGTCAATCCGGCGCGAGAGCGTTTCGGCCATTTGATTGAAAGCCTCCCCAATCTCTCCAAATTCTCCTCCCTCCAGCTTGCTGCGGACATCCAATCTCCCGGCGCTAAGTCCCCTCGCCACGCTGGCGAGGTGCCGGGCCGGGCGCACAATGCTGTTCCGGGCCAGCATCCAAGCCGCCACCGTTCCAAACAACGCGATCCCCAGCATCAGTCCCAGCTGTTCGTAGAGCCGCTTTTGAAACGGAGCATACGCCTCCTTTTTGGAAATCCCGACCAACACCGAGAGATTGCCAATTCCCGGGGCTTTGAGCCGGGTCATCCCATAAATCCGCTCCACCCCATCCGCTCCGACCGCTTCCATCGATCCGGCATTTTCGGCAGAACGGAATTTTTCCGCGATCGGCATTTTTTTCCCTACCCATTTTTCCGGGTCCGGATAGCGCATCAAAAAAGCGTCATGCTCGTCAACCATCGCAATCGAACTGCCGGGGGGTAATTTGACGCGTGTCCCGAAATCGCTGACAGTCCTCAGATCAAGCCCTACATAAACCACGCCGGTGATGTTCCCGTTTGGGTCAATCATTGGCAATGCCAGATGAAAGCTGGGCTTTTTGGAGATTCGCCCAATGATAAATTCGCCGACTGTAAATGCCTTCGTCTGGACCGCTCGCTGAAAGAAGGCGCGATCCGAAAGATTGGTTGGTTCGGTGACGGGGGGAGCGGACGCAATGACATTCCCCTGGGCATCCAGGGTTGCGACAATCGAGAAGAGCGGGTTTTGCTTGAGCATCTGCTCAAAGAGCGGCTCCGATTCGCTTCTCGATTGCGCTTTGACGCTGTCGAGTTGCGCCATCACGGTCAGCAATTGGCGGACGGAATCAATGAGCATCTCCTGGGTATTCGAGAACACCCCCGCCAGACGCAAAGCCTCGGCCTTGGTATTTTCTTTGGCCCTCGCGATCTGTTCGCTGGCCGTATTGATTTCCATCACGACCAGCGGCAGGAATGCCAATCCCATCAAGACCATCAGTTTGATCCGTAAGCTGGATGACCTCACATCGGGAGTTTACTCCGTTGGCCCTTTATTGCACGCGCATTTGCATTGACAAGGAATGATGCCGCCTTGGGGGAATTCCCGTTGGCGTAGGTGGCCAGAGCCAGCAGCGGAAAATTATTCCGGTACATGTCGTAGTTGAGATAAAAGACCCGCGGGAAGCCGGTGCCGGTGGTCTGGGGTTCGCTCCAGCTTCCATCCCGGTTCTGCTTTTGCAGGAGCCACTGAACGCCGCGCCGGATGGATGGCCGCCGTGAATCCCCCCACGCGCACAGCCCCATCACTGCCCAGGCTGTTTGAGATGGAGTGCTTTCCCCGCATCCTTTGAGCGACGGATCTTCGTAACTTTGCGGCGATTCCCCCCACCCCCCGTCTTGATTCTGGCAACTCTCCAGCCAGTCCCGAGCCCGCTCGATCCAGGGTTGATCCATCGGCGCTCCAACGGATCGCACCCCCCGGAGCACCTGCCAGGTGCCATAAATGTAGTTCACCCCCCAGCGTCCATACCACGAGCCGTCCGGTTCCTGGGTTCGCCGCAGATAAGCCAGAGCCCGCTCCACCGCCGGATGCCGCTGATCAAAATCCAGGTACCCGAGCAGCTCCAGCATACGGCCGGTGAGATCGCTGCACGACGGGTCGAGAATGGCGTTGTGGTCCGCAAACGGGATGCTTTCGAGCCAACGCCGGGTGACATCTTTGTCGAAGGCCGCCCAGCCGCCGTCACGGCACTGGAAGGAGAGAAGCCACGGCAGGGCGCGTTCAAAGATTTTCCGCAGTTTATCTTCGGAGGCTCCCGAACAAGGGGCAAACCGCAGCGCCATGAGCACCATCATTGTATCGTCTGTATCCGGGTAGTAATCGTTTCGGAATTCAAACGACCAGCCGCTGGCCACCGGATGCGGGTTATTGATCGCCCAGTCCCCACGGATGCAGACCTCCCGTTCGATCAACCATTGAACCGCACGAGCCCGGGCGTCACCGCAACCGCCCCCGCTTTCCTCCAAAGCGATGAGATTGATGGCGGTGTCCCAAACCGGTGAAAGACACGGCTGGATACGAAAATCTTCCGGGTCGTCCACGAAGAGCCCTTCGAAATCCCGCAATGCCTTGGATAAAACCGGGTGGGAAGCGTCATACCCGAGCGCCTTGAGGGCGATAATGGAATTGAGCATCGCCGGGAATACGGCGGCGAGCCCGTGGGAACCGCTGCCCATCCGTTCGGTCATCCATCGCACTGCTTCCCGCAAGGCGCGCTCGCGCAGCGGCTTAAAGCCCAGCCCGTCGAGGCGCTTGAAAAAACGATCCACCCCGAGAAAAAAATTGCGCCAGCTCACCCAAGGCCGGGCGATTTGAGGCATCAGCTCGCCGGGATCATCAATGGGAAAAAGTTCGCCGATCTGCAAGTCGGGATGCAAATGACGGGTTGGTTGCAAATGATTGAGGATCGCGAGCGGGACGATCATCGCTCGGCTCCAGGAGGACATTTGATAAAGACTGAACGGGAAGCGATCCGGGATGAGCACCATCTCGACGGGAATGGTGGGCAGGAGTTCCCATGGAAACTGACCCAGGAGCGCCAGATACAGCTTGGCGTAGGTGTTCATGCGCGGCACACCGCCCAACCGCAGGGCGACGGCACGGGCCAGTTGCATATGAGGCGCCTGCGGCGAATCTCCCGCGAGCTTCAGCGCGAAGTAAGCCTTGACCGTCGCGTTCACCTCGTCGGGTCCGCCGTAGTAAATATTCCACCCTCCCTCCGGGGTTTGGCGCTGCCGGATATGGGCCACGCATTTCTCCTGAAGCACGGGATCGACCGTTGCCGCCCAGTGCATGTAAAGAATGTAGTCGGAACAAAGGGTGCTATCGACGATCAATTCACCCGCCCAATGCCCGTCAGGATTTTGGAGGCGCAGCAAGTTGGATTGCGCCCGGGCAATGGCTTCTTTAAGTGAGGAGTGCCGTGGGTCAGTTACGGGTTCGGTTGCCATTGCGTTTGAATTGAATCGCGGAAGCTCACCTTTTTGCGGTGATCCGCGGCCGCGGACCGAAGTTGAACCGGAGGTTTTTCCAGATGTCTCCCCGTTGGGCATTGATGCCGAGGGTGGCGGTCGGTTCATGCCCGCAATGGACCATGCAATGTTCGCACCGGGGATCGCGAGCCACGCCATTCACTCTGCCCAGCCGGTCCCAGTCGGTTGCCTCAATCAACTCGCGGTAGCTGGCGTAATGGGCGTCGGTAATGAGATAGCACGGCCCCTTCCACCCCCGCACATTGCGCGTCGGGATCGCCCATGCCGAACACGACAACTCCCGTTTGCCTGCCAGAAATTCGAGATAAACCGGCGTTCCCAACAGTGGAAAACGGCGGCCCCATTCTTCCGCATTCCGAAATTTTTCGATCGTATCCGCCCGCGTCAGGAAAAAATCTTCCGGCCGACCCTGCTTTCGCCGAACCATCGCCTCGGCTGCCTCCGCGTAATCATACCCTGGTGTGATCGTGTGTCCGTCAACTCCCAGGGTGCCCAGAAAGCTCCACAATTCCTCGATTTCCACCATTTTCGTTTGTTTATAAATGGTGGTATTGGTTGCTACCTGGTAGCCCAGGATTTTGGCCATGCGGATCGCCAGAACGCATTCTTTGAAGACGCCGCTTTTTTCGACAATCCGGTCGTGGGTTGCTTCCAGGCCGTCGAGGTGGATATTCCAGTAGAACCAACGGGACGGTTTGATGACCGGCCTCTTTTTATCAATCCGCCCGCTGCGAATGACTGCCGCCTCTTTGTGGGAAATGAGCTTTTCGAGAATGAGCTGGTATAAAATGGGCTCGAATCGCCGGGGCTCTTCGCTCCATTGCACGGCGAGATAATCGCTCATTTTACGCCGCATAATGAGGGCGTTGGTGCAGAGATAAACGATCCGTTTCTGATCGCGCAACCCGGCCACCAGCGCTTCGATTTCCGGGTAAAGAAGCGGTTCGCCACCGCAGATGGAAACCATTGGCGCATCGCATTCGGCCGCCGCCGCGAGGCAATCGGCAAGCGGCATCATGTCGCGAATCGTCGAGGCATATTCGCGGATCCGACCGCAACCGGTACAGGCGAGATTGCAGGCATGGAGCGGCTCAAGCTGGAGAACGGTGGCAAAGCGGGATACCGCGCGCCAGCGTTGCTTCAGGAGAGTCGATGCGATTTTAAGCGTAAGAGGCAGCGGAAATCTCATGGGTGCGGGAGAGTCTCCGGGATGGCTGCTAGGGGGACACAGCCAAACCCGGAGTCACTCCGCCCCTGTTATCGCAATAGGCAAAGGAATCGGTTGCCGCCTATGACGTCCTCAGGCAGTTCTCGCCGTATTTTTGCAATCGGAATGTCAGGCACCCGCACCGCCAGCCTGGCGGTTTAAAAAAACAAAAAAACGGGGTTCCGTCAGAAACGGAACCCCGCAAAAACTTCCTCGCTAAAAAAGCCTTTAAACAGCCCGGCGGCGCATCCGCTGGCCGAAGGCAAGCAGCCCCACGCCGCCCACAAGCATCGCCCAAGTGGACGGTTCGGGAACGGCCGGCGGAGCCGCCACGTAGGTATAGGTCACCGTGGCGGTCGCATCAGCGTAGGTTTCTTGGCTGGCCGAAGTGTTTCCACCCGTATTTGTAAGCGTTGTTTTGGTAAGGGTTGCCAAACCAAGCCTGATGTTGCCAACGCCAACCGTTGAAAATTCCGACAAGATTAAACCAGACGTATAATCAACCGTGTTGTTGCCGGTCGCCGTTGCTTCTCCCGTAGTCATCGACCCACCCGCGAGAAGGCTATAATTAAGCCCGTCTGTGTCCGGGACAATCAAAGTCAGCTTCTGGCTCAATAACGCATCGGGATCAGATAATGTCAGCTTTAGAGAGGTATATACAGTTCCGCTGGAACCGGAGGGCGATGTATTTTGAAGGGTTATTGTCGTAGACGCTCCCGAAGAGAGGGATAGTGTCACCTTTGACAGAGTGCCCAAACGGGTGTCAAATTTTTGCAGCAAAAAATAGGTATCAATGTCCGTTTTGGTCGAACTCAATGAGGCCGAGTAAGGACTGGTGGTGGCGGCATCGGCATATTGAGCACTCCCCAGGAAAGTCAGGGCAATGCTCAAAAAAGAAACGGCAGCTTTTTTGAGCGGTGTTTTTGTCATAAGAATGAGGTGTTTTTTCCAGGAATTTTGGGATTCCTTTTTGAATTTCGAGATTTTTACGGGAAACCCGGAGGATTGGCAAGATTAAATTATTAGATTTCCCATAAAGATACGGAGCCTTTAATTAGCCCGCCTTATCAAATCCACTCAATTATTAATCCGGGTAATCCCTAAACGTTGAACCGGAATTCCATGACGTCCCCATCTTTGACGACGTACTCCTTGCCTTCGATCCGCAATTTGCCGGCTTCACGGGCTTTGGCGAAAGAACCGAGCGCCACGAGATCGTCGAAGGCGATCGTTTCGGCGGCGATGAATCCGCGCTCGAAATCGGAGTGAATGACTCCGGCGGCGGCGGGCGCTTTGTCGCCTTGGTGAATGGTCCAGGCGCGAGTCTCCTGTTCCCCGGTGGTCAGGTAAGTGCGCAACCCCAGCAGATGGTAAACGCTGCGGATGAGCGAACCGACACCGCTTTCGCTTACCCCCAGGTCTTGCAAATATTCCTGCGCTTCTTCCTCCGGGAGATCGATCAATTCGCTCTCGATCTGGGCGCTGATGACGACCGCCTCGGTGGCGAGGTGGGTCTGGACGTAATCCTGCACCGCTTTGACATATTGAGTGGACGGGTGCAGTTCGGCGGTATCCGGCTTGGCGAGTTCCGTGGCGATCTGGGCGAGGTCTCCTTCGGCCACGTTGCAGGCGAAGATGGTCGGCTTCATCGTCATCATCATGAACTCCTTGGCGATGCGCTTCTCGTCGTCGCTCAGATCGAGGGTGATGGCCGGTTTGCCGCTGTCGAGGTGCGGAATCAGTTTTTCGATCACCGCGTATTCGGCTTTGGCCGCTTTGTCGCCGACGCGAATCGATTTTTGCAGGCGTTCACCGCGTTTGGTGATCGAGGCGAGGTCGGCCAGAATCAGCTCGGTGTTGATGACTTCGATGTCGCGCACCGGATCAATGGTCCCGGCGACATGGTGAATGTCGGCGTCTTCAAAGCAGCGGACAACTTGCACAATGGCATTGACCTCGCGGATGTGGCTCAAAAATTGGTTCCCGAGCCCTTCCCCCTGGCTGGCCCCACGAACGAGTCCCGCGATATCGACAAACTCGATCACCGCCGGGACAAGTTTCTTTGAGTGGGAAATCTTCGAGAGAGCGGCGAGCCGGGGATCGGGCACCGTGACGACTCCCTGGTTGGGATCAATGGTGCAAAAAGGGTAGTTGGCCGCCTGCGCTTTTCGCGTCCGGGTGACGGCGTTAAAGAGGGTGGATTTGCCAACGTTGGGGAGCCCGACAATGCCTGCGCTTAACATAAGGCCGGGGAGCGTAGTCTCGAAAGGGCCGCCCGGAAAGCGCTTTTTTATTCTATTCGCGAGGTTTCCATGCTGGAAGGATGGCTGGCCTGGTCGTCGGCTTCCAGCCATTCAAAAAGGGTCGTTTTGGCCGGGTTGAGCCCGAGTTTATGGCATTCCTCCACAAAGGAGGCCCGCTTTTCCATATTATTATAAAGGCAATAGGTTTCCATGGAATCGCTCCAGGCCCGGATCTCTTCGGGCGTTTTTGGTAATCCTTGTTCGTCCACCCAGATACCCAGCTCTTCGTCGCTGCGCCCATGGCGGACTTGTTGGAGGAATTCCTCCCCGGTGATCCCCTTAAAAGCAAAAAGCGTCCGGTCCAATGGACAATCAAAATGGTATTCTCCTGCGGTTCCGGCCAGTTCCGCGCGGGCTTTGTCGATGGCGCGGGCGAGAATGGCGTAATCGCGGATGCGAACTCTCGGGCTGCGCGGCGGTTCTTTAGTCAAATCTTTGGCTTTCATTGATCCCCCTTCGCCCAATAGTTTCGGGCTGCCCGCGCCCTTTGGCCCTCTTGGCAACATCCCCAAAAAGAGCCCGCGAAAAAGTCGGGGTGCGTGGCTTCCGTAGGCGTTCTCTTTGCGCCAGTTCAGCCGGTGTTCTCTTTGCCACCGGCTTCAGCCGGTGGTTTTCATGCAACCCGATGCCCCAGCCGGCTTCAGCCGGGCTTTTTCCTTTTACAAGAGAAGCCCGGCTGAAGCCGGCTCAAGAGCTTTTTCAAGGCGCACCACCGGCTGAAGCCGGTGGCAAAGCAAAGCCGGGGCAAAGCAAAGCGGGTGACAAAGCGTTGGCTAAAACCCGGACTGAGAAGAGTTTTAGGTTACGGCTCGATCCCTGCCGGGCGAAGAAAAACCCGGAACGCCGCGTTGGAATAGGCAAGCTCCAAAAATGGCGGCGCGCTATGCGGTCGCCGATACAAATATTCCCCCATCGTCCCCTCGCCCGCCGGTTGGCTTAAAATGGCGCTTGCAACGGCATTGACGCGGTCCGGTTCGTACGCCACCACACACGCCACCCGGCGACGCGCCAGGATCGCTTCGGCCTCGGCGGGATCGGCGCTCAGGTAAAAGCGGGAACTGTCCACAGTTCCGGGAAGGCTCTCGTGGGAACTCCCGGCCACGCATGGCTGGCCCGACCAGTAGGCCAGCGCCGGGGATTGCCACCACGGAGCGAGAATCGGCAACCGGCGCGCCCCCTTCAACTGCTGCGCTACATCAAAAAGTGCGAGCTGATCGAGACGTTTTTCGGCCCGGAATCCAATCTGGACGGGCGTGTTTTGCTGTTTCCAGTTCAACCCGACAGGCCACAGCGCAATGAGAAACACTACCATGGCAAGCCGGGGCCGGGTGAAAATCGATAACAAGGACGGAATTGCCATCGTAAGGGCCAAGCCGAGGAAGTAACCCCAGCGCGCCTGCCACCACGTCAGCGGGATTAAAACGGCGATCAGCCCCAGCCAAAACCGGGCGGCCGCATCGCGTTGCCTCCAGCCCCGCCAGTACAACGCCGGGAGGAGCAACAGAATGCCGCCCATCCATTGAAATAGCGTGACTAGAGGAACATGGGCAAGTTCGCCGATCGTCCGGCTCCAATTCGCAAACTTGTCGCGCACCCCTGGGTCCGGCATTGCCAGAAGCCGCCCCCCTTCCACGGTGAAGGCCAGCAACCCCACGGCAATTAATGGCAGCCAGAAGCAAAGCCGCTCTCTATTAGAGAGCTTCGTTTTTACCATCAGCCCACAAATCACCGCGACTCCCCCAAGCACCAGCGGTTCATAGAGGGAAACCCAGATTCCCAGTCCCCAAACGAACCCGCCGATCAGAGCCCAATGACGCGTCGGTTGGGTCAGGAGCGCCATCTCTGCCCCCAAAGCCGCCGCCATGCAGAGCATTAAGAGCGATTGATGATCAGGCCGACCCAAGACCGTCCCCTGAACCAGAATGGGGTTCACGGCAAAAAAAACCAGCATCGCGACCCGGTAAGACAACTCAATTCGTCCGCTCCAAACCCAGAGAAATGCCGCCGTAAGAAGTCCCAGTAAAGGGGAAATCCAGGCTCCGGCAGCATCCAAGGCAGTCTGGGAAGAGATACCGCTCGCCCGGATCGCCGCCGCCAACCCGGCCGTCAGGTAATCAAACGGGGCCGTCGTATGAGGCCGGACTCCCTCGGGCCAATTCTCGAACAAATGTTCGTGAATCACCCGGCCGGGGTGTTCCAGCACTGATTGCACCCGGGTCATTCGGGAATAACAATCCGGGTCCACAAAGAAGGTCCGCCCCGCCACAAACACATCGGCCGCATTCCAGCAACGCACCAGCACGACCAAAGCCAGCAGGCCAGGGAGGAGGAAATTCTTCAGAGAGCGGGGAGACATCACGCCGTCACCTTCCCAGAAGTGAAACCATCTGTCCACCCGGGGCTAAGCATCTACAATTATTTCTCGCAAGGCGCAAAGGCGCAAAGAAGAGCAGGCTTTCCCTAGCGCCTTTGCGAGAGATTTTCTGAAACGTAGATTCAAAGAGGGTCCGGGAAATCCCCAGGCCAGGCAGACAACTTTTCGCCCAGCCTTCCCAATATCTTGTGTTTTTACACCCCCTTGCCCCCAACAGATTGGGTTTCCGAAAAATTAGAGTTGTCGTTTGCCCCGCGAGAGGCTAGTTTTTCATCCTCCTTTTTCCTGAATTTTACCCTATGTCAGAACCTGACGCCAACGAGCTCACCGCGCCCGAAGAATCCAACCTCTCCGGCCACGTCGCCGCCGATCAACTTTACGACGCCTCGAAAATTGACAAGCTTGAAGGGCTTGCGGGCGTCCGGCAACGGCCTGGCATGTACATTGGGCCAACTGATGAGCGCGGGCTCCATCACTGCGTTTTTGAGGTTCTCGACAACTCCATTGACGAACATCTCGCCGGGCACTGCACCAAGATCGAAATCACCATTCACGCCGACGGTTCCTGCTCGATCCGCGACAACGGACGCGGCATCCCGGTCGATATGCACCCGAAGTTCAAGATCCCGGCCATCGAACTCGTGCTTACCAACCTGCACGCGGGCGGCAAATTCGGCCAGGGCGCGTATAAATACTCCGGCGGTCTGCACGGCGTGGGCGCGAAATGCGTCAACGCCCTCTCGGATTGGTTCAAGGCCGACGTGGCCCGCGACGGCAAAATCTACCACATGGCGTTCGAGCGCGGCGTCACCACGCAGAAACTGACCATTATCGGCGACACCAAAAACCCGAAACAGACCGGCACGAAAATCACCTTCCTGCCCGATCCGACCATTTTCTCCTCCACGGATTTTCAGTTCGCCAAACTCGCCGTCCGCTTGCGCGAACTCGCCTTCCTCAACCCCGGCCTGGAGATTATCCTGACCGACGAACGCGACGAGCCGGTCAAAAAAGAAACCTTCTTTTACAAACTCGGCATTGAGGAATTCGTGCGGCAGTTGGGCGAGAATAAAGTACTCCTTCATCCCAAACCGATCGTCCTCGGCGGCAAGCGCAAAGTCACCTTCCGTTCCAAAGACCAGACGGAGATCGAGGACGATATGTATTGCGACGTCGTCATTCAATACAACGACTCCTACAACGACCAGATTCTCTGTTTCACCAACGCCATCGCCAACCCGGACGGCGGCACGCATCTCACGGGCTTCCGAAGCGCCCTCACCCGCGCCATCAACCAGTATTCCAAGCAGAACAACCTCGTTAAAGAGAAAGATCCGTCCATCTCCGGCGACGACGTCCGCGAAGGGTTGACCGCGGTCATCTCGATCAAGCACCCGAACCCGAGCTTCGAATCGCAAACCAAAGTCAAACTCACCACCACGGAAGTGGACGGCATCGTCTCCTCGATCGTATATGAGCAGTTGATGACCCACTTCGACCAGAACCCGCAGGTGGCGAAGAAAGTCATCGAAAAAGCGCTCATGGCCTCCCGCGCCCGTGAAGCCGCCCGGCGTGCCCGCGAAACCGTCCGCAAAAGCGCCCTCACCGGCGGCGGGCTCCCCGGCAAATTGGCCGACTGCTCCGAACGCGATCCCGATCTTACCGAGCTTTACATCGTCGAGGGCGACTCGGCAGGCGGCTCCGCCAAACAAGGGCGCGATCGCCGTTACCAAGCGATCCTCCCGATCCGAGGCAAACTCATCAACGTCGAAAAAGCGCGCTTGGACAAGGTGCTCCAAAACACCGAAATCCAGACGATGATCACCGCCATCGGCACCGGCATCGGCGGTGGCGAACAGGAAGGCTCTTTTAATATGGAGCGCCTCCGCTACGGCCGCATCATCATTATGACGGACGCCGACGTGGACGGCTCCCACATTCGCACGTTGCTGCTGACCTTCTTCTACCGGCAAATGACCGATTTGATGAAATTCGGCAAAATCTACATCGCCCAGCCGCCGCTCTATCAAATCAAGCGCAAAAAGCGGGAGGAATACGTCGACGACGACGTGCAACTCAACAAAATCCTGATTTCGCTCGCGCTCGAAGACGTCCGGCTGCGCAATCTCGCCGACGGCAAGGAATTCAGCTCCACGCAGCTCAAGGAAATCCTCGATTTGCTCGAACGGCTCGACAAATTCAGCGAAGCCATCCGACGTCACGGCGGCGAGTTTGAAACCTACCTGGCCGCGCGCGACTTCAAAACCGGCAAACTGCCCACCTACATCGTCAAAGTCCGCGATGGCAACAACGAAACCGTCCACTACTTCCATGATGAAGACGAAGTGCGCGGATTCCATTTGGAAAACCTCGACCTCGCCCTGTACGACGAGGAGATCGGCGGCGAACTCTCGGACACCCCCGAGGGCGGCGAAGCGGCGGTTTCGGCCCCCATTGTCCATGCCCCACGCGGTGCGAACGGGGCGCGGCGGCGCGGCAAACTGGTCGAGCTGCACGAAACCTCCACGGTTCAAAAAATCATCTCCGAACTCGGGCGCAAAGGGCTCAGCATTGAGCATTATACCGATAGCGATCACCCGATCTTCGAACTGCTCGAAGGCGAAGGCGACAAGGCGCACGCCACCCCGGTTTTTGCCGTCCCGCAGATTTTGCAGGGCGTCCGGGAAATGGGGCGGCGCGGCGTCCAGATCAAGCGATTCAAAGGGTTGGGCGAAATGAACGCCAAAGAGCTTTTCGAAACCACAATGAACCCGGACAAGCGCAAGCTGCTGCGGGTCGAGCTCAACGAAACCAACGCCGTCGAAGCCGACAAGATGTTCAACATCCTGATGGGCGACGTCGTCGAACCGCGACGGGCCTTCATCGAAGACAACGCCCTCAATGTTCGCAATTTGGACGTGTAAAAATCTCGCGCAAACCACCGCAGCGAATGAAAGACAGGAATAGCTCACGCAAAGACGCAAAGACGCAAAGGGATAGGATTTCAAATTCCTCTGCCTTTCTTTGCGCCTTTGCGTCTTTGCGTGAGATTTCTTTTCCTGGCTTCCTGGCTTCCTAATTCACCCCTTTCCCCTTTCCCGCGATGTATACCTTAAACGAAAAAGTCGAGCCGATTAACGTAGCCGATGAGATGAGCAAGTCCTTCCTGGACTACTCGATGTCCGTTATCATTTCCCGCGCGTTGCCCGACGCGCGCGACGGATTGAAGCCTTCGCAACGGCGCATCCTCTTTGCGATGCACGATCTCTCGCTCTTCCCCAACCGCCAGCATCGTAAGTGCGCCAAGATTTGCGGCGATACCAGCGGCAACTACCATCCTCACGGCGAAGCGGTCATTTACCCGACCCTCGTCCACATGGCGCAATCATGGGCCATGCGCGACTGTCTCGTGGACGGCCAGGGAAACTTCGGCTCGGTCGAAGGCGATCCACCCGCCGCCATGCGTTACACCGAGGCCAAGATGACCCATTTGGGCGCGGCTTTGATGGACGACATGGACAAGGACACCGTCGATTTCGTCCCCAACTACGACGAAACCCGCACGGAACCGACCGTTCTTCCGGCTGCCTGGCCCAACCTGCTCGTCAATGGAGGCACCGGCATTGCGGTCGGCATGGCCACCAACATGCCGCCCCATAATTTGATCGAAGTCGTCAACGGCATCTGCGCCCAGATCGACGATCCCGATATCACCGTGGAAGGGTTGCGCGAGTTCGTCAAAGGCCCAGACTTCCCGACCGGTTGTACGATCTGCGGCACCGCCGGGATCAAGAACTACACCGAAAAAGGGCGCGGCAGCATCAAAGTGCGCGGCAAAGCGGGCGTCGAAGAGATCAAAAACGGCCGGGAACAGATCGTCATCACCGAGATCCCCTACAATGTCAACCGCGCGACGCTCGTCGAGCGGATCGCCGAATTGGTTAACGAGAAAATCCTCACCGACATCAGCGCCATCCGGGACGAGTCGGACGAAAACACCCGCGTTGTTATTGAGCTCAAGCGCGACGGCAACCCGAAGGTGGTCATCAATAATCTTTACAAGCACACCGCGCTGGAAAGTTCCTTCTCGGTGACGATGCTCGCCATTGATCACGGCAAACCAAAGCTCCTCTCCATCAAGGATGCCAACGTCGCCTATATCGAGCACCGCCGCGAAGTCGTTCTGCGCCGCACCCGGTTCGAGTTGCGCAAAGCCGAAGACCGCGCCGAGACATTGGAAGGTTACCTGCTCGCCCTGGCGAACATGGACGCCTTCATCAAAATCATCCGGGGTTCGTCCAACCGCGACGAAGCCAAGGTGAAATTGCTCGCTTACGAATTCCCGCGCCACACCGTCGAAGCCCTTGGCATCCTGATCCGCGATCCCGCCCGCCTTGAAGACGGCCTCTACCGGTTCAGCGAAGCGCAAGTCTCCTCGATCCTCGATCTGCGCTTGTATCAATTGACCGGCCTCGAACGGGACAAGATCGAAGCCGAATACAAAGCCCTCATCGAACGGATCAAAGATTTGCTCGATATTCTGGCCCGCGAAGCCCGCGTGCTCCAGATCATCAAGGACGAGTTGCGCGCCATCGCCGATAAATTTGGCACGGCACGCCTCACGCAGATCGTCCCCGACGAAGGCGAAATGTCGCTCGAAGACCTCATCTCCAACGAGGGCACGATCATCACGATCACCCACAAGGGGTTCATCAAACGCACCGCCGTCAGCTCCTACCGGGCCCAACGCCGGGGCGGCAAGGGAGTCAAGGGGATGATCACGCGTGAAGGGGCGACCGAAGAGGAAGAGGACGATTTCGTCGAACATCTCTTCACCGCCACCACGCACGATTACCTGATGTTCTTCACCCAGACCGGGCGTTGCTACATCGAGCGCGTTTACGAAATTCCCGAGATGGGCCGCGCCGCCAAGGGCCGCTCCATTGCGAACCTGCTGGAACTGCGCAGCGAAGAACAGATCGCGGCCACCATCCGTATTCAGGCCAAGAGCTCCGGCACCGGCCCGCTGGCAATCGATAATACCTGGGATAAAGACCTCCACATCGTCTTTGTCACCCGTTCGGGCATTGTCAAAAAATCCAACCTGGCCGATTTCCAGAACATCCGCAAAGGCGGGCTCATTGCCATCAAGATTGAAGAAGGCGACCGCCTCATCGACGCCAACCTGACCACCGGCCAAAACGAAGTGGTCCTCATCACCAACAACGGCATCAGCCTGCGCTTCCACGAGGAAGAACTCCGCGACCAAGGCCGCGACACCGTCGGTGTCTGGGGCATCCGGCCTCAGGGCAAAGATTTTGTCGTCGCCATGGCGCTGGTGAACCCGGATTCGCAACTCCTCGTCGCCGGCGAAAACGGCATCGGCAAACGGACGCCGTTTGACGACTACCGCGTCCAATCGCGCGGCGGTAAAGGGATCATCACCATGAAAACCGGCGACAAAACCGGCGACGTGGTGGGGGCTCTGACCGTCACCGACAAAGACGAATTGATGCTCATCACCAACAAGGGGCAAATGGTGCGCACGCGCGTGCGGGAAATCCGCGAGACCAGCCGCAACACCATGGGGGTCAAGCTAATCAACCTGCACCCCGGCGAGAAGCTTCAATGCATCGCCCCGGTGGTCGCCGACGAAGAAGAAGGAGAGACGACTCCCGAACTGCCGTTGCAAGAATAATAATCGGATCAACAAAACAGCCCGGGCGACATCCGTTGCCCGGGCTGTTTTTTTATGTTCTTCGGTTCTCTTTTCCAAACCAATAGCCTGTCAGCAATAGCCAATTTCCACACAGACTCCTCCCTTGCCTTCGGCGGCTTTCGGTGCTTTTACTAGCACCCCACAACGTGAGCTTATTTCGCTTTTTCCGCCCCGCTTTAATCGATGCCCTTCCTAATTACCGGCGCGCCATGTTCCTGCCCGACGTGATCGCCGGGATTACCGTCGGCATCATCGCCCTGCCATTGGCCATCGGGTTTGGCATCGCTTCCGGCGTCTCTCCCAGCCAGGGGCTTTGGACCGCCATTATCGCCGGATTCCTTATTTCTGCCTTGGGCGGGAGCTTTGTCCAAGTCGGCGGCCCCACCGGCGCATTCGTCCCCATTCTCTTTACCATTGCCGCCACCTATGGATATGAAGGGCTGGCTTTGGCGACGATGATGGCCGGGGTGTTCCTCTTCGCCATCGGCGCGTTGCGGCTCGGCGGACTCATCAAATTCATCCCCTATTCCGTCGTTGCGGGGTTCACCAGCGGCATTGCCGTCGTGATAGCCATCGGCCAGCTCAAGCAACTCCTCGGCCTTGATGTCAAACTGCCCGCCGAAGCTCTGGCCCAATTCTGGGGCATTGTGACCCACCTTCCCGGCCTTAAATGGCAGAGCCTCGCGTTGGGGTTGCTCGCGCTGGGGATTATCCTTGGCTGGCCCAAACGCTGGCGCGCCGTGCCGCCCTCCATTGTCGCCATTCTGGTTACGGCGGTGATTGTCTATTTCTGGAACCCCGATCCGCAAACCGTTGCCACGATCGGCTCCAAATTCGGCGCGAAGGCAATGGAAGGGCTGCCTCAATTCCAGCTTCCCCACTTCAGCTTCCAGCGAATCCAGCAACTCATGGGACCGGCATTGACGATCACGATGCTCGGAGCCATCGAATCGCTGCTTTCGGCAATGGTCGCCGATGGGATGATCGAGACCCGGCACGACTCCAACCAGGAATTGATGGGTCAGGGCATCGCCAACTTCATCTGTCCATTTTTCGGCGGCATCTCCGCGACCGGGGCCATCGCCCGCACCGCCACCAACGTCCGAAGCGGGGGCCGCACTCCCATTTCGGGGATCATCCACGCCATCACCCTTTTGATCGTCGTATTGGCCGCCGCGCCGTTGGCCCAATATCTCCCGCTGGCCGCTCTCTCCGCCGTATTGTTAGTCGTCGCCTATCGCATGGGTGAATGGGCCAATTTCAAGGAACTCGCACGCGGTCCCAAGAGCGATTACCTGGTGCTGCTCGTCACGTTCGGCATGACCGTCGCTTTTGATTTGAGCATCGCCGTTGGCTTTGGCCTCGCGCTCGCGTTCATCCTCTTTGTGCGGCAAATGGAAGAGATCACGCACGTCCGCATCATCACCGAAGACAGCGATGTGGGGTTGGGCGGCGACTCGATCCGGGATAAATCGGTGCCCGAAGGAGTCATTGTTTACCGCATCGAAGGGCCGTTCTTCTTCGGCGTGGCCGAGAAGCTCGAAGACGCCCTGGACAGCGCCGAGATCAAGCCTCGCATCGTGATCTTCCGGATGCGCGCGGTCCCGGCCATCGACGGTTCCGGCCTGCGGGCATTGGAGATTATGCGGCACAAATTCAGCCGCCGGGGAACGCGACTCATTTTAAGCGGCGTGCAACCGCAACCGATGAAGGTGCTCTTTAATTCAGGGTTCGTGGACAAAATCGGCCTGGACAACGTCTGCCCTGACATCGACGCCTCGCTGGAACGGGCTTGGGAACTCGTGGGGGAAACACCTAAACCGGTGGAAGCAGCGGCTTCGTAGGAAGCCCGAAAAGTCTCTCGCGAAGCTGCAAAGCCGCAAAGAAAAAGACGTGTCTTTAGCAGGGGCACGGGTACGCTCGGGAGCAGAATGAAAATCAGGGCTTCCGTTCTCATCTGGGCCATCTCATTGGCCCTCTTCATCGGATCGGTATTCTTATTGGGTGCTTCATTGCCGGAGAGGGTCGCGACCCATTTTGGCGCATCCGGTCATCCGAACGGCTGGATGATCCGTTCCAGCTATCTTCTATTTTCCATCCTCTTCGGTATTGGCTTTTCCAGTTTTGTTACCGGGATATCCTATCTTGCGCGCTTCCTCCCGCCTTCCACGCTTAATGTGCCGCATTCACAATACTGGCGTTCTCCCGAGCATTTCGGGGAAGCCTGCGATTTCCTTTTCCTGCATGCCTTCTGGTTTGGGACTCTCGTCTCGGTTTGGCTGACGGCATTGCATTATTTGATCGTGCAGGCCAACCGCACGGTTCCCGTTGTATTGAATTCTGCCCGGATGGGCGCATTGACTGTAGTCTTTTTGGCAGGAACCGCTGTTTGGGCAGCAGTTCTAATTCGGCATTTTGCCCATCCTTCAAAATAGATCTATTCCAACAACCCCCGAATCTCCTCCATCGTGAGCCCTTCCATCAGCGGCTCTTCGTTTTCGATGGTGGCGTCGATCATCTCGCGTTTCTTGCGTTGCAAATGGAGGATTTTCTCTTCCACCGTGCCTCGCGCAATCAGCTTGTAGGCGGTGACGACGTTTTGCTGGCCGATCCGGTGGGCGCGGTCGGTCGCTTGCGCTTCCACGGCCGGGTTCCACCACGGGTCGAAGTGGATCACCGTGTCCGCCGCCGTGAGGTTTAAGCCGACGCCGCCGGCTTTGAGGCTGATCAGGAAAACCGGAATGTCGCCGTTCTGGAACCGGTCTACTTCCTCCATCCGATCTTTCGTCTGACCGTCGAGGTAACAGTAGGCGATCCCCTGCTCTTCCAGCTCGCGCCGGAGGATCGAGAGCATCGAGACAAATTGACTAAAGACCAAGACACGGTGGCCGCCATCGACGGCTTCTTGCAATAGCTCGTTGAAAAGCTCCACCTTGCCGGATTCGGCTTGGCCTTCTTTGTCCAGTAACCGCAGATCGCACGCGGCTTGGCGCAGCCGTAATAGTGCGGTCAGCATGAGCATTTGGGCGCGGCCTGCGTTCTTTTCTCCCGATGTTTCGTCGATTTGGGCGCGGGCTCCCTGCAATAGCGCGGCGTAGACTTCCTTTTGTGCCTGGGTCAGTTCGCAATAAGCGACGTTCTCCAGTTTTTGCGGCAGATCGGTGGCCACTTCTTGTTTGCGGCGGCGCAACAGGAACGGCCGAAGCCGCTTGGCGAGCCGCGACATCGTTTCTTTATCACCTTGCCGCGCAATCGGGATTTCGTAACGCTCGCGGAAGTCGTCCCGATCGCCCAAATAACCGGGCATCACAAAATTCATCAGCGACCAGACGTCGCGCACGGAGTTTTCCACCGGCGTGCCGGTGAGGATGAACTTGCGGGCGGCTCGCAACATCCCCGCCGCCTGCGCGTTTTGGGTATCCGGGTTTTTGATGTGCTGGGCTTCGTCGAGAATGACGTTGGCGAACTCGAAGGCGCGGTAGCGCGTGGCGTCGCGACGCAAGAGCGGATAGCTGGTGATGACGAGGTCGGCTTTCGGGATTTCCGCAAAATGGCGGGCGCGCTGCGCTCCCTCAATCACGACGACCTTGCGTTCCGGCGTGAATTTCTCCACTTCCCGCTGCCAGTTGAAGATCAGCGAAGAGGGGCAGACAATCAGCGATGGGCCGGGCTGGGTCCGCAAATAGGCGAGCGCTTGCAACGTTTTGCCCAAACCCATGTCGTCGGCGAGAATGCCGCCCAGCCCGTTGGAACTGAGGAAACTGAGCCACGACGCCCCGTATTTTTGATAACTGCGAAGCACGCCATCCAGGTCGCCCAACTCCAGCGGCGTGATCTCCGCCTTGCCTTGCTGGCTTTGCGCCCATTGCCGCCACGACGCCCCGGCATTGACCGCAAACCCGGCTCCGGCAGCGGCCGCTTCGAGATAACCGGCATGCGCTTTATGGATTCGGTAGCTCCCCGGCTGCTGTTGTTGCGGGTTGCAGTCGCGCAGCACGCTTTGGAAATCGTCGAGCAGACCGGAGTTAAAGACGGCGACTTTGCCGCTCTTGAGCCGGAGGTGGTTCTGGCCAAGTTGCAGGAGGCGCTGCACTTCGGAGGCGGAGAACCGTTCGCCGCTGCCGGTGGAGAGATCAAATTGCAAGTCGAACCATTGTTCGCCGGAACGGAGAATCTCGACGCGCGGGGTGATGCGCTCGATCTCCGCGCTGACATTCGTGAACCGCGGACCGAGGGTTACGTCCCATTGCTCCGCGAGCGCCGGGTAGCCTTCGCCAAAAAACGATAAAATGGCCCGCTCCCCCCGGAGCACGAAATGCCCGGTGGCATCCGGCCCGGTGAATCCAAAACGGGTCAGCTCGCCCAACGCCAGCCGTTCGGTTTCGAGATTGCGGCAGAGTATGCGCGCCGGGTTGGACGGGTCAGGGAGCGCCCAGTTTTCCGAGGGACTCGTCACGCCGAGGGTGACAATGCGCTTGGAGTAAATCCGCTGGAGCCGGGCGGTGAGATGGTTTAAGGAGCCTTCGAGGGTCAGCGAGAAGGTTCCCGCTTCAGGAACCATTTGTGGCGCTTGGCCCGGTGCTGCAGCGTTGCCGGTGATCTCAAAAAAGGCGCGCAACATCGGAAGCTCCGTGGCCAGAAACGGCGCGGCCTGCTCGGGCGGCAGCATGATGTCCCGGCTTAAAAGGTCGGCATACGCCGGGGGCAGACCGGGCGCGACCGGGGTGAAAACAGCCCCCTTTACGCACCAGGCGTTCCCCTGCCCTGCCCGCAAAAGCCGCGTGTCGGCCTCCCATTGGACGTGGAGCGTGACCCGCCCCTGCGCGTCCGATTTCACCTCCAGCCGGGGCTTCATTGCCTTGGCCGAAACATGCACCGCCGTGCCGCGTCCAAACCCTAGCCGCGGATGCCCCCGCAACCCTTCCAATAAAAGCAACGCCTGTTCGCGGGATAAAGAGAGCATCCCGGCGGCAGGCCCGGGGTTGAGCTTGCGAAGCGTTTCGATGAGCCGCAAATCGGCTTCCGAGCAGCGGTAAGTGCGTTGCGGGTCCAAGGCGTTGAAGAGAACCCGGCGGCCGTCCCGTTCCGCCTCCACCCCGACGGTCAGGTTGCCCCGTTCCCAAGCGGCCATAAACTGCGGCGGGAGCACGACATTCAAACTGACAAAATCCGGTCCCCGGCTCCCTGAATCGTCCACGGTAAAATGCGGCCCCAGGACTGGAGTTGGAGAAACCGCCGGAGCCGGACGGCGGCTGGCCATGTCCGAACCGGGGGCGCTCTTATGGGCAAGCACGGCGAACCCCAACGCCAGCGAATGAGCGCAAATCGTCCCCCATTGACGCGACTCCCGGCACGAACAGAGGTTTTCGATATCGCTTTTTGAGGAGACCTTGAGCCCGGCGCGCAATTCCAGATCCCCCTCCCGCACGATCCCATTGAGCACGGGGGGATGGTAGGCGGCGCTCACGACCCGCCCCGATTGCACGAGGGCGCGGGCCAGCTTCACAGCCTGCCAGCCTCCGGCATCCATGAGGAGTTTTTCGGTAAGCGGGACGGGTGTCATGGGAAAGCAAAGGGCTGCGCGTGCCAGAGATTACTCTAGCTCGGCAGCCCTCTTTTGCTGGGATTATTTTAGCCTTTCAAAGCCGCGACGGCGGTCTGGAGGCTCGGCACGTCGGAAATGGAGAGAACGTTGGTTCCCTTGCGGATGCGGCCAAAGAGCCCGGCCAAGACGCCGCCGGGGCCGAATTCGATGAAGAGATCGATTTTTTCGACATCCAGGAGGTATTCCATTGATTCGGTCCAGCGAACGCTACTGGTCACCTGCTCCCGGAGGGCATTGCGAATCTCGACCGGTTCGGAGACCGGCTTGGCATCGACGTTGCAGATCACTTTATATTGAGGCGTTTCGAAAGAGGTTTTCTCAAGCACCTCGCCCAAGCGGACATAGGCGGAGTTCATCAGGCGCGAGTGGTAGGCTCCGGCGACATTGAGCAGCGTGGCGCGGCGGATGCCGTGTTCCTTGGCCAGGGAAACGGCGAGTTCCACCTTGGCGCGTTCCCCGGAGATGACGATCTGGCCGGGAGCATTCAGGTTCGCAATATCCACATCGGTCTCGGCAGCCAGGTCGCGCACGATGTTCTCTTCCGCGCCGATCATCGCGGCCATCGTGCCTTCGGTGCTTTCGCAAGCTTCCTGCATGAATTGGGCGCGCTGCGACACGAGCGAGAGGCCGGTTTCAAAATCGAACGTCCCGGCGGCGGCGTGGGCGGTGAATTCCCCCAACGACAGCCCGGCGGTGGCGACCACGCCCGGCAGTTCGCCTCCCATTTCGTGCAAGAACGCTGCAAGGCAGGCGGCGCCGTGAACGTAAAGCGCGGGCTGACAATGGACGGTTTGGGTCAGTTCCTCTTGCGGTCCCTCGAACATCAACTGGCTCAGCGGGCGTTTCAAAAAGGTGTCGGCGCGTTGAAACAGGTTGGCAATCGCGGGGTATTGCTCGGCAAGGTCCTTGCCCATCCCGACGGTTTGCGCGCCCTGGCCTGAAAAGAGGAATGCGATACGTTGACTCATATTTGAATAATATTGGTTGGTTTCAATCCCGAGGCATGCCTGCGGGGCTAAGAGTGCTATCAGGAATCGGCCCGGATGCAAATTTGAATCTACGGGGTCGGGCCCCCCCAAATTTTGGATGATCCATGAAGCGGCTTGAGGATGAATTAAGAAGCCAGGAACCCAGGAGAAGAGATTGAGGCCAAGGGGAATCGCGATGAGGGGGCGAGGAATTAAAAAAAGATGCCGCTCCTCAGGCTCTCCTGTTCGAGAGGCCGAAGGAAAGTTATTCACAACAATCTCCGTTGCCGTTAGCCCCCAGTGCGAGTCATGGAAATCCCGGCATTTCCCATTCATGCGCCCAAAAATCGGCAATCCCTTACTGTTACGTAATCCACATAACAATGCGCATAGTTCACTGCAACCAAGTAACATGCGTAGTTATTATTTCTCACAGGAACTGACCGGCTTTGCACTGAATTCTGCCTTACGTTTTTGCCATAATAATGCGCCTAACATTCTATGTTTCAGTGAACTAGCGTTTTTTCACAACCCGTTTTTCTCCCAAAAGCGATGTGGGGGGATTTGAACGCAAAAAAAGCGGTGGAGCCGTCGCCGACTCCACCGCTTTTAAGATAGTACGCTGGGCCTAAAGCCTGTTTTTGAGGACGTCCGCGAAGATCACGTTGGCTTCGTCGAGGGTCTCTTTGCTCCCGATATCAAACCAAATCCCGGGAACCTCATAGGTATGGACCGGGATGCGGGTGTAGAGCCATTGGACGAACCGGCCGGGCTGGTCGGGGTTATTCCCCTCGGCAATGTATTCGGCGAACTTGGCGACTGTTTCCTTGGAATAGTAGTAAAGCGCGATCCCGGTCTGGGTGCTCTTTGGTTGGGCTGGCTTTTCTTCGAAGTGGGTGATGATCCCCTCCCCGTTCACCTCGATGCTGTTGTATTTCTTGATCGCCTCCAGGTCTTTGACGTCGTAGGTGGCCAGAACCGCCGCGCGCCCCTCGCAGAACTTGGCGAACTCCTCAAGCGACTCGCTAAAGAGATTGTCTCCGGCGACCACGACGAGATCCGAGTTGACCAGGTTTTCGCGGTTGACGACCAGGTTGATGTCGCCAATCGCCCCGAGTTTGTCGGTGTCGTTCGTCGAGCCGTCGTTGACGATCTTGAACTTCATCTTGGGCTGCCGCTTGCCGTAATCGTCGGCCCAGGCTTGGAAATCGGCGGCAAACTTGTTGTTCGTGACGACGTAGACGTTCTCGATATTGGGAATGGGCGCAAGATTATCAAGAACCCAGTCAATCATCGGCTTCCCGGCAACCCCGAGCAGCGGCTTGGCCTTTGTAAGGGTGAGCGGGTAAAGGCGGGTGGCGTATCCGGCGGCAAGGATGAGAATGTTCATGCAACTTTCAGTTCATGCCGGGTGGCGGCATTCCGCGCAAGCCAAAAAAAGCGGGGGCGGCTGGATTTGACGACCTTACGGTTTGGCCATCGCGGGAACGGGGTTCAAATCGGTATCGTAAACCGTCACTTGGCCCAGTTTTTCCAGTTGCGGGACGATTTCCTTGGACTCCCCGACGACGATGATGACGAGGTTGCTCGGATCGATGTATTTTTGGGCCAGTTCCGCCGCTTTCTCCGGGGTGACTCCGGCAAGCTTCCGGGCGTAGGTCTTATAAAAGTCTTCGGGCAATCCATAGAGATCGATCTCCTGGAGGCGTTCGCCCATGCGCTGGTCGTTTTCGACGCTTAGGAGGAAATTGCCGACGAGGTAGTTGCGCGAGAGTCCCAGTTCTTTTTCCGGGATGGGCTCGGTGCGGAGGCGCTGGAGTTCCTTCAGGATTTCCCCGACCGCCGCCCCCGTGACTTCATTGCGGACTTCGGCGGTGGCTGAAAACGCGCCGCCGAGCTTTTTCTGGGAAAACCCGGAGTAGGAGCCGTAGGTGAACCCGTGCTGCTCGCGCAGGTTGGCAAAAAGTCGGCCCGACATTCCGCCGCCCAGGACGGAATTGAGGACGTTCAGTTCCGGCACATCCGGGTTATTTTTGGCTACCCCGCGTCCGGCTACCAGCACGTTGCTCTGGACTGAGCCGGGCCGGTTGACCACATGGATTGAGACCCCTTTGATGGGCGGGAATACCTGGCTCGCATTACAGCAGGGCGGCACCGGCTTCTTTTCCAGCGCCCCGAAGGTCTCTTTAACTTGCGCCAGAACCTTGGCCGCATCGATATCCCCCACGACAACCAAGGTCGCGTTATTCGGGACAAAATAGCAGTCATGGAATTGAACCAGATCGTCGCGGGTGATCGATTGCACCGATTCCGGGGTGGCGTAGGCTCCATACGGATGGGTGCCATAGAGCAATTTGTCACGGAGACGGGTTGCGAGCTCCTCCGGGTCCATTTTCTTTTGGACCAGATTGGAGACCGTTGTGGTCTTTTCCTTATCGACCTCCTCCTGCCGGTAAGCCGGGTGCAGGGCGGCGTCGCGCAGGAATCCGAGGATTTCGGAGCTGTATCGGCTCAAACCAGTTGCGGAAAGGACCAAAGCGTCATCGGACGACCCGGCCTCCACGGTGATGCCTAGGAAATCGGTTTGCTTGGCAAACTCGGCAGCCGTTAAAGCTTCAGTCCCTTTGTTGAGCAGCTCCGCCGTCAAAGAGGCCAGGCCCGGTTTCGACCCATCATCAATGTCGCCCGATTTGAACAGCAAACGGTAAGTCACCATCGGCTGTTTGTAGACCGGCAATACGAAAACGCGCAGTCCGTTGGGGAGTGTTTCGGTGACGGCGTCCGGGAATTTCATCTCCGGGAGCGGTCCGGCGGGCGGAGCCTGGGTGCGGTCCACGGTATCGTTTGGCGTTGCAGACGGTTGGGAATTTTTCGCGGCGGGAGCGACCGAGGTCAGGGCCACGCCCAGTGCGAGAGCAAGAGAAAGCGTTTTCATTTTTTTTCGGTTTTCGCCATGGGGAAGCGCAGGATATTGACCCCGCTGGGTTGCAAATATTTGGTCGCGGCGCGCTGAATCGCTTCCGGCGTCACCGCTTCGTAACGTTCCCACTCGTGGTTGATTTTGGAAGTGTCGCCGAACATCACATGGTAATGGGCCAGGTTTTCCGCGCGGCTCTGCATGGTGCCATAGGAAGAGGCGATCTCGCGCAACTTCAGGTTTTTGGCTTTTTGCAATTCCTCCGGGGTGACGCCCGAATCGCGGATTTTGGCGATTTCCTCGTCAATCAAACGGTCCAGCTTTTCCAAAGGGGTCGCCGGGTTCCCGATGGCAAAGACCCCCACCAATCCTCCTTTTTCCAGCAGGTAAGGAAAGACTTCGATCCCGGAGGCGGCTTGTTCTTTGCGAACCAGCCGCTCGTAAAGGCGCGAGCTGCGGCCGGTTCCCAGAATATCGGCAAGCAACTCCACCGCCGGGGCGTCCTCGGCGGTTTCCGACGGAGCGCGCCAGGCATGGACGACCGCCGGGAGTGGCGTCGTGGGCGCAGTCACTGTTTGTTCAGCGGGCGCGGTCTGCGGCTTGAGCATAAAATGGGGCCGTTCGATCTCTTTGCCGCGCGGGATCGGCCCAAAATAATCGGCGATCAGCTTTTTGGCCGGTTCGATTTCAAAATCGCCCGCAATCACCAGGGTTGCATTATTCGGGACGTAGAAGTGATGATAGAAATCGCGAAATTCCTCGATCTTCGCCTGGTCAATATATTGGGCGGAACCGATGGGCGGCCATTGGTAAGGCGAGCCTTTAAAGGTCAGCTCGACGAGTTTTTCGAACAGCTTGCCATAAGGGGCATTGTCGGTTCCCCGGCGGCGCTCTTCCTTGACGACTTGCCGTTGGGTTTCCACACCCACTTTTTCCACCTTCCCATGCAGCATCCGTTCGCTTTCGATCCAAAGCGCCAGCCCGAGCTGATTGGCGGGGAGGTTGAAATGGTAATCGGTGCGGTCGAACGACGTGGAAGCATTCAAGTTCCCCCCGGCAGCGGAGACCAGCTTGTCGATCTGGCCGCGCTGGATATTGGCGGTCCCCTCAAACATCAGGTGCTCGAAAAAATGGGCAAACCCGGTCCGGTCGGGACGCTCGTTTTTACTGCCCACATGGTAAAGCAGGTAGGTGGAGACCAGCGGCGCGGTCTTGTTCTGATGCAGAATGACGTGGAGCCCGTTGGGGAGATCGTATTCCACAAAATCGATGACCGGCATTTTCACGTCGGGTTGAGGAGGTTCGGCAGACGCGGCAAGCGAGGAAAAAACCGCCGCGACCAGCAAAGCTAAAAATTTCATAGGCACGAGAGTAACAAATCAGACTCCGAATCGGAGTCGAGCGTTCAATTTCGCACAAAAACTGTTCTTTGCGTCTTTGCGTCTTTGCGTGAAACTTACCGCTCCGCATGATGCCGCTTCGCCATCTTTACGTTCACATTCCGTTTTGCCTGAAGGTCTGCCCCTACTGCTCTTTTTACAAGGAACGGCTGGAGCCGACCCGGATGCGTCGGTTTCTGGACGCCCTGCTCCTGGAACTGGAGCGCGAATCAGGCAAACGGCTACTGCAACCCCGAACTATCTTTTTCGGAGGCGGTACGCCAAGCGCGCTTTCCGCCTCGCAATTGGAATACCTGCTTACCGGCATCCGCGAGCGGCTGGATTTGAGCGCCCTGAGCGAATGGACGCTGGAGATGAACCCGGCGACGGTTTCAATGAGCAAAGCACGGCTCTTGCGCGCCTTGGGCGTGAACCGGATCAGCATGGGGGTGCAGTCATGGGACCCGGCATTGCTGAGCGTGCTCGGGCGGGTTCACACCGCGGCCCAAGCCGAGCGTTCGTATGAAATTTTGCGCGAAGCCGGGTTCGACAATATCAACCTCGATCTGATGTTCGCGGTGCCGACCCAGACGCTTGCCCAATGGGAGGCGACTCTGGAGAAAACCATCGCGCTCGGGCCGGAACATATTTCCGCTTATTGCCTGACGTATGAGGAAGATACGGCATTTTTTGAGCGTTTCTCGTCCGGCCTATACGCTCAAAATAAGGACTGGGATGCCGACCTTTTCGAGGCGACGCTCGACCGGCTCGAAGCGGTCGGTTACGACGGATATGAGATTTCCAACCATGCCCGGCCGGGCCGCGAATGTTTTCACAACCTCGCCTATTGGGAAGGGGCGGATTATCTGGGGTTGGGGCCAAGCGCCTTTTCGACCTGCGGCGCCGAGCGTTGGCAGAATGTTGCTGACGTGCAGGCTTATACGTCTCGTATTTTTGCCGGGGAATCGGCAATCGGGTTCCGGGAAGAGGTGGATGCTTCGACGCATCTTGCCGAACGGATTGCGTTCGGATTGCGCACGAACCGGGGCGTTGCGCTGGATTTGCTGGGGCCGTGGCAATCCGTGGTGGACGAATATTTGAGCGAGGGGTTCTTCACCCATGATGGCGCACGCATCCGGCTCACGCGAAAGGGCAAATTGGTCGCCGATACGCTGGCCGAAGCGTTTGTTTAGAAACTACGCGGATTTTTTTAGTCTCTCGCAAAAACGCAAAGGCGCAAAGAAGAGGAGTACCTTGCTGGCTTTGCCTTTCCGCCCGCGTGGGGATACGTGACTACCGTGCCCCGTCTGCGATCTCGCACAAATGCGCTACGGCCAGGTGGCCTGTCTGGTCGTAATATTTCGAGACGAGGGCGTCGGAGATGGATGCTGCTTTGTCCCGCTCGATAAGCGTAACAGTCGCCCCGCCAAAACCGCCGCCGGCCAGACGCGAGCCGAGGACGCCGGGCAAACCGCGGGCAATTTCCACCAATGTATCGAGTTCCGGCGTGCTGTTTTCGAAATGGCGGCGCGAACTTTCGTGGCTCGCAAACATGAGCTGGCCGAAACCTTTGACGTTGCCGTTTTTAAGTAACCCGATCCCTTGCAGCACGCGCTCGTTTTCGCCGACGACGTGAAGCGCTCGCTTATAGGAAAGCTCTGGCAGGTTCGCTTTGCCTGCTTCCAACTGGGCGCTCGTGACATCGCGCAAGGCCTTGGCTCCGAGTCGCGCGGCGGCATCGAAGCATTGCAGGCGATGCTCGTTGTATTCCCCCCCGGAGAGCCGGTGCGGCGCTCCGCATTGCGTGATGAGTAGTTTCACACCATCCGGGAACGGGATGGTCTCCACCGTTTCAGCACGGCAGTCGAGGAAGATGGCATGTCCTTTTTTGCCAAATGCGGAAGAGGCTTGATCAAGCAAACCGCAGTTTACGCCCACAAATTCGTTCTCGGCACGGCGGCACATTTTGGCGATTTGCAACCGGTCCAGATTGAGGCCGAAAAGTTTCTGGAGCAGCATCGCCGTGGAAACTTCCAACGCCGCAGAACTCGACAACCCGGCCCCGAGCGGGAGATCGCTTTGGATTTGCGCGGTGAATCCCCCCACGGGGAGGCCGTTTTTCTTAAAAACATCCAGCACGCCCAGCAAATAGTTCGCCCATTCGTTTTCTTTGCAGCGAACGAGCGCGGCGGAATCGATTTCCACGGCCTCACCCAGCGTGGAGGAGCGGAGGGAAACGCGTGAGGAATGGGTGAGTTCGCCGGTGAGAGTCACGCCCCTGTCGATTGCCGCAGAAAGGACCACGCCTTCGTTATAATCGGTATGGTTGCCAAGAAGCTCGACTCTACCGGGTGCGTAGGAAGTCTGCATCGCGTTCTTTGTTATCCTGGGCGCCGTTCAGAATCAACGCTGGAGAGCATTGATTGCAAAATGGCGATTTGTTAATGCAACGGTTTCCGGCGATTATGGCGCTTTGCCTGCCTCCCCGTCGGCCCGCGCCCGTTCGGCGGCTTTTTGCAGGAGGTGCTGCAGCCGTTCGACACTTGGGGCGGCTGCGATTTTCCGGCCTTTGGCATCAGTCACATAGAAGCTGTCGATGGCGGCTCCTTTTTCTGTGGCGATGCGAGAGAGGGCAATATTAAGCCCGGCCTCGCTGAATCCGCTCAGGATATTGTGGAGCAACCCGAGCCGGTCGGGCGTCTGGATATCCACGAGCGTATAGATCGGGTGGGTGTCGTTGTCGATGACGATGCGGGTCGGGAATTCCAGTTCCTGTGAGAGTTGATAGGGGCGGCGGTGCATCGCTTTACGCAGGGCGGGATGGAAATCGAATTTTTCGACCGCGAGCGCTTCAATGAGCGTGCTTTCCACAAGCTGGATGTCTTTCGCGTTGGTCACGGCCTGGAACTTCGTGTCGCATACCCTGAAAACATCAAAGACCAAGTGATCGCCCCGGGTGAAAATGTCGGCGCTCAAGATGTTCAAATGTGCAACCGCAAGCGACCCGGCGATCTTGGCCAGCAAATGACTGCGATCCCAGGTGCAAACCCAGAGCTCGCTGTGTCCCCGGTCGGGATGGGCAACCCAACGGATGGCAGGAGCGAGCACGGGGCCGCCGGTCATCTGCGCCTCGAAAAAGTCCCGAAAGAGCTGGATGTGGGCGGCAATCGAAGGCTCGTCG
Organism: uncultured Spartobacteria bacterium; assembly: GCA_903933715.1. Taxonomy (GTDB): domain Bacteria; phylum Verrucomicrobiota; class Verrucomicrobiia; order Chthoniobacterales; family Chthoniobacteraceae; genus UBA695. Next base: position 79,526 of record CAIZLD010000029.1, read on the forward strand.
AAAGCGCTGAAATACCCGTCGGGCATGAAGTCAAAATGCGCCTCCACTTCTTCGGCGTAAGCGGTTCCGAGGCGCTTCAAGACGGCGACCTGAGTCCCTTTACGCTCCAGGGTGCGTTGCTCAAAGAACGCTTCCCCTTCGGCCAGGTATCGGCTCGTGCTGCGGTAGAGCTGCCATACGAGCGATTCCTTCCAATCCGACCAGGTCGTCGTATCCCCGACGCCCATGCCATCGGCCAGCGTTACGAGCATGAGCGCGTCAAGATTCGCCTGGGTCTGGACCGCTGCCGCGAATTCGCAAATCGTGGCGGAATCTTCCAGGTTGCGCCGCTGCGCGGTGCTGGAGAGGAGAATGTGCTGGTCTACCAAAAAGACGAGCATCTTGCGCGACTCGGAAGAAAGTTGCAGCCGGGCGGCGACCCGGGAAGCCGCCGTGGCGCTCGCCTCGGCATGATACTGGACGTTGGCGGCTTTGCCGACATCATGCAGCAGCAACGCCAGATAGATCAGGAACGGCGTCTCGTTCTTCATGAAGAGCTCCCGGTAGCCTTGGAGCCGCTCCTCCCGGGTGTCGATCAGATCATCCAGTTTTTCCATGCAGATGAGCGTGTGCTCATCGGCGGTGTAGCGATGAAAGAACTCGTGCTGGACGAGGCAGGTCATCGGTGCAAATTCCGGGATGTAGCGCCCCAAAAAATCGCACTCGTGCATCATGCGGAGGATGCGGCCCACCTCGCCCTTCCGGCAGAGGATCGCGATGAACGTTTCGCGTGCCGCACGCGCATAACAGTAGGTGCGGTCAACCAACTGAAGGCGGCGGCGGATCAGGGTCAGCAATTCCGGTGCAAAAACCGCCCGGCGTTGTTGGGCGTGCTGGAAGGCGCGGATCATGCGGAAGGGGTCTTCCTTGAAAATCTCTCGAGTTTCGGGATAGAGCCGCCCTTCGAAAAGATAGAAGCCATCAAAGCATTCACGCTTTTTCTTGCGCCGCAGGAAGTCCAGAACGCTCCGGTGCTTGGGCACCTCCCCCGGCAGACAGAGTTTCCCTGCGGTGGCCTCGGTGATTTGGTAAATCGTGCGGGCGTGCTGGTAATAATCGCGCATGAACGCCTCGATCCGGCGCAACGCGTTTTTTTGCTCGTAACCGAGCTTGGTGGCCACGGGGAGCTGAAAAATCGGGCTCAGATTGTCGGCTTCCCGCTTGTTCAAGTAATGGAGTTCAGTGCGGACCCTCAGCAGGAAGTCGTAAGCGCGGTCGAGTTTGCGCCGCTCGACTTCCGGGAGCAGTTTGAGTTCCACCAACTTGCTGGTGCTGCCCGCCCGGTTGGTGAAAATCGAGACCCAGATCAGATTTTGGTAATCGCGCAGCGAACCGCACCCGCTCTTGATATTGGGCTCCTGCATGGTGACCTTGGAGCCGTATTTTAGGTGCCGCTCTTTTTGGTTCTCCAGCCGTTGTGCAAGATATTCCTTTTCATGGCCGACGATGCACTTTTTCTCGAACTCGGTCTTGAACTTCTCGAAAAGATTGTGGTCTCCGCCCACGAAGCGTGCTTCCAAAAGCGCCGTCTTGGAGAGCATATCGACATTCGCCTGTTGCACGGCTCCTTCGATGGAGCGGGTCGAGTGGCCCACCTTAAACCCGACGTCCCACAGGGTGCGCAGAATGATTTCGATCAGGTCGCCAATGCGTTTAGGAACGGCCGGGCAGTTCTCATGCAGAAACATCAAATCGACATCGCTATAGGGGCACAATTCGCCCCGGCCAAATCCGCCGATCGCAACCAATGCAATGCCGCACCCTTCTTTTTGCGGGTCGATCCCTTTGGTGGCTGCCTGGTACATATGGCGGAGGACGATATCGACCACCACGGCCCGTTGTTGGGCAATTTCGCGTCCGCCGCCGCCTGCCTGATGTTTGAGCCGCAGGCGGTGATTTTCGATTCGCAGAAATTTTTTATAAAGCGTGAGAAGCTCTGCCTCGTCATCCATTCCCTGCGAGGCCAACTCCTGCTCGGCATGGGCCAACACCAGCTCCCGGTGCCGGGCCAAACGCTTGGCCAACGGGGAAAACGGGGTATTCTCTTCAGGAAAAGCCGCAACTTTGGGGGGAAGAGCGGCTATTTTTTTATTTTGTAAAAAGGATCTCACAGTTCGATGCGGTGACGCTTCATCATGCTGTAAAGGGTTGGGCGATGAATGCCAAGCAGTTGCGCAGCTTTCTTTTTGAAGTTTCTTGCCGTCGCTGTTTATAAAATAGACCTGTATTATAACCGCAGTTACAAGCTCGTTCAATAAGACTCTTGGAGTTATGCCGCCCGACGAACCGGGCCTGCTCGGTAAGACGTTCGGCGCAAAATTCGGAGCCCTTGCAAACCAGCTTGCCTCGGGGTAAGATTTGTTCATGCCATTACGAGTTGAAGAACTTACAGATGAGGCTCTCGCCCTTCCGAGTGAAGCCCGCGCCATGTTGGCGGATCGACTTGTAGAGAGTCTCGATCCCGCGGAGGATGGGGTGATTCATCAACTTTGGGCTCTGGAAGGTCAGAGGCGCTTGAGTGAACTGCGATCCGGCACAGTAGAATTGATTCCCGGAGATGATTCCATCGAGCGGCTCCGGGCAAAATATGCCCGATGAGATACGCCTTTCATCCCGAGGCGCTCGCTGAATTTGAAGCTGCCGCTGATTTCTACTCCGAACGCCAAGCCGGATTGGAAATTCGTTTTATCGATGCCGTTCAAAGTGCAATCCGCCGCATCTGTGGCTCGCCGGAAAGATGGTCTATTTTTGACGGAGAAATTCGCCGCATTCTGGTTCACGTTTTTCCTTATGCGGTTCTTTATGTCGCAGAGCCGGGTTGCATCTATATCATCGCCATAATGCACTGCAGTCGCCAGCCTGGATATTGGAAGACCAGAGGCAAATAAGCGTTACGCGATTCACAGTTCGATGCGGTGGCGCTTCATCTTGCTGTAAAGGGTTGGGCGATGAATGCCAAGCAGTTGCGCAGCTTTCTTTTTATTTCCCGATGCTTTTGACAACGCCAAAATCAATGTTTCCCGCTCTCGTGACTCCAAATTAAGCATTTCGGGTTCCCTGGGGCGGCCCTCGAAGCCGACGCGCAGATCCGGTGCCAAACTTAGCTCTTTGGGCAGTTCCTTCTCTGTAATCCGGTTTTCGTGAGCCAGAACCACCCCGTATTCGATGGCGTTTTGCAGTTCCCGGATGTTGCCCGGCCAATCATAGGCCATGAGTCGTGCAAACGCTTCGGGCGTGATTTGCGGCTCCGGCTTCCCCAGCCGACAGGCAAACTGCTTCAAAAACGTCGTCACCAACGAAGGTAAATCTTCTTTGCGCTCGCGCAATGGCGGGATTTCGATCTGGAAGGTGTTGATCCGGTAATAGAGATCGCGCCGGAGTTTTCCCTCCTTGAGTGCCGTTGCCAGCGGCCGGTTGGTCGCCGCGATCAGCCGGAAATCGGCTTGAAGGGTATGCATGCTGCCCAGCGGCCGAAACTCCCTTTCCTGAATTGCGCGTAGAAATCGCGTCTGCAATTCGACCGGCATTTCGGCGATCTCGTCCAGGAAAAGGGTTCCCCCCTCGGCCTGCGCGATCATGCCGGGGAAATCGCTCACCGCCCCGGTGAATGCCCCTTTGACGTAGCCGAAAAGTTCCCCTTCGATGAGGCTTTCGGGGAACGCGGCGCAATTAAGTCTCACCATAGGGGCTTCGGCGCGGCGGCTCAAACGGTGAATTCGATTGGCCATGACCTCCTTGCCGACCCCGCTTTCGCCCAATAGAAAAACATTGGCATCGGTGGGAGCCACGCGGCCAATGAGCCCTTCGATCTCCTTCATTTTCGCGCTGGGAAAACAAAGGCCGAGTTGTTGCTGGGCCACTTCCAGGCGTCTGGAAAGCAACTCGGCATGGCTGCGAAGCTGGAGCGTTTCCCTCTCCAATGCCCGCTTTTCAGCCGCCCGCCGGATCAGCGATAACAATTCCTCCGGGACATACGGTTTACTGATAAAATGAAACGCGCCGCGTTTGATCGACTCAATGGCATTGTCGAGCGAATCTTGGGCGGTGACAATAATGACAGCGGTGCCGGGTTGGCTGAAACGAATTTTCTCCAGCGTCCCCAGGCCGTCCGCGTCCGGGAGACCCAAGTCGAGCAAAACGACATCCGGTTCCTCACGGCTTAAAGCGGAAAGCCCCGCCGTTGCGGTAGAGGCTGACGAGACCACATAACCGTGACGCTCCAGCCACCCCCGCGTGGTGATCAGGACCGCCCGGTCGTCATCGATGATGAGTACCTTGCGGCCTTCTCCCTCAGCATGTCTCTGAATCCCCAGCATGGAGTCCTCTTTCCCCTCTCCACTCGTTTCTTTTTACATGGGAGCTTTCGGTTTGGGCAATGTGAGCCGCGTAACCAGTTCGTTCCCGATCACTCGGATTTCCAGTTTGCTGCCTTGCGCCAGGGCAATTTTACGGGCCAGGAAAAGACCCAGACCGTAACCGCCTGGGCGCGTTGAATAAAGAGGCTCGGTCCCCCAGAGTCCGGGAGGCAGATCGCTGACCTTATCCGGTTTGGGTTCGTGGATTTCAATAATGGCTTCCTCGGCTTGGAGAATCCCTTTCACTGAAACGCGCCCGCCTTCCTTCATCCATTCGAGGGCATTTTGCAAAACCAATGTGATAACGGCCAGCGTTTGCTCAAGGTCGATCTCAACGATCTCTTTTTCGAAATCATCCACGATTTGGATGGCAGAGAATTGTTCGGGAAACTCGGTTTCGATCCGATTCTGCAACTCCCTAACCAGCGTTTTGGCTTCCCATTGAATGGGATGGACCGCGGCTGGTTGAAAGTATTGTGAAACCCGTCGCAACATTTTCGCGGTATCGGAGATCATCTCCCGCAGTTTGCGGAGTTCGGAGAGGACTTCCTCATCGGTCGATATTTCTTCAATAAAGGCCGCCTCAAGGTCCGCCGCGCTCAAGCCGTTGCGGACATCGTGGGTGAGTTGGCGAATAAACTTCGCCACCCTCTCCAAAGGGATTTGGATTTCCTCCTGGATCGGTGGCGTGTTCATAAAATTATTGGATGCTAAATCGGTCATCCCCGGCCCGTGCGCCCACCGCCCGCTTCACCTTGCCGCAATTGGCCGCCAAATGCGTGAGTACGTGGTAGACCGACTCCGGATCTGCCTCAACGGCGCGTGCGATCTCCCCGGCGGTTTGCGGCTCGGGCTTGATCGCCTCGCGGACTCGTCCTTGCAGGGCGAGCACGGCGGTGGCGGCCTTTTTGCCAGCTTCCACTCCCGGTTGATGATAAGCGTTGATGTTCACTAGGCTTGCGTAAAAACCGACGGCTCGCTCGAAGAGGGCGACCAGGATGCCGATCTGGAACGCATTGACTTCGGGAATCGAGATCGTAAGAGAATCGCGTCCGCCTTCATACAAGGCCGTGCGGGTTCCGCGCAGGAATCCTTGCAGGTAATCCGCACTGGTCACACCGGGTTCCACCTGCATGGTTTTCCCATCCCGGCCTTTGCGGACTTCCACAAACGCGACAAAGATATTGGGAACGCCGTCCCGAAGCTGCTGCACATAGGCGTGTTGGTCGGTCGAGCCTTTGTTGCCATAAACCGTGAGCCCCTGGTGGACCTCGTTGCCGTCCAGATCGAGCTTCTTGCCGATCGATTCCATGATGAGCTGCTGGAGGTATTTGGAAAAGAGCACGAGGCGATCTTTGTAAGGCAGGACCACCATATCTTTTTCGCCCCGCCCATTGCTGGCGTAATACCAGATGAGAGCGAGCTTCATCGCGGCGTTCTCTTGAATGCTCGGAACCCGAGTTTTGGCGTCCATTGCCGAAGCCCCGGCCAGGAACGCGTCGATATCCAGCCCTTGCAACGCCATCGGCAACAGCCCGACCGCGCTCATCACCGAAGTCCGTCCGCCCACCCAGTCCCACATCGGGAACCGCTTGAGCCAACCATTCCCCTGCGCAACCTGGTCGAGTTCACTCCCCTCGCCCGTAACGGCCACGGCGTGTTTGGGGAAGTCGAGCCCGCGCTGCTCAAAGGCCGCCTGCGTTTCGACCATTCCGTTGCGGGTCTCCTTGGTGCCGCCACTTTTCGAGATAACGACCACGAGGGTGGTGCTCAACCGGTCGCTGAGCTGGTCGAAGATGCGATCGAACCCGTCGGGATCGGTATTGTCGAGGAAATGAATTTCGAGCGGGTCTGCCGTGGAACCGAGCGCGTCGGCCACGAATTGAGGCCCGAGCGCCGAACCGCCAATGCCGACCACCAGCACGTCCGTGAATTTCTTGCCGCCCGGAGCTCCTATGCTGCCCGAGTGAACGGCGGCGGCGAATAACTCGACCGCCGCTTTGGTCTCCTCGATCACCATGCAAAGCTCTTTGTTCGGAGCCAGGACCGGGGTGCGCAACCAGTAGTGGCCCACCATGCGCCCTTCGTCGGGATTGGCGATCGCTCCCGCCTCCAACTCCTTCATCTCCGCGAACGCCTTGGAAGCCTTTGCGGACATCGTGTCAAAAAAATCGTCGGCAAAACGGATGCGGGAGATGTCCAGGGTAAAGCCGAGGTCTTCGTAACGGAGAAGGTTCGCTTGATAGCGATCCCAGAGCGAGGGTGCGTTCATATGTGGAAAAGGATCGAAGTAAAAAATCGGCCAAAAGAGAAGCCGAAATTACCTTCAAACCTCAACATCAGGAAACCCATTACCCTCCCCCTCCCGGGGCGCTCCTTAAGTGCGGTTCGATTGCATCCGGCGCTTGCACCCGGGCGATTTGTCGGCTTAGATGATGTGCTTATGAAGGCCGTTTTTCCCCCCACCCTTATTTGTGCTGGTTTTTTCCTGAGCATCGTATCCGGTTTTGCCGACACCGTGACGCTCAAAACCGGTGAAATCTTGAATGGAACCGTCCTCAGCGAAAACGACAAGGAGATCGTGATGGATGTGACCTTTGCCTCCGGGATCACCGATCAGAAGACGGTCGCCAAAGCCGATGTGCAGACGGTCAGCAAAACGACTGTGGATCAAGCCGCTTTTGAACCGATCAAAGATCTGGCGGTGGGGCCGCGCTCCCTCGCGCTCGCCGGTTACGATCCGATCATCAAGTCGCTCGAAGCCTTCGTTGCCAAATACCCGCAGAGCGCGCATGCCGCAGACGTCAAGACCCGCATCGAGGATTTCAAAAAAGACCAGGCGCAAGTCAAAACAGGCGCTTTGAAATGGGCGAACCGTTGGTATAAACGCGAAGAGATCGAGAAGAACAAAGAATTTCTGAGCTCGCAAATGTTGCTGGCCACCATGAAGGAGCAGGCCGCCCGGCGCGATTTCGTCGGGGCTCTGAACACCTTTGCCGCGATCGAAAAATCGTATGCTGCCACGCGCGCTTACCCGGAAGCCGTGGAACTGGCTCAAAACCAGATGCGCGTGGCCGCCATTGATATGGAACGGATGCGGGTAACCGCCAAAGTGCAGGAAGATCAGTTCAACAGCGGGGTGCAACTGGCCGGTGAACCGCAAAAAAGCCAGATGATCGCCGCCCGCCAGGCTCAGATCGCCGCATCCGACGCGGCCATCGCCGCCGTCTCCTCCCAGGTGAAATGGAAGCCGCTTTTGCCCCTCTCCAAAAAGAGTTTCGACGCCTTGAAAACGACGCTGGGTTCCGAAGCGCCTCGAATCAACAAAATCCCGTTTGCCGATATGCGCCAGAGCTTGGAAATTTCCGATGCCGCCGAGATTGCCATTCAAGCCAAGAACATGGACGAAGCCGAGGCAAAGATCAAAGAGGCTCAAGCCCTTTGGAAGGAAAACCCGCAACTCGCCGCGCTGGTTGCCAAAATCAAGTCGCTCAAGGATGAGCTTAAGCGCAAAGCCCCCGCGACTTCCGGGACGGCAGCCCGAGCCTCGGCTCCCGCCGCAACCCCTTCGGCGACTCCCACCCCGACGCCCAAGCATTGGTATGGATTTTAAAAGTTAACCCGTCCCCGCACATCATGTCCCGAACCTCCACAATCGAACGCAATACCGCTGAAACCCGCATTTCCGTCCAACTCACCGTGGACGGCAACGGAACGAGTCATGTCTCAACGAAAATTCCGTTTTTCGACCACATGCTCATCCTCTTTGCGCGCCACAGCCTGGTGAACCTTGAGGTGCTCGCGGATGGCGATATCGAAATCGATTACCATCACACCGTCGAAGATGTTGGGATCAGCCTGGGACGCGCTTTTACAGAAGCTCTGGGAGAGAAGGCCGGTATCCGGCGCTATGGCTGGGCCTATCTGCCGATGGACGAAACGCTCGCCCGGGTAGTCGTTGATTTCAGTGGCCGCCCTTATCTGGAATACCGCGCCCCGCAAAATGTCGATCCGATCGGCAAATTCCCGTTCCAGTTGGTTGAGGAATTCCTGCGCGCATTTGCCGTGCACGCCGGGATCAATCTCCATGTCGAGGTGCTTTATGGGCGCGATGCCCACCACATGTCCGAGGCGATTTTCAAAGCCCTCGCCAAAGCCATTGATCAGGCATGCCAGCTCGATCCGCGTGTCCAAGGCATCCCCAGCACCAAGGGAACCCTCTAGTCGCGATGATTGCTCTTATCGACTACGGCAGCGGGAATATCCGGAGCGTTTTCAAGGCGTTGCAACACGAAGGGGCCGAGGTTCAACTCGTCGGCACCCCCGAGGGGCTTGCCAACGCCGATGCCGTCGTATTGCCCGGAGTGGGCGCTTTTGGCGACTGCGTGCGCGGTATTCAGTCGCGCGGAATGTGGGAGCCGATCCAGGCATGGCTTGAAAGCGGACGCCCATTCCTGGGGATCTGCGTCGGCTATCAACTTCTTTTTGAGACGAGCGAGGAAGCGCAGGACGGCGCGCGCGGATTTGGCTTTTTTGCCGGAAAAGTGAAGCGGTTCACGACGCCGGGGATCAAAGTGCCGCAGATCGGCTGGAACAGCCTGGAGTTCACCCCTCCCGATCACTGGCTCTGGCGCGGGCTGCCCCCCCAACCACACGTTTTCTTCGTCCACTCCTATTACCCCGAACCGGCGAATCCGGACGAAACCATCGGGATCACCGATTACGGCGAGAGGTTTGCCGCTGCCGCCGCTCGGGGCGATGTCGCGGGGACGCAATTTCACCCTGAGAAAAGCCAGAAGGTCGGGCTGCATATCTTGCGCAATTTCATCGACCGGGTAAAAGCGAAATAGTCTAAAGCGGCAAGGGCGGACTTTCTTCCGCCCCTGCCCTCAATGGGAATACGCGCCCTGCGTTCTAGACCTAATAATTGCAGGTCAGCCCGCAAGAACCCCATGGCCAGGGCCGCTCAAAGCTCCGGCTTTCAATATCGTAACAGCGGTCATCGCTGGGACGCACTTTGACGAACACCATTTTCGTGCGCGAACAGTCGTTGCGGACGACGGTAATCTCGCCCACCGGAGGCAAACTTGGGCACGCATCCTCGGTGCGAATCACCGTGATCGTCTGCTTCGTCTTAACCGGCGCACAGCTCGTTCTGGAAACATCATACACCGTGCGGGTTTCCACCCGTTCCCTCACGGGCGGCGTGCATTGACATCCCGTCAGCGCCACCGCTCCCACCGTTGCGGCCATACCTGCCGCCACCCTCCATTTCCCCATTTGTTTTTGCATAAAGTTTTTCACCATCCATCCAGACCGATATTGGTCGGCGCGGGGACACATGGAACGTCACACGGTTCGACGACCGTTATGCATTCCTCCAGTTTCTCTCGAACTACCACCGGGTGTTTTCCGCACGGCCCACACGGCGTCGCGCATCCCCCGAGCAGCACGGCCAATCCGATTGCGAATCCCATTCTCTTCATACCATCTCCCTCCATCGAACCGTTCGGGGCAATGGGAAAATCTGGCCGTGCGGGAAAAAAATTCCGGGGGAGGCTACGAAGCGACAATTATGCTTTGCCGGTCCCCCAGCGCCGATGCAGCAGGCGCTCGATGGGCGAAAACAGCACTTTATCGACCACCAGGCCGATGATCACGATGACCAGCATGACGCCAATCACCTGGTCCATTGCGTTGAGGTCGCGCCCGTATTGAAGGACTTGCCCCAAGCCGAACCCGGTCAGAATGGGAACGAAAATTTCCGCGGCCATCAGCGAGCGCCAGGCAAAGGCCCACCCTTGCTTCATCCCGGAAAGGATGAACGGGGCCGAAGCCGGGAGAATCACACGGGTCCAGGTGTAGAACTGCTTGGCTCCCATCGTCCGCGCCGCCCGCGCAAAGATGGGGGGCACATTGCGAATCCCGTTATCGGTCGAAATGGTGACCGACCAAAGGGAGCCCATGATGACCACAAACAGCATGGTGGCCTCGGTTTGCCCGAACCACATGATGCCCAGCGGAACCCAGCAGACGCTCGGCAACGTTTGCAGTCCCAAAGCCAGAACGCCCACGGTGTCTTCGATAAACCGGAACTTGGCCGTAAGCATACCGAGCGGAATCCCCAATATAATCCCGATGCCGTAGCCGGTGAAGAGCCTCCATAGGGTCACCTTGGAGGCTTGAAAAATCGTGCCATCCATCAAAGAGGCTTTCAGGTATTCTCCAACCGCAAACGGATCGGGAAGGAGAACCCTTGGTTTCCAGCCGGTCAAGACGACGAAATGCCAGATCGCGACGAGCGCCACAAAAAAGATGATGGAAGATAAGACGCGTTTCATTCGGCCATTTCTGTTCCCGGAGAATTTTCATAACCTTTGAGCGCCCGGGTGATGCGGCTTGCGTATTTTGCCAATTCCACGGAGTTGATGTCCCGCGGATGCGGCAGATCGATCCGAAATTCTTCCCGGACGCGGCCCGGATGCGGCGAGAACAAGACGACCCGGTTCCCAAGGCAAGCCGCCTCACGGACGTTATGGGTGACAAAGACGATGGTCTTTTTGCGCTCGGCCCAGATCCGTTGAATATCTCCGTAGAGTTGCTCGCGAGTTAGGGCATCGAGCGCGGCGAACGGTTCGTCCATCAAGAGAACGCGCGGATTGGGCGCGAGGCATCGCGCCAGGGCCGCCCGTTGTTTCATGCCGCCCGAAAGTTCGTGGATGTTGGCATGGGCAAATTCTTCCAGGCCCACCAATCGGAGATAAAATTGGGCCACTTCCCGCCGCTCTTTGTTGTTGAGATTGGGCTTGAGTTTTAATCCAAAGAGGACGTTTTTGAGCACGTCGAGCCAGGGAAAAAGCGCTGGTTCCTGAAACATCACCATCCGCTCGCGGCCCGGCCCGGTTACCGGTTTGCCATCCATCAAGGTCTCGCCTGAATCCGGTTTTTCGAGCCCGGCAATAATGTTCAGCAGGGTCGATTTGCCGCATCCGCTCGGTCCAACCAGGCAGATGAAATCCCCCTCATTGATTTTCAAAGAGATTTGATCAAGCGCCTGCAAAGTCCCGCTGCGGGTTGCGAAACTCTTGCTCACCCGGTCAATGCGCAGCTTGGCCGGGGGGACAAAATAGAGCTCTTCTTTGATGGGCATGAGGCGTTTGGCTCAAGGATTCACAATCAGCGATTCCAGCGGCGGCACTTGTTTGAGAAATCCCGCTTTTTGAGCATTGGCGACAAAACTTTGCAAAGCTCCCAGCGAGATGGCATCGGTCAGGTCGATCCGCTTCCAGGCGGCAGCGACCAGGTCCGGCGAGATTTTGGTTCGCGTCTCAGCGGTCAATTCTTCCACCACCATTTGCTGTGATTCCGCGGGATGATCCTTGATCCACCGGGTTAATTCCCGGTGGGCCGCCGTGATTTTGCGGAGCAGTTCCGGCTGCTCTTTCTGGAATTTCACACTGGAGACCAGCACCGTCGTGACGGAATCTTTTTCCTCCAGGAAAACCACCCCGCCCGCTTCCCGTTCCAAACGCGACACCCACGGCTCCACCGTCCAGACCGCATCGAGCTTTTTCATAATGAAGAGGGAAAGTTGGTCCGGGTTGGGCGTCGGCAATACTTTCGCATCTCCTCCCCATTGCGTGATTTTGAGCCCTTGGGCGCTTAACCAGGCGCGGCACGCGACATCCTGAGTGTTCCCGAGTTGCGGGGTGGCGATCCGTTTGCCCCGGAAATCAGCCCCGGTCTTGATCCCGGAATCGGGCTGAATCACAAGCGCCGCTCCGCCGTTGGCCGCCCCCGAGACGATCCGCACTTCGGTCCCGTTGGATTTGGTGTAGGCATTGATCGCCGGGCTCGGGCCCACGTAGGTCACGTCGATGCTGTTGGCGAAGATTCCCTCCATCGCGCTCGGTCCGGCGTTGTAAATGTACCATTCGATTTTGATGCCGGGCCCCAGGCGCTCCTCGAACCAGCCTTTGCCTTGCCGGGATAGATGATGGGCCACCAACGCCTGAATATGGGTGACGTTGGGGAAATGGCCAAACCGGACGACGCTCCCGGCGTGCATCGGGGAGTTCCAGGAGAAAAACAGAATAGCCAGCAGCAGAAATCTCATAGGTTTGTTTTGCTACGCTTTTGCTTTGGGTTTAGGACGGCGCGTTTTTTCGCGATTGAGCCTGTTTTTTTCCGCGGTGGCCGCACGGTTTTCTCTTTTGGAGCCGGGCGGCGCGGTTTTTTGTGCGGACGGCGGCTGACCATCTCGACGATTGGAATTTTCACCCGGTTTCGGCGGACTTTTCGCAAAGTGGACCTGACGGTGTCCGCCAAAGTTGTGTGATCCAAAATGCCCGTGACAGCCCGGTGGACTTCCGCCATCACGGCTCGCAACCCGCAGCAGCTTTCGTCCTCGCAGGTACAGCGCTCATACTCTGTGCGGCTGACGCATTGGATCGGCGCGAGAGAACCGTCCAAAAGCCGGATCACCTCGCCGAGTGTGATCTCGGATGCCGCCACGGCCAAAAAATAGCCACCTTGTTTTCCGCGTTTGCTCTCAACAAAGCCCGCTCCCTTGAGCTGAACGAAAATCTGTTCCAGAAATTTGATGGGCAGGTTTTCCTTCGCGGCGAGATCCCCCAAACGCAGCAAGGCGCGTCCTGATGCCTGGGCGATTCCCATATCGATCAGAGCCCGCAGAGCGTATTGGCATCGTTTGGAAACCTTCATGTCGACCTCGCAAGTAGGGTTATCTCACGAGTCGGCGTCCAAATCAATTCCGGAGTTGGACTTCCAATCCGTAAAGTTTCCAGAACGGAAATTCGTGAATAAACCGCAGCCGGAACGTGGTCGCGTAAGGTTTGGTATCGTAATGACCAAGGAGCACAAGCAACCCTTCGGAATTAATTTCCGGCGGCTTATCAAATATTGGTTTGGACGATTTAATATCAATCGTCACCTTCGCATCAATGAACGGCTGGAAGGCGCTTTTGAGCTGCTTTTCGGTGAGCTGGTTTTGCCAGGCCTGTGAAACATTGGTATAAAATTCATGGAAGTTCTGCGTATGGATGGCGTTGCCAAAAAGCGTCAACGAACGCTCGACCATTTCTTGAAGTCTCTCTTCGTTGGGCACTTCTTGATTTACCGAACGAATAAAAGCGTCTCCCTTTCCCATTAGGGAAAAACGGTCCTCCTCTTTTTTTCCGCTCTCGTTTGGCGTGAGCAGGGAAAAAACCCGCCAGGCACCCCGCTCCTCAATAAAAGTGACGGAAACGGCGATTCCCGTTCCGCTGGCAGTCATCACCTCACCGGTTAATTTGACGTCATTATCTTTGATCTCCTCCTTGGTCCAATTGCAGGCAACAGTTCCCGTCGCCAACCCGAGTTCCTTGGCAATCGCCTGGAAATTTTTGAAGCTCGACCGGGCCCGGAATGAAAACGCGGTGCTCTCGTAGGCTTCATCCAAACGGTTCTCGCCGATTTCCAGAAAAAACTCATCGGCCGCCTGACGCACCGACGGAAGGCGCCGTGAACCGCAAGCAGCCATCCAGAGGCAGAGGAACAGCGCGAGAACGATTTTCATTATTTGCTCCATTCCATCATCCGGCGCAATGGCAGTTCGGCCCGGGCGCGCACCGGTTCAGGAAGGATGATTTCAGGTTGTAAGGTCGAAAGGCAATGGTGAAGCTTCTCCAGCGTATTGAGCTTCATAAAACGGCACTCGGCACAGGCGCACGCGGGGGTGGGCCCGGCGATAAACGTTTTGCCGGGAATCTCGCGCCGCAACCGGTGGAGCATCCCTTCCTCGGTGACGATGATGAAACTGCTGGCCGGATGATCGCGGCAGAAGCCGATCATTTTTTCGGTGGAACAAACTTCGTCAGCGAGTAAGCGCACGGCTTTGCGGCATTCGGGGTGCGCAATCACGGGGGCTCCGGGATATTGCTCGCGGATTTTGTCGATAGCAGCGGCGGTAAACTCCACGTGAACGTAACAGCTCCCTTTCCAGAGGGTCATGGGGCGTCCGGTTTGTTCCATGACCCAGGAACCGAGGTTCTCATCCGGGACAAAGAGCAAATTGCGGTCGGCCGGGGCGTTGTCGACGATTTTGACGGCATTGCCGCTGGTGCAGATGACATCGGAGAGGGCTTTTACGGCCGCGCTGCAATTGATGTAGGCGATAACGTAATAATTCTTGTCGGCGTGAGCCTTCAAATACGCTTCCAACTGTTCGGCGGGACACGACTCCGCCAGCGAGCAACCGGCTTCCACGTCAGGCAAAATGACCGTTTTGGAAGGATTCACGATTTTGGCGGTCTCGGCCATGAAATGCACGCCACAGAACACAATGACATCGGCGTTGGTTGCGGCGGCCTGGTAGCTCAGCCCCAGCGAATCTCCCACGAAGTCGGCGATTTCCTGGATTTCCTTGATCTGGTAATTGTGGGCAAGAATCACCGCATTACGCTGGCGTTTAAGGGCCAGGATATCTTGCACAAGATCGACTCCTTTGGCGGGCGGGATGGGCATATTGTTAATCTAAAGGAAACTGAAGCATTGCCCAACGGTTTTCAAGCGCGGTTTCGCCATTCCCGGGCGGTCAATCCGCGCACCAGGAACGCCATCTCCCCCTTGGGCGGATGCGCGGTGTAATGGGCGAGCAGTTCCGTACTCGTTCCGATCCGGTATTCCTCAAAAGTCTTGGTCAACTCCCGTGCGACGCAAACCGGACGTTCTCCCAACGCGGCAACGGCGGCTTCGAGCGTTTTGAGGAGCCGGTGCGGGCTTTCGTAAAAAACGCTCGTTTCCTGGCGTTGGGCGGCAGCTTCGAGTTCCCGTTGGCGGCCGCCGCTTTTGGGCGGCAGGAATCCCCCGTAATAAAAGGCATCGGCGGGAAAGCCGGACCCGATGATTGCGGTAATCAAGGCGCTCGGCCCCGGCAGGACGGTGTAAGGCAGCGCCGCGTCAATACAAGCCGAGAGGAGGCGCGCTCCGGGGTCGGAGATTCCGGGCATCCCGGCATCGGAGATGATGGCGACGTTTTCCCCTCGCTTGAGCCGTTCCATGAGCTCCTGGGTGCGCCGCGCCTCGTTGTGCTCGTGGTAGGAGACGAGCGGCTTTTCGATCCCAAAATGCCGCAGCAAATGGCCGGAATGGCGGGTGTCCTCGGCGCCGATCACGTCGGCACTTTTGAGCACCTCCAATGCGCGCAACGTCATATCGCCCAGATTGCCGATGGGAGTTGGAACCAGAAACAGCATGGAGCGAAGCCTAGGGGGAATTTTCACGGGAAGAAAGATTTTCTGAAGGTGGAGCGCGATTACGCCCTCCCAAATTGCCGATTGAGCAAACTTGCTTTGATTGCCCAGCTCCCCTAGGTTTTTGCCTCATCAATCCCATGAGCCGTTCCACTCTCACCCGCTACGCCTGGCTTTCAATTGCGACCGCCGTGGCGACCATGGCCCTAAAGGCGGGGGCTTATTGGCTGACCGGATCGGTCGGTCTCCTCTCCGATGCCGTCGAATCGGTCGTGAACCTTGTCGGCGGTATCATGGCATTGGCGATGTTGACGGTCGCGGCGATTCCCGCCGACGAAAATCATCCCCACGGCCACAGCAAGGCGGAATATTTTTCGAGCGTGGTCGAGGGGACACTCATTCTTTTTGCAGCCCTCAGCATCGGATTTGCGTCGATAGAGCGGTTGATCACCCCCAAACCGCTGGAGCAAATTGGCCTCGGCTTGGGGATCTCGGTATTGGCTTCGGCGATCAATCTGGCGGTATCGATCCTCTTGATGCGGGTAGGCAAACGCCACAATTCGATCACCCTGGAAGCCAATGCTCAACATTTGCTGACCGATGTCTGGACTTCCGTGGGGGTGATCGGCGGCGTGGGAGCCGTGGCCTTCACCGGTTGGCAACGGCTGGACCCGATCGTGGCTATTTTGGTGGCGGCGAATATCGTCTGGGCTGGCTTGAGCATCGTGAGGCGGTCAATCTCCGGGCTGATGGATGCGGCGCTCGACCCGGCGGATCTGGCCGCGGTAAAAACCGTTCTTGAAGCCCATGAAGCCGAAGGGATTCAGTTCCACGCCTTGCGCAGCCGGCAGGCCGGGGCTCGCAAATTCATTACAGTGCATGTCCTGGCGCCGGGAGACTGGACGATTCAACGCGGGCACCAGCTTTTGGATCGGATCGAAAGCGAAATCCGTTCGGCGGTTCCCGATGCGGTGGTCACGACCCATCTCGAACCGCTCGAAGACGCCGCCTCGTGGGAGGACGAGCCGCTCGAACGGCCGCCTTGTGCATAGATCCGCTTTGCCGGTGCGCTCAAGCCGGAGCTCGCAGTCGTTTTCTTTTTGTATGAGCACTCTTTTACAATCAGATAAACTCACTGACAAAATGGAGGAAGTCTCCGAAAAGGCGGCGAAGTTCTCCCCGTCCAGGGATGCCCTGTACACCGCATCAGATGTCGCCGTGGGGTTGGGTTTTGCTTCCATTGCGGCCTCCATCGTCACCTGGTTCCTCAATAAACCCAAAGACCCTGCGCATTCCGAGAGGTTTGGCATATTTATTGGCCTTTGGGTCCCGAGCTTCTTTATTTTGGCCAACTACCTGGCGCATCGGGCAGATTCCAAATAGGCGCCCCTTTGCATCGGATCACGCGGCCGAGGGGATATGGAGAACGCTGACGCCCCCGGCCTGCTTTTCGATACGGATCTGGACCGGGATGCGTTCTTTGAGCAGATCGACGTGCGAAATAATGCCGACGGTCTTGTGGCTTAGCCGCAACGATTCGAGCGCCGCCACGGCCACGTCCAGCGTGGCGGCGTCGAGTGATCCAAACCCTTCGTCGATGAAAAGCGAATCGATTCGCACGTTGCGCCCGGCCAAATCGGAGAGGCCCAGCGCCAGGGCGAGGCTCGCGAGAAAGCTCTCGCCGCCCGAAAGGCTTTGCATCGGCCGGACGGCGTCGGCCTGGTGGCGGTCGACGATTTCCAGTGTCAACTCCCCGCTTTCCACGCGCCGGAGGCGGTAACGGTCGCTCAACCGGGCCAAATGACGATTGGCGTGACGCACGAGCAAATCGAGCGAGAGCCCTTGGGCGAATTGCTGAAAAACGGAGCCGTCGGCAGAACCGATCAGCCGCCGCAGACGTTCCCAGACGGCAACCTCTGCGCTATCCTTTTCCCATTGCGCGAGTTCATCGGCCAGCGAACGGCGGCTCTGCTCGTCTCGGGCGAGATCGCTGCCCAGAAGCGCGCGCCGCTCGGTGGCGTTGGCGCTCCCCTCCTCCAAAGTTTTGAGCCGGGCCTCAAAGCCCGCCAACGCCTCGCCTTCGGGCGCTTGGCGCTCCCGTAAACCGCGAATTTGTTCCCGGACATGGCCGAGTTGACCCGCCAGCGCTTGAGCCCGGGTTGAGAGTTCATCTTTCAACGCAACGATCTGGGCGGCTTCGGCCTCGTCCAGTCTGGCGGAACGGAGGTTCGCGACAGTTGCAAACGCAGAGCCTTTCATTTGCTTTTCCAACTCGACGGATTGAGTCGTCGCCGCTTTTTGGAGCCCGGCGAGATTTTGGCGGGACGCTTCAGCTTTCGCTTCCGCCTGAACCACGGCAGCCCGGAGCGGTTCGAGGCCCGCGCGAACGGTATCGAGGGTGGTCCATTGCGCCTGAAACCGGGCCGTGAGATCCGGATCGGCGTTGGTGGAATAAAGCTCCACGGATGGCGGGGGCAGTTGCGCCTGCCGACAAAGTTCTTCGTGATCCCGTTTTAAATTTTCGAGCCGCATCGCAAGTTGAGCCCGCTCATGTTCCAGGCGGGTGCGAGCCGCCGTTTGCTGGGCGAATTGCTGGCGGCGCTCCTCCAGTTGACGCCGAAGCGCCATTTCAGCTCCCGGCTCTGGTAAAACGCCGCCAAACGCGGCCAGCGCGGTTTGCAATTTGACGGCCTGCGCATCCGATCCGGGGCATTCGAGTTGCGCGGCAACGGCGGCGATTCGACTCTCCAAATCGGCAATGGTTTTCTGTTCCGCGGCCCGCTTTTCGTCCACGGTGGCCAGCCGCTTTTCCTGCGCGAGCAACGCTTTTTCGGCCGCGTGCAGGCGTTCCCCGGCTTGCCGATAGGCCTGGAGCCATTCCTGATGGGCGGCAATCGCTTTCTCCAGTTCGGAAAAAACTTCGTCGATCGCTTCCGGGGTGAACAGACGCACGGAGCGGGCAAGCTGCTCGAAGGCTTCATGCCCCGCCGTTTGCTGCTGCCGCAGTTCGCCCCGCCGCCGTTGCAGTCCGACGAGCCGTTCTTCGGCCCGCGTCAATGCCTGTGCCGCCAGAATCGCTTCCTTGTCGGCGCTTTCACTGGCGGTTTTGGCCGCTTTCAGATTGCGATGGGCCTCTTCGATCGAAGCGGAAAAATGAGGCTGGGCATAGGGGTGTTCCAGAGCGCCGCACAACGGGCAAGGCTGCCCTTCTTCAAGCCGGGCCCGCTGATCGGCCATGCCCGCCATGCGCTCCTGGAGCTCGACTTCAACCCGGGCCGATTCCAACAGGGCACGTTGGGTTTCGGCTTCCTGCCCGGCGGCGATTTTTTCCTGCCGCGCGGTTTCGATCTCCTCGACAAAATGGGCTTCCTCGTCGGCCAGCTTTGCGGCTTCGGCGGCGGCGGCATCTCGTTTTTCCAAAGCGGTGCGGAGGCGAACCAGAGCGTCCCGTTTGGGACCGAGCTTTGAAAATTCCTCGTCAATAGCCTCACGGCTCCGCCCTTGAAGCAGTTTCGCAACGGCTGCCGCTGCGATTTGAACTTCCGAATCCGCAGCCTTTCGGCCCGCCTCGGCCTGCCTTTGCTCTTCCTGCAAGGCTGCAAAACGGCGGCAGCTTTCCTCGCGCTGAGCGGTGAGTCGGGCCCGTTCTTTTTGAAGCGCGGCTGCCTGGCGGCGGCTTTCAGCGAGTTGGTTGATCCGGTCGGCGAGTTCGGCAAAAGCGGCGTCCAGCTTCGCATCTTGCGCGTGGGCTTCCAGCCAGAGCCCGGTTTCTTTCCAGGCTTTCTCAACCCCCGTTTTCTGCGATTGTGCGGCTTCGATCTCGCGACGGGCGGCTTCGATGAGCTTTGAGGTCACCGCCCCGGCCGCCTTTAACCCCGAAGCCAGCCGGACACGGGATTGCGCGACGCTGGCCCGCGCCTCGTCGTAACGCGACGACTCGATGGCCACCTGCGCTTCCATCGCGTCCAAAATTTGAAGCAACCCGAGGAACGGCTGCGCGCTCTGGTGGGTTTGAAGCCGTTCCAGGCGCGGGGCCGCTTGCGCGGTTTCCTGGAGCAACGCTGTTTGCCGGGCCAGAATCGCAGATTCCTCGCTGATCCGGGCAAGCAGTTGGCGGCCTTCTTCGATCCGTCCGGACGCGGTCTGGCGTTCCTGTTTTAAAGCTTCAAATTCCAGTCCAAGCCGCTCGATTTCAGCGGTGCGCGCGGCCCGTTCCTCTTCGGTAAGCAAAACGACGCGGCCCAAGGCTTCCCGGCGGGAATTGAGCTCTTCTTCGCGGCGGGTTGCTTCCCGATAGGCCAGTTCGCCCAAACGCGAGTAGATCACGGTCCCGGTGAGGCTCTCCAGCAACCCGGCCCGCTCGGACGGCTTTGCCTTGAGAAACCGGGTGAACTCTCCCTGCGCGAGCAGCACCGACCGCCGAAAGCGTTCGTAATCCAGCCCGGTTAATTGCTCAATGAGCTGGTCTGCCTCATCGATTTTCGCCGCCAGCACCGTTCCGCTCCCATCCTCGGTGACGGTGCGCTTGGCGGGCTGGATTTTCCCCTCCGCTTTTCCCCGGGCGCGTCGGCGTTCCCACCGGGCCTGGTAGCGGCCGCCCGGCACTTCGAAAACGACTTCCGCCAGGCATGATCCGGTGTGGCGGCTCATCATGTTCTCCGGGTTGGGCTCGGTCTCGTACCGGGCGGCCCGGCCATAGAGCGCCAGGGTGATGGCATCCAGGAGCGTCGATTTCCCCGCGCCGGTCGGCCCGGTGATCGCAAAAATCCCGGCGCTTGCCAGCGGCCCATGCTCCAGGTCGATATCGCCGGAAGGGAGCGAGTTTAGGTTTTCAAATTTGATCCGAAGAATTCGCATCCAAGGGGAAGTATGGCGGCAAGTCGGAAATTTCGATCCGGAACGGAGGAAACACAAGCCCCAAAAAAGCCGGGTTTCTGAATTGCTCTACAATGGCCCTTCCTCGAAATAGCGATCGCAAAGCCGGGCAAATGCCGTTTCAAGCTCCGCGCGATCTTCCGGTTGCAGGTTGGGTTCCCGATCGAGCCGCCTTAAAAAAACGGCTTTCGGGTCGGCCAAAAGGTTTTCAGCCTCTTCCCGGGCTGACGCATCGTCGAGTTCCAAAGCTGCTTTTTCGCCCGTCCGCAGCGCGGTGACTTTGACGACCTGGAACGGGCGGCCAGCCACCGCTTTTTGAACGGCCTCATACACGTCGATGGTCCCGGTGGTTTCTTCGACGATGACCTCCACCCATGGCGGAAGTTCCGAAGCGGGCGGTTCAAACTGGCGCAAGCCGGGTTCCAAATCGGCTTCAGGCAACCGCAGTTGAACCAACCGGCGAAAGGACGGGATCGGGACCGGCAGGTTGGTTGCGAGTTGGCCGTCTTTGAAATCCAAGAGACGCAGTTCTTTGAGATCCCCGGCCTCCCCAAAGCTCAACGCAATCGGCGACCCGGAATAACGGATTTGCTCGCATCCCCCCACGGCTTGAGGCCGGTGAAGGTGCCCCAGCGCAACATAGGCAAACGCCTTGGGAAAAGCGTCCGCGCCGATTTTTCCCAAGCCGCCAACATGGATCAGCCGCTCATCGGCCGTCGTGAATGCCCCGAGAGCCGTCAGATGGCCCATGGCCAAAACCGGCACGCCCCGCTCGATCCACGGGCGGGCCGCCTCGGCGACCTCCGCATAGCGGCTCCGCAAACCGTCCCGCAAATCGGCCTCAATCTCGGAGGCCTCCTGCCCCATCCGTCCGGTTCGCAAATCGCGCTCCCGTAAAAACGGGACGGCGGCAACGACCAGTTGGGGAGCCTCCGGCGTCGGGAGCGGAATGAGCATCTCCGAACGGGCTTCCGACAAAACCGCGACAATATGGGTTCTCAAGACGCTCAGCAAATCGCGGGGGGATTCCAGGTGCGAGGGAGAATCATGGTTGCCCGCCGTGACCACCGCCACGCACCCCGTTCGCGAGTAGAGCGCGGCGAGAAAATCAAAGTAAAGGCGCACGGCGGATTGCGGGGGCGTGGCGCAATCAAAAATATCCCCGGCGATAACGAGGGCATCTGTTCCGGTGGCCGTCACCGTTTCGAGCAGGAAATCGAGGAACCGGCGGGTCTCCTCCATCCGGTCGAGTTCCCCCAGCGATTTGCCCAAATGCCAATCTGAAGTATGGAGGAGGCGGAAAGCGCCTTGGGGTTTGGGAAAAGCTCCCGGGAGCAAATGGGTTATCAGGGGGGAAATCATGGATGAGGGTCGAACCTTATCCATTAACAGCGCAAATGCCAGCGCGGACCCAGGCTAGCAGCTTTGAGAATCGCCTTTTTCGCCGTCAAGGCAAGGGAGTGCGCTTTTTTCCGCATCGGCCGCGATCAAATCGGCAACATAGTTGGAAAAATTGCGCCGCCGTCTCTTGGCGAGACGCCGTCCCTCTTTTAATAATGTTTCTGGTAAGGAAATCGAAGTCCGTCTAGTTGAAACGCCCATAAATACGATATTCCGTAATACCCAATTTATGGGATTTGCGCAAGCGTTTCCAAAAAAAAGGCCTAATTTTTTTCACTGGACGACTGTCTCACTTCGTAATATTGTATTCTGTAATTGCACGTTTCATTGAGAAACGAACCTGATAAATCCATTAAAAAAGCATTTTCCTACATCCAAAAGGAGAACTGCCACGTTTATTGAGCAAAATCTAACGAGGAACTTCCTATCAAACGCACCAGCATCACATTAGAAGACCCTGTT
Organism: uncultured Spartobacteria bacterium; assembly: GCA_903933715.1. Lineage (GTDB taxonomy): Bacteria > Verrucomicrobiota > Verrucomicrobiia > Chthoniobacterales > Chthoniobacteraceae > UBA695. The sequence goes on from CAIZLD010000029.1 coordinate 101,910, forward strand.
TATGAAACGGGTCAGCAAATCGCAGCGAAACGCGGCTTCGGACAATCGTTTTCGGCCTATATCGCTTGGTTGATCCAGCGCGATGCCGAAGGTGGCGTCACCCGTGAAGATGCTTCTCTCCCCAGCCCCGGTAAAACACCCGGCAAGGGGGCAAAGAAAGGCGTCAAGCGTGCGACCCGTCGGTAGCCCGAAATCCAACACCAGAGGCCGCGACATGGTTTTGTCTCATGCGGCTGGTTTGGATACCCCCCTGATTTCGAGTTGAGCCATTGCACTCCCCTTTTTCAAAGGGGATTGCTTTTTTGCGATACGGATGAGGCCAGTCAAAAACGACCTGGCGTAATTTAACATTTCAAGGTGGCGCTTGCGCTTGAACTTCGACATAATCGGGTAAATTTTATCCGACTATGGCTAAGAACTTTAAAGAGCTTTCAGAACCTGAAATCCTGGCATTGGCCATTTCCCTCGAGGAAACCGATGGCCGTATTTACAGCGATTTTGCGGAAGGGTTAAAAGCCGATTTTCCCGCTACCTCCTGCATTTTCAAAAAGATGGAGGCCGAGGAAGGCCAGCACCGCCGGTTCCTCATTGACGAATTCCGCCGTCGCTTTGGAGATCACATTCCGTTGATCCGGCGCGAAGATGTGCGCGGATTCGTCACCCACAAACCAGTCTGGCTGGTGCGCCCGTTGGGGATCAGCACGGTTCGCAAGCAGGCGGAAATCATGGAGACGGAGACCCGGCGTTTTTACGAGCGCGCCATGCAAACGGTCACGGACGCCTCCACCCGGAAGCTCTTGGGAGACTTGGCCGAAGCCGAGCGCGGCCACGAAGTTCTGGCCGGAAGCATCGAGGAGGAACATCTCACTCCCGATGTCAAAGCCGAGGAAGAACGCGCCAACCGCCGCTTGTTTGTGCTCCAGATTGTGCAACCCGGTTTGGCTGGCCTGATGGATGGCTCGGTTTCCACGCTGGCCCCGGTTTTTGCCGCCGCGTTCGCCACACAAAACACCCACGATGCGTTCCTCGTCGGCATGGCAGCCAGTGTCGGCGCGGGCATTTCGATGGGGTTCGCCGAAGCGCTTTCCGACGATGGAAGCATGACCGGGCGGGGCAAACCGTACTTGCGCGGATTTATCTGCGGTTTAATGACGATAGCCGGGGGGATCGGCCATACCGTCCCGTATCTGATCTCCGATTTCCATTTTGCCACGGTCGTCGCTGTCGCGGTCGTGATCATTGAATTGCTGGCCATCAGCTTCATTCGCAAGCGTTACATGGACACCCCGTTCCTAGCGGCCGCGTTCCAGGTGATTGTGGGTGGCATTCTGGTGTTCGCCGCCGGGATCCTGATCGGCAGCGCCTAGCGGCTAAGGCACTACGCTGAATCGACATGCAGATCGAGCCAAACCCAAAGGATTTGAAGCCCATAGCCGGTGGTTGAGCGTCAGCGACACCACCGGTTCAATGCAAGACCGCGCCTCACCCCAAGGGGGTGGCAGAAAACGAGGTGATGGTCTCTGCCACCCCCTTTGGGGTGAATTCTTTCAAACATCTCATCCGGTGGTGTCGCTAACGCTCAACCACCGGCTATTCGCTGGCAACCCTCTGGGTTGCGGCGGCTTTTGAATGTCGATTCAGCGTCGTTTTATAGAATGACGCGAACGGTGTGAGGCTGACGGTCGTCGGTTAAGGAAATCACGGGAACCGGCGTGCCGTCGAGTTCCAACCGGGTGACGCCGTGCCCGGTCTGGCGCGGGTTTTCAATCACGATCTCGTATTCCGTGGCCCGGTAGCGATAGCGCAACCGCACCTCCGGCCAGCTTTTGGGCAGCGCGGGGTCAAAAGAGAGTTGTTTCCCATTCATGAGGCGGAATCCGAACACGGCTTCCAGCCAGACGCGGTAAATCCATCCGGATGCGCCGGTGTACCAGGTCCATCCTCCCCGCCCTTTACGGCCTTCGAGTGTGTAAATATCAGCGGCGACGGCGTACGGTTCCGTTTTATAACGTTGCACCCATCCGGCATCGCGGGCGTGCTCGGCGGGACTGAGCATTTGGAGCAATTGGACGGCCCGATCCCCGTCCCCACGCCGGGCAAAAGCGAGCGCCACCCAGACGGCGGCATGCGTGTATTGCCCTCCGTTTTCGCGAACCCCCGGCGGATAGGCCTGGATGTACCCGACGTCCCGTTGGGAATACTCAAATGGCGGCGTAAAAAGCAGGACCATCTTCTCCTCTTCGCAAACCAACTGTTCGTTGACAGCCTGGAGCGCCTGCGCGACGCGTTCGCTGTTGGCGACCCCGGCAATGGCGGCCCACGACTGAGGCAGGGAGTCGATGCGCGCCTCCTCGTTTTCGCTGGACCCCAGCGGGACGCCGTTGTCGTCATACGCCCGCCGATACCAGGCGCCGTCCCAGGCTTCGTCCTCGATCGATTTCGTCACCTTTTGCGCCAACACGCGGCATCCCCTGGCTTCAGCCGTTTCCCCTTGCGTCTCCAGCAAATCGGAAAAATCGTGGAGCACGCAAATCAGGAACCACGCCAGCCAGACGCTTTCTCCTTTGCCGTGGACGCCGACCCGGTTCATGCCATCGTTCCAGTCCCCGCTGCCCATCAGCGGCAACCCGTGGTCCCCCATCGTAATCGCGCGCGCAATGGCCCGGCGGCAATGTTCGAGCAATGTTCCGCTTTCGGACGAAACTTGCGGGACCGAGAAGCTCTCAACTTCCCCCTCTTCCAAAAGCTTGCCTTCGATGAATGGGATGGTTTCGTTCAGAATCGACGCATCCCCGGTGATCCGCAGGTAATGAGCCGTGGCGAAAGGCAGCCACAGGAGATCGTCGGTCATGCGGGTGCGCACGCCGCCGCCGGATGGCGGGTGCCACCAATGTTGGACGTCTCCCTCCACAAATTGCCGCGAGGCGGAACGCACAATTTGTTCCCGGGTGATTTGAGGCGCGGCAACCGCCAGCGACATCACATCCTGGAGTTGATCGCGGAAGCCGAACGCGCCGCCGGATTGGTAAAACGCGGAACGCCCCCAGATCCGGCAGCTCAAGGTTTGATAAAGCAGCCAACGGTTGAAAAGCCAGTTCGCGGAATTTTCCGGAGTCTGGATTTGAACGGTCTCCAGCAAATCATCCCACCAACGGCGCGTCTCCTGGAGAGCCTGGTCCACGTTGGCCGGATCGCGGAATCTCTCGATGAGCGCTTGCGCCTGCGCTCTCCCGACCGTTTGGCCCAAAATAAACGTGACCTCGGTTTCCTGTCCCGGCGGCAGTTCAACCGTTGTTTGAACCGCCGCGCAGGGATCAAGCCCGGCCCGTGCCACTCCCGAAAGGCGTATCCCTTCCATTGCCAGCGGGGAACTTAAGGAACGGTTTCGCCCGATAAACGCGCTCCGGTCGCCGGTGAAGGAAGTCGGCGCGGGGCTCGAGGTAAGAAAGGTGGTGCCATCCCGGAAGTCGGTATGAAAGACATTGCGGGCAAAGAGACTGGCGGTTTTAAGATCCCACTTGGTCGCGATGTGAAGCTGCGTCTCTTCGCGGTCGCCTCCCAATACCAGAGTTGCGTAAGAGGTAACCGAAAGCAGCCGCCGACGCGACGAAACATTGCGGAGCCGCAAGCGCTGGATGCGAACCGGGTATCCCCCTTTCGCGTTCATCGGCACAAACACCGTTAACTCCTGCTCGATGGCGTGGCTGTTGTGCTCGAAGATGGAATACCCTTGGCCGTGTCGGCAACGGTAAGGGTCCAGTTCGCGGATCGGCAGCGGCGTGGGCGACCAGAAAACACCGATCTCCTCGTCGCGCAAATAGATGACCGAGTCTGCCGGGTCGGCGACCGGATCGTTGGACCACGGCGTCAATCGGCCGCTTTGGCTGTTGCCGACCCAGCTAAAGCCGGAGCCGGATTCCGAGATCATCGTGCCGAAGCCCGGGTTGGCCATGATGTTGACCCACGGCAACGGCGTTTGCATTTGCGAGCCAAGATAGATGGCGTATTCCCTGCCGTCCTGGGTGAACCCGCCCAAGCCGTTGAAATATTGCAATTCCATGAACGGAAGCGGCGTGGACGGCTCCTCCTCCATTCCGTGAACCGGGATGAGCGTGGGCGGAATCGGATTGACCGGCACCGCGAGAGCCAACTGCTGACGCAACGAGCCGCGCGCAGCCACCAACACCGCCCGGGCGGAAGCCAGGATGGCCGTCAATTCCTCGGGCGGCATTTTGCGGGCCGAGCGAAGATATATCCCGCCCGGCACATCGAGCCCGGTGATCTGCGCGTAAGCTTCGACAATGCGGCGTAGATAGTCGGCGAGCGGTTCCTCATAACCTTCCGCCTCTTCGCTAAAAATAAGAAGGTCCACGCGCAGCCCCCGTAAATGCCAGAAGGTATGGGCGGTGAGCGCTTGCCGGACCAACTCGACATCGCCACGGTCCCCAATGGTCACGGCGACAATCGGCAGATCCCCCGAGATCCCCTGCCCCCAAAGCGCGCGTTGTCCGTCAACACCGCGCCCCAGCCGCGCATACGGCGGACGGAGCTGAGTTTGCGGATAAAGCACATGCGCGGCCAACTGCTGAAAGAGTTGGGCGTCGCCCGGATGAATGTGCAAACGCCGCATCTCCAATTGCGCATGGGTCCAGGCGGTATCAAAAACGCGGGCGGCAGCGCGGAACTCCGAATAACGCTGTACCAGGGCCAGCAGCGCCTCCCGGGATTCGGCCGCCAGCGTGATAAGTGAGAATTGCACCCGCTCGTTGCGGGCGATGGTGACTCGGCGGCGAAGGCTCAAAATGGGGTCGAGCACATAACCGGTCGTTTGGGAGAGATCCCGTTCGAGAGCCTGCGGATTCCCGGTCGTGCGCCCCCGGCCCAGAAATAACGCGCGGTCAGTTTCAAACTGCGGCGCCTCGGAAAAACGCGACTGCCCCACCATCAAATGCGCGATCCAGACCGGCTGATCTTCCGTGGAGCGAGGCCGCCGCCGTGCAATCAAAGCCTCATACTCCGGCACCCATTGCGTCTCGATGAACAGCTTGCTAAAGACCGGATGCCCCCGGTCGGCGTTGTGCGGGGCGAGCGCGAGCTCGGCGTAACTCGTCACCTCGATCCGGCATGATTGCCGTGAGTGATTGACCAGCGTCACGCGCCGGATCTCTGCGTCGTCCTCGGCGGAAACCGCAATGTCCAGGAACGTATCGCACGGACCGCTCCGCCGCCGGAATTCGGCTTTTTCGGGCGTGAAAGTCCAGGCATAATGCTGCTCCTCGGAGTGAATCGGCTGATGGGTGGCGCTCCAGACAAATCCGGTTCCGAGATCCTTGAAATAGCAAGCCGCCCCGGCAAGATCCCTGGTCGTATCGGCGCGCCAGCGGGTCAGATCGAGCCCGCGCCAGCGGGAGCAACCCCCGCCCGCATGGGTGACCATCACCGAATAATTTCCATTGGATAGCAGTTGAACCTTGGGCGTCAAAGTATCCGGTTTGTGGGAGTGTTCAGCCGCGATTCCGGTGATCGGAACGGCATGAGGGCGAGGCCGTTCCTCACGCACTTCACCCACGCTAGGGGAGACGCTTTGCGGAACGTGCTCGTGAAGCAGCGCTTCGGTGGCGCGAATACGGGGATCGGCGTGAAAACGCCGTTGCATCGAGCCGTCGTGCAACACGTTTCCAAAAGCCAGGAACGACATTCCCTGGTGGTGCACCATGAAGCAATGGACAACGATGCCCGGTTCGCTGCGGGGCGTGCGTTGGCGGGAATAATCGATCGCCTCATAAAACCCGTAATGGCCCATGAGACCCCCGCTTTCCAATGCGCTCAGGCGGCGAAGATTGCCCATCGCCTCCGCCGGAGCGACCAGTAAAGCGAGCGCCGAAGCATACGGCGCAATGACGAGATCGCGATCCAGACCCCGCTTTAATCCCAAGGCCGGAACTCCGAAAGCCCGGTATTGGTAAATGTGGTGGCGATCAAGCGCACTGAACGCCGATTCGGAAATCCCCCACGGCACCCCGCGCTTTTTGCCATAAGCCGCCTGGCATATCACCGCATCGCGGCACGCGCCGCCCAGTAATGAGTTATCGCAAATCCGCGTCAGCAATATCGGCATCAAATATTCAAACATCGTCCCGGTCCACGAGAGCAGCGGCCGCCGCCCGTTTGCTGCTCCGAAGGGGCGCCCGAGCGCCCACCAGTGTTCGACCGGCACATCTCCCCGCGCAATCGAGACGAGACTGGCCAGGCGCGATTCGCTGGCGAGCAAATCGTAAAACGAGTTGTCCAAACAACGCTCGCCCACACGATACCCAATGGCAAATAGGCGGCGCTGAGCATCATACAAAAAGCGCATGTCCATCCCGTCGGCAAGCGAGCGCAGGCGGTCTAAAATCTGTTGCGCCAGCGCCATCTGCTCCGCGGCATGTTGCCGGGCGCGTGCGAACGACTGCGCCAACTCGTCGAGCCACGCACCGACCGGCGCGGGCAGGTTCAACTCCGTCACACGAGCCTGATACGAAAGCAGGAGCGACAGGCGCGGGATATCGCCCGCCGTGAGACTGGCCAGCGAGAACGGCGCTCCCAAAGCCTTGCGCCTCCAGGCATGGGCGTCCCCATGAATCGACAAAACCTGGGCCGGTGGCTTCGCCAGCATTTCCAGCGGCAGCAAATAATCATCGATGACCTTGTTCCAAAGGCGAACCTCTTTCTGGATTTTCTGCGCCCAATAATGGCGTGGGTCATCGGAGTCCACCGCCTCCGCCAATTCCTTGGCCGGAGAAGCCGCCGAGCGAATCCGGTAAATGATGTCCTCGGTATCCATCGGCTCCACGGAAACCAGTGTCTCCAGCGCGCTCAACGCCGATCTGACCGCCGCCGGACCGGACTCCGATTGTTGACGCACGATCGCGACCGCATCGGCGATTCCCCGCAAAGCGGAAGGCCCAAGGATCGGCTCCGAGAGCAACTCACGATAGCCTGATTCCAGCGTCCACAGGCAGGCCAGCAAATTGCCGCTATCCACCGTCGAGACATAGCGGGGTCTTAGCGAAGAGAGGTCGCTGATATCGTACCAGTTGAGCAAGTGCCCTTCGAAACGCTCCAGTTTTTCAAGCGTCTCCAAGGTGGCCAAATGGCGGCGCAGCAACTCGTCAACACAAAGATAACCGAAATCGCGGGCTGTCAACCCGGCCAACAACCACAGGCCGATATTCGTTGGCGAGGTTCGCATAAAGACCTCTTTTTTATGGGTCTCCTGGTAGTTGTCCGGCGGAAGCCAATGCGTCTGCGGCCCCACGAAATCATCAAAGTAGCGCCACGTCAGCCGCGCCGTATGGCGCAGGAAACGGCGGTCTTCCGGCGTAAGAAGCCGCTCGTGTACGCTCGGCACGGGGAGGTCAATCAGCGGGACAAATAGTGGAGAGAACACCCAAAGCACGGCAAAAGGAGCGATCGCTCCAACGGCTCCCGCCGGCAAATAAACCAGCGCCATTCCCAGCAGAAACAAGCTGAATACAGGAATCCACATCATTCCCAAAAGGAATTTGCGCTGGCGGCCATTGCGGCGGCGCTGGGCGTCGTGGGCGGTCTCCCATTCCAACAGCAACCGCCCGGACACCCGGCGACGATAGATCACCCGCAGCATGGCATCCAAAGCCAGCAAAGCCTGGTCGGGCAGAAATGCCGTCCAGACAAGAGAACGCAACACGCTGCTGAAAGCATCATAACCCGGCAATGCGCTCCGGGTCAGAAGCACCGCCAGTTGGGTCAATGCAGGCCAAAACAGAACCACAGCGGCCACGAGGCTCCACAACCCGGGCGTGGGCGTAAACATCCAGCCTGCGACAAGCATGCCAACGGTCGCTGCCGGAACCAGGCTGCGGCGCAGGTTATCAAAGATTTTCCACCGGCTCATGGCGGAAAGCGGGTTGGGAGCCCGTCCGCCATCTTCGGTCGGAACCCGGCTTTTGAGCCAATCCATAATCTGCCAGTCGCCGCGAATCCACCGATGTTGACGCCCGCCCCACGTGATGTAACTGCTCGGAAAAACATCCAGCAATTCGATATCGCTCGCCAGACCGACGCGCCCGTGAACTCCCTCAATCAAATCATGACTTAAAAGGTGGGATTTCGGAAAACGCCGCGAGAGCAGCCGGTGGAAAGCCTGCAAATCGTAGATCCCTTTTCCGTGATAACACCCCTCGCCCGTCAAATCCTGGTACACGTCGGAAACCGCATGCGAATACGGGTCCAGCCCGCACGGATCGGCGAAAATGCGGGAAAACCAGGTGGCAATCGCGCTCGGCAGCGTGGTGCTGACCCGCGGTTGGATAATGGTGTAGCCGCGTAGAATGCACCGGCCATCAGGCGAGAAACGAGGCTCGTTGAGCGGATGCGAAAGCGTTTCAATGAGCCGCCGGGCGCTATCCCGCAGGAGTTGCGTATCGGCATCCAGCGTGATGACATATCGGATGCCGTTAAGAAGATCGCGATTTCCAATGAACAGCAGGTCCGCGATTTCGGGGGCGCTCTCCCCCATCAAATAACGGTTGAGCTGCTCCAGTTTGCCACGCTTGCGTTCCCAGCCCATCCAGCATTTCTCGCTCTCGTTCCAGACGCGCTGCCGATGAAACAAAAAAAAGCGGCCGAAGCCGTGCTTTCGATTGAGCGCCTCGATTCCTTGCGTTGCGATCTCCAGGAACTCCGCATCCTCCGGCATGTGCTGGCGCGGGGCATCTGCAAAATCGCTCAATAACGCGAAGCGGATTTGCGGGTCGGAGTTGCCCAGGAACCGAATCTCCAGGCGCTCGACTTCATGGCGGATCGCGTCGGGCGTGGTCAACAGCATCGGCACCACCACGAGCGTGCGGCACTCCTTGGGAATCCCATCTTTTTCAAAAGACATCTTCGGGAGCGTCCGCGGAGGCAGGCAACGCGTGACCCCATAGTTGACGATTTGCACCGCCAGTTCGCTGAGTGGCAACCCAAGCAACAAGCCAAGCAAAATCAACCATCCCGGATTGGCGCCGCCTTCGGCAGCCATCGCGAGCACGCCTGCAGTCAAGCCAAGCGTCACCAGGCAAATGGCCCCTATGTAAACCGGGGGCGCATGATTCCTCAGGCCGCGCCGAAAGCGTTCCAATCGCGGAACGCGACAGCCGAGTTGTTTTTCAAGGCCAAGCCGCCCTTCATCGACCAGATAATATCCCACATGCCCGCCGACATCATCCCGTTTCCCCAGCGCCAACTCCATGATTTTCCGGATCACCTCCAGTTCCTCGCTCCCGCTCTCTTTGGCAAGCTCCTCGACCGCGCCCCGGTATTCATTACGGGTTTCAAAGTCCATGTAGGGATAAATTTCAGCGGGATCCTGGCTCAACTCCGAGTGGGCGCGACTGACCGATTCCACCAAACCACGCCACTCGATTTGAAGAAGACGCCGGCAACTGGTGATCGCATTGGCAAGGGACGTCTGCTCAATCGCTTTGCGGTGTTCCTCTTCCTGAATAAGCTCTTGGAGCGGCGCCCCGAGCGTGCGCTCCAGCCAGTCGGAAACCATCGGTAATGCCGCTTCCTCGTTGTACAGATGGGCGACCAGTTCGCTGGCAAAATGGAGCGTCGGCTCCGGCTGATCCCGGACCAGTTCGGCCATCATCTGCGCCAACTCCGCCGGAGCGCTGCGCAACACGGTGATCAACCGGTTGGCCCAGAAATCCGCCGTCTCGCTTTGCCGCTGCGAACGTTCCACTTGAAGAGCAAGCATCCTCAAGCACTCAATCAGCCGCAAACGGAGCATCGCGGGGAGAGCCCACAATTCGCCAATATTAAGCGGCGTCACGGTCTGGAAACCGTCGAGGAAATCGCGGATCGTGACGGCATCCAGGACCGCATCCGCCCCGGCCACCATTTCCGCCGCGACCTGATAAATCCTGGGTTCTCCCGTATAAGGCCCGGCGGCAATCGCGGGCAATTCGTTGCAATAGCGTTGCGGGAGATTGCGGCGGATGTTCTCGAATTGCGCTCGGACCAGGTAATCGTTATCAAGGAGCCATTCCGCGGAAATCCCCGCGGATTGGCGAGCTTCAGTCAGGATGGAAAGATTTCGATCGGTCCATTGCAAAATCGCCCGGCTCTCGCCCAACCTTTCCAACAAGTAAGCACAATTGTTGGCGATCCCCTTTTCTGTACGCAGAGATTGGGCCAGTTGCATCCCCGCCCGAACCATGCGTTCGCTATGGGGCGGTTCATGTCGGAGCAGCCGCGATTCCGGTTCAGAATCAAAAGCGCGACCGCGCAAAAAAACATAAGCTGCCGGAGACTCGCTCTGGTTTTCCCGCAATAGCCCCAGCACGCGCTCGCTATGTCGGGGGGGCGTTTCGATGAGGAGCACGGTCTCATTGCGCAGCACCCATTTGCCGAACCGGGCAATGACGTCATCACTCACCCGGTAATCGAGCCGATTCAAAATGAATGCGCTCAAACCGGCGGTCAAGAAAGTCAGAAAAGCCAGCCACCCCGCAGATAAAATTCCAAAAACAATCCCCAGCAACAGCCCTACGATCCCAATAAGCAGCCCGCCCCAAAATGCGGAAACCCCGTGAGCGTGAATCGTGATTGCGCCCTCATCCGAACAACTGAGCCCCACCGAGCGCCGGAATCCTTTGCCCCGAAGCTCCCGTAAAACCGCCAACGCGGTCTCCGGAGTTTGAAAAAATCCCGCCACCAGTGCGCGGTCTGCCGTTCTCCGTAGGAACTTCATAGGGTTCTGCCGTTGGAAAATACGCGATCATTCCACACGTCGTTCCACCTCGGTTTTTTGCAGATAAAAGTTCTCTGGCACGCGCTCGCTCATAGACAATCTCCTTCGTGAGAAAGGAATCGCAAATGAATCGGCAATCGGAGGGGGAAGAAACGCCCCTCTATCCGGTAGAAAATGCCCCAAGCTGCCCGCCCCTTGCGCCTAAACCGATTTGGAAACCAGCATGAACCGGTAACGTTCGTCATAGCGCCCGCGATTGAATGCGCGGCAGCATTTCAGGCAAGCGACGGCCCGGCGAAATGGCCGGACGCGCCGGACTTCCGCCTGGCAATGGCGGCACCGGTAAAGCATTTTGCGCGGGAGACGACGCCGGGGCAGCGGTAAATCGTGGCACCGCTTTTCGCCATTCAATCCCAGATCGGCGCATGCCTGCCGCCACTCCGCCCCATGCGGTTGAACCCGGTGACGCCCCGCGCGATAGCGGGCCAGCAAATGGGCAAGTTCGTGACGCAACGTGCGATCGACCTCCTCCATTCCGAATGCAACCAGGCGCGGGTTGAGCGAGATTTTCCAAAGCCGAAAATGGGCAAGACCTGCCGTGGTCCGCAACCGACGGTTCCAATTAACGGTGACCTGCCGTGCAAGCGCCGGGCAACCGGCTTCTTCCAAAAGCCGACGAGCCTGTTTTTGCAACGCTTCCTCGGTAAAATCACCCTTGGGGAAGGGGGACAGAGTGGCTACGGCTTTGGCTTCGGCGGGACTGACCCGGCGGGGATCGGCGGCCTCGCGGCAAAAAAGCGGGTGGACCATCCCCTCCATCACGCTGCGAACTAAATGCACCAGTCGCACCATTTGTCTATTCCTCCTTCAGGAATACCAATGTTGCCGTCCATAACCTCTGTTTTTCCGGGAATCGGGTGGGTTCCGCGGACCTTTTTGGGCACGATTTTGAGTTGCGTCTCCTCGTAATACGCCAGGGAGTTGGCCGGGACGCTGTGTTGCAGAAAGACGTTGCCTCCAATCGTTGAGTTCTCACCAATGACCGTTTCGCCTCCGAGCACCGTGCTGTTCGGGTAAATCGTGACATTATTTTCGACATTGGGGTGGCGCTTGCCGCCTTTAAGGATGCGGCCCTCGTCGTCCTTCTGAAAACTTTTCGCCCCGAGCGTCACTCCATGGTAGAGCTTCACGTGCGAACCGATGACACACGTCTCGCCAATGACCACCCCGGTACCGTGGTCGATAAAGAAATGGGAGCCGATTTGCGCCCCTGGATGAATATCGATCCCGGTGCGGCTGTGGGCCCATTCGGTCATCATGCGCGGGATGAGCGGCACTTTTTTCCGATAAAGCAGGTGGGCGCACCGCTGGATCGAGATCGCTTCCAGGCACGGATAAGCGAGGATGATCTCGTCAAAGCTGACAGAGGCCGGGTCGCCCTCAAAGGCGGCTTCCACATCCGTCCAAAGCAGTTCCCGGATGCCCGATGAGTTGCCCAGCAACTCCAGAACGATCGCTTCCGCTTCTCCTTCAGGGCAATCGGGCCGCACGAGGCGCAAGCTTTTTGAGACCTCGGCTTGCAAGCGTTGAAAGATGGAATCGACCCGGGCCCGGGTATTCTGCTCCAGAATGTCTGAAGTGACGACGACCTCGTCGTAAAATCCCGGGAAAAGCAGTTGAAGCAAATCCAGGCACAAGACCGCGACCGCCCGTTTCGAGGGGAGATTGGCCCCGTCGATATGGTTGATCCCGCCCACCGTGCGGTAGGAGTCGAGAAGTTCACTGACGATTTGCGTAGAGTCCATCGAAAAACACTTAACCACCCGTCGGGGCAGATTTCCAGACAACTCTTGCGCGATAAGAGGACGCCCTCCTATTTCCCCCTATAAGTGCAGCGGGCTCGGGGCGTTTCCTGGATGACGATCTCGCAAAGTCCGGGGCAAACCGGGCTCAACCGGTTCCAAAGCCAGGCGGAAAGCATCTCCACGGTCGGGTTTTCCAACCCGGGAATCTCGTTGAGATAATGGTGGTCCAGCTCGGCAATCACCGGGTTCATCGCTTCGCTGATCTGGGAATGGTCGTAAAGCCAGCCCATCTCGGGGTCGATCTCGCCCTCCACCGCAATTTCCACCCGATAGCTGTGCCCGTGCATCCGGTGGCACGGATGATCGGGCGCTACTTTGGGCAACGTGTGGGCGGCTTCGAAGAAAAATTCTTTGGTGAGACGGCAAACCATGATGTGTATCAACTTCGCGGTCCGACACCGTATGTGTCAAGATCGGGTTTAAGAGTTCCCCCGATCCATCCCCTTTCGCGGGTTTGCCTTTGGTCGGTTTTTGTGGTATTAACCTTGGGCTTCCATGGAATTTCAGCCCATTCTCCATCTCAAAGACACGCAAAGCGAACCGGACTACCGGCAAATTTCCATTGACCGCGTCGGGGTCAAAAATTTGCGTTACCCGATCCAGGTCCGCGATAAGGCTCGCTCGACCCAGAGCACCGTGGCACAGGTCACGCTCACGGTCGATCTGCCGCATCAGTATAAGGGAACCCACATGAGCCGGTTTGTCGAGGTGCTCAATGAGCACGGGCCGGTGATCCATATCGACAACATCCGGGAGATTCTGGTCCGGTTGCGCAAAAAGCTCCATTCCGAGAAAGCGCATTTGGAATTTGAGTTCCCTTTTTTCCTCGAGAAAAAAGCTCCCGTGACCGGCGCCGTGGGGATGATGGATTATAACGTAAAATTCTCGGCCACAGCCGATGGAGAGATGCTGGATTTCGTGGCGACCGTCGTGGTCCCCGTCACCACCCTGTGCCCCTGCTCCAAGGCGATCAGCCAATATGGAGCCCACAATCAACGGGGGCAGGTCACTTACTCAGTCCGGTTCCAACGCCCCATCTGGCTTGAGGATTTGATCCAGCTGGTCGAAAGCTGTGCGAGTTGCGAACTGTATTCTCTTTTGAAGCGGCCCGACGAAAAAGCCGTCACCGAACGGGCTTACGAGAATCCCGTGTTTGTGGAGGACGTGGTGCGAAATGTCGCGGCCTGTTCCGACCGGGAACCGAATATCCGCTGGTACCGGGTGGAAGCCGAAAATTTCGAATCGATCCACAATCACAACGCCTACGCAGTGATTGAAAAGCACAAGATGGAAAATGGTGCGAGCTGAGGGATTTGAACCCCCGACCAACAGAATGTAAATCTGCCGCTCTACCACTGAGCTAAGCTCGCAAAAAACGAAGGGTCAAACTCTGCCTTTTCCCCTATCCCCTGCCAAGTCGAATTTTGAAGAAATTCCGCAAAGCAGCGATCCCCCCCCGGCTAGGCTGAATCGACATTCAGATCGAGTCCCAAACCCAAAGGGTTTGAAGCCCATAGCCGGTGGTTGAGCGGAGCGACACCACCGGATGAGGTGTTTGAAAGAATTCACCCCAAAGGGGTGGCAGAGATGATCGTCTCGTTTTCTGCCACCCCTTTGGGGTGAGGCGCGGTTTTGCATTGAACCGGTGGTGTCGCTAACGCACAACCACCGGCTATTCGCTGGCAACCCTCCGGGTTGCGGCGGCTTTTGAATGTCGATTCAGCCTAGTGGGCTGTCACATGTTAAGCGATAGGTAAAGACACAAGCCCAGCCTCGTTCCCAATCTCCGATTGGGAACGCAAGTGTCCGCGAAACTCTGTTTCGACAACGTGGATTGCGTAAAAAATCGAAGATGATCCAGAAGGCTTGATCTGTAAACTCGCGGTTTTCGAATCGGAGATTCACAGACAGCGGCGTTCCCAATCGGAGATTGGGAACGAGAGCAAGAGAGCAAATCCTCTACCATCGATTTCCCGCGTGACAACCCACTAGTGGGCGTTTTTGGAGGGAAAGAGCACCTTCCCCATCGTGCGGAAAATGATTTCGATGTCCAGCAGGAGCGACCAGTTTTCCATGTAGTCGATATCGCTGCGGACGCGCTCGATCACATCCTGGTCGGTATGGATTTCCCCTCGCAGATCGCGAACCTGCGCCAGTCCGGTAATGCCGGGCTTGATGAAGGTGCGCACTCCGTAGGAGATCATCTTCTGGCGGAACAGATCATCGTGCTGACGCATGTGGGGACGGGGGCCGACGACGCTCATCTCCCCCTTGAGCACATTCATAAACTGCGGCATTTCGTCGAGGCTCAATTTCCGCAGCCAACGTCCCGCCGGGAAAATTCGCTCGTCATGTTCCCGGGCTTGTTGCGCTTCATCCGGGTTATCGGGCCGCATGGTGCGGTACTTGTAGAGGGAAAAATCCTGCCCCTGCATTCCCGTGCGCAATTGGCGGAAAAAGAGCGGGCCGCGAGATTGGAAACGCTGGAAAATCCATACAATCAGGCTCAATACCGGAAGGATAATCACGACCACCGGCAGAGCGACTGTAATATCCAGCAGTCGCTTTAACGCGCGGCTGAATGGGGATTCAAGCGGCTCGCGAAGGAAGCTGATAAAATGGAGGCCGTCCTCTTCGACCATCGAAATGCGGCGCCCGACCATCAGCGCAAAATCATTCGCAATCAGCAGACGAACCCCCAGCCGCTGGCAGGTGTTGGCCAGATGGTTGAAAACCACAGGCGAATGAGGCACGTCCACGGCGATCACCTGTGTCGCGTTCACGCTTCGAATATGATCATCCAATTGCGCAATCGAGCCCAGCAATGGGAGAGAGCTCGTCGCCCCTGCCAAAAGCCCATCCGTTACGGCCCCCACCAGATTGACTCCGTAATAGGCTTTCGGAGCGAGCCATTTGAAAAGACGCTCCACGCCGCGGTGCGATCCCAGCAGGATCGTGTTCTGCACATAGCTCCCCGAAAAAACAAGGCGCGCCAGATTTAGTGGGAAAAGCCGATTGGTAAGGAACATCAGCAGAAACAGAATCGGCACGAACCCGAAGAGCAGCGCGCGGGAAATATGCTGATCCTGGTAGGCGACCAGAAACATCAACAACACTCCCAGCACCGTCAAGCATTGCCGAAAACTGACGCGGCAATTTTCGGCGAATTTGATGTTCAGAAAATCGGTCCGATACTTGGCCTTGCGCAGATGATCGATCACCACGCCGCACCCGACCAACAGACCATATTCAAAATAGAGGCTTCCCAGGGCCGGATTGGTGGCGGCGACGAAATGGAAGAATGCGTAGGCCCACCCCCAAAAAACAAACGCGGCCGCGACTGCCTGAAAAATGCAGTGAAGAGCCTGAAGGCCACGAGCACGGTTGAGGAGCATGGCCCCGAGTTTAACGCATCCTTATGGCCCATGAAGCAATTTTTTCCGCAAGCGAAAACTTTTTTCAAAAACGGAAGCTATTCCTTTTTTGTTTTTTGCTGCTCGAAAAGACTGCGCCAATAGTCGAGCCGCTCTTTTACGCGCCTTTCGTGGCCGTTTTCGGTCGGCTGATAATAGACCTTCCCCTCCGGGAGGTAAGCTTGCGGAACGTAGCCGCCTTCGTAATCGTGGGCGTATTGGTATCCTTCGCCGTGGCCGAGTTTTTTGGACCCTTTGTAATGAGTGTCGCGCAGGTGCAGCGGCACGGGCAGCGTGACCCCTTCCTTCACATCGGCCAGCGCGGCATCGACCGCCAAGTAGGCTTTGTTGCTCTTGGGGGCAGTCGCCACGTAGATCGCCGCGTGCGCCAGCGGAATGCGCGCCTCGGGCATGCCGATAAATTCCACGGCTTGCTGGGCGGCAACAGCCAGGATGAGCGCCTGGGGATCGGCCATGCCGACATCTTCGCTGGCACAGATGACGATCCGGCGTGCGATAAACCGGATGTCCTCGCCCGCATATAACATCTTGGCCAGCCAATAGACGGCGGCATCCGGATCGCTCCCCCGCATGCTCTTGATGAACGCGCTGATTGTATCGTAATGCTGGTCTCCTTCCGCGTCATAAACGACCGCCTTGCGCTGGATGCTTTCCTCGGCTACGGCCATGGTGAGGTGGGTCGCTCCGTCTGCTTCCGGGGGCGTGGTCAGCACGCCGACTTCCAGCGCGTTGAGGCATTTGCGGGCATCCCCGTCGGCCGTTACGGCCAGGTGCATCAGCGCCGCATCCTCTGCGATCACCTTGTATTTTCCCAATCCGCGCACCGGGTCCGCCAACGCCCGGCGCATCAAAACGCAAAGAGCTTCGGGCGGGATTGGTTCCAGTTGGAAAATCTGCGAACGGGAGACGAGCGGGCTGTTGACGTAAAAAAACGGATTGTGCGTCGTCGCGCCAATGAGCCGGATGACGCCGCTTTCCACATCGGGCAGCAGCACATCTTGCTGGGCTTTGTTGAAGCGGTGGATTTCATCGACAAAAAGGATCGTCCGCTGGCCGGAAGTCTCTTTGCGGTTGGCAGCGGCGGCCACCACGCGCCGGATATCCGCCACCGTGCTTTCCACACCGCTCAACCGTTCAAACTTCGAGCGTGTGGAAAGGGCGATCACCTGGGCCAAACTCGTCTTGCCGACTCCGGGCGGGCCGTAGAACAGAACGGACGCGATCCGGTCGGCTTCTATGGCTCGCCGCAACAGTTTGCCCGGCCCGAGAATATGCGTCTGGCCCACCACTTCGTCCAGGGTCGCCGGCCGCATCCGGGCGGCCAGCGGCGCGGACTCCGCAACCGGCTTGACGCCCGCGTTGGCATCGTCGCTCTCGAACAAATCGGGCATGGGCGGGGTTCGCGTTTCGCGGTTAGGAAAGCACGGCTCCCTGGCTCGCGTTGGTCACGAGCTTTTGGTAACGGCAGAGCCAGCCGGTCAGCTTGCGCTCGACGGGCTGCCAGGTTTTCTTGCGCTCCGCGAGTTCGCATTCCGAAACCAGAATATCCATGCAGCGATTTGGGAAATCGATGCGCAGGCGGTCCCCCTCGCGCAGCAATCCGATCGGGCCGCCTTCCGCCGCTTCGGGCGAGACATGGCCGATGCATGCCCCCGCCGTGCCGCCGCTAAAGCGTCCGTCGGTGATGAGCACCACTTTATCCCCCAGCCCCATGCCGACAATGTAGCTGGTGGGCGAAAGCATTTCCTGCATGCCGGGGCCGCCGCGCGGCCCTTCGTTGCGGATGATCACCACGTCGCCGCCGCGCACTTTGCCCGCGAGGATTCCTTCGCAAGCGTCGTCCTGGCTCTCAAAGATCACGCATGGCCCTTCAAAGACGAAATCCGGTCCGCAATAAGCCTTGAAGCCGTCGCTGATCCCCGCGGTTTTCACCACGCTGCCCGCTGGGGCAAGCTGCCCGTAAAGAATCGCCAATCCACCATCGGGCGTGTACGCGGTTTCCTTCGTGCGGATGCACTCTCGCGGGTCAAAAAGGAAAGAGGAATCGTGCGGCATGAGGCCGCCGGGTTGAGCCGCGGCCACGGTGGCCGGGTCGAGCAGGATGCGTCCGCGGACCATTTGCCAGTTTTCAAGAGTGAGGATTTGGCACACGGCGACCACTTTCTTGGGCTGCCCCTTCACGTATTTCCAGACGACCAGCGCGGGGGCGTGATCCAGAGTTCCCAGTTCCTGCCGAAGCACCCCTTCGGAATTGGAACGAATATCTTTCAAATAACCGAGAATCGCTTCACGACCTTCCAGCAAGCCTTGCCCTTCGATCTCCATCTTTGCATCGGGTGCGAACACGGCTTCGATCGCGTCCCAGTCCCCTGAGTTCCATGCGGCAGCTTTGCGCCAGAGGGTGATCGCCTTCGGATCCGCGGGGAAAAGCAGCATCGGTTTCGGCGCAAGATTGCCGCCCAGGGTGCGCCCGACATATCCTTGCGGGTCGGCGGGATCGACGACGATGGATGCCGCACCGGAAACCCGGACAGCTTTGGCCCAATCGGTGCAAATGGCTGAGCGGATATCCCACGCGTCGATGTTTTCGCCCAGAGTCTGTCCGGTGACGGTCAGGCACGAACTGTTCAAAACGCCCATGCGCTTCAATTCGCCCAAAATCGTGTGGATGCCCCCCGCCCGGTGGACGTCCTGCATGTGGTATTTGGAGGAAGGGGAAACTTTGCACAGGCACGGTATGCGCCGGGAAATGCCGTCGATACGGGCGATATCATAGGGAACGCCCGCCTCGCGTGCGATCGCCAGCGTGTGCAGCACGGTGTTGGTGGAGCCGCCCATCGCCACGTCCAGCATGAAGGCGTTGTCGAAAGCTTCGACGGTCGCAATGTCGCGCGGTTTGATGCCGCGCTCGACGAGCTTCAAAATGGTCCGGGCTGCCCGCTCATAAAGAGCTTCGCGCTCCTTGGATACGGCAAGAATGGTGCCGTTGCCGGGCAGGGCCATTCCAAGCGCCTCGCAAAGACAGTTCATTGAGTTCGCCGTGAACATCCCGGAGCAGGAGCCGCACGTCGGGCAGGCGGTCTGTTCGAGTTTCAAGAGATCGCTTTCGGAAATTTTGCCGCTTTGGAGCTCGCCAACCCCCTTGAAAACGGAGATCAGGTCCGAGGTTTCCGTTGCGGGCAAAAGGTGCGCAGGGAGCTCTCCCGACGCTTGAGCCGCCACGCCCGTGGCCATCGGGCCGCCGCTAACGAAAACGGTCGGGATGTTCACGCGCATCGCCGCCATCAGCATTCCCGGGACGATCTTATCGCAATTGGGAATACAGATCATCCCGTCAAAACAGTGCGCCATGAGCATCGTTTCGACGCTGTCGGCAATCAGTTCGCGCGACGGGAGCGAGAATTTCATGCCGCCGTGACCCATCGCGATCCCGTCGTCAACGCCGATGGTATTGAAAATGAAAGGAACGCCACCCGCCTCGCGCACCAGCCGTTTGACAAGCGCACCGACCTCGTTCAAATGCGCGTGGCCGGGGATGCAGTCGATATAGCTGTTCGCTATGGCGATGAACGGTTTATTAAAATCGTCGTCGGATTCAATGCAGCCGGTCGCACGAAGCAAACTGCGGTGCGGGGCACGTTCTGGGCCTCTTTTGATGGTATCGGAGCGCATAATTTTGGAGAAGTCAGTCTAATTCAGCCCGCCGCAATGTCACGCATTTCCCCTGAGACTTAAAAGGAAAGTGATCGCACCTTTATCCGATGAAATCGGAAAAAGTCTCCTAGTGGGCTGTCACACGTTAAGCGATGGATAAAGCCTCGTTCCCAATCTCCGATTGGGAACGCAAGTGTCTGCGAAACTCTGTTTCGACAATCGTGGATTGCGTAAAAAATCGAAAATGATCCAGAAGGCTTGATCTGTAAACTCGCGGTTTTTGAATCGGAGATTCACAGAC